>JAZRPM010000025.1:0-32247 GCA_045649185.1 Candidatus Ornithomonoglobus sp. | reverse complement strand
GTGTCACTAAAAGAAGTGAACGGCAAAATCCGTGTGAGCCTTCGCTCAAACGGTGATGCGGACGTTTCAAAGGTAGCTTTGAAATTTGACGGTGGCGGACATATAAAGGCTGCCGGATGCAGTATATATGATGATATAGAAACTGCAGAAAAACTTGTGGTTTCTGCGTGTGAGGAAGTATTATAATGAACGGCGTTATTATAATTGATAAACCAAAGGGCAAGACATCGCACGATATTGTGGGAATTTTGCGTAAAAAATTCGATACACGCCGTGTAGGACACACAGGCACTCTTGATCCTCTTGCGACGGGAGTGTTGCCTGTATGTATCGGCAATGCAACACGTGCGGCGGATATGCTGATTGAAAGTGATAAAAAATACCGTGCAACATTTCTTTTGGGAAAACGTTCGGACACTCTTGATATCGAGGGCGAAATAACAGAGGAGAACGAAGTTTCTGTAACAGAGGAAGATGTACGCAGAGTTATTGCAGGCTTTATCGGTGAGCAGGACCAGATACCGCCGATGTACAGTGCAATAAAAAAAGACGGTAAAAAGCTCTATGACCTGGCACGTGAGGGAATAGAGATTGAGCGTGAACCACGACGCATAAATATATATTCAATAGATATATGCGATATATCCATGCCAACTGTTACAATAGATGTTCATTGCTCAAAGGGGACATATATCCGTTCTCTGTGCGATGATATAGGAACAAAGCTCGGATGCGGTGCTGTGATGACAGAACTGCGCCGTACATATACAGCAGGCTTTGCGATAGAAGATGCATTTACGATAGAAAAACTTGATGAGCTTGAAGAATTGTCGGGGACACTAAAGCCGACAGATTCACTGTTTTCGTCACTACCCAAAATACATCTTAACGAAAAGCAAGAAAAGAGTATAACAAACGGCGTAAGGATGACATGGCGAAACGGCGTGGAGGGGCAATCGTACAGAATATATTCTGAAGACGGACGGTTTTTGTGTATATCAAGGTTAGAGGATATGAAGCTTGTACTTGTAAAATCATTCTGGACATAAAGGAGAAGACTGATGCAGATTATACGTGACGGCAAAGCAGACGGTGCAAAAAAAGCAGTGGCACTCGGTAACTTTGACGGACTTCACAGAGCACACACTGAAATTATAAAAACGTGTTGCCGATATGCTAAGGAAAACGGCTTGGAAAGCTCGGTGCTTTTGTTTTGTGAGCATACTGTTAATGTGATAACCGGTCAAAAAATAAAGCTTCTGACAGATGAGGCGGAAAAGCTTGAAATACTTGACTCTATGGGTGTGGACTGCGTTTACATACGTGAATTTGACAGTGCTTTTATGCACCTTTCGCCGGAAGAATTTGTGTGTATGCTTATTGATAAGCTTAACCCGTCTGCGGTATGTGTAGGTTATGACTACCGTTTCGGTTACAAGGCAGAGGGCGATGTTAAAACTCTTAAAAAGCTTGGTGAGAAATACGGGTTTGTCGTTATAGTGACAGACGAAATGAAAACGAGCGGTGTAACTATAAAAAGCACAAAGATACGTGAGCTTGTATGCGAGGGAAATGTTGATGAAGCGTCGCTGTTTTTAGGCAGACCCTTCTCGCTTACGGGTGAGGTTACAAAGGGTTTAAGAAACGGGCACAAGCTTGGAACGCCGACTGCAAATGTTTGTTATGGTGATAACAAAATCCTTCCCAAAGAAGGTGTGTATATGGGCTATACAACTGTTGACGGTGTTATCTATGACAGCGTTATAAACGTGGGCAGTAATCCGACGTTTAATGCAAAGAAAATAACTGTGGAAAGTCACATTCTCGGATTTGATTCTGATATATACGGAAAAACAGTAAAGGTTGATTTTGTAAAAAGAATAAGAGGCGATAAGAAGTTTGACAGCCTCGATGCTTTAAAAGCACAGATTACAAACGATATAGAAACTGCAAAGGAGCAGCTGCACAGAGGAGAGGAAAGATAAAATGTATCTTATAGCAGGACTTGGCAATCCCGGTACAAAATATGAAATGACAAGACATAATATCGGGTTTCATACAATAGACTATATAGCCGACGAGCTTGGTGCTAAGGTTAAAAAACTTAAATACAAGGCATTGTACGGCGAGTGTGAAATAAACGGCGAAAAGGTACTTCTTGTAAAACCGCAGACATATATGAATTTAAGCGGCGAGAGTATAGTTGAGTTTGTGAAATTCTTTAAAATTCCGGTTGAAAATGTCATTATAATAAGTGACGATATCGCACTTGACACAGGCAGAATCCGTGTTCGTGGCAAGGGTAGTGCCGGTGGTCATAACGGACTTAAATCAATAATATATATGCTTAACTCTGATGCATTTCCGAGAGTGCGTATAGGTGTCGGTGCGCCGGAGCATAAGGATCATGAGCTTGCAGACTTCGTTCTCGGAAGATTTGCAAAAGATGAGATTCCTGTACTTGAAGAAGCAATAGTAAAAGCATATAAAGCAGTAAAGGAAATTATAGCACGTGGGTTTGAAAGTGCTATGAATAAATATAACGGTAAATAAAATGGACTTATTGAATCTGCTTGACGGATACAGACCGTATGAGGGGATAATAAAAAACCTTGACAACACACCGGTTTCGGTGGCGGGCGTAGCAGAAACTGCCGAGGCACATCTTATTGCATCAGTTTCTGCAAAAACAGAATCTAATACGCTTATAATAACGTATTCAGATATGGAAGCACGCTCGGTTCTGTCGGATTTGAGGCTTTATACCGATAATGCGGTATTGTTCCCGTCAAAGGAATACGTATTTTATAATATCGAAACAATGGGCCGTGCAAACGAAAATGCACGGCTTGCTGTGTTGGATAAAATAGTCAGAGGCGGTGTTACGGTTGTGGCATCGGTCGATGCGCTTATGACGTATACGGCAGATAAAAAACGGTTCATAAACGACACAATAGAGATTCTGACAGGCAGTGAATACGATATTTCAGAACTTAGTGCAAAGCTTGTTGAAATAGGCTATAAACGTGAAGAAATAATTGAGGGCATCGGGCAGTTTTCGGTGCGTGGCGGTATTGTTGATATATATCCACCCGGTGTGGAAAATCCTGTACGTATTGAGTTCTGGGGCGATGAGGTGGATTCTGTCAGAAGCTTTGATATGGATTCGCAACGAACACTTGAAAACATAGAGTCTGTACGCATTATACCTGTAACAGAAACTCTTTATACCGAAAAACGCAGAGAGGAAATAATACTTGAGCTTTCACGCAGACTTAAAGCGGTTCATCGTAAAAAGGGTGCTGATGACGAATATGCAAAAACACTTGAGGCAGATATAGAGCTGTTCAAAGAGCGTATGAGTTTCCCGTCGGCAGATAAGTATATTTCGCTTATATACGGAGATATTCCGTCACTTACGGATTATTTTGCTGATGATACGGTTGCGTTTGTGATAGACCCCAAACGTGTTCTTGAACGTATGAAAACGTTTTTGTGGGAAAAGGAGCAGATGATAACCGAGCTTAAATTCAAGGGTATTATCGGCGATGCGAAAATTCCGTTGTATAAGACACAGTATGATGTGGTTTCAACAATTTCAAAAATGCGACTTATCGCATTTGAGATGCTGTCGCATACCAAAAATGAGTTTTCGTTCAAGCATCTTGAAAGTATAGTTTCAAAAACAACGGTATCGTTCCACGGCAAGCTTGAATATCTGTTTGAGGACTTGAAGCGCTGGGCAGAAACGGACTATACTGTGGTAGTGCTTGCAACAACAGAGAAAAGGGCGGTAAACCTTGAGGGTGTGTTTAATGAGCGTGGTATAAAGGCACGTTTTTCAAAAGACAAGACCTTTATGAAGGGCGAAACCGTAATAATAACAGGTAACAGCTCGGGCGGATTTGAATATCCGGAACTCAAATTCGTGCTTGTTTCCGAACAGGAAATATTTAAAAGCGGACGCTCACGTGAGCGACGCCGTAAAGAAAATGAGAACAGAATAAAGTCATATAACGATATTTCTGTGGGTGACTATATTGTCCATACTGCACACGGTATCGGTGAATATGCCGGAATCATGAAAATGACGGTTGACGGCATTTCAAAGGACTATCTTAAAATCCAGTATAAAGGCTCTGATACTTTATATGTGCCGGTTGACCAGCTTAATCTGCTATATAAATACAGCGGAAAGACGGACGAAAAGACTGTAAAACTGAATCGTCTTGGAACGCAGGAGTGGACACGTCAGAAACAAAAAGTAAAGGCATCAACAGACGAG
Organism: Candidatus Ornithomonoglobus sp.; assembly: GCA_045649185.1. Taxonomy (GTDB): domain Bacteria; phylum Bacillota; class Clostridia; order UBA1381; family UBA1381; genus Ornithomonoglobus. The sequence goes on along the minus strand of JAZRPM010000025.1, from coordinate 27,962 downwards.
CTTGCAAAAGAGCTTATAAAGCTCTATGCGCAGCGGGAAGAAGTGGCAGGTCATGCATTTGCCGAGGACACGCCGTGGCAGAGAGAGTTTGAGGATACATTCCGTTATACCGAAACAACCGACCAGCTTCGCAGTATTGAAGAGGTAAAGTCGGACATGGAAAAGAGTGCACCGATGGACAGACTCCTTTGCGGTGATGTCGGCTTCGGTAAAACCGAAGTGGCACTTCGTGCGGCGTTTAAGGCTGTATGTGACAGCAAGCAGGTTGTGTATCTGTGCCCGACAACTATCCTTGCAATGCAACATTATGAAACGTTCAAGAGCCGTATGGCGGATTTTCCGATAACTGTGGAGATGCTTTCACGTTTCCGTACGGCAAAACAACAGACCGAGATTCTTAAACAGCTAAAGGACGGCAGAATTGATATTATAATCGGAACACACAGATTGCTCTCAGAGGATGTTAAGTTCAAGGATTTAGGACTTCTTATTATAGACGAGGAACAGCGTTTCGGTGTTGCTCATAAAGAAAAAATAAAAGCACTCAAAACAAATGTTGATGTGCTTACAATGACAGCGACACCTATACCGAGAACATTGCATATGGCAATGACATCGGTAAGGGATATGTCTGTTTTAACAGAACCGCCCGGTAGCCGTTATCCGGTTCAGACATATGTACTTGAGCATAACGAAACTATTATTTGCGATGCGATTGAAAAAGAGCTTGCACGTGGCGGTCAGGTCTTCTATCTCTATAACAGAGTGCAGGGCATATACCATAAGGCACAGTGGCTTAAGGAACGGTTCCCTGATGTCAATATAGCTGTCGGGCACGGTAAAATGAACGAGTCCGAGCTTGAAGATATAATGTACGATATGGTAAGCGGCCAGACGCAGATACTTGTGTGCACAACCATAATCGAAACGGGACTTGATATACCAAATGCCAACACGATGATTATCGAAAATGCCGACAAAATGGGACTTGCACAGCTTTATCAGCTTCGTGGCAGAGTTGGGCGCTCAAACCGTATGGCGTATGCGTATCTGACATATAAAAAAGATAAGATTTTAACAAGTGTATCGCAGAAGCGATTGAGTGCAATACGTGAATTTACGGAATTTGGCTCAGGATTTAAAATTGCAATGCGTGACCTTGAAATCAGAGGTGCAGGTAATATCCTCGGTTCACAGCAACACGGACATATGGATAATGTCGGATATGATATGTACTGCAAAATTTTAAGCGAAAGTATAAACGAAGCAAAGGGTGTAAAAAATCCTGCAACAGAGGATGTTGCGGTGGATATAAACGTGAGTGCATATATCCCCGAAGGCTATATAGAGTCGTCTAATCAGCGTATAGATATGTACAAAAAGATTTCGGCTATAGAAACCGAGGACGATGAAATGGAGATAGCAGATGAGTTCATCGACCGTTACGGCGATATGCCAAAACCTGTTTTAAATATCATTGCAGTTGCGGCGCTGAAAGTTCCGGCAAGGGAAGTGGGCTGTACCGAGATAGTACAGCGTCAGAGAGTGCTTACCCTCAAATTTTCACAGGATGCACTCATACCTGAGATTGTATTCGGGCTTGACAAAAAGTTCCCGTCAAGGGTTAAGGTTGCGACAGATTCACCGACACTTACACTTAAGCTTACCGAAAAAGACAGTAACATACTCGAATTTGTTAAAAAACTGTTAATTTTAATAAAAGAATTGCAAAATCCGAACAAATGATGTATAATGGATATGTTAGATTATCTTATAACAAGAAAAGAGGAAAAAACTATGAAAAAAATACGTTTAGTAGCTGCTGTAGCAGCTATGGCAATGGCACTTTCAGCGTGTGGTGCAAATGCAGAACTTAAGAAGACAGCAATGAAAATCGGTGATACAAAAATCACAGCCGGTGATATTGCGGTTATGACAAAGGCAGATATGGCTTATATGGGTTCAGATTTTGCTACAGTAAAGCCGATGATAGTTGAGCAGATGGAAACAATATTCCAGTACGGAGAACTTGCCAAGGCGATGAAGATTGAGCTTACTGATGAAGAAAGAAATTCTGCGGTAAGTATGAGAGCAAGCTATGCTGCAAACGGTGGCGGATTCGATGCTTATTCAGAGTATCTCAAGAACAATGCCTCAAGCATAGATTTCCTTGATAATCTGTTCACTGCAAGTGCGTATGCAACAAAGGTTCAGGAGCAGATAGCAAAGGAATTTGAAGGCAAAGAAGCAACAGATGAGGAGCTTAAGTCTTTCTATGAAGAAAAATACTATGCTGCAAAGCATATCCTTGTAAACAAGCCTGAAGAAGGTGCAGAAGTTAAAGAAGGCGAAAAGCAGGGCAAGGAACTTGCTGACGAGCTTTTAGAGCGTGCAAAGAACGGTGAGGACTTTGATGCATTGGTTAAAGAATATTCACAGGATCCGGGTTCGGAAAGCAATCCTGACGGATATGTGTTTACAGACGGCGAAATGGTAGCCCCGTTTGAAAACAAGGTAAAAGAGCTTAAGCCGGGCGAGTTCGGTATGTGTGAATCAGATTATGGCTATCACGTAATCCTGAGAGTTGAGCTCCCTGCGTTCGAGGACAAAAAGGATACAGTTTCTTCATCATATTCTGCAAAGCGTGTAGAGTTGAGATTTGAGGAACTTCTCAAAGAGCACAATATAACTATTGAAAAATTCCAGGATGTAATCGATGCAATCACAGAGGATATGCTTACAGAGCAGCCTGTAAAAGAGGACGAGGTATCGTTATCATATTAAGAGATTTTAAGGACCGCCAAGGGCGGTCCTTTTTTCATAAAAAAACATAAAAAAATACGCATAATTACTTGCAATTTTAGCCTTTTTATGGTATAATTATATATATGCATAAAAAGAGCTGAAAGGCACTTTTAAAGGAGGAAAATATGGCTAAAAAATCAAAGGAACTGCCATTCGACAGATCGGCTTTGGAAGACCAGAAAATAGTTGGTGTCGAACTGAATAATGAAATGCAAAAAGCATATATTGACTATGCGATGAGCGTTATTGTAAGCCGTGCGCTTCCTGATGTGCGTGACGGCTTGAAACCTGTACACAGACGTATTCTTTACAATATGTATGAGGACGGTTTGCTTTATGAGGCAGACTTCAGAAAGTCGGCTACAACCGTTGGTGACGTGCTTGGTAGATACCATCCGCACGGTGATGCATCGGTTTATGATGCAATGGTTCGTCTGGGACAGCCTTTCTCTTTGAGATATCCGCTTGTTCAGGGTAAAGGTAACTTCGGTTCAATCGACGGTGACCCGCCTGCTGCTTACCGTTACACGGAAGCAAAAATGGCAAAGATTTCAGCGTCGATGCTTACAGATATCGAAAAGGAAACAGTTGATTTTGTGTCAAACTTCGATGACACGAGAAAAGAACCGGATGTATTACCGTCCAGATTCCCGAATCTGCTCGTAAACGGCTCAAACGGTATTGCAGTAGGTATGGCGACCAATATACCTCCACACAACCTTACAGAGGCTGTAGACGCTATTATTGCGGCAATTGATGACCCGATGATAACGATTGAGGAGCTTATGCAGTATATCCCCGGACCGGACTTCCCGACCGGAGGTATAATCATGGGCAGAAGCGGTATCCGTCAGGCGTATGCAACAGGCCGAGGTAAGCTTGTGCTTCGTGCAAGAGCTGAAATTGAGGAATATGACAACGGCAAGCAGAGAATTGTCGTAACAGAGATTCCTTATAAGGTTAACAAGGCACAGATGGAAACTCACATAAATGAGCTTATCCGTGACGGTAAGATTGACGGTATTTCATCAACACGTGACGAATCATCTGAAGATATCCGCCTTGTAATTGAGCTTAAGCGTGATGCAAACGCAAACGTTGTGCTAAATAACCTTTATAAATACACTGAAATGCAGGAGTCGTTTGGTATAATACTCATTGCGTTGGTGGACAAGGTTCCGAAGGTGCTTAACCTTAAGGAAATGATAGACCACTATATAGCACATCAGGAGGATGTAATCGTTCGCCGCACACGTTTTGACTTGAGAAAGGCAAAAGAACGTGCACACTTGCTTGAGGGCTATAAGATAGTTATTGACAACGTTGACGAAGTTATCCGCATAATCCGTGCATCGAAATCAATTGCAGATGCAAAGGAACAGTTATGTGCAAGATTTGACCTTGATGATGTTCAGGCAACGGCAATTGTTCAGATGCAGTTGGGACGTTTGTCAGGTCTTGAAAGAGAAAAGATAGAAGCGGAATACGAGGGCGTTCTTGCAAAGATTGGCGAGTATGAAGCAATCCTTGCTGATGAGTCAAAGGTATTTGATATAATCAAGGAAGACCTTGTTGCACTCAAGAACAAATACGGTGACCCGCGTCGTACAGAGATTGCTATGGACTACAGCAACCTTGAGGACGAGGATTTAATCGAGGAAGAAGAGTGCATTATAACACTTACTCACAACGGCTATACAAAGCGTATGCCGGTTGACACCTACCGTTCACAGCATAGAGGTGGACGAGGCGTAACAGGTGTTACGACACGTGAGGAGGACTTTGTAGAGCATATCTTCACAGCATCAACTCACGATAATATCCTGTTCTTTACAACAAAGGGTATGGTTTACAGACTCAAAGGTTATCAGGTACCTGAATCAAGCCGTACAGCAAAGGGCATGGCTATTGTAAACATTCTTCCGCTTGATTCTGACGAAAAGATTAGTGCTATGATACCGGTGCGTGAGTTCAATAACGGTGATTATCTCACATTTGTAACACGTGAAGGTCTTGTAAAGCGTACAGATATTATGGACTACTCACGTATCCGTCAGAACGGCTTGCGTGCTATAGACCTCGTTGAGGGCGATGAGCTTATAAGCGTTAACAAGACCGACGGTGAGCAGGAAATAATGGTAGCTACAAAGGATGGCTTTGCAGTGCGTTTCAAGGAAACTGATGCAAGAGCAATGGGCAGAACAACCAGAGGTGTTAAGGCAGTTGAGCTCAGAAAGGGCGACTGCGTAGTATCTGCAATGGTAGTTGATGAGACTAAGACTGTTCTTGCAATAACCGAGGGCGGTTACGGTAAGCGTACAGATGTAGAGGAGTACAGACTCCAGTCAAGAGGCGGTAAGGGTATATTCACATACAAGCTAACCGAAAAGACGGGCAGACTTGCAGGTGTCCTTTCGGCAAGTGATGATGAGGATATTATGCTTATAACCTCGGAGGGCGTAGTTATAAGACTCCACGTTGACACCATAAGCCGTTTTGGCAGACAGACACAGGGTGTACGTCTTGTCAAGATGAAAGATGGCGTAAGCGTTGTAAGCGTGGCTCTTACAGAGCGTTATGAGGAAGAAGAAATCCCTGAAACTGATGCAGAAGCAGAGGTTACAGAGGAAAACGAAGAATAAGGAGATAATAATATGAACATACAGATTGAAATGCAGAACGGCGGAATCATAAAAGCAGAGCTTTATCCTGATGTTGCGCCGATAACGGTTGAAAACTTTGTAAAGCTTATCAATGAGAACTTCTTTGATGGACTTGTGTTCCACCGAGTAATAGAGGGATTTATGATTCAGGGCGGCGGATTTGACGCAGTTGGCAATCATAAGGAGGCAGAGTCAATCAAAGGCGAGTTCATGTCAAACGGCGTAAGAAATATGCTCAAGCACGAGCGTGGTGTTCTCTCAATGGCAAGAACGATGTTCCCCAACAGTGCATCAAGCCAGTTCTTTATAATGCATAAGGATGCACCGCACCTTGACGGTCAGTATGCGGCATTCGGTAAGGTGACAGACGGTATGGATGTTGTAGATGCTATCGCAACTTGCCAGACTGCTTGTGACGATAAGCCGGTAGTTCCGCAGGTAATAAAGACAATAAAAATGATATAAAAACAAAACGCAGGTTTTAAAACCTGCGTTTTTTATCGCATACAAAGAGCCATTCTTTTGGATGGCTCTTTGTGTTTATTAGTCGTTATTCTTGCTTGTTGCTGTTTCGAAAATTGCTTCAACTTCCTGTGACGGTTTCTTGTCGATGAGTGAAACTACAACAGCGAATATTGTACAAACAATAAATCCGGGGATAATCTCGTAGATATTGGTTGTGCACAAGGACAAAACTTTTCCGCTGTCAAAAACAAGTGTCACATTGTCAAGTATCAGCCATACTATATCAACAACAGCGCCCGATACTATACCTGCGATTGCGCCCTTGTATGTAAATCTCTTCCAGAACAATGAAAGGAGAATTACCGGACCGAATGCCGCACCAAAGAGTGCCCATGCGTTTGATACAAGGCTCATGATAGCTGCAGCGCCTTCGCCCTTGCTTGATGCAATAAAGTATGCAACAACAGAAACGATTACAACAACTATTCTGCCTACCCACAAAAGCTCTTTCTCTGATGCATTCTTACGTATTATAGGCTTGTAAATATCACTAGTAAATGATGATGATGCAACAAGCAACTGTGAGTCAGCAGTTGACATTGAAGCCGCTATAATTGCAGCAAGGAGAATTCCTGCAATAAATGACGGGAATATGTATCTTGTCAGCTTAACGAATATAAGCTCCTGAGCATCCGCACTAAGCAGTGACTGTGCAAAAGACTCGCCGTCCATTATGTATATTCTTCCATAATATGCAAGCACCATTGTTGCAAGAAGTGTTATTACTACCCATATGATAGCCACAATTGAAGATTTTTTAACCATGCTTGGCTTCTCGATTGACATAAATCTTACAAGGATATGGGGCATACCAAAGTAACCGAGTCCCCAGCCGAAGCCTGAAATGATTTCCTGCGGTGTAGCAGAGAACAGGTTTGCCGTGAACGAGTATTCTGTTCCTGATGCACCTGTAACAGTTGTCGTTAAAAACTCCGGGTTATTCTCGCCGAAGAAAACCATAACAATCGGAACAGCGAGTAGTGCAACGAGCATCAGAAGTCCCTGGAAAAAGTCTGTCCAACAAACTGCTTTATAACCGCCAAGGAATGTGTAAACCAGAATGATTGCCGCAAAGATAATCATTGCTGTTTCAATCGGAAGGTTAGGGAATAACTGGTTAAACACCTGTGCGCCTGCTGAGAAAGCTGATGCAACATAGATTGTGAAGCTTATAAGGAACACGATTGCGCATATAATTTTAAGTGCAGAGCTCTTTGCCATAAATCTGTTTGTAAGATACTGCGGAAGTGTTATTGAATCTCCTGAAGCCTCTGAGAACTTACGAAGTCTCTTTGCGACTATAATCCAGTTAAGTGCAGTGCCAAGCGCAAGACCGATACCTATCCATGCCTGTCCAAGTCCGAATGCAATAATTGAACCGGGTAAGCCCATAAGTAACCATGCACTCATGTCCGATGCCTGGGCACTCATTGCCGTAACCCACGGACCCATTTTTCTTCCTCCGAGGAAGTAATCTTTTTCTCCTGCTGATTTAGACTTTGCGAAGAAAAAGACTCCAATACCGAGCATAAGTACAAAATAAAGTACAAATGCCAAAACTTCACCTGTCATAAAAAACATCCTTTCATATATCCGCTATGCGGAAACGTAATAATAGTTAATTATATCACAAAATCAAGTAAAAAGCAAGATACCAGTCAAAAAAATTGTCAAAAATCGGAAAATCTGTGTTGACTATGAGTATAAAGTGTGCTAGAATAGTAAGGTGGTATAAAAACAACGGAGGAGAGATATGGACACTTTATATATTGACTGCAGAATGGGCGTTACCGGTACAAAGCTACTGGGTGCGCTTATGGATATAATGGAAAATCCCGATTTATTCGTATATAATTTTAACAAGATAGGTATGGACGGTATATCAATACAGAGAATGCCGGATGCGATGAACGGAATAACCGGCTCGCAGATAGAGTTTCAGCGTCGTGCATCTAATGAGTTTGACCCATATGCAGATGAAATTGATGCAAATGAAGCGGAGGAGTATAAGCAGCCACGTCGCAGAAGCCGTACACTGTACGATATTGAAGATATAATATCGGAGCTGAGGATTGATGCATCCGTAAAAGAACGGGCAGTGAAGGTTTATAACCGTATTGCAGATGCTGCAGCAAAGACAAACAACCGTGACAAAGAAACAATGAAGATGCGCAGAACCGGATCAAGAGACGTAATTGCATCGATTGTGGGTGTGTGCATGGCAGTGGACGAGCTTAAGCCGGGTAAAGTCATAGCATCTACCATAGCTGTCGGTGATGGGTACATGAATACACCAAGGGGCAGGATGCCTGTTCCCACTCCGGAGGTGCAGATGCTTTTAGAAGGTGTTCCGTTCAATGCCGGAACCGAGCATGGCGAGTTATGTACGCTTGACGGTGCGGCACTTATAGCTGAGATATCAGACGAGTTTGGCAATATCCCCGAAATGACCATATCAAAATCGGGAGCAGGTTTTGGCAGACGTACTTTTAAAAGCGGAATTAACTGCGTAAGAGCATATATGGGCAAGTCCCTTTATACTGCGGCGAACGAGGCGTATATTGAGCTTTCGGCAGAGATTTACGGAATTGATAAGGACGCAATCTCCGCACTGGGTAAAGAGCTTGAAGAAATCGGAATAGTTTCGGCACATACTGTAGCAATATCGGACATGTCAGGCAATGACGGGTGTCTTGTAAGAGTTACGGTCAATAGCGACAATGCCGATGCCGTTGCAACACATATTATGGAAAAGACAGGCGCAAAACGTGTTATACGTTCACTTGTGAATGCATACACAGTCTAAAAAAGACAAGGGCATGACAAGGGACGGTTCTGTTGTCTGATTGACACCGAGGAACCAAGATTCTAAACGCACACCAAATCTAAGATTCATACAAAGAAGTCGCTTCGGCGGCTTTTTTGTCATATACATATTTTTATGTGATTTTACTTGATATTTTTGCTTTAATATGGTAAAATATAATAGAAATAATATGTACATCAAAGAAAGGAGAACATCATATGAAACCTATAGTAGCGGTTGTCGGCAGACCGAACGTCGGCAAATCAACACTTTTCAATAGAATTTCGGGCGCACGTATAAGTATTGTTGAAGACACGCCCGGCGTAACACGTGACAGAATATATTCGGATGTTTCGTGGCTTGATAAGCATTTTACATTGATTGATACGGGCGGTATTGAGCCTAAATCAAAGGACGAGATACTTGCAAAAATGCGTGAGCAGGCACAGATTGCAATAGAAATGGCAGACGTTGTAATTCTTATGACAAATGTCAAGGAGGGCGTTACTGCAAACGACCACGAGGTAGCGCAGATGCTCCTGAAGGCAAAGAAAAAGATAGTGCTTGCAGTTAACAAGGTAGATAATCTTGGTGACCCACCAATGGAGTTTTATGAATTCTACAATCTCGGACTTGGCGACCCGATTGCAATTTCATCGGCAAATGCACTGGGACTTGGTGACTTGCTTGACGAAGTAACGGCAAAATTTCCGGAAGACGCAGACACAACAGCAGATGATGACGAAATCAAGGTGGCCGTAATCGGCAGACCGAACGCAGGAAAATCGTCACTTATAAACAAACTGATGGGCGAGGAGCGTGTGATAGTTTCCGATATTGCCGGAACAACACGTGATGCTATTGACACTCATTATGAAAAAGACGGCGACAAGTTCCTCTTTATTGACACTGCGGGAATACGCCGTAAGAGCAAGGTCAATGAGGCGATTGAAAAGTTCAGTGTACTCCGTTCATATGCAGCAGTAGACAGAAGCGACGTGTGCGTTATAATGATAGACGGAACAGAGGGCATTGCTGAGCAGGACACAAAGATTGCAGGTTATGCAGATGAACAGGGCAAGGCTTGTATTTTCGTTATAAACAAATGGGACATCGTTAAAAAAGACGATAAGACCATGAACGAGTTTAAGTATAAAATCCGTGAAACGTTTGCATTTATGTCATATGCATCAATGATGTTCACAAGTGCAAAGACGGGTAGAAATATCCCGGCATTGATTGAGGAAATCAAAAAGGTAAACGAACAGCATAAACGCAGAATTACTACGGGTATGCTTAATGACGTTATAAATGAGGCAGTGAACAAGCAACAGCCGCCGTCGGATAAGGGTAAGAGACTTCGTATCTATTACGGCACACAGGCAAGCGTTGCACCGCCGACATTCGTACTTTTCGTAAACGATAAGGATTTGTTCCATTTTTCATACAAGCGTTTTATCGAAAACCAGATACGTGAGAATTTCGGCTTTGACGGAACACCGATAAGACTTATCATCAGAGAGAGAAAGAAAGACCAATAAAAGGAGAAAGTTATGGAATTACTATACACAATAGCCGTAGGCGTTGTTGCTTATCTTATAGGCAGTATCAATTCATCAATTCTGATTTCAAAAGCTGTAATGGGTAAGGATATCAGAGAAAGCGGTTCGGGTAATGCAGGTGCTACCAATATGCTCCGTACAATGGGCAAGAAATACGCAATTATAACCCTTGTGATTGATATTTTAAAGGGTGTTGTTGCACTGCTTCTGGCAATGCTTGCGATAAACTTTGGGGCATATGCCGTGTCGATGTATGTTGCAGGCGTAGCAGTGGTTATAGGCCATAATTTCCCTGTATTTTTCGGTTTTAAGGGTGGAAAAGGTGTTGCAACATCGCTTGGAGTAATACTTCTGCTTGACTGGAAAATCGGACTTATAACACTTGTGATAGCACTGGCTATTATGGCGATTTCAAAGTATGTGTCATTAGGTTCGGTTATGGCGGCACTTGTGTTTATTATAATACAGACAGTTGTTATGATAGTAACCGACAGCTTTGACATAACAAGATTTATATGTGTTCTGATACTTGGCGGACTGCTTATTATCCGTCACAGAGCCAATATTGTACGTCTTTTGAATGGCACAGAAAATAAGCTTGGCTCAAAGAAAAAGTCTGAATAAATCACCGTTCTTGCACCTCTAAACAAGCTCGCATACAAGCGTATAGCCTCGCTTGCTTATCGGCACAACTTCGGCAATTTATTCAAACTTTTGATTCTGTATTTAAACCATAGAAAGGAATTCGATAATGAAAATAGCAATTATTGGCTCCGGTAGCTGGGGCACAGCGATGGCGGTGCTTCTTGCGAACAAGGGGAATGACATATATATGTGGTCGTGGCAGCAAGAGGAAACTGACAGACTTAACCGTGACCGTGAGAACAAAGAGTTTTTACCGGGCATAAAGTTTCCACAGAATATCGTATGCTCACATAGCATGAATGAATGTATAAGCGGTGCGGAAGTGATAGTTACTGCAGTGCCGTCACCGGCAACACGTACAACAGCAAAACAAATGTCGGAGTTTGTCTCGGACGGACAGAAGATCGTAAACATCTCAAAAGGACTTGAGGGCAATTTAAGACTTTCCGAGGTCTATAGCGAAGAAATACCGCAGGCTGATATTTCGGTTTTAAGCGGTCCGTCGCATGCCGAGGAGGTAAGCCGTGGGATACCCACAACTGTTGTTGTGGCATCAAGTGAAACGGAAACATCGGAGTTTTTGCAGGATGTATTTATGACCGAGGCATTCAGAGTATATACATCCGATGATATAATCGGTGTTGAGCTTGGCGGTGCGTTAAAGAACGTGATTGCACTATGTGCAGGTATATCCGATGGTTTGGGTTATGGTGATAACACAAAGGCTGCACTTATAACACGTGGTGTTGCCGAAATTTCAAGACTTGGTGTTGCAATGGGTGCAAATTTATACACCTTTGCCGGACTCTCGGGGTTGGGTGACTTGATTGTTACTGCAACGAGTACGCTTTCAAGAAACTATACAGCAGGCGAGCTTATAGGTAAGGGTATGGACCTAAATACCGTTCTTACAAAGGTGCATATGGTAGTCGAGGGCGTAAACACTGCAACGGCAGCATATGGACTCGGCAAAAAATACGGTGTGGAAACCCCGATAATCGAGCAGGCGTACAATGTACTGTATAACGGAGTTGACCCAAGAGATGCAGTGAACACACTAATGACACGTCAAAAAACATCAGAATAAAGGGATGGATATACAAAAATGGATTTATTTATTTTCGATAAAATAACAGACGATAAAATTGTTCAGTCGATACTTGAAAAGAATAACACAGAGCTTTTGCGGGGAATAGTTAACTTTGCAGAAACAGAGGGCGTGACGGCCGACAGCTTGCGTGAATATATAGCAACACTGCTTGCAAATGACGAGAATGTTCTGTCAGTGCTTGCACGTGGCAGAAAAAATATCGGCGATGACCTGTATAAGATTGCGATGCTCGATATTGAAACTATATACAACAAGCTTTTCAACACCAAAATCAAATATACACCGTCGGGCAATGACACCGGCTATTATGAGGGTTACACCAAATCAATACGGCGTATAACGGCATCCGGAAGTCCTGACGAGTTATTGGAGCGATTGCTTATTCATTACAGTGAGCTTGGTAACGGTTTGCTCTCAAAGTATATAGCATTCAGGTTCGACGGCGAGCTTAAGGGCATTGCAAATTCTGACAAGGCGGAATTTTCAGAGATTGTCGGAATGGAGCATCAGAAGAATGTGCTTATAGAAAATACAAAAGCATATATTGACGGTAAATTTGCCAACAATGTATTGCTGTTCGGCGACAGAGGTACGGGCAAATCCACATCTGTAAAAGCGCTCTTGAATATGTTTGCAAAAGACGGTTTGAGAGTTATTGAGCTACCCAAGAGTGCAATAACAAAGATTCCGGAGCTTACAAAACAGCTTGAGGATTCACCGCACAAGTATATCTTGTTCCTTGACGATTTGACGTTTGAACGCCACGATACGGAATACCGTGCATTAAAGATTGCAATGGAAGGACAGCTTCAGGCGAACGCCGGGAACGTGCTTGTTTATGCAACGTCAAACAGACGCCACTTAATCCGTGAAACATGGGCTGACCGTGACGGCGGTGAGGTACACGTAAACGATAACAAGCAGGAAATGCTATCGCTTGCAGAACGTTTCGGAATAAGCCTTTTCTTCCCGGCACCCGATGCAAAGCAGTATATAGAAATTGTACGCGTCCTGCTTGAACGAAACGGTATCGAAATGACCGAAGAAATTAAAAAAGAAGCCGTAAGATGGGAAATGAACTACGGCGGAAAAAGCGGAAGATGTGCAAAACAGTTTGTCGCAGATTTCTTACATAGAGAATAAAAAACACACCGGCTATTACGCCGGTGTGTTTTTTATTCGGTTTCATTTTGTAGTTTTTGTATATACCGTTTATATTCACGGTTATTAACCTTGATGGAAACTTCGGGGTTTATATTGTATATTTCGTTCATAATGGAAACTACATTTTTGACGCTGTAATCGTGGATGCACATAAATGCACAATCTTCGTCTTTTGTTTCGATATAGAACATATCAAGACCTGAAACCATTGCCTGCTTCGATTTTTTTGACGAATGCTCGAACGGGTAAAGTGCTTTTAAAAACCGTTTTCCCGATTCGGTCATGTTGCGCTTGATGAACTCTTTTGTTCCTACAAGCATCATGTCAATATCGTCCGCTTCAACAGAAACAATTTTTGTTTTTGCAGGTTTAAGGTCAGATAAAAGCCCACTGTCTGATGAATAAGGCAGGAAACTGTTATCCCATTTTTTTAGATAAAGAGTATTACCCTTTATTTTAAGTGACGTTCCGAAAACTGTATTACCCTTTATTAAAAGCAGTATAATAAATATAACTGCGGCTATAAGGAATAGTATTCCGAACACACGTCTGTCAGTTGCAATATCGAAAAATCCCATGCAAATCGAAAACAGCGCAAGCACAGTATAGATGATTATAAGCGCAGTGGTATTGCCTCGTTTTTTAGGATTAACTGTTGCGGTAACAGAATTTAATGCCATATTATAAACAACCCTTTCTCATTAGTATACACGTCTGCCGCCACAGAACTGTGATGCATAGTACGGTGTATCTATAGATTGATAGCTTACCACAGCACCTGTATACGGAGCATGAATCATATAACCGTCTCCGACATAAAGTCCTACGTGGTGAACATCGCCGTTATCCTCGAAGAATACAAGGTCACCGGGCATAAGCTGTTCACGGGTTACATATGCACCCTGTTTGAACTGGTCCTGTGAAACACGGTTGATAGTAATGCCGAGTGATTTGTAAACGTACTGTACAAGACCACTACAGTCAAATCCCTTTGGAGTTGTTCCGCCCCAAACATACGGTACGCCAAGATACTTTTGTGCCTCTGCAACTGCCGCACCGCCGATTGATTCGTCATAAAGCGACATCGGTGTTCCGTTATAAACCGAAGGTTCAAGACTTCTGTCACGCAAGGTAGGTGTTGCTGAGCCGAGGAAGAATTCGACATGCTCCTGCTGATTGGCAAGATATTTGTAGTAAGCAACGCTCTTAACTTGCTTTTCTGTTATTTTTTTCTTCTTGGTAGTTATCACATTTCCGTTGGAACCTATTTGCTCAACGTCGATGATTTCCTCGTCATAGAAATATAACAGACCCATTTCTTCGTCTTCATATACAGGGTAGAACTTTTCGCCGTCTTCGAGAATATATTCTGTTATAACGGGTTCGGGAAGTTCTACTGTTGCAACAATCATTTCCTGTGCTTTGAAAACATCCTGTGTTCCGTTTCTCAATGCTGTAAGGTATATGTAGTATGTTCCGGGGTCGATGTTGTTTATCGTTAACTTGTTTGTATCGTTAACTGTTTCTGAAAGCATGAGCTTGCCTTCTTCGTTATAAACATCAAGAACGAATGTTGAGTATAAATCAGTTTGCCACTCTATATCAAGATAGTCGTTGTCAGTAACAATGGTTGAATCTGTTGCTGATAAAGCTAAACCGTCTTCGGGGGTCTCACCGTATCTTACGGTGAACTCGTTTGCGACAGATGTAGCAGTGCTTGATGCTGAACTTACAGACACTGTGTAGTCCTTTCCTGCAACGAATAAATCGGCAGGGAAGGAGAGTGTTGTGCTGTCAGTTTTTATAAAGCTGTTAACGACATATGCATCATCCTCGATTGAATAGATTGATACATAGTATTCGTCTGAGAATTTCTCTGTAAGCTCAATTGTCAAATCTTTTCCTGCAGGAACTGTCGACTCTGCAAGAGGTGCTGCGATTTGCGGAGTTACCAATTCTGTCGGAGCCTGCTCGGAATTTGTATCCTCAGTATCGAATACGAATGTTGATGTATCAGTTACATCGTAGTATGTTTCTGTTTCAAAAACAAACACCTCTGTTTCGGGTGAAACAGTTTCAATATCTGTTGGCTGAGTTGTAAGCTCTGCATTTGCTTTTGAACAAACAATACTTGTGTATATATTGAATGCTTCATCAGCGTATGTAGATACACCGATTGAACTTGTTTTTTCATTGAAGCACTCATTTTCAGCATTATCTAAAAGCTTCTGATAAATCAGAAAAACATCATAGCCTTCTTCGTGTTGTGCACCGTCCATAGTGTGCGTATAGCGGTTGTCACGTGCAAGTTCGTGATATTTAGGCTGTGAAACCATATCTTCTGCCGTAGCATAAAGTTCATTATCAATATTGAGAGCTTCAAGTCCCTGCTTTGTGCGCTGTGCATTTATAATATCAACAAGCTCGCAGGCACGAAGATATGTACTGTTAGTGAGTGTAACGTCGCTCTTTGTATACGGGTTATACATAACCGCATCAATTTCGCCGTTACGGTTTTTGAATATACGGAAATCGGTGTTCTCCATATAGCTGTGA
The DNA here is from genome assembly GCA_045649185.1 of Candidatus Ornithomonoglobus sp. GTDB lineage: Bacteria > Bacillota > Clostridia > UBA1381 > UBA1381 > Ornithomonoglobus. Next base: position 12,125 of record JAZRPM010000025.1, on the reverse strand, counting down.
GCCAGGAGATAGTCATCGCCCTCGGCAATGTCACCGAACGAGAATCCGTCGCTATTAGTAAAGAACGCACAAACTCTGTTTTCCTTAACGCCGACCATCATGAACTTTGCAGGGTCGCTGTTATATACATACCAGTCAAAGTCATAGTCGCTCTTATCTATTCTCTGCGGCTGACCGAAAGTATCAACAACAAAAGCAATGTTTGCTCCGATTTTAATCGAGCCGTCAGCAACCGAGAATGAAACGTCCTGAACAAATAAATCATAAAGAACATCAACAAGAGTTGAACAGCTGCTCCAGGTTATGAGTTTATCCGGTTCTGTGCCGTATGTACCTTGTATAATTTCATGTTTTATCATAAATGCATACGCAGCACGGTTTTCTTCTGAAACAAGAGCGTTATCATAACAGTTGTTCATGATTTCGTCTATTTCATCCGAAGTCAAAGCGTATGAATAATCATAACTGAGTATGGTTTTATAAAGGATTGTAAGTGCGTCTTGTTTTCTTATGGCAACAGCATCAGACACGTATGACACTTCATCAGTGTTCTTAAAACCGAGCATTACGGCTTTGCCAAGATTTTTGTCGCCACAATTGTTGACTAACGCATCAGGAACAGATACTTCCTGACCTGAAAGCTTTTCGTACAAAGCAACAGCTTGTGTAAGCATATCTTTTTCTGAAACTGTACTGTCTTCTGCAAGAACTGTTGTAGCAGAAGCAAGCCCTGTTGCAAGTGCAGCGGAAATAAGCGATATCTGCAGTTTTGACAGCTTGTTTTTATCAGCCAACATACTTCATCCTTTCTATCATAATAATCATAAAATAACCATCTTATTATATCAAAAAAATGTGCACTTGTCTATAGTTTTTAACGATTTTTTTATGAATTGTGAAAAATAATACGATATTTTTATAAAAATGGGGAAAATATGTAAAAAATGTGTCAGCTAACTTGACAATTAGCGAGAAAAAAGGTAAAATTGTCATTAGTGAAAGTAACATTTTGAAAGGTTTGATTAACGGATGCTGGAAAAACTTAAATCACTTGAGGAACGGTTTTTAACTGTTTCAGAACTTATTTCTGACAGTGAGGTTATTGCCGACCGTGACAGATGGCGTGATTTGTGCCGTGAGCACAGTGAGCTTACGCCGATAATTGATGAATATAACAAGTACAAAGAATATATAAAAACCATTGAAGAGGACAAGGCACTTATTGAACTTGAGGAAGATAAGGAACTTCTTGAAATGCTTAAGTCTGACCTTGCCGAGGCGGAGAAGAACGCCGAAAAAAGTGAAGAGGAAATTAAGTTCCTGCTTATCCCGAAGGACCCGAATGACGAAAAGAACGTTATTATGGAAATCCGCGGCGGAACAGGCGGAGAAGAAGCGGCACTCTTTGCAGGAAGTCTTATGCGTATGTATTCGATGTATGCCGATTCTCAGGGTTGGAAGCTTGAAATATTAAGCTCGAACGCAACCGAGCTTGGTGGTTACAAAGAAATTTCGTTCCTGATAGAGGGTAAGGGTGCATATTCAAGGCTCAAATACGAAAGCGGCGTACACCGTGTTCAGCGTGTACCGGAGACCGAATCGGGCGGAAGAATACACACATCTGCTGTTACGGTAGCCGTTTTGCCGGAGGTTGAAGAGGTTGAATTTGAAATCAACCGTAACGATTTAAGAATAGATGTATTCCGTGCAGGCGGTCCGGGCGGACAGTGTGTTAATACAACTGACTCAGCGGTACGAATCACACATATCCCGACAGGGGTTGTGGTATCATGTCAGGACGAAAAATCACAGCTTCAGAACAAGGAAAAGGCTATGAAAATCCTGCGTTCGAGAATATATGAGGCTATGGAGGCAGAGCGGAATAAAGAGATTGCTGACGAACGTAAATCTCAGGTGGGTTCAGGCGACAGAAGTGAAAGGATAAGAACCTATAATTTCCCACAGAGCCGTATAACAGACCACAGAATAAATCTTACAATATACAAGTTGGAACAGTTTTTGAACGGTGATCTTGATGAGGTGATTGAGGCACTTATAACAAGCGACCGTGCAGCGAAACTTTCCGCAGGAACAGAGTAAAGGAATAAACTATGCAAAATTTTGAGAATTCACCTGAAGCAATTGTCATAAAAGATGCACTGCGTGAGTTTTTCTTGGGAATTATAGAAAACATAAAGGGGGCATTTGTCGGATTTGCGGAATGGATAATGTCTGTCAAAATAAATTTACCACCAATGCTGAAGTTTTTCGGCAACGGGAAATTTAACGCCCTAATTCTGATAATTGTTTTTGGGTATATTCTTTTTGCAAACATTAAGACATATATTCTTTTTGCAAAAGACAAACGCTGTGCCCAAGAAGAGGAGGAAGAAAGAATTCCCGAATGGAGACTTTTAGCAAATATATGGCTTGGTGGTGCGGTTGGTGCAATGTTTGGGATATACAAGTTAAGGCATAAAACGAGACACAGAACGTTTGTTGTATCTGCGTGGATATGTTCGTTTTTGTATTTGTTGCTGTTTAGTGTGATATTCGGATTTTTATCCTTCTGGACTTTTTTGTAAAAATAAGGCATTGCAGGTTTTTTGCAATGCCTTATTTTGTTTTTCCGTATTTATACGGTGATGCGGCAAAATGTATTCTGAACGCTGTTATTGATATAATGAATGCGCGTTGCCGAGAAATTCTGTCAGTACGTGAGAAAAACGGAGATGGGGCTGGAATTGATTTTTCTGTACAAGGAAATAATTTTCGTTTTGCTGTTGACTAATTACTTAAAATGTGTTATTATATAGTAAGAAATTTGGTTATTACATATTTATATACAGGAGACAGAAAATGGATTTTAAGGATTTAATACCGGATAACGAGGGTAAGCTTCGTATAATTCAGGAGCTTGTTCCGGGTAAACAGGTAACACTTGCACACGTTATTGCAAGTCCGGATCCGATAATGTATCAGAAGCTCGGACTTAATCCGGATATAGATTTTTCCGGCAGTGCAATCGGAATACTTACTGTAAGCCCTGCAGAAACTGCAATTATTGCGGCGGATATTGCAACAAAATCAGGCAATATTGATTTGAGCTTTGTTGACCGTTTTTCTGGTACACTTATAATTACAGGACTTATCGCAGATGTAGAGTCGGCATTAAAATCAATATGCGACTATGTAAGCGAAAGACTTGGCTTCAGCGTTTGTGAGTTGTCACGCACATGAGAAAGATAATACTTGTCGGACGCAGTGAGGCAGGAAAAACCACACTCACTCAAGCGCTAAAAGGCGAGAAAATAACATATCATAAGACGCAATATGTCAATCGATTTGATGTTATAATTGACACCCCGGGCGAATACATACAGACCAAAAATCTCGGCAATGCACTTGCAATGTACACTTTCGAGGCGGATGTTGTCGGAATTTTAGTATCAGCACGTGAACCGTACTCATTATTCCCGCCGGCTGTAACGCCTGTGTGCAACCGTGATGTTGTCGGTATTATAACCCAGATAAACAGCAATGGTGCAGATGTCCCGCAAGCCAGAAGATGGCTTGAGTTGGCGGGATGTCGTACTATATTTGAGGTAGACAGCAAAACCGGCGAGGGCATATCTGATATTTTTGAATATTTACGTGAAGAAAAAGATGTTATGCCGTGGGAGGCATAATGCAAACAATTAGCGATTTTAAAACTGTTACAGCGAGATTGTAACAGTTTTTTTGTGCTTAAATATCTACTTGTCTATAACCAATTAAGCGGTTTTTGCATATTATAAACTACAACAAAGAAAGGAGATTTTTTATGGAACAGAATAATTGTTGTATGCACGAAGAAAGTATGTGTGCATATCCCAAATGTGGCTGTCTTGGCTACGGATATGTGCCCGTACAGGAGCTCTCGTGCGTGTACGATTGCAATTGCGCAATCAAAAACGGCACAATTTTCCCCGAACTGGCTTTAGATATATGCGAATACGGAAAAGTGTGCAAGAAATGGGGAGGTACAAACAATGACTAAACAGGAAAGACTGTACGAAATTCAGAAGTGTAATTTTGCGGCATATGATTTGCTTTTGTACCTTGACACACACCCGTGCGACAAAAAAGCATTTGAGATGTTCAAAGAGCTTGTTGAGAAACTAAAAATGTTAAAGTATGAATACGAAAAAGATTTCGGCCCGCTTGAGGCATATAACAGTGCCGCATTCGGCTCGTTTAAGTGGCTTGATTCACCGTGGCCGTGGGAAAGAGAGGCGAATATTTAATGTTTTCATATAATAAATTTCTTGAATTTCCGGTAAACATCAAAAAGAAGGACACAAGACTTGCAAACATCGTTGCTACTCAGTATGGTGGTGCAGATGGCAACTGTTTGAGTAAATTCTTACTTCCAAAACACACATTTGATGGTTTTTCCATCATTGCCACCTTTGACAATTTCCTTAAAAATAGTCCTTGCTACCTTGTTTTTTTCAACATTGCTTACACTTTCGTCTTTCAAAATTTCTGTTAATCTGCGAAGTTCTTTCTTGTTTATTTTTTCTACCGTTTTGGGCTGTTCTTCAGCCTTCCTTTCCTTCATTAAGGCTTTCAAATTTGCAATTTCATCAAGAAGGCTCTTTTTATTTGCTTTATATTCCTGCAGTGTATCGACACCATCCTCATAAGCCAATCTGACACGGTCTAAACGAATTTCCAGTCGCTGTATCTGAGTTGAAATAATTAAGCTTTCATCTTCTGTTTCCACACGCTCAATGGTTTCAGGTTCAGCAAATGCAAGCTTTACATTTGGAAGTGCCACATCAGATAAAGCGTTTAAAACAATACCATCTAACTTAGTGGTCTTTATGTAGCCAACACCCTTACAAGTTCCTCTGCTTCTGTTAGAGCATCCATAAAATCCGCCTTGATTTGATAATACGGCACCGCACTTTTCGCATCTAACGATTCCAACTAACCAATGAGATAATTCTTTTCTGTCAGGATCATAATACTTTCTGTACTTCTCTTTTTGATCTTTCATTTTTTCCTGAACTTTCTCCCATGTTTCCATATCAATTATAGCTTCGTGTGGTCCATCGGTTATAATAGCAGTTGTTGCTGTGTAATTTCTCGATAACTTTCCATCAGGATTCCAACGAGTTTTACCTATGTAAACAGGATTATTGAGCCAATATTCGATTGTCCTATTTTCTATCTGATTACCCCTATGTGTTCTTATACCCATAGCATTTAAAGATTTAGCAATTGATAAAAATCCTTTGCCATTTGCGTAGTCATTAAAAACCTTACGGATAATTTCGGCTTCTTCCGGTACGATAACATACTTACCGTTTTCAACTTTGTATCCATATCCGGCTATTGATAACACTCCACCTCTTTTTGCTTTTTCCGTCATTCCTCGTTTAACTTCTTCAGCAAGATTGATACTGTAATATTCATCCATCGCTTCAATCATTGCTTCGAAAAGAATAGACATTTTATCATCGCCAACATCTTCGCTAATTGAAATGACATCAATATTCAGCTCTTTACGAAGCATTGATTTATAAACAACACTATCTTCACGATTTCTTGCAAATCTGCTATATTTCCAAACCAATATCACATCAAATGGTTTTGGTTCGAGCTTTGCTAAACCTATCATAGTATTAAAGGCAGGTCTCTTTTTTGTGTTTCTACCACTTATACCTTCATCCATAAAGATAAATTCTTTAGGTAATAACATTTGATTTCTTTCTGCATAGAGTTTGATTTTTTCCAACTGACTATCAGGACTAAATTCAATCTGATCATCAGTAGAAACTCTTATATAAGCTGCCGCCACTTTCATTTTAATTAACCTCCTTCCCTGAAAAAACGGCAACTATTTATTCTATGCATTTATTTTAGCAAAGCCGCTTTTTGAAATCAAATTTTTTGGTCTGTAATTTTTATTTTTTGATTATAATATCCACTTAACGCTCGCACTTCCATATCTTCTTTCCATTTCTCTATTTCATCTTCATTTAAGCTTGAGAGCATTATATCCTGTTCATCATCACTCGCTACGAAGAGTTCAACTCTAAACTCATTCATCTATACCACCTCTCATAATTTTATGTTTTAATTTCAACTTAAATAACAATGTATTTTTCGGTTTTGAGCATAAAAAAACGACCGGCATAACCGATCGTTAAAAGCAAAAGCGACTGACCTTTGTCAGCCGCCGCTTGCATTTTACACTTCTTATTCTTCCTTTAACTCTATTAAATCATTTTCTAATGCATACTTTAAACAAGAAGAAACACCATGTAACTTATTCCCAAGTATCAACAAACGATATTTTGCTCGCGATGATGTTAGGTATAGCTGATTAAACGCAACATACTTGATGTAGTTCTCGGATATATCATTTACACCGCTTCCTTGAGGAACACGTCCCTCGTCAACACCTATTAGAATAACACATTTAAATTCCAATCCATTAACATTGTATGGATCAAACAACTGCAACAAATTTTCATTGCTTTTTCTTTTTTGCTGTGTTCCTATTGCTTGCCTTGAATTTATTAGAACAATAGGAATGTCAAGATCTTCTGAAAGTTTTTTTACACCTTCTTCATTAGTCAAAGAATCTTCAAATGAAATAAGTGCTACTTCAGAATTACTGCAATGAAAATCGATCTTACACTTTTCTATATGCGCTTTTAAAGATTTTACCATTTCTTCTTCGTTATTATACATTAACAACGTAGGTTTAGCACACAATTCCTCTTCAGATTCAGTAAATCCACTCATAGCCGTTTGATACGGGTTTTTATATTCACTTTGGAACATTAATGCACCTGAAGCTGAAATTGCAGCACAAAAATCAGCAATCTGTTGCGAAGAACGAAAAATAGTTTTATATTTAGTTTCTTCCGCATTAGAAAAATTCTTTTCAATATAGTCTTGTTGAATATTTCCCCTGTCACCTATCGCCTGACTATAATCTAGAGCAAAACAAATTGGTATATCTTTTTGTTCGGGACTTTTAGTTAAATAATGAAAACAATATTGTTCATTTATATTAAACAAATGCATTTCATCTACAAATATATAGTCGTATCCTTTATCTTTTCGTTCTCTTCTCCAAATCGGTGCATTTAACTGTGAAAGTGCTGCTACTGTTATATCATCAATATCAAAAACGCCAGAGGCAGATAGCATATTTTGATACTCCTTAAAGATAGAAAAAATAAATTCTTTATCCTTTTCGCCTTCAAGCACTAAAGCATTTTTGATTGATGATAGCTCATAATATTCTTCTATAGTGCAATTGGTTCTTCCTTTTATTTGTACGCTAAATTCATGTTGTAACATAGATATTAGGGTTCCTTTAGGCGTTACCGTTTCATCAAACAAATTTTTCAAACCATCCGATAATAAAGGTTTATACGTTTTGTATTTTCTTTTCACAACGCTGTCTATAGACTCTTCAATAAACACTCTTTGGAATTTTTTCGCATCTGTTGCATCTGTATCTATAAGTTGAGTATCTTCTACATTTATAGAATTTATACAATAAGTCAGAAGCGTGGTAAATTCAATACTTTGTTCGATTTCTCCAGAAAGAAACACATCAGAACCAGGAATAAAAGAAAATGCATTTTTATTTTCAAAATTGGTGGTTTCACTATGGGAAAAGAAAATTATTTTAAATGGAATATTTTCTTTTCTTTTTTGTGAGAGCATAGAAAAAGCTCTTAAAATCATAGAAGCAGTTTTACCAGTTCCAGCCGGACCTTCTATTCTTATTGGAGAGGTTATGTTTTTGTTTTCAACAACACTTTTCTGTGTTGTAGTTAATTTTTCTATTCTATTAACATAGTCTAAATACATAAATTCACCGCTTGATACTGGCGCTTCCGTTTGAGTGCAAAACAGAGGAGTCGTAGTAGTTGCATCCTCTTCGGTATTTGTTCCTGACGTTGAAAATCCGGCACGAACATCATTTTTTGCGTTTATGTATACCTCGCCAGCTTCTCTTAAAATTTCAACACTAGGTTGTTCCTCCTTGTGAGGATCCTTGTCAGTATAATTATATACTAATAACGGCTTTTTTATACCCCTTTTAGTAAGTCTATCGCACTTTGCAGAACGCTCAATTACAACACGATTTTTGTTTGTATATACAAAAGGAAAAACAATTGATTTAGTTTCATTAACACGCTCTGACGAAGAAAAAGGATAACGATTCCATATTTTTATTGCTGTTCTGAATGTCTTTTGCAATGTAAGTAATAAATCGCCTTCATCAACTATTTTTTCAATTATTCCACTTTGTGTTAAATCAAAAACAAGTATATCATTATATATTTCACGACCAACAAACATAATCCCTGAATCATTTTTTGTCACACTTAATTGAAAACATTTAAAAGAGTCAACCTCGCCCTTGATGCATTTTATAAAATTTTTACCGGTTTCATATTCTACACTTTGAAACTCTCTTTGTCCGATGATATATTCTATAGCACTTTTCTCAAATAACAAATATTTCATCTTTGTTCCTCCTCATTATATATTTCTTCTATCATTTTATTTACAACTTCTTTTCGCGGGGTATCAATGCCGATTCTTGAAAAAACATTAGAAAAATGTTGCATTAAATATTCAATCCAAGGTGATTTTATATTGCACACTGGCATCGCATATCCAGCCCCATCGTATATATAGAATTTTTCATCATAATATGCTTTCTTTTCATCACTTAAATTACTGTTTTGTACATCAACTGTGTACGAAATTAAATCTTCTATTTCTTTGAGAGTAAAATAATCAACTTCTTGCAAATCAACAATTAGTCCTTTTTTGAAATCATACGCTACTCCATCCGGAGGAATATACACATAATGTGTATTTTGACCACTTACTATCTTATTAATAGAGTTGCAGACATCTTTTTTGTGATTCCGTATTACATTTTTGCGTTCATCTTCATCGGAATATTCTTTGGTTATTTCTATGTACTTGCCATATAATTCTTTGATTTTTTCATTATCCCTTCTAACAGTCACCGTACTATCTACTACTGTGTTGAATTCGTCCAAAGAAAAGGTTTTTATAGTCTCCCAATCCAAGTCATAATTAGTTAATGCCTTCTCTATTTCATCAACTATATTCTTAGAACTACCAATTAAAACATATTGCATTCCGCTTTGTGATAACACCCATTCATCTAAAGGTAATGCTTCCAAGTAAAAAACTTTTCCGACTTTCCTATTAGCCAAATCACAACGGGCTGTTATAATTATAGCAAAACATTCTTCATCAGAATATTTCTTTGAACGTAGTGAAGATATTACCGTCCCTTGTGTTAAAATTTTGTTCATTGCTTCATCTCCAAATTGCTAACCCTAATATAATTATTAATATACATAATAAATTTTTGGCTTAAACTCAAAGTTATACTTACATCATTTTTATACATTCTCCAATAAGTCCTCAATCTTGCACCCAAGTGTTTTTGATAGTGCTAGAAGAGTTGTTGTTGCAGCTTTATTTATGTCCTTTGCTTTAAGTTCGTACTGTTGCAAGGTTCTTAAGTTTACCCCTGATTTTTCAGCAAGTTCTCTTTGAGAGTAGCCGATGTTTTTGCGAAGTTCCTGCAATTTTGTTGTGGTAGTTTTTCTTTCTATTATTGAATTAACCACATCAACAAACTTTTCTTCTGATGCTTCGTGTAGTGTCGGATATAGTTTTTGGATTTCTTTTGCAGATACATTTTGAAAAATATCTTTAAAGTTTCTTCCTGTATACCATTGATAATAAGCTACAATCCATCCGCACCAATATTCAGGAGAACAATCATATTCTGTCTGCACTTCGGGGAGGTCTTGTTCGATACCTGATTTTACAACGATTTCGTGAACAAGCTCCGTTCCTGATAATCCCGAAATAATTTTAGGTACACCATTTCCGAACTGCGTGGCAAAACCGGTTGCAACGAACAAATCAAAGAATTTTTGCAGACTCATCTTGCAAGCGTTTACAGCATAATCTGCCGCTTCACCAAGATTTCGCATTGCATCCTCCAAATACTGTTCATCGTAAGCGTGCATCATCAGGTGTTACCTCCTCACGAATAATATCTCTCATATAGAGTCCGTCTAAATCGTCCTTCTCAACTTCTGCGTTAAATGCTTCTCTTGCATCATCATCTCTTGCCTTACGCTTTGCATAGTAGATTGTGTTGTCGCATACTTCATACGACACAAATTTAATCTCATCAAATGCTTTTTTACTTTTTAAAACAACCTGCTCTCCAAGCTTGCCAAGGCGCATTGCATAGGATAACTGATTCAATGAAATCTCGTTATTAACAAAGGCTCTTGCAAAAGAGAAATAAGAATCATCAGCACGGTAGCCTATAATTGCATCATAGCCTTCTACATCGGGCATAAAATGTTCTATAAGCCATTCACGACCACGCTTCATAACTGGGGTAGAGAGGCGAATCTTTCTGTTCTTCATCAAAATTGCAAGCCAATGTAAAATGGTATATTCATCTGAGGAAAGATTTAAAACTTTAAGGTTTGATAAATCAATCTCATATTTATTTACAAAGCCGTCTACATCTTCGGTACAAGCCCATTCTTTTGCAAGCTCAATATGTTCTGTGCAATAAAAACCTCTGCCGTAATCGTTATAGGTTTTACCCTTGCCAAACTGTGGCTTTTCAATGATTTCGGGCGAGCCGTGATATATTGTTAATTTATTCATAGTTACACTCCCCGTACTTCTGTAGAGTTATACATTTACATTATACTCCCACAGAAGTATTTTGTCAAGACCTCTGTGGAAGTTTGTGAAAAACATATATTATTCTAAGTCGTAAAGGATATCTTCTAAATCAGCAATAGCTTCCTCAACAAAATCTGCTTGCAGTTTTTTATTGTCAACGATACAACGATACTCTTCCGGTAATCGAACTCCTGCAGTTTTTATAATTATATGTAACAAAGAAAAAGCTTCATGTGTTAATTCATTTTCATTCAAAAACTCAAGTGAGTTATAGAGATTCCTGATTTCCTCAACTGAAGCTTTTTTACATATCTTATCCACCACAGGAGACATTATTGCCCCTGATAAAGCATTCATTATATGTGTGTTCATAATAGCACTCCTTTCTTCAGTAATATTCATATTTTTAGTATCCATCATCATAAATTTTTTCAACTCCTTTTTGAGATTATATATGTAAAATGCGTATGGTTATTTTTGTATTGAATACGGAGATGTACCTAAGTGGTCATTGCCGACCTGACTCGAAATCCGTTGAAGAGAGTTGATGGATGGGTTCAAAAGAAGCATAGCGGAATAGTCAGAATTAGAGGCAACTCTAGGAAGTTTAGATATAGGCTCTACCTTATTACTACTTAAAAATTATCAAATATCCCATATTGATTTCCCACAGACAATATTACAAAATCAACTCTTTTTTCTATTTGATTTTTATAATATCCGTGAGTGTTTCAAGAGATAAATTTTTAGATGATAAATCAAGATGTGCATAAGTGTTTGCAGTTGTTTTGTAATCGCTATGACCAAGCCATTCTTGTATATCCTTCATTGTTACTTTGCCTTTTCCTTTGTTCAGCAGCAACGATGCACAAGTGTGACGAAGGTCATGAAATCGAATACTTCTCATATTGTTATCTTTAATAAGTTTTTTAAATGCATAGGTAATATAATCCGGTTTAATTAGATCACCCTTTTCGTCAACCATAACATAATCAAACCAATTACTATTGTATTTTTTATTGAGCTTTCTCTTGTTATTTTCCTGATCCGTTTTAATCTCATGCAAACGTTCCTTAATATCAAGTGATAATGGCATCGTTCTTATTGTTGCTATGGTCTTTGCAGAATCCTTTTCAATCAGGACTGTTTCTCCATCAACAAATGTAGAAACAACAGAATGATTGACACTAAAAGTGTTGTTTTCAAAATCAAATGCAGACCATCTTAATCCAACACACTCACTTCTGCGCAATCCGTAAAAACAAGCGAACAATACAGGTATTTCAAGATTTGTTTCTTTGGTTAAAGAAATCAGTTGATTCACTTCATCAGGGGTG
>JAZRPM010000024.1:0-57105 GCA_045649185.1 Candidatus Ornithomonoglobus sp. | reverse complement strand
AGGTCGTGGGTTCAAGTCCCTTCACCAGCTCCAGCAAACCCGCTTGGAACCTACCAAGTGGGTTTATTAGTAGCTTATATAAATATATAAAAGGAATAGGTCTATGCTATGAAGAGAATTCTGGCAATTATACTGCCTGTGATAATGATTCAGTGCTGTTACAATGGTAACGGCACTTTTTATAATTAAATGGGATTTTATTTATTTATCGCTTGACTTATGCAATCTAATCTGTTATAATTGCTTGGTTGACAAAAAATTAAAAGGAAGTGTAGTAATGGGAACATTGTTATCTGTGTCAATAGCTTTGTTGGCAGGATTACTTATGACAAGGGCATTTAAACCACTTAAATTACCGTCAGTAACAGCGTATTTGATAGCTGGAGTATTGATAGGACCATACTGTATAGGTGCTTTAGGTATTGAAGGATTAGGGTTCAACTCTCATGATGCAGTGAGCAGACTTTCACTTGTTTCAGAAGTGGCATTAGGGTTTATAGCGTTTTCAATAGGAAACGAGTTCATAGTAAGCGACTTAAAGAAAACCGGTAAACAAGCAGTGGTAATAGGTATATTTCAGGCGCTTGTAGCAACGTTATTGGTTGATGTTGCACTTTATTGCCTGCATCTTGCAATGCCTGATAAATTGTCTGTTGCGCAGCTCATAACACTGGGTGCAATTGCAACAGCAACAGCACCTGCAGCAACTCTTATGGTTGTACGTCAGTATAAAGCAAAAGGACCGCTTACAAAGCTTCTTTTGCCGATAGTTGCGCTTGATGATGCGGTTGGTCTGGTTGTTTTTGCTGTATCATTCGGTGTTGCAAAAACCCTTATATTGGGAAGCGTGGATTTTATTTCAATATTTATAAATCCGCTTGTTGAAATATTTGCATCACTTGCATTGGGTGCAGTTATGGGCTGGATATTAACACAGCTTGAAAAGTTGTTCAATTCAAACACAAACAGACTGAATCTGACAATTGCAGTTGTGTTTTTGACAGCGTCGATTTCAATGATAGACTTTCATATAGGGCCTGTGCATGTAAGTTTTTCATCATTACTCACATGTATGATGCTTGGAACGGTATTTTGCAATATATGCTCGCTCTCGCATGACCTTATGGCGGCATCTGATAAATGGACATCACCGTTGTTTGCGTTGTTTTTTGTTATAAGTGGTGCAGAGCTTGAGTTGAGTGTTTTTACAGATTGGGCAATAGTATTCATCGGAGCTGTTTATATAATCTCTCGTTCAATTGGGAAGTACAGTGGTTCGTTTGTAAGTGCTAAAATTACTAAATGCGAGCCGCAGATTTGTAAATATCTTGGTATAACACTTTTACCGCAAGCTGGTGTTGCGCTTGGTATGTGTACAACTGCAATGCAGCTTGGCTCAGACGGTGCGTTGATACGAAATATTACACTTTTTGCTGTGTTAATTTATGAGCTGTTCGGACCACTCTTTACGCGTCAGGCGCTTAAGGCGGCGGGTGAAATTCATCCGATACCTCACGAGGTTGTACATCGTCGTAGCACAAAGCTTGAAGAGGCAAAAAATAAAAAATAAAAAATAAAAAAATACATATCTTCATTACCGAAGATATGTATTTTTTAGTCTGTTCATAAATCTTGAAAATTTACCCGGAGTAGGGGTATCGAACAAAACACCGTTTTGGGCAAGCGTGTCAAGCAGTTCCTGTGGAATGTTTTTCGTGTATTCAATCTCTATTTCGTAATCTGTAGTTTCAAGATAGGTGCTTTTATCAAGGCATATTTCAACACCGTCACAGAAGATACAACTGTTTCGCTTTGTCATAAGTTCGCCAATAAAAGATGCAACGGTTCTGATGCCTGTATATTTTTCTGTTTCATCCTCGTTAAAAATTTGCGGAATTGCATCAACTACATACTCTGTTTCTTCGGCAATCTGTAGTGCTCCTTGTTTTGGATGGTGCTTTTTTACCTGAATAGTATGTACTCCATCTATTGTGCGAACTCTGAAAGTTATGCCGTGTTTTTTTTGAAAGTTATCAGGTGCGATGTAGTAGGAGTTTGTCTGTTCTTTTACGTCGTCCCATGAAAAAATGTTTTTTAAGGCTTCATATTGACTTTTTGTAAGCATTGCCTTGAGTTCTGTTTCAAGCATACAATATCTCCTTATATAAACTGATTACGTTCCACTGAATACAGATATCCAACAGAACCGCATTTTTTTATAATAACTTCTTTGTCTGCACTCATATCATCACATAGTTCATCAAGAGATTTATAATTATCACGTAGCTTTGTATTTATAAAACTCAACATAATAACCGGATCATTTGGTAATGTCATAATTAACTCCTTTCGCAGAAAAAAAGGAATCCGATCGGATTCCTTGTATTTGGAGCGGAAGACGAGATTCGAACTCGCGACGTTCACCTTGGCAAGGTGACGCTCTACCACTGAGCCACTCCCGCATATACTGTTGCCCTAACAACATTTGATATTATAGCACATACTGTTTGGTTTGTCAACACTTTTTTTGAAAAAAATCAAAAAAATTTTCGGTGAAAAAATCACCGAAAAAATTTTTTTATTTTGTGGTTGAACCAAAGCCACCGTTTCTGACGCCGTCTGCATCGTCATCAAGAGTAATGCCGTATTCAACGAAGATACCCTGACAAAAACCTTCGCCTGCCTTTAACGATACCGTTTTGTTCTCATTGGAATCGTTTGTGTTACGGCAGAAAATATGTCCTTCGTTATCGCTGTAATAGTAATCGCTGTCGATTATTCCGACTGTATTGTTGAGCTGCAGTCTGAATTTGAATCCCAGACCGCTTCTCGGATAAAGCTTAAGCACCCAACCATTTTCTATCCATGAACGTATTCCTGTAGGAATTTTAACAGTTTCACCCGGTGCAAGTGTTATATCGCACGGTGTAAAGAAATCGTAACCGGCAGAACCTGTTGTAGCACGCTTGGGGAGTTTTATGTTTTCGTATATTGCTTTTACGTCAGTAAATTGCGGAAAATCTGATTCGAATGCCGATTTAAAGTTTTCAAAACTTACTTTTTCAAATTTAGCGATTTTTTTCATAGTAGTATTCCTCTCTATGTATAGTATAGTTACATTATACTATATTTTTTCAGAAAAATCAAGGATATTTGAACGGAACGAAAAAAAGCACGTTTTTTATTGATTTTTATATTATAATATGATATAATTTCCTATATCTGAAATTTATGTATAAGGAGTACACCAATGAGTGAACTTATAACAAAATGTGAATCTGCAAAATCTGCGGCTCAAAAACTTATAAATGTTTCTACAGCAGAAAAAAACAGCGCACTTGTTGCTATTGCAGATGCACTTATAAAAAGAACTGATGAAATACTATCAGCCAATAAAATTGATATAGACAGCGCAAAGAAAAACGGAACACGTGAGGCGATGATAGATCGTCTTACTCTTACGACTGAAAGAATAAAAGCAATTTCTGACGGTGTGCGTGAGGTTGCAGCGTTAAATGATCCGATAGGCGAAGTAATCAATATGACTCAGCGCCCTAACGGTCTTATGATAGGCAAAAAACGTGTGCCGATGGGTGTTATAGGAATTATATATGAAGCACGTCCTAATGTAACGGTTGATGCGGCAGTGTTGTGTCTTAAGACATCAAATGCCTGCATTTTACGTGGCGGCAGTGAAGCAATAAATTCTAATGTAGTAATAATGCGTATCATGCAAGAGGCGGCATGTTCGTGCGGAATTCCGGAGGGGACACTTAATATAATCGAAGATATATCACGTGAAACTGCTACTGCATTGATGAAGATGAACGGGTATGTTGATATGCTTATACCTCGTGGAGGAAAAGGTCTTATAAAGAGTGTAGTAGAAAATGCGACAGTGCCGATAGTGGAAACTGCGGCAGGTAATTGTCACGTGTATGTTGACGAGTTTGCTGATTTTGATATGGCAACGGAAATAGTTCTAAATGCAAAGGTACAGCGTCCGTCTGTTTGCAACGCAGTAGAAACATTACTGATTGATAGTAAAATTGCCGATAGATTCATTCCGGTTATTTTTAAAGAACTTATCGACAAGAACGTAGAAATACGTGCAGATGAGATTTCAAAGAGTATATATTCTGATGGTGTGACATCTGCAACAGATGAAGATTACTATACAGAGTATAATGACTATATAATTGCAGTAAAAGTTGTAAATGGCGTGAACGAAGCGATTGAACATATCAATAAATATAACACAAAGCACTCGGAAGCAATTATAACAGACAGCTATCAGAATGCACAGAAATTTTTGAACGAAGTGGATGCGGCGGCGGTGTATGTTAATGCATCAACCCGTTTTACTGACGGATTTGAGTTCGGATTTGGTGCTGAAATTGGTATAAGCACTCAGAAGATGCATGCACGAGGACCTATGGGGCTTGAAGCATTAACATCTGTAAAATATGTGGTTTACGGTTCGGGCCAAATACGAGGCTAAAAGGAGAGTAATGATGAGAATTATTGTTGCGACCAAAAACAATAACAAAGTAAGAGAAATAACTGATGTATTATCACCTTTAGGATTTAAAGTTGTTTCGCAGACTGATGCCGGAATAGATATTGACGTCGAAGAAACAGGTGATACATTTGAAAAAAACGCACTTATAAAAGCAAGAGCAATATCCTTGATTTGTGACGATTATGTTCTTGCCGATGATTCGGGACTTTGTGTTGAAGCTTTAGACGGTCGTCCGGGAGTGTACAGTGCACGATACGCAGGCGAAGATGCTACCGATAAAGACAAATATACAAAGCTTTTGAATGAGCTTGGAGACGAAACAAACAGACGTGCAAAATTTGTTACAAGTATGGCATTTATAACCCCTCAAGGAGCGGAAGTTGTAACTTCAGGTGAAGTTTTGGGAAAAATAACAAAAGAGCCTACGGGTGACGGCGGTTTTGGTTATGATCCTGTGTTTTACAGTGATGAGCTTGAAAAAACATTCGGAGAAGCATCGCTTGAGGAAAAGAATACAGTTTCACACAGAAGCCGTGCTTTGAAAGCACTTTATGATATTTTGTCGGGAGAGGAGAACAGATAATGGATGTATTTATCGAAGAACTTGTAAAGAAAAGAAAAGACGGAAAGGATTATGCAATACTTGCTTTACTGATATTTGGCGGTTTAATTATGAGCGTTCTGCTTTTGCTGGCAATCCTTTTTGGTTCTATGGTACTTGGTGAGTTGGGACAGATAGCCGGCAGTGTAGGAATGTTGCTTGTTGCGGCTGTTTGGTATGGAGTCTATTTCATAAACAACTCAAGAAGTATTGAATACGAATATATCGTAATAAACAACAATCTTGATATTGACAAGATTATGGCAAAAAAACGCAGAACAAAAATGATTGAGCTCGATATAAAAGATGCATCAATAATGGCATGTATCGATGATAACGAAAATAATGATGTATATAAAAATATTGATAAATCTGTAAAAGTGCTGGATTTTGGTGCAAAGAATCCGAATTTATATACTTATTTTATCGATTATACTACTGACGGAAAGAGACAGATTGTTCTGTTCCAGCCTACATCAAAAATAGTTGAGGCACTTTGGAAATTTAATCCCAGAGCAGTTAAAAAGTATAATATCTGACACATACCTCTAAAGGAGTGAATAGTATGTTCAAAGCGTGTTACACTGAGGAAATGCGAAACCTTGACCGTGCCGCTACAGAAATTGGTATGATACCAAGTATTCTTTTAATGGAAAATGCGGCACTTGCATGTGTTCGTGAATTAAAAAAAGATTTCAATCTTTCCGAATGCAAAGTTGCAATTTTCTGCGGTAAAGGTAATAACGGCGGCGATGGTCTTGCTATTGCGAAACATCTTTATAATGCCGGAATTGATGTTAATGTTTATCTTGTAAACGGGAATGACTTTTCAGGTGACGCAAAAATCAATTATGACATAGTAAATGCTATGGATATACCTGTTGATACCGTTACCGATACTGACGGTTTTGAGTATGTAATACGCTCATACGATATTTTGGTTGATGCTATACTCGGCACTGGAATAAGCGGAGTTGTGAGAGGCAGTGTATTTGACATTATAAAGCTTATAAACGAAAATGCACGCTATGTCCTTTCGGTAGATGTACCGAGCGGTATAAACAGTGATAACGGCGAAATTTGCGGTATTTGCATAAATGCTGAGAAGACAGTTACTTTTGCAGCATATAAAATCGGAATGTTTATGTATCCTGCAGCAGACAGTACAGGTGAAATTGTTGTTGCACCGATTTCTATTCCAAAGGCAGTAATAAAATCACAAAACTTACTGATAAATGTAACAGACAATGAGTTTGTCCGAAAAAATCTGACAGTTAGGAACAATAACACTCAAAAGAGTGATTACGGTAAGCTTTTGATAATTGCAGGCTCACGTGGTATGACGGGTGCTGCGTATCTTGCATCGGAAGCCGCACTTAAAAGCGGGGCAGGACTTATAACTCTAGCTTGCCCTGAAAGTGTAAACACGGTGCTTGAAAATAAAACGACAGAGGTTATGACTTTGCCGTTAAGTGATAATGACGGTCATTTTGCATATTCAGCGACTTCTGAAATTATAAATAAAATAGACAATTTTGATGCTGTTTTGATAGGTCCGGGACTCGGACGCTCAAATGACGTGCAGGAGTTTGTAAAAACAGTGCTTAAGGCTTGTGATGTTCCTGTTATAGTTGATGCTGATGCTTTGTATGCTGTTGCACAAAACAAGGACGTTTTGCGTGGATGTACATGTGATTTGATATTTACACCACATGCAATGGAAATGTCAAGACTAACCGGACTTGATATTTCATATATTGAAGATAACAGGGTTCAGGTTTCCAGAGAGTTTTCTGAAGAAACAGGAGCTGTCCTTCTTCTTAAAGGACATCATTCACTTGTAACAGCACCAAGCCTTATGCAATATATTAATAGTACGGGTAATCCCGGAATGGCATCGGGCGGAAGCGGTGATGTGCTTACAGGAATTATTGCGGCATTTGTTGCAAGAGGTATTGATTCACCGATAGCTGCGGCAATGGGTGCATACATCCACGGCATGGCAGGTGATATAGCAAAAGAACATTACGGCGAAGAAAGTTTGAGTGCAAAAAACATACTGGAATGTTTGCCAAAAGCTTTTTGCCGTATATTACAACTAGACAAATAATAAATTTTATGTTAACATAGATATGAGGTAATACAGATGGAAAAGAGAACATGGGCAGAGATAAATCTTGATGCACTGACTCATAACATTAAAGAAATCCGTAAAATAACCAATCCAAATGCACAGATAATGGCAGTGGTTAAAGCAGATGCATATGGTCACGGTGTGGCAGAATGTGCAGAACTATTGCTTAAAAATGGTGCAGACCGATTGGGTGTTGCAACGCTTAATGAAGCAATTGAATTAAGACGTTTGTTCTATGATGTACCTATTGTTATTTTAGGTTCAAGTCTTGAAAGCGAAACGGATGAATTGGTCAAAAATGACATTATACCGAATGTGTATATGACAGAATTTGCAAAAGCACTTTCAGATTCTGCTGTTAAGCTTAAAAAGACGGTCAAGGTGCATATCAAGCTTGATACAGGAATGTCAAGAATAGGTTTTCCGGTAACAGATTGTGATAATTCTTCTGTTATCGAAGAAATTCTTAAAATCAGTAAATTACCTATGCTTGAAATTGAGGGTATATTCTCACATTTTGCAACTTCAGATGAAGTTAGTGATGAATATACACATCTGCAGTTTAAACGTTTTATGTCGGTTTGTGATGAACTTAAATCAAGAGGACTTGATATTCCGATTAAACATATATGTAACAGTGCCGGAATAATGATGTATCCTGAATATCATCTTGATATGGTGCGTCCGGGAGTCATTCTTTACGGAATGTATCCGTCAGACGATGTGGACAAAACACGACTTGATTTGAAATATGTAATGTCTTTGAAATCTGTAATAACATACGTTAAAGATATAGAACCGGGCAGAGGAGTAAGCTACGGTAAAGAATACATAGCCGATGGTGAGGCAAAAATAGCCACCGTTCCCATCGGTTATGCAGACGGGTATTTGAGAGCTCTTTCAAAAGAGGGTAAAATCGCAGTAGGCGGTAAAAAATTCCCGATTGCGGGAAGAATATGTATGGACCAATGTATGATTGATGTCACAGGTGTCAATAATATTAGCAGAGGTGACGAAGCTTTGATATTCGGTGACGGTGCCGTAACGGCAGAGGATATCGCCGGATGGCTCGGTACAATCAATTACGAGGTTACATGCATGCTCGGTCACAGAGTTCCCAGAATATATAAACGTAACGGAAAAACTGTGAAAGTTCTTGAGTATCTTCTGTAAATATCGATGAAAGGAGCTGGAGGCTTTGTCACACACCGACAAGAATAATAAGGATTTTATAAACGAACTTAAAAACGGTTATATCGAAATGTCCGAACTTAATCTTGAAGAGGCAAATTTAAGTTTAGAGTCTGATAATGAAGCTTGTCAGACATACGAGCAAAAATTGACGGAGTGTGAATAAAGATTGACAGTTAAAAGGGGAGAAATTTATTATGCCGACCTGAGCCCCGTTGTTGGCAGTGAACAGGGCGGAGTGCGTCCGGTTCTCATTGTCCAGAACGATGTGGGCAATAAATACAGTCCCACTATTATTGCAGCAGCTATTACGAGTAAAATAAACAAGGCAAAAATGCCTACTCATATCGAGCTTTCTGCAAACGAATACGGACTTAACAAGGATTCGGTTATTTTACTTGAACAGATAAGAACTATCGATAAACGCAGATTAAAAGAAAAAATCGGCAAGCTTGACGCTGATATGATGATACGGGTTGATAAAGCTTTATTTATCAGTTTCGGAATGGCTTAAAGCTTGCGGTTTACATATACCAAAGACAACCAAAAAGGTGCTGTTTGATACAGCACCTTTTAACTTATAGCATTTTTTTCAGATAGTGTCCTGTGTATGATTCTTTAACTTTTGAAACATCTTCCGGTGTGCCGGTTGCAACAACAGTACCGCCGCCATCACCGCCCTCAGGACCTAAATCAATTATATAATCTGCGGTTTTTATAACATCAAGGTTATGTTCTATTACAATAACCGTATTACCGCCCTCTACGAGCTCGTTTAAAACGTCAATAAGCTTTTTAACGTCATGAGAGTGAAGGCCTGTAGTAGGCTCGTCAAGAATGTAGACGGTTCTGCCTGTAGAACGCTTTGAAAGCTCTGTTGCGAGCTTTACACGCTGTGCTTCGCCGCCTGAAAGTGTGGTGGAGCTCTGTCCTAACTTAACATATCCCAGGCCAACTTCTGCTATTGTCTGAAGTCTCTTGTGAAGCTTTGGAATGTTTTTAAAGAACTCTACACCTTCATCAACCGTCATTTCAAGAACATCATAAATTGACTTGCCCTTATACTTAACTTCAAGTGTTTCACGGTTATATCGTTTGCCTCGGCATACCTCGCAGGGGACATATACATCTGATAAAAAGTTCATTTCGATTTTTACAATACCGTCGCCACTGCATGCCTCACAGCGTCCGCCCTTGACGTTGAAACTGAAACGGCTTGACTTATAACCACGTACTTTCGCTTCGTTGGTTGATGCGAAAACGTCACGTATATCGGTAAACAGGTTGGTATAGGTTGCAGGGTTGGACCGAGGCGTTCTGCCTATCGGACTCTGGTTAATATCAATTACCTTATCAAGCTCGTTGATGCCCGTAATTTCTTTGTGTGCACCGGGGTGCGTTCCTGCACCATTCAAGGTATGAGCAAGGGATTTATATAAAATCTCATTGACGAGCGAACTCTTGCCCGAACCTGATACACCTGTAACACAGGTAAGAACGCCGGTAGGGAATTTGACGTTTATATTTTTCAGATTGTTTTCTGCAGCACCTTTAACACTTATCCAGTCTTTGGGTTTACGACGTGATTTCGGTACAGGAATTTCAAATTCACCACTTAAATACTTGCCGGTAATTGATTCAGGGAACTTTGCTAGTTCTTCTGCAGTTCCTTCGCCGACAATTTTACCACCGTGTATTCCTGCGCCCGGACCGACATCGACAATATGGTCCGCCGCAAGCATCGTGTCGGTGTCGTGTTCAACCACAATTACGGTGTTACCAAGGTCACGCAGGTGCTCCAATGTTCCTATAAGTCTGTCATTATCACGCTGATGCAGACCGATACTCGGCTCATCAAGGATATATAAAACCCCTGTAAGGCCTGAACCTATTTGTGTTGCAAGACGAATTCTCTGCGCTTCGCCACCTGAAAGTGTACCTGCCGAACGTGAGAGGGTAAGATAATCAAGACCAACATTAAGCAAGAACTCAAGGCGTGATTTAATTTCTTTTATAATCTGATTTGCAATAATAAGTTCACGCTCGGTAAAGGTAAGTGAATTTATAAAATCCATTTCGTCTTTTACAGACATTTGTGTGAATTCAAATATATTCTTACCGCCGATTGTAACAGCCAATATTTCGTCATTCAGACGTGCACCGCGACATTTGGGACAGGTTATGTCGCTCATATAACGGTTAATATCGCTTCGGGCATATTCGGATGTGGGTCTGTCATAACGGCGCTGTAAATTTGTAATAACGCCTTCAAACGGCATCTCATATTCGCCACTTCCATATGCACGGTTGTAGTTCATTTTAATTTTCTCTTCGCCTGTTCCGTAAAGTACGGCATTTTTGGCGTCTTCGGGGATGTCCTTATATGGAGTGTTAATATCAAATCCGTACTTGTCAGCAATTGCGTTATATGCCATATAAGCGATGCTTGACGGGTCCTCATAGCTGTTCCAGCCACTGCATCGTATAGCACCTGAAATCAGGCTTGCATTTTTGTCAACAACCACAAGATCGGGGTCTATTTTAAACAGTGCACCCAGACCGTCACAGTGCGGACACGCACCGAACGGGTTGTTGAACGAGAAAAGTCTCGGTTCAAGCTCCGGCATACTTATACCACAGTCATCGCACGCATAGCTCTGTGAAAAACGCATTGTTTCACCATCTATAACCTCTATTTCAACAATATCACCCGATAGCTTAAGCGCAGTTTCTATAGAGTCGCTTAAACGTGAAGCTATGTCTTCTTTTATTATAAGACGGTCAATAACAATTTCTATTGTATGCTTAAACGTCTTTTTGAGTGTAGGCGGTTCTGAAACATCATACATTTCACCGTCTACTTTCATACGTACATAACCGCTCTTTTTTGCGTTCTCAAAAACGTTTTTGTGTTCACCTTTTTTTGCTGTTACAACAGGGGCGAGCACCTGGATACGTGTACGTTCGGGTAGCTCCATAATCTTATCGGTAATCTGGTCAACAGTCTGTTTTTTAACTTCCTTACCGCATTTGGGGCAGTGGGGGATTCCGATTCGTGCATATAAAAGACGCAAATAATCGTATATTTCCGTTACTGTACCAACTGTAGAACGTGGGTTTTTCGATGTGGTTTTCTGGTCTATACTTATAGCAGGTGAAAGTCCCTCTATATAGTCAACATCAGGTTTGTCCATCTGACCGAGAAACATTCTTGCATACGAAGAAAGGGACTCAACATACCGTCTTTGTCCTTCTGCGTAAATTGTATCGAATGCAAGTGAGCTTTTACCTGAACCAGAAAGTCCTGTAAGCACCACAAGCTTTTCGCGTGGTATATTTACAGAAACGTTTTTCAGGTTATGAACCCTTGCACCTTGTATTTTGATTTCATTATTCTTCATATCTGACCTCTTAGTTTATATAATAAGTACCTGTTTCGTTTCTTCTCTTTAACGTATCACGTTTGAAGTTCATCATTCTTTCTTTGTCGGCAGTCATAGCAGTTTCAAACAGCAGTTTAACTATATCGTTTTCAGAGTAAAGTAATTCTGCTGTATTGGTTATTTCCACTCTGTCGCTTTCGTCAAAACTGCGTATATCAATAATTTCGGCTTTTACGCCAAGGTTTATAAAGAGTGATTCTTCGGTATCACGAAAATCTTCTTCAGGTGTGTTAATATCTGCAAAACATATAAATTCAAGCGCTTCATCCTCGTACATATATAATACAGGTGTCAGAATTCGATCAAGTATAATATTTACAGCATCATTAAGTGTTGTTTCATCAATCATTTTCAAGATATTCCTTTTCTATTCGTTTAATTGCATCTCTGTACTGTGCTGCTTTCTCAAACTCAAGATTTTCCGCAGCATTAAGCATCATCGCCTCAAGCTCAGCAATCTGCGAACGTATATCAGTTGCAGTTTTACTGATGTCGGGTTTGATTGCTTCCATAGGCTCAAGTATTCCACGTATGTCCTTGTGTATGGTTTTGGGAACTATTCCGTGTTCTTCATTATATGCAATCTGTAAACCACGACGTCGGTTTGTTTCGTCAATAGCACGTTGCATTGAACTGGTAACGGTATCAGCATACATAATAACACGTCCTTCTGCGTTTCGTGCTGCACGCCCGATTGTCTGTATAAGTGACATTTCACTACGCAGAAAACCTTCTTTGTCAGCATCAAGGATTGCAACGAGTGCGACTTCGGGTATGTCAAGACCCTCACGCAAAAGGTTAATTCCTACAAGTACATCATATACTCCGAGACGTAAGTCTTTTATAATCTCTGTACGTTCGATAGTTTTGATTTCAGAATGCATATATGTTACTTTAATACCAATTTCTTTAAGATAATCGGTAAGGTCTTCTGCCATTTTCTTTGTAAGCGTGGTTACAAGAGTTCGCATACCGTTTTCTGTAACTGACTGTATCTGTGCAATCAAATCGTCTATCTGATGCTTTGTAGGTTTGATTTCAATTATCGGGTCAACAAGACCGGTAGGACGTATTACCTGTTCAGCAACTACGGTTGAATGTTCTTTTTCATATTCACCGGGTGTTGCACTTGTGAATATAACACTGCAGAGTCGTTTTTCAAACTCGTCAAACTTCAACGGACGGTTGTCGAATGCACTCGGAAGGCGGAATCCGTATTTAACAAGAGTTTCTTTTCTTGCACGGTCACCGTTGTACATACCTCGTACCTGTGGTATTGTTACGTGTGATTCATCAATTATCATAAGATAATCGTCCGGGAAATAATCAAGCAGGGTGTAGGGGGCAGAGCCCTCACTGCGTCCGCTTATATGTCGTGAGTAGTTTTCTATGCCCTGACAGAATCCGATTTCCTGCATCATTTCAAGGTCGTATAGTGTACGCTGTTCGATGCGTTGAGCCTCAATTAAGAGCTCACGTTCCTTGAAATATTTAACACGCTCGTGCATTTCTTCTTCGATTGCCGCCATTGCAAGCATCATTTTATCGGCAGTTGTAACATAGTGCGATGCCGGCATAATGACCACGTGACGGTATATTCCAACAATTTCGCCTGTAACAACATTGATTTCGCAAATACGTTCTATCTCGTCGCCAAAAAATTCAACACGCAAAGCGTTTTCACCGTTGTTTGACGGAAATATTTCCACAACGTCACCACGCACACGGAATTTATTACGCACAAAATTTATGTCATTTCTCTCATACTGCATCTCAACGAGTTTTTTTAGAATCTCGTCACGGTCACGTTCCATACCGACACGCAGAGAAAGCATCATATTCTTGTAATCGTCCGGGTCACCAAGACCGTATATACACGAAACACTTGATACTATAAGCACATCTTTACGTTCAAACAACGCAAATGTTGCACTGTGACGGAGCTTATCAAGATTCTCATTCGTCATTGCATCTTTTTCTATATAAGTATCAGTCTGCGGAAGATACGCTTCCGGCTGATAATAGTCATAATAGCTCACAAAAAACTCCACACAGTTATTAGGGAAGAATTCCTTGAATTCACTGCAAAGCTGTGCGGCGAGCGTCTTGTTATGAGCAAGCACAATTGTGGGTTTATTAACCGATGCAATAATGTTTGCCATAGTAAAGGTTTTACCGGAGCCGGTAACGCCCAAAAGGGTCTGAAACTTTTCGCCATTATTAAGTCCTGTAACAAGCTTTTCAATCGCTTTTGGCTGGTCACCTGACGGCTTGTAAGGGGATACAAGTTCAAATTTTTCCACAGCAAACACCTCCATTATATATACTTATTTAATTTTAACAAAAAACGCCGGAAAATGCAATACAAAAACAAGAAAAATATTATTTACATATTCTAAATAATGTTGACAAAAAAGGAATTGTATGTTATAATGTTTGAAGTTATGGAGAGGTGGCCGAGTGGTCGAAGGCGCAGCATTGGAAATGCTGTAGCGGGGTAACTCGCTCGTGGGTTCGAATCCCATCCTCTCCTCCAATTCTATTATAGAATTTATATTAAAGGAGGAATTTATTATGGAGATAAGAAACGCATCAAATCCAAAGGATATGAAGCATTACACAACTGACAGATTGAGAGAGGAATTTCATATTTCAGGTCTGTTCACGAAAGACAACATCAAGATGGTTTACAGCCATATTGACAGAATTATAACAGCAGGTCTTATGCCGGTAGATACTGAGCTTAAGCTCGAGGGCGGCAAGGAGCTTGCAAGTGACTACTTCCTTGAGAGACGTGAAATGGGTTGTATCAATATCGGCGGTAAGGGTATCGTTACAATTGACGGTGTTGATTATGAAATGAACCCCAGAGACGGTATCTATATAGGTATGGGTAACAAAGAAGTTTCATTCAAGTGTGTTGACAAGGCAGAACCGCCGAAGTTCTATGTGTCATCATGTCCTGCACACGCTTCATACCCGATTGTAAAGATTGATATAACAAAGGCAAAGAAAGTTCCTTGCGGAAGCGTTGAGGATTGTAACAAGCGTGTTATTAACCAGTACATACATCCCGAAGTAATCAAGAGCTGTCAGCTTGCAATGGGTCTTACAGAGCTTGAGCCGGGTTCAAACTGGAACACAATGCCTTCACATACTCACGACAGACGTATGGAAGTTTATATGTATCTTGATATGGGCGAGAATGACGCTGTATTCCACATGATGGGCGAGCCCAATGAAACAAGACATATCATTATGCACAATGAAGAAGCTGTAATTTCACCGAGCTGGTCAATCCACTCAGGTGTCGGCACAAAGGCATACTCATTTATCTGGGCTATGTGTGGCGAAAACCAGGAATTTACAGATATGGACTTCATCGAAACTAAAGATTTGAGATAATTTACAAAACTCCCTTGAATTTTCAAGGGAGTTTTTGAATAAACCACTTGCAAAACGTCAAAGATTATGTTATACTTGTTATACAACCGATATGGGGCTGCAATGGCTTCGACGGGGACGAGGAAGCTTGGGAAGCGAGCCGAGGATTGGGTCAGCCTCGTTAAAAAGGTCCAAACTTTAAATATAAACGCTAAAACAGAATTAGCTTACGCTGCCTAATTGCAGCGTTGTCCGCCCTGTGAGTACCACGGCATAGGCTCGGGCATCATATGAGTGGTGAACGTGAGTAGGGAAAGTCTCGGTCTCTGCCACGCATAAGAGACTACCAAGGTCATAGCTTTGGTTATGAAGTTTTGGCCGAGGGAATGTAAAGCATAACCTGCGCTCGGAGAAACCCGTGTGGATTTGTTTTCGGACACGAGTTCGATTCTCGTCAGCTCCACCAAAACACTGTACAACCGCTTTGTTATGCGGTTGTATTTTTTATGGCATTACAATTATTAGAATTGTACAGTTTATATAAAAATATATATTGTTTTTTTGTGCAAAAATATTTTAAAGAATTTGAATAAAAATGTTGACAAATATTATTAAATATTGTATAATTTAGTTGTACTTATATAAGAAGTTATATGAGTATGTATGGTTCAATGCGGTCATTCTAAGTGAAAACTTTGGAAGACTAACAAACAGATCGGATTTCACGCATCCGTAACGCGTGAGAAAAAAGAGGAGGTAGACATGAAGAAAATTATAGCATGTATATCATTAGTATTCGCTATGTCTGCTGGCGTAACAGCTTTGGCTGCTAATGAGTACGTAGAAGATGGCAACAAGTTCTCTCTAGAGAGTAATGATAATGCTTATACTACAGTACTTATCCAGAAAGGTAACGATACCGTCTATGTAAATCAGGACGATAGTGCTTTTGCAGCAGGAACAAATTTCTTTCTTAAGGGCACAGAGCTTGTAGACGGCACTTACACAGTGAAGATGGGTGGCAGCAAAACTGGTGCTGCAATGTCAGAAACTGACTTTGTAGTTTCATCAGAGCCAGAAGTTCCAGAAAAAACTGTAGTAATGACATTAACCAACCAGATGGACAACAAAGATGGTTATTATGATTTAGGTTGGTTTGCAGAACTTGCAGTTAAGGATTGCAGATACATTGCAATAACTGCTAATGGTACTGAAACAAAGACAGTTTACTTTAATTCACCTTTTGAAGCTACAGGTGAGGGCGATGCTCTTGTAGCTGTTAAAATACAAGGTGTTCCCGAAGCTGGAAAAGACAAAGTAAGTGTTAGCTTTACTAACACTTTGCCATCTGGCGCTACAGTAGCAGAATAATGGAGGTGCACAGAATGAAAAAGTACAACACTCCGGAAATGAAAGTAGCTATGTTTGATGTTGAGTCGATTCTTACTGCAAGTAATGGTATGGCAACTTTTGATGCATTCGTTGCTGACAACAATCTTACTGGTAATGTATTTACCAAGACATGGGAACAGTTAGAGTCAGACGGCTTGAATATTACTTTCTAATTTCCTATTTAATTAAAAAACAAAATAGTATAATACCGTATACTTAATTACTAAACACACACTAACTATGAAACGACAAAGTTTTGTAGTAATGACCGTGTTGAATCATACGTTGAGTTTATACGAAAAGAAGGGAGTCACCCCTTCTTTTTTTGCATATTTTAAATTCTGGTTCATATATTGTACAAATAGATATTTACAGGAGGTAAAATATGGAACTAATAAAGAAACCTATTAATATGTGCGATATAATAGCTAAAGGTACTGCACAGGCACTGGCAGACGGTGACGTAATTGTCCCCGATACTAAACCAGACATTTTGAAACTACTGCAAGTTGATTCGGAGGCTTCAATTACAGACAAGTATATAGAAAACGGCAGGCTTGTTTTATGCGGCAAAATTGATTATAAAGTGTTGTATGTACCGGATAGTGAAAATGAAAAGATAAAAAGCATATTCACATCTATGGAATTCAGACAAGTCGTTGACGCACGAAATACTGATGAAGTGTCGCATATATTGGTAAAACCTACAGTTGAAAAAGTTGAATTTAACACTGTGAATTCAAGAAAACTGCGCTTGCGTGCAATAATTCATATTGATTATGAAATCTGTTCGGTTAACACAGTAGAGATTGCATGTGATATTGATGATGAAAAGATAGAAAAGAAACTGGATACTGTTTCTTACGAAAATACAGTAAATATTTCTGAACACGAATTTACTGTTAAAGAAAAGCTTGAAATTCCTTCCGGGGAGGTTTCGATTAAAGAAATTTTAAAAAGCGATATTAAGATATGCGACACAGAATATAAACCTGTTACAGGAAAAGTTATTGTAAAAGGCGTTGTATGTATATGTGTACTCTATACAAACGAAATCGACGAAATCAGATTCACAGAAATAGAATCGCCCTTTACAGAAGTTCTTGATGCGGACGGTGTTACAGAAGATTCAGTTTGCGATATTGATTATTGCGTAATAGGAACTATGTGTAATGTCGAGCCTGATATAGATGGTGATCTGAGAGATATAATCCTTGACATAGATATTTGTGCATCATTAAAAGCAACTGAAATTGCAGAAACAGAGATATTAAAAGATTGTTTTATTCCTTATAAGAAAACAGAATGTTCGAAAAAAACACAAACTTTACGCTTTACTCTAGAAAGACCATCGCTGCAAAATACTCTTCGGGATGTAATTGAAATCCCCCAAAATGCACCGGAAATTAGTGGTATATATAATATAATGACTAACGCGGCTATTACCAAATCAGAACAACAGCATAACAAGATAATATGTGAAGGTAAGGTTGAAGCGTACATATTATATTTAACTGACCTTCCTGAAAATCCGATATATAGTTTAAAAAAAGAAATTCCATTTTCATATATGCTTGAGTGTAAAAATGAAACTGATGTGTCAAAATGTGAAATGAAATGTTTGATAAAACATGCCAGTTACAATTTGAACTCAAGTGGTGAAATAGAAATAAGATGCTTGTTGTCTGTTGAATCTATGATTATTAAAGAGCTCATGTTAGAAAACATAACAGAAATAAGTTCGGAAGAATGCGAACGCAGGAAAGGGATAGTTATCTATTTTGCAACCGCAGGTGAAAACCTCTGGGATATAGCAAAAGAATACGGAGTACCCTCAGGGGTGCTTGCAGAGTACAATGAAATTTGCGAGGAAATGTTTGAAACCGAACGAAAGGTGTTCATACCTATGAGTTGATTGTTATAACTTACCGGTTGACTTTAATCTCTATATAGTGTATCATTTGATTGTGGTTAACGTAAAAATGTTATGTTAACTACAATCATTTTTTACTATATACAGGAGGTTTATATGAATAAGAAGATTATTACTTCAATCCTTGCGGCAGGATTTATGTTAGGTTCTATTCCTTCATTTGCCGCAGTGTCTCCGGAAATAAAGGGGACAAGATATGAAGAACCTGTATCGGTTCTTTCTGCCATGAATATAATGATAGGCGACGAAAACGGTGAGTTGAGACTTGACGATACTATCATTCGTTCTGAGGTAACGAAAATGGCAGTAACCGCAATGGGTATGGAAAAAGCTGCTGAGAGCTCGAAAGGTAACCAAGACTATCTTGATGTAGAACCCGGACATTGGGCAAACGGATATATCAATGTTGCTACAAACCTTGGTCTTGTAGAAGGTGATGGTGACGGCAATTTCAGACCGAACGACAAAATAACTTACCGTGAAGCGGTGGCAATAATGGTTCGTGCAACAGGTTATGAGAATATAGCACAGAACAAAGGTGGTTATCCGAAGGGATATATTTCGGTAGCAAGTGAAAACAATATGCTTTCAGGAGTTGAAGGCTCGGTTGAACAAGAAATTTCAAGAGGTAACGTAGCAATATTAACTGACAACGCTCTTGAAGTTAAGAAGATGGAACAGACGGGCTTCGGTGAAAACCCGACATTTTCAGTGGTAGATAAAACTCTTTTGAGCGATAATTTGTCTACAGAAAAAATCACCGGACAAATCAAAGCAGTAGGGCAAATGACGCTTGAAAATGTGCCTGCAGTTTCTGACGGGATTATAACAATTGGTGAAAAGTCATATAAAAGCTCGTTTGATGCAAGCAATCTTCTTGGATACAATGTAACTGCATATGCAAAGATAGATGCGTATAAGGAGCAGAATATTATTGTTGCAATACCCTCTAGCGGCAAAAATACAACATTTGAAATAACAACGGATTCATTCGATTCGCTTACGAACAAAAATGGAAACAATGCAGTAGTTTATTACCCTGAAAGTTCTTCAAAGAACACTAAAACTGTGGTAATAGACACAAATGCACAGATGATATACAATAACAGAAACATTGCATTTGATAGTTCAAAGCTAAACATCAAGAACAAGAATGCATATATGACATTGCTTGATACAAACAATGACAGCAAATCTGATATTGTATTTATAAGAGAGTATGAGAATATGACAGTAGACTCTGCTACGTCAACTAAAATACAAGGTACAAGCAAGAAGATAATCAGGCTTGACAACATTGATTATGATTTATATCAGGGCTACAACAAAATAGAGCCCACATCACTTAAAAAGTGGGACGTTATTTCGGTAATAAAAACGCCGACAGAAGACTTTTACGAAATATATATGACACGGAGCGTTGTCAAGGGGAAAGTAACGACAATGAGCAAAGACGGTTATACAATTGACGGAAAAGTCTATAAAACTGCCGCTGATTTTAACGGCACAATTTCAATAGGTGATACGGCAGAATTTTTGCTTGATATCAACGGAAAAATAGCTGATATGAAAAATCTTTCAACTGTAACAAATTCATATGCTTATCTTACTAATGCATATTTGATTGAGGAAGACGATAAAGCAGAAATAAAGGTAGTAGATAAGAGTAACGGAAAAATAACCCTTACTCTTGCAGACAAAGTAAGATTTAACGGTGTAAGTAAATCTGCTGAAACCGTTATAGGTGAACTTAAAGATAAACAACAGTTGATAACTTATACAAAAAACAGCGAAAATAAAGTTAGTGAGATTTACACTGCAAACGATAAAACAAGTACCGGCGAGGCTGATGCAGACAAATTTACTTTAAATAAAAAGCTTGAGAATACAGTCTACAATGCACAGACAGCAAAGCTTGATAATGTACGTGTAACTGACAAAACAATCGTGTTTGATGTAAGCAACGCATCTGATATTAAAATAACTGATAAGAATGTATTCACTGATAAACAGACATATACAGGATTTGTATATGATATGACAGAAGATTTTGATGCAGGTGTAATTGTGCTGACCGAAATGCAGTATAAGCCTGAAGCTAATAAAGAAGCTGCAATAGTTATAGATATGTCAACAGGTGTAAATAAAGATGATGAGCATATTGACATTGTAACAATGCTTGTAGGTGATAAGGAAATTACGCTTAATGCAAAAGACGATAAAACACTCATAAAAGGTGACGGCAAAAAGCTTGAAACAGGCGATATAATTCAGTATAAAACAAACTCTGATGATGAAATTGCGGCAATACGCATACTTTTCAATATTGATGAAAAGGCTACAGAGTTTGTGACAGAACCTGAAGAAGATTTAAAAATTGTTTACGGTAAAATAACAAAGATGTTTGAAAACTCATTTAATGTTTCAGTTAACGGTGGTAATGCAGTTAACTACAGAGTGGATGATAAAGTGAAGTTCTATAGCGTTGATTCTGCAATGAGTAAAAACAGCGTTAAAACCGCAGAATTTGGTGATTTATCGGTATTTGATGCAGATGAGAATAACAGAGTATTTATAAAACTTATTGACGATACTGTAAAAGAAATCGTTATCATAAAATAAACCATTTAAAATCCCCTTTAAAATCTTTATTCAAAAAGGAGTTCACATTGTGAACTCCTTGATTTTTGTTTTAATAAGTGATGAAACTGTTTTGATAAATTCATCAACTTCTTCCTCAGAAAGAAACTTATATTCAGTCTGTTGTGGTGATTTTGTTTTATAGTAGTCTGCAATAAACTTTAGTTGTTTTGTTAGTTGCCCGGCTTCATAGTATGGTAAATAATCTGCTACACTTTCAATTGAACATAAAAGATTATAGGCTTCAAAATTCGGGTTTTTTGCGAGGAATTTATAGTCAAGCCCGTACCAGTCTTTTTTTACTGTATTTAAGTACATAGGATCGTTTTCATACTCTTTTGCGTATTTATAACGTGTAGGCATATAAATTGATGTTGACCACAAAACATCTGTTATAAGGTGTGTATAATAGCCCAAATAAAAATAGTAGGCATCGTTATGTTCTTTATCTTTTATATAAGTATTATAAAAACTATCATATTCACAAAAAATCTTACAGCCGTCCGGTGTCCAGTGAGTGACAGACGGGGGAGGCGAAAACTCTCCAAAACTATCCTTTGCACCATATCCGCAGTCGGGTGCAAGAGAGCCGAAAATAAATTCTTTTTTGTACTGGTCCGGTATTATGTTTTCTTTGATGAATATATCTGAAATTCTTAAATGTACAATCCAAGTAGCCATGTATTTTCCCCTTAAAAATATTACATATTCATTATACAATAAAAACGGATATTTTTCAAGGTTTTACGACAAAAAAAGATAGCGGAGGATTCCCTCTCGCTATCTGAAAATTGCAATTACAGAGTCGATCATTTCACCCATGTTTTTAAAAACGCCCTCTGTTTTTTTTACAAGTTTGTGTCTTTGGCGGTCTGTAATAGGGTCTGTAAGCATCGTAATTGCTGCACCTATTATAAGTCCGGTTGTGACACCTTTAAAAAAACGTGCTGTCGGTGTGTTCATATTAGTAATCTCCTTAAAATTCTTTGTTGTTTCTGACACTGATATTTTCTGCTTTTTAAAGGGAAATATCCATAAAAAAATATTCAAAAATATGAAAATCTTCACAAAATAAATTTTAATTTTTTATTATCTATTGACTATTTCGCAATTTATGATATATTATAACTATAGACAGTTTTTTGGAGGTTACTATGGCAAACATAAAGCCGTTTAAGGCATATTTTTATAACAGCGCTAAAGTAGGTGATATTTCAACTGTTGTTGCGCCTACTGTATATAATATAAGCGATGATGTGAAATCTGAGCTATATAAATCGAATGAATATAATGCGATACGTTTATTTGATGGAAAAAGCTATGAAGACGATACGCAAGGTTCTAACAAATATACTCGTTCTCGTGAGTATTTGAATGAATGGATTAAAAACGACATTCTTGTGAGAGATGATGAGGATGCAATATATCTTTATGAAGAAACCGTTGAAATGAACGGTAACCGCTATCAGAATATGACTTTTGTTGCATTGCTTGAAATCGAGGAGCTTGGCGGGGATATTCGTATGTGTGAAGAAATACGTGAGATTTCGAAAAAAGACCGCTACGACCTTGTTAAAGCAACTAATGCAGATATTAGTATAATCTCATGTCTTTATATTGACCGTGATAAACAGCTCTTATCTATGATGAATTCGCTTAGTCAAAATCAGCCCGATATAGAGTTTGACTCGATTGATTTTGGTATGCATCAGAGAATATGGCGTATTACAGATAAAGATACAATTGCTAAAATTGAAAAGATAATAGAGGGTTCAAAGCTGTATATAACAGACGGTCAGACTCGTTATACCACTTGTCTGCAGTACCGTGATTATATGCGTGATAATAATCCGAATCATACAGGGAACGAGCCATATAACTATACGATGGTATCGCTTTTTGACTCAAACTCTGACGGTGTTGCGATAATGCCTGAGCACAGAAAAATAAAATTACCAAACGGCTTTCCGGAAGATTATTTCGTTGCAGCTGTACAGGATCACTTTAAAATTGAAAAAATAATTGTTGACCCTCAGGATGACAGCCTTGTTGAAACAATGAAAAGTCAGATTAAAACAAAACGCCTTGAGACAAAGTTTGCAGTATATTGCGGAGGTAATTATTTCTACCGTCTGACACTTACCGATCCAAATTATATTAAAGAAGAACTTTTGCCGGAAATGTCAAAACACTATTGTGGGCTTGATACGGTTGTTTTAAGAAACTTGATTATAAACAACATATTCGGTATTGAAGAAGACTATGCAGAGCTTGTATCAACCTCTATAAGCACAAATGAGTGTATGAATGCGATAGAGGAGGGGAAAGCAGATGTAATGGTTGTTCTTAACCCTGTTAAGGTTGAACAGATACAAGCTGTTACAGGTGAGAATGAAAAGCTTCCGTTCCGTTCGCTCAGTATTTTCCCAAAACCCTCGGTTGGTTCTTTTATAAATATCAAAGATTAAAAAAATGGTGTTGCATACGCAACACCATTTTTGTTTGTTTTGATTAGTTCTCTTCAGCGAGTTTTGCAAGCTTTTCGTATTTCTCGTTAGCTGTCTTTGCTGCTGCATCGAACAATGCTTCTGCTCTTTCAGGATTTGAACGAGCAAGTGAGTTATAACGAACTTCGCCCATCAAGAAGTCCTTGTATTCCTTAGTCGGCTTCTTTGAGTCGAGCTGGAACGGATTCTTGCCTTCTGCTGCAAGTCTCGGGTCGAATCTGAAGCAGTGCCAGTAACCTGTCTCAACTGCCTTCTTTTCTTCGTCCTGAGCGATTGTCATACCACCCTTGATGCCGTGGTTGATACATGGAGCGTAAGCGATGATAAGTGACGGACCGTTATAGCTTTCAGCTTCAACGATTGCATTCAGACACTGCTGCATGTTGTAACCCATTGCTACCTGTGCAACGTAGATGTAACCGTAGCTCATAGCGATTGCTGCAAGGTCCTTCTTCTTAACCTCTTTACCTGCTGCTGCGAACTTCGCAATAGCACCTGTCGGTGTAGCCTTTGATGACTGACCGCCTGTATTTGAGTAAACCTCTGTATCAAATACGAGGATGTTGATATCTTCGCCTGATGCGAGTGCGTGGTCAACGCCACCGAAGCCTATATCATAAGCCCAGCCGTCACCACCGAAGAGCCAGCATGACTTCTTTGAAAGGTATTCCTTGTCAGCAAGTACATCCTTTGCTTCCTGTGAGTTGATGTTTGCGATTGCCTTTAATAACTCGTCTGTCGGAACCTTGTTTGCTGTTGATGAATCCTTAGTTTCTATAAACTTATCGAATGCCGGTTTAACTGACGGATTCTCTTCTGCTATTTTTGCAACCTTTTCGATGTTCTGCTCTCTCAATGTGTTCTGAGCGATATACATACCAAGACCGAATTCAGCGTTATCCTCGAATAGTGAGTTTGCCCATGCAGGACCGTTGCCGTTTTCGTCAGTAGTGTAGGGGGCTGACGGACATGATGCACCCCAGATTGATGAACAACCTGTAGCATTTGCAAGGAACATTCTGTCACCGTAAAGCTGAGTAACAAGCTTAGCGTATGGTGTTTCACCACAACCTGCACATGCACCTGAGAACTCAAGGTACGGTTTCTTGAACTGTGAACCCTTAACTTTTGTTGCAGGGAACTTATCAAGAACTGCCTGCTTTTCAGCAAGACCTGCAGCGAAGTTAAAATACTTCTGCTCGTCAAGCTGTGTTTCAAGGAAGTCCATTACGAGTGTATCAGCCTTGTTGTTGCCCGGACATACGTTAGCACAGCTACCGCAACCTGTACAGTCAAGAACTGAAATTGCCATTGTGAAGTATAATCCGTCAAGCATCTTTGCAGGAGCGTACTTGATACCCTCCGGTGCATTGTTAAGCTCTTCTTCTGTAAGAACTACAGGACGGATAACAGCGTGCGGACATACATATGAACACTGACCACACTGGATACATGTATCCTTATTCCATACCGGAACCTTAACTGCGATACCACGCTTCTCGAATGCTGATGAACCTAGCGGAACTTCACCTGCCTGGTACTTTGTGAATGTTGAAACAGGAAGCTTTGAACCGGCAAAACCGTTGATAGGAACGAGAATGTTGTTAACATAGTCGATAAGCTCGCTGTCGCCCTCGTGACGAACTGTGATATCTTCGTATTCGCAGTTCTTCCAGCTTTCAGGAACGTCTACCTTAACAATCTGCTCTGCACCTGCATCGATAGCGTCGTAGTTCATCTGAACAATAGCGTCACCCTTCTTTGAGTATGACTTCTTAGCAGCTTCCTTCATGTACTTAATAGCATCTTCTGACGGAATGATATCAGCGAGTTTGAAGAATGCTGACTGTAAAACAGTGTTAATTCTGTTGCCAAGACCGATTTCAAGACCAATCTTAACACCGTCGATTGTATAGAACTGAATGTTGTTGTCAGCTATATACTTCTTAACCTGACCGGGAAGGTTCTTATCAAGTTCTTCACCTGTCCATGAACAGTTAAGAAGGAATACGCCGCCGGGCTTTACGTCTGATACGATATCGTACTGACGCATATATGAAGCCTTATGACAAGCAACAAAGTCTGCTTTTGAAATGAGATAAGTTGATGTTATCGGAGAATTACCGAAACGAAGGTGTGAACATGTAAGACCGCCTGACTTCTTTGAGTCATAGTCAAAGTATGCCTGAACGTTCATGTCTGTATGGTCACCGATAATCTTAACAGAGTTCTTGTTAGCACCAACAGTACCGTCAGCACCAAGACCCCAGAACTTACAGCTCTTGATATCAGCCGGAGTTGTGTCCGGATTCTCTTCAAGCGGTAATGAAAGGTTAGTAACATCGTCTTCGATACCTACAGTAAAGTGCTTCTTATCCTTGTTTTTGTAAACAGCAATAATGCATGCAGGAGTTGTATCTTTTCCTGCAAGACCGTAACGGCCTGCCAATACATTAACATTCTTGAATTCATCGCTTTCGTTAAGAGCAGCAACAACATCAAGATAAAGCGGCTCAGCTGTTGCACCCGGCTCCTTTGTTCTGTCAAGAACTGAAATTGTCTTAACAGTCTTCGGAAGAGCTTCAATAAGGTGCTTTGAACTAAACGGTCTGTAAAGTCTTACGCAAACCAAACCAACCTTTTCGCCCTTAGCAGAAAGATAATCAACTGTTTCCTTGATTGTATCACAAGCACTACCCATAGCAACGATTACGTGTTCAGCATCAGGTGCACCGTAGTAGTTGAATAACTTATAGTTTGTGCCGATCTTTGCATTAACCTTGTCCATGTACTCCTGAGTAATCTCGGGAACGTTCATGTATGTTGTGTTACATGCTTCACGTGCCTGGAAGAATACGTCACCGTTCTGAGCTGTACCTCTCTGTGCAGGGTGCTCGGGGTTAAGTGATGCGCGTCTCCATGCATTGAGTGCATCCCAGTCAACCATCTCTGCAAGATCATCATAATCCCAGCAAGCTACCTTCTGATACTCGTGTGATGTTCTGAAACCATCAAAGAAGTGAAGGAACGGTATTCTGCTCTTGATTGTTGTAAGGTGAGCAACTGCACCCAAATCCATAGCTTCCTGCGGATTTGTTGATGCAAGCATAGCAAAACCTGTCTGACGGCATGCCATAACGTCACTGTGGTCACCAAAAATTGAAAGAGCGTGTGATGCAATACAACGTGCTGAAACGTTAAATACTGACGGGAGCTGCTCGCCTGCTATCTTATACATGTTCGGGATCATAAGAAGAAGACCCTGTGAAGCTGTATAAGTTGTTGTGAGCGCACCTGCTGTAAGTGAACCGTGAACTGCACCTGCTGCACCTGCTTCTGACTGCATTTCAACAACCTTTACAGTGTTGCCGAAAATGTTCTTCATACCTGCAGCGGCCCATTCATCAGTCGCCTCCGCCATGTTTGAAGACGGAGTGATAGGATAGATAGCTGCAACGTCTGTAAATGCATATGAAGCATAAGCGGCAGCGTTATTTCCATCCATGGTTTTCATTTTTCTTGCCATTTTCTTTCCTCCTGAAAATATATTGCAGTCGACACGTTCTGTGTTAGGCTGCTTTTGTTTTTTTGCTTATACAACAAGCATGGACATGCCGTTGCATACATAGATATATAATACCATTTTTAACGCAAAAAATCAAGAGTTTATGGACAAAAAAATCAATGTTTTTTATAATTATTTATTCTTTTTATTATTTTCGTATCTAAATATAAACATTTGCGGTCAAATTCACCCAAATTGTTTGATAAATGCAGAAGAAAAGGGGAAGAAAATGAGCGGTTACGTTGAATTTTTAGTTCCAGAATCTTGTTGAGAAAAAATAAAGTTATTTGAAAAAGTGTCCCGTAGAATATAAGACTAATCGACAAAAAGATACTTTTTAACAAAATTACACCTTCCTTTAATATAATGATGTTATTCTTTGACGTTTTTTTGGTATATAACCATGTTAAATTTTGTGTAAAAATCAAAATAAAAACTACTGTCCCATAAAGTGCATTGACACTTTAAAATTATGCTGATACAATAAAAAAGAGGGTGAATTTCACCCTCATAATCAGTCAAGTTTAAGAACTGACATAAACGCTTCCTGCGGAACTTCAACCGTTCCGACCTGGCGCATACGTTTTTTACCCTCTTTCTGCTTTTCAAGAAGCTTTTTCTTACGGGTAATATCGCCGCCGTAACACTTTGCCAAAACGTCTTTTCTTAAAGCTCTGATTGTTTCACGTGCTATGATTTTTGAACCGATAGCAGCCTGAATAGGAACTTCAAAAAGCTGACGTGGAATAACATCCTTAAGCTTTTCGCACATCTTTCTTCCACGTGCATATGCACTGTCTTTAAAAACAATAAATGAAAGTGCATCGACCGCTTCTCCGTTAAGAAGTATATCAAGCTTGACAAGTGACGATTTTGCATAGTCAGACAGTTCATAGTCAAACGACGCATAACCTCTTGTACGTGATTTTAAAGCATCAAAGAAATCATATATGATTTCATTAAGTGGTAGTTCGTAAAAAATCTCGGCACGTGTTTCGTCAAGGTATTCCATGTGTTTATAAATACCCCGGCGTTCCTGACAAAGCTCCATAACGTTGCCGACATAGTCTTTGGGAACCATAATCGACGCTTTTGCCATCGGTTCTTCCATATAATCAATCTCGGCAGGGTTGGGGAGGTTTGACGGGTTATCACACCATATCATTTCTCCGTTTGTTTTATATACTTTATAAATAACACTCGGTGCGGTTGTGATAAGGTCGAGATTATATTCACGCTCCAGACGTTCCTGTATAATTTCAAGATGCAACAATCCGAGGAATCCGCATCTGAAACCAAAGCCGAGCGCAACAGATGTTTCAGGCTCAAACATAAGCGAAGCATCGTTTAACTGAAGCTTCATAAGTGCTTCTTTTAAGTCTTCGTAATGTGCACCGTCGGCAGGATAAATACCGCAATAAACCATCGGATTAACTTTCTTATATCCGGGTAACGGCTCGGCTGCAGGATTATCAACAGTTGTTACAGTATCACCGACCTGAGTATCCTGTATATTTTTTATGCTTGCGGCAATGTAGCCAACATCACCGGCACAAAGCTCGTTTGTCTTGACAAGCCCTGACGGACTCATTCGACCAACCTCTACAACATCAAATTCAGCACCGGTTGCCATCATACGGATTGTTTTACCCGGTTTTATTGAACCTTCTTTAACTCTTACATATACTATAACACCTCTGTAGCTGTCATAATAAGAGTCAAAAATCAAAGCACGAAGTGGTGCATTTGCATCGCCTGTAGGGGACGGTATTTTCTCAACTATCGCTTCTAAAACATCTTCGACGTTAAGTCCGGTTTTTGCACTTACACGTGGTGCATCATCTGCAGGTATTCCTATAATGTCCTCAATTTCACGTTCGGCGTTATCAGGATTGGCAGACGGTAAATCTATCTTATTTATAACCGGCACAACTTCAAGGTCGTGGTCGATTGCAAGATAAGTGTTTGCAAGAGTCTGTGCTTCAATACCTTGTGATGCATCTACAATAAGAATAGCACCTTCGCACGCGGCAAGCGAACGTGAAACTTCATAATTAAAGTCTACGTGTCCGGGTGTGTCAATAAGATTTAATGTGTATTCTTCACCGTTGGGGCGCTTATATTTAAGTGTAACTGCGTGAGCCTTAATAGTAATACCTCGCTCACGCTCAAGATCCATATCATCAAGGATCTGTTCTTCCATATCACGCTTTTCAACTTCGCCCGTAAGCTCTAGAAGACGGTCGGCAAGAGTTGATTTTCCGTGATCTATATGTGCAATTATAGAAAAATTACGAATTTTTTCTTGTCTGTTATCGGACATACTTTTTTCTCCTGTTACTATAATATAAAGTAATTATAGCACAAAACCTTGATTTTTACAATAGTAAGAGTGAAAAAATATTCGCTATATTCGTTAATGTAATATTTGTAATAGTATGTAATGCAAATGTAAACGAAACGGAAAGAATTTAATATTGACAAACTGTATTTTGTAGAGTATAATAAGCCTACAGACATCAAACCACAATATATAGTATTTTACGAAAGGAAAGAATGACGATGAAGGTTATTAAACGTAACGGTTCAGAGGTCGATTTTGACAAAAATAAGATCGTAGCCGCTATAACAAAAGCTAATAACTCAGGTCAGCATAGAGAACTTACAGAAGGACAGATACTTGAGGCGGCAGATTATATCAACTACAAATGCGAAAAAATGAACCGAGCTGTTTCAGTGGAAGAAATCCAGGATATGGTAGAGAATCAGATCATGGCAAACGGTGCTTTTGAGATTGCAAGAAATTATGTTAAGTACAGATATACCCGTTCACTCGTAAGAAAGTCAAACACCACTGATGACAGAATTCTCTCACTTATTGAATGTAATAATGAAGAAGTTAAGCAGGAGAACTCCAATAAAAATCCGACAGTAAACAGTGTTCAGCGTGACTATATGGCAGGTGAGGTAAGTAAGGATATAACAAGACGTATTCTTCTTCCCGAAGAAATAGTTGATGCACACGAAGAGGGTATAATTCACTTCCACGATGCTGACTATTTTGCACAGCATATGCATAACTGTGACCTTGTAAACCTTGAGGATATGCTTCAGAACGGTACTGTTATAAGCGAAACACTTATTGAGAAACCGCACAGCTTCTCAACTGCTTGTAATATTTCTACACAGATTATTGCACAAGTAGCATCATGTCAGTACGGCGGTCAGAGTATCAGTCTTACACATCTTGCTCCGTTTGTAGACGTAAGCCGTAAGAAGATACGTCGTCAGGTTGCAGAAGAGTTGCAGAGTATTGATATGAACGTATCAGACGAGAAGATTGACGAAATCACCGAAAAAAGACTTCGTCAGGAAATCAAGAACGGCGTTCAGATGATACAGTATCAGGTCGTTACTCTTATGACTACCAACGGTCAGGCTCCGTTTGTAACTGTGTTTATGTATCTTAACGAAGCAAAGAACGAGCAGGAGAAGAAGGACCTTGCACTTATTATAGAAGAAACACTCAAACAGCGTTACAAGGGTGTTAAAAACGAAAAGGGTGTATGGATAACTCCTGCATTCCCGAAGCTTATTTATGTTCTTGAAGAAGACAACATTCATAAAGACAGTAAATATTACTATCTGACAGAGCTTGCTGCAAAGTGTACCGCAAAGAGAATGGTACCTGACTATATCTCTGAAAAGATTATGCTTCAGAACAAGGTAGACAAAAACGGCAACGGTAACTGCTATACCTGTATGGGTTGCAGAAGCTTCCTTACTCCTTTTATTGACGAAGAAGGCAAGCCCAAATATTACGGCCGTTTCAATCAGGGTGTTGTTACCGTAAACCTTGTAGATATCGGTTTGTCAGCTGAAAAAGATATGAACAAGTTCTGGCAGATATTTGATGAACGTATGGAGCTTTGCCACAGAGCATTGCAGTGTCGTCACGAACGTCTTACAGGTACATTGTCAGATGCTGCACCGATTTTGTGGCAGTACGGTGCACTCTTAAG
This sequence comes from Candidatus Ornithomonoglobus sp., assembly GCA_045649185.1. Classification (GTDB taxonomy): domain Bacteria; phylum Bacillota; class Clostridia; order UBA1381; family UBA1381; genus Ornithomonoglobus. The sequence continues at coordinate 25,771 of JAZRPM010000024.1, read as the reverse complement.
ACTTAAAAAAGGTGAAACAATTGACAAGTATCTCCATGGCGGATATTCTACAATTTCACTTGGTTATGCAGGTCTTTGGGAATGTGTTTACAGCCTTATCGGAAAGAAACTTACTGAGCCCGAGGGTGAAGCTTTGGGTCTTGAAATAATGAAAAAGCTCAATGAGTACACCGCAAAGTGGAAAGCTGCAGAGAATATGGACTATTCACTGTACGGCACACCGCTTGAGAGTACAACATATAAGTTTGCAAAATCTTTACAGAAGCGTTTTGGTATAGTTGAGGGAGTTACTGACAGAAACTATATAACAAACAGCTATCATGTACATGTAACGGAAGAAATTGATGCATTCGACAAGCTTAAGCTTGAAGCGAAATTCCAGTCACTTTCACCGGGCGGAGCTATTTCATATGTCGAAGTTCCTGATATGCAGGATAACCTCGAAGCGGTATTATCAGTTATGAGATTTATATACGACAACATCATGTATGCTGAACTTAACACCAAATCTGATTTCTGTCACGAATGCGGATTTGATGGTCAGATAGAAGTAGTTGAAGAAAACGGCAAGCTTGAATGGGTATGTCCCAACTGCGGTAACCGTGACACCGAAAAGATGAATGTTGCACGCCGTACATGCGGATATATCGGTACACAGTTCTGGAACCAGGGCAGAACACAGGAAATCAAAGAGAGAGTTTTGCATCTGTAATTTGGAGGTATCACATTGAACTACGCAGAAATCAAGTATTGTGATATTGCAAACGGAGAAGGTGTACGCACAAGCCTGTTTGTATCAGGATGCACACACCACTGCAAAAACTGTTTCAATAAGATTGCGTGGGATTTTGATTACGGCAAAGAGTTCACTGAAAATGTCGAAAATGACATTTTAAAGTCTTGCGAACCCGATTATATATCAGGCGTAACGCTTTTAGGTGGTGAACCTTTTGAACCTGAAAACCAGCCACGATTGCTCGAATTTTTGGAAAAGTTCAAGTCAATGTATCCGGATAAAAACGTATGGTGTTATTCGGGGTATACTTACGAAGAGCTTACAGGTAAGAAAGAAAGCAGATGCTTTACTGATAAAACGCTTGATATGCTCAATCTTATAGACATCCTCGTTGACGGAGAATATGTAGATGAACTTCACACGCTTATGATACGCTTTCGTGGCAGTACAAACCAGCGTCTTATTGATCTCGACGCCACACGTAAACAAGGTGAAATAGTTACTCTTAAAGACAGAATATAATTTTAAAATACCGTATGCAATTACGCATGCGGTATTTTTGTATAAAAGAAGACTTAGAGGATAAAATAGCATTGATAAATATCTTGTGGGGGAATATATATGAACCAAAAACTCGGCAAACAAACAGTAAGATTCGGAGCGGGACCGTATATAATTTCGCGTGCTTCTGTGGTTGGCGCAAAAGAAGGGGAAGGGCCTTTAAAAGATACTTTTGATATGGTGGTTTCTGACGATAAAATGGGTCAGATATCATGGGATCTTGCTGAAGGTGCATTTCAGAAAACAGCGGTCGAAATCGCATTAAAAAAGGCAGAACTTGAAAACCAAAATATTGAATATATACTATCGGGAGATTTGCAGAATCAGTGTGCAGCAACACATTACGGATTGCGTGAAACAAACATACCGTTTCTCGGTCTTTACGGCGCATGTTCTACTATGGTTGAAAGCCTGTCTGTCGGTTCTATGATAATTTGCGGAGGATATGCCCAACGTGTCGTATGCCTCACTTCGAGTCACTTCTGCAGTGCAGAAAAACAATACAGAAACCCGCTTGAATACGGTGGTCAAAGAACCCCGACTGCGCAGTGGACAGCAACAGCGTCAGGTGCAGTAATTCTTTCCAAAGAAGGTAACGGTCCTAAAATTACCCATATAACAACCGGTAAAATTGTTGACAAAGGAATAACTGATGTATCAAATATGGGAGCGGCAATGGCACCTGCGGCACTTGACACAATCACTGCGCATTTTAAAGATACAGGACGTACGCCTGATGACTACGATTTAATACTGACAGGAGATTTGGGAATAACAGGCTCTGAAATTCTGTGTGAGCTGATAAAAAAAGAAGGTTATGATATACAGAAAAAGCATAACGATTGCGGTAAAATGCTTTATGATATAGACGCCCAGGACGTTCATGCAGGCGGAAGCGGATGCGGATGCTGCGCATCAGTGCTTTGTGGCCATATTCTGACAGAGCTTGAAAAAGGTAACTATAAAAATATACTTGTGGCCGCAACGGGTGCGCTGATGAATCCTCTTACAGTTCTGCAAGGGGAGAGTATTCCGACAATATCCCATGCTGTTGCAATTACTATTTAGAGGTGAAATGACAATGGATTATGTAAAAGCATTTATAGTAGGTGGCATCATTTGCGTAATAGGTCAGATTCTTATAGATAAAACAAAATTAACACCCGCACGAATACTTGTTATATTCGTTTGTGCAGGTGCATTTATGGAGTTGTTTAATCTTTATAAACCTATTGTTGAATTTGCAGGGGCGGGCGCAACAGTCCCGTTGACAGGTTTTGGTTCGGTTTTAACCGATGGAGTAAAGAAAGCAATTGACCATAAAGGATTATTGGGAATATTAACAGGAGGACTTACTGCATCAGCCGCCGGAATTGACACAGCACTCTTGTTCGGATTTTTGGTTTCTGTGATTTTCAAATCAAAACCAAAAAAATAAAAACAGTATTTTTACTGTTTTTTTTATTTTACTATTGAAAAACACTTAATTTTGTGTTATAATAATATAAATAGGATATTTGTATACTACTATAACACGGAGGTGTAGTTGTGAATAAATTTGACAGTACAGAAATTAAAAGATCAGAAAGAATTCCAAAACTAATCAGTGCATTGTATGAAAAAATGCCTGAAATCGAACCGGAAAGAGCTTTACTTATAACAGAAAGTTATATGAACAGCGAAAAAGAGCCGATGGTAATGCGCCGTGCTCTTGCTTTTGCGCATATTCTTAACAATATCCCTGTTACAATCAGAGATAACGAGCTTGTAGTAGGTTCAGCTACAAAAACACCAAAAGGATGTCAGGTTTTCCCTGAATTCTCGGTTGATTGGCTTGAGGGAGAACTCGATACCACCGCTACAAGAGAAGCAGACAAGTTCTACATAGCAGAAGAGACAAAAACTGCATTAAGACGTATTTTCCCATATTGGAAAGGTAAGACATCAAGTGAACTCGCTCTGTCTTACATGTCGGATACTGCATTGATTTCGTTTGAACATAATATGTACACTCACGGTAACTATTTGTATAACGGAGTAGGACATTTTACGGTAAAATATGAGGAAGTATTAAATTACGGTTTTGAGAACATTCTTGCACGTTTACGTTCAAAGCTTTCAGGACTTAATATAACTGAACCCGACTATTCAGAAAAACTTGCTTTCTATAAAGGTGCGATTATATCATGTCAGGCAGTTATCAATTTTGCAAACAGATACGCAGAGCTTGCTGCAAAAATGGCAAGCACATGTTCAGATCCCGTTCGTAAAAACGAGCTGATAAAAATTGCAGAGAATTGCTCAAGAGTACCGAGATACCCGGCAGAGAACTTCTATCAGGCATGTCAGTCATTCTGGTTTACACAGTTATTGATACAGATAGAATCAAACGGTCATTCTGTATCACCGGGTCGTTTTGACCAGTATATGTATCCGTTCTATAAAAAGAGTATAGAGGACGGTTCACTTTCACGTGATTTCGCACAGGAGCTTGTTGACTGTATATGGGTAAAACTCAACGACCTCAACAAGTGTCGTGATGCAGCATCTGCAGAGGGTTTTGCAGGCTACAGTGTATTCCAGAACCTTTGTGCAGGCGGTCAGACAAGAGACGGAAAAGACGCAGTTAATGACTTGTCATTTATCTGTGTAAGTGCCTCAATGCATACAATGCTTCCGGCACCGTCATTCTCTGTACGTATATGGAACGGTACACCGAACGAATTTATGCTTAAATGTGCAGAACTTACAAGAACAGGTATAGGTCTGCCTGCATATTACAATGATGAAATCATAATTCCTGCACTTATGTCAAGGGGTGTATCTCTTGAAGATGCAAGAAACTATTCAATTATAGGCTGTGTTGAGCCTCAGTCACCGGGTAAGACCTGCGGTTGGCATGATGGAGCATTCTTTAATATGCTTCGTCCGCTTGAAATGGTATTCTCAAACGGTTATGACAGAGGCGTGAAGGTTGGACCTCAGACAGGTGATATATCTGCATTTAAAACATTTGATGATTTTGTTGCAGCTTATAAGGCGCAGTCAGATTATCAGGTTGCACAGATGGTAAACGCTTGTAATGCGGTAGATATTGCACACAAGGAGCGTTGTCCGTTGCCGTTTGTTTCATGCCTTGTTGAGGACTGTATTGAAACCGGCAAAACAATGGAGCAGGGTGGTGCACACTATAACTTCTCAGGTCCGCAAGGATTTGGTATTGCTAACGTAACAGACGGTCTGTGGGCAATCAAAAAGCTTGTATATGATGAGAAGAAATATACACTGAATGATTTCAAGGAAGCTATGGACCTTAACTTTGGTAAAGGTTTAACGGATAAAGCGGCAAGACTTTCAACAGAAGCTGTTATTAAAACACTTATCAGCGAAGGTAAGACAGTTGATGAAAATGTAATCACAGAGATTTACAAAATGCTTCTTAACGGCGTATGTACTGACGCCCAAAAGCACAAGTTCGAAAAGCTTCACGACGATATTGATGCTGTTGAAAAATACGGTAACGACGTTGAAGAGGTAGACTTACTTGCTCGTGATGTAGCATACATTTACACGCAGGAAGTTGAGAAGTATAACCATCCGCGTGGTGGTACTTTCCAGGCAGGCTTGTATCCGGTATCAGCAAACGTTCCGCTTGGTGAGCAGACAGGTGCAACGCCTGACGGTCGTTATGCAAACACACCTATTGCTGATGGTGTTGGCCCAAGAGGCGGATACGACGTATTAGGTCCTACAGCTGCTGCTAACTCTGTTGCAAAACTTGACCACGCAATCGCATCAAACGGAACGCTTTATAACCAGAAGTTCCATCCGAGTGCATTGTCAGGTATCGAAGGCTTACAGAAATTCGTTGCATATATAAGAGCTTTCTTTGACCAGAAGGGTATGCATATGCAGTTTAACGTTGTAGACCGTCAAACACTTTTAGATGCACAGAAGCACCCTGAAAAGTATAAATCACTTGTTGTGCGTGTTGCAGGTTACAGCGCATTGTTTACAACACTTTCACGTTCATTGCAGGACGATATTATAGCACGTACAGAGCAGTCATTCTAAAGAGTAGGGGATATATACATATATGGACTATTTAAAGGCAAAAGGCAGAATATTCGATATTCAGCGATATTCAATCCATGATGGTCCCGGAATACGCACAATTGTTTTCCTCAAAGGTTGTCCGTTGCGTTGCCGTTGGTGCTGTAACCCGGAAGGTCAGAACTACAAGATAGAGCAAATGACCGTAAACGGAGACATTAAAACATACGGCGAAGATATAACAGTTGAAGAGCTTATGCCGAAGCTTATCTGCGATGAGTTCTATTTCAGGCGCAGTGGTGGAGGTATAACGCTTTCGGGCGGAGAGTGCCTTGCACAGCCTGATTTTGCACCTCACATTCTACACGCGTGCAAAGATTTGGGCTATAATACAGCAATTGAAACAACCGGTTATAGCACATGGGAAAACATAGAAAAATATCTGCCATACACCGACTACGTTCTGATGGACATAAAACATATGAATTCAGCAAAACATAAAGAATTCTGTGGGGTAGAGAATAAGATAATACACGAGAACGCAATGAATTTTGCGAAATCGGGTGTAAATCTTACAATTCGTGTTCCGGTAATTCCGGGGTTCAATAATACTCCTGAAGAAATAACAGATATAGCAAACTTTGCAGTAACACTTCCGGGAGTTACAAATCTTCATTTATTACCGTATCACAGATTAGGTGAAGGTAAATACGAAGGGCTTGGCAGAGAGTATTTACTGCACGGAATTGAGCCAATGGATAAAGAGTATATGAATATGTTACTTGAGGTTGCAAAAAAGAGCGGTCTCAAGTGTCAGATAGGCGGATAAACAAAATAAAAACAGCTTTGGATTCTATTCCTTAGCTGTTTTTATTATTAACAGGGGATATATATTAAAATGGTCTTTAAGTTTAATAAATCACTCTTTATTAAACTTAAAGACCATTTTTTACCTAAAACCGTAATATACTACCAATATCCACTAAATTACCTTTATTTAATGACACTGTATCTACTCCTACGTTTTTGCAGAATGAAATTATATTCTCACAGTCAGGATGTGTTTTTAAATCTCCATTAAATACTAATGTATTATTATTTATCAATCCTGATGCTCCGCCGATAAATCCTTTCATCTTATTCAGTTCTATATAACCTTCACTTATCTTTAATACATTCAGATTGTTTTCTTTCAGTAATTTATATACTCCTTCGTCTGCGGTTATTGCAGAATTATCGTTTACAACGCAAATACTGCATTTTGCGTATCCTTGCCTTGAATTTAAAATGTTCTTTTTAAGGTAATGGTATTCTGCAGAAATTTCTATCGCAACTGACAGCGGTCTTAAAATTACGTATTCTCCCAAACAACATACGTTATATGCCACATCATCAGGATATGTTGATTTTAAAGCTTTTGAGCCTCGTATAAGCTCAATATCAGTTAAATCCAATGATTTATAGTAATCATAAACTTCAGGTGCACAGATTGCTTTATTATTAACGAAATGAATCTGCATATCCGGATGACCTTGTACTTCATCGTACAGAGATTTAACAGGAGTTGATTTATATACTGTAACTCCGAGTCTGTTAAGTTCTTTGATACTTTCCTCGTCAGTTCTGTAGTCAACCAACACCCTGCTTGAACATATGTTCGATGGGGTGTTTTGCTCTGAAATAGTCATATTTTGAATATAAGTAGACATAATTATTTTATGTCTACTTATCCTTTCATTTTATCATTTTATCATTTTATCATTTCTTCAAATTCTTCTTCTGTTATTATTTCTACACCAAGGCTTTCAGCTTTTGTAAGTTTACTGCCGGCCTCAACTCCCGCAAGAACAAAATCTGTTTTCTTTGAAACGCTTGATGATGTTTTTCCGCCATACTGTTCTATTATTTTTGATGCTTCCTGTCTTGTGTATTTAGTAAGAGTTCCTGTCAAAACAAATGTTTTATTTTCAAATCGTAAATCACCTGCATTGGCATCATCTTCATAAATACACTCTACCCCTGCCCTTTTCAGACGTTCTATAAAGGCAATATTCTGCTCACTTGACATGAATTCAGTAACAGATTTTGCCATCACAGGTCCAACATCCTCTATCTGAGACATATCATCAGCCGTTGCAGTAATAAGATTGTCTATAGTTTTATACGTTTTAGCAAGGTTTTTTGCGGCTTTTTCACCTATATGACGTATTCCAAGACCGAAAATAAGTCTGTATAACGGATTATTTTTCGATTTTTCAAGTGAATTATTAAGATTTTCTGCCCATTTTTTGCCAAAACCACGCAATTCTGCCGCTTTTTCAAAGTCAAGATAGTATAAATCAGATGCATCACTGATAAGACCGTTTTCTGCAAGTTTTTCTATGTTTGATGCACCCAAACCGTCAATATCCATTGCAGGACGTGATACAAAATGTATAATATTACGCAACCTTTGTGCCGGACAGCTTATTCCTGTACATCTGTATGCAGCTTCATCCGCTTCACGAACAACTTCAGCACCACATTCCGGACAGATTTCTGGCATATCGAACTCGATTTCTGTACCGTTACGTTCTGATTTAATAACCTCAACCACTGCCGGTATAATATCTCCGGCTTTTTCAACTACGACAGTATCATTTATTCTGATGTCTTTTTCTTTGATATAATCGATATTATGGAGTGTTGCACGTGATACATTTGAGCCTGCGATATGCACTGTCTCAAGTATAGCAAGCGGTGTCAAAACACCTGTTCTTCCGACTTGAATTTTTATATCAAGTAGTTTTGTTGTTTGTTTTTCTGCTGGATATTTATAAGCGATTGCCCATCTCGGGAATTTTTCTGTTGTTCCGAGAAATTCACGTGATGCAAAGTCATTAACCTTAACAACAGCACCATCAATTCCGAAAGAAAGTGTACCTCGTTCTTCGCCGATGCGGGTTATTTCTTTAACAACCTCGTCTATCGAGTTAAATGTTCTGTCATTTAAAATAGTTTTAAACCCTTGTTCTTTAAGAAAGCTAAGGCCTTCTATATGTGAATTTATAGTTACACCATCAATCTGTTGTATGTTAAATACAAATATATCAAGTCCTCGCTTTGCGGCAATTTTAGAATCAAGCTGTCGCAATGAGCCTGCTGCAGCATTACGAGGGTTTGCAAACAAAGGTTGTCCTTCGTCTTCGAGTGTTTCGTTTAGCCTTAAAAATGCATTATCAGGCATAAAAACTTCGCCACGCACTTCAAGAAAAGGTATATTATCCTTTAATTTAAGCGGAACGGAACGAATGGTTTTTACGTTTTCTGTTATATCTTCACCGGTAAATCCGTTTCCACGTGTTGATGCACGTGTAAGTACTCCGTCGGTGTACTCAATAGAAACAGATAAACCATCAATTTTATGTTCAACAACATACACGGGATTTTCAACCGTTTCACGCACACGTCTATCAAAATCAACTATTTCATCCGAAGAAAACGCTTTCTGAAGGCTCTGCATCGGTATGGCATGTACTACCTCGCCAAACTCTGATACAGCCTCCCCTCCTACCCTTGTTGTCGGAGAATCGGGGCGTTTTAAATCGGGATATTGCTCCTCAAGCTGTTCAAGCTCAAGGAGCATCGTATCAAATTCAAAGTCCGAAATTTCCGGAGCATCGTCAACGTAATATTTTTTATTGTGATAATTCAAGGCGTCAGTAAGCTCGTCAATTTTTAAACGTACCTCTTCCATAACTTCCTCCGTTTGTTTAAGTTGACATAAAATAATTATGTTTACTTTATGGATTGTGATAATCCTGTACCATAATATTGCGGCACATTTCCGTTAATAATCGTTTCTGCAATCGGCACAGATGTTTCTATTGTTTCCCGTTCGTCAAGTAAATAACCACTGTAATGCATATCTACCCACAGTTTTAAATAAATACGTTGTCTTACCTGGTTTATCCCTACCGATTCGAATGTATCCTTGATTTCGGAATTAACAACACTTATAGGTATTATTTTAACGGGCATAACCGGTCCTGATGATGACAGCATATAGTAGCCAGTAAGACTTCCTAATGGTATGTAAAGTTTTGCCGGATAGTCGTTGTTTAATGCGTTTTGCACATCAATCAGGAGTTCTGATACTAATAAATTTATCTTTGATGTGTCTGCCTCAACCATTGAAATACCGTCAGATGATACTATTTCAAAAAAGCCATCATACTCTTTTCTTTTTGTTATATCAATTATGCATTTGTTTACTAAATCGGTAAAAGCAGTATTTGAATAGTTAGATGACTGCGCAACAAACGACGGTTCGGCTCTTTTCAAGAATATGTGAGTGCAAAAACAAATCAATATAAGAGTACACAGCAACGGCGGTATTAAAACCGTTGCTGTGTGCTTTCTTTTATATCCGAGTCTCATACGCCTCACCTCATGCTATAATATGCAGAAGTGAGAATGTGCGTGATTTATCTCTTTTTGTTCTCTACCTCGTCAACTATCATATCAACAAATTCGTCAACGCTCATGCTGCCCATATCACCGGCTTTTCTTGAACGTACTGATACAGCATTTGCCTCAACGTCCTTGTCACCGACAACAACCATATAAGGCACTTTTTCAAGCTGTGCTTCACGGAGCTTAAAGCCAAGCTTTTCAGATCTGTCGTCAATTTCGATTCTCCAGATACCGCGTTCTTCAAGCTTCTTTTTAACCTCATAAGCAAAGTCAAGATGACGGTCAGCAATCGGAAGGAACTTAATCTGAACAGGAGCCAACCATGTCGGGAACGCACCTGCATACTTCTCGATAAGAAGTGCGAGTGTTCTCTCGTAGCAACCCATAGAAGTTCTGTGAATGATGTACGGGTTCTTCTTCTGTCCGTCACGGTCCACATATTCCATACCAAACTTTTCAGCAAGCAACTGGTCAATCTGGATAGTAACAAGAGTATCTTCCTTACCGTGAACATTCTTAATCTGTATATCAAGCTTCGGACCGTAGAATGCAGCCTCGCCTATACCGATTTCGTATTCAAGACCTAAATCGTCAAGAATGTTCTTCATCTTTGACTGCGCTTCATTCCACTGTTCCTCTGTACCGATGTATTTCTCTCTGTTGTCAGGATCCCACTGTGAGAATCTGAAAGATACATCTTCAAGAAGACCAAGTGTATCAAGCATACTACGTGTCATTTCAAGACAGCCTCTGAACTCGTCCTCAAGCTGTTCGGGAGTACACATAAGATGTCCTTCTGAGATTGTGAACTGTCTTACTCTTATAAGTCCGTGCATTTCACCTGATGCTTCGTTTCTGAAAAGTGTTGATGTCTCATTAAGACGCATCGGTAAATCACGGTATGAGCGACCACGATTCAGAAATGCCTGATACTGGAACGGACAAGTCATCGGACGGAGTGCAAATACTTCCTTATCAGTTTCTTCGTCACCCATAACGAACATACCGTCTTTATAATGGTCCCAGTGACCTGATATCTTATATAAATCGTTCTTTGCCATTAATGGTGTTTTTGTCAACTGCCAGCCGTTCTGCTGTTCGGTATCTTCAACCCAACGCTGGAGAATCTGTACCATTCTTGCACCCTTGGGTAGCAAAATCGGCAAACCCTGACCGATGCTGTCAACCGTTGTAAAGAGTTCAAGGTCACGACCGAGCTTGTTATGGTCACGTCTCTTGGCTTCTTCTAACTGTTCAAGATGTGCTTCAAGCTCGTCTTTTGTTTTAAATGCAGTACCATAAACACGTGTAAGCATCTTATTGTGCTCATCACCTCTCCAGTATGCACCTGTAGCTGACAGGAGTTTAAACGCCTTCACCTTTGAAGTATAGTTAACGTGCGGTCCTGCACAGAGGTCAGTAAATTCACCCTGCTTATAGAACGAAATAACTTCATCCTCGGGCAATTCGTTAATAAGCTCAACCTTGTACGGCTCGTCTTTCATAAGCTCAAGAGCTTCTGCTCTCGGCAATTCAAAACGCTCAATTTTGAGGTTTTCTTTAACAATTTTCTTCATTTCAGCTTCAAGATTATCAAGGTCTTCACGTGAGAACGGATTCTCGATATCGAAATCATAATAAAAACCATTTTCAATAGCCGGGCCTATTGTAATCTTTGCTTCCGGGAACAGACGTTTAACCGCCTGTGCAAGAATGTGCGACGCTGAATGGCGCAACACCTGTAATTCGTTCATTTCTTCTGACATTTTCTTTTCTTCCTTTCGTTTATGTGTGCATGGGATTTAAAACAAAAAATCCCAAGCAAATACAAAGTATCTGCTCAGGAGTGCATTAACACGGTTCCATCCTGATTACGGCAATGCCGTCACTTGATTTTGTCGTTATCGCAGACTCACGGTGGATTTACTGAGGCTTGTGCCCGTTCTGCCACTGCTCAAAAGTGGTGTTCGCCAAAACGGTCTGCAGGAACACTTCCAGCCACGGTATCCCCTCTCTTGTCGCTTTCCGGTGTTTTGGTTACTGTCTTTTTCATAGCATTAAATTATGGAATAATTATATCACTAAATTTGCATTTTGTCAAGTCTGAAATTATAATATCACTGCAATAAATACACCTAATATTGCACCTGCAAAAACTTCAAACGGAGTATGTCCCAAAAGTTCTTTTAATTTCTTCCCCGTCTCTGATATATCTCCATGCTCCATTGATTCTACTATTCTGTTAAGGATTTTTGCCTGTTCTCCCGCACTGCGTCTTACTCCGGTTGCATCATACATTACCACAAACGCAAACGCCGCTGTAACGGCAAAAAGCGGGCTTTTAAAACCTACTTGTAATCCTGTGGCAGTAGCAAGCGATACAGTAAACGCCGCGTGCGAACTTGGCATACCGCCGGACCCTAAAAGGCGTGTAAAATCAAACCGACGTGTTTTAATTAAAGTTATTATAACTTTGATAACCTGCGCTGCAAGCCATGATATTCCGGACACCAGTAAAATTTTATTTGAAAATATATCAGCGATGTAATTCATTTAGCTCCTTAATTGTTACGGTCAATAAGAAAATCAGTAAGTTTCAAGAGAAAATCTGCTTTATTACTGAACAGTGATAAAGCATTTTTTGCTTTTTGTGAGTATTCTTTAACCAGTTCTTCTGATTTTTCAATACCGCACAATTTAACGTATGTATTTTTATCACTTTCTTCATCAGAGCCGACAGGCTTGCCAAGTATATCGGTATTGCCTGTAACATCAAGTATATCATCACGTATTTGAAAAGCAATTCCGAGGTTTTTTGCATATTCGTCTATTGCGTCAACAGATATCTTGTCTGCACCTGCAAGAACTGCACCTACGGTACATGCACAGCGTATAAGTGCACCTGTTTTTAAAGAGTGGATGTATTGAAGTTCATCAAGCTTTATATCTTTTCCTTCTGAACCTAAATCTACCACCTGACCGCCAATCATACCTTCTGTGCCGCCTGACTTCGCAAGTATTTTCAAAGCTTCAGGTACATTTTCGTTTTCTGAATTTACAGCTGTTTCAAAAGCTTTATTCAAAAGCGCATCGCCTGCTAAAATTGCTATATCCTCACCAAACTTGATATGGTTTGTCGGCATTCCACGACGCATATCATCATTATCCATAGCAGGCAAATCATCGTGGATAAGAGAATAAGTATGAATCATTTCAAGAGCACACGCAAACTCTTTGACACAGTCCCAGTCTTTGTCAAATAATTTAGCCGATTCCCACATAAGCATCGGTCTTAAACGCTTACCGCCTGCGAACACGCTGTATCTCATTGCTCTGTATATAACGGATTGCGGGTTTTGATATTCGGGCAAATACAGGTCAAGGGATTGGTCTATAACCTTTATTCTTTCCGATAATTCTTTTTTCATTCGGTGCCTCCGAAATCTCCAGCGATAATTTCTCCGTCAGGAGTAGTTGTGAGCAGTTTTACTTTCTTCTCTGCATCATCAAGTTTTTTCTGGCAGTTCTTTGCGAGTTTGATTCCTTCCTCAAAAAGTGCTATTGAGTCATCAAGTGTCACATCTCCTGCTTCAAGCTTTGTAACGATACTTTCAAGCTCTGTCATTGATTCTTCAAATGTTTTTACAGCCATTTTAATTCTCCTTATTTAACTATACAGTCTATATCAGCATCCTGAATTTTTAATGTAAATTCCATATCCTTTACAAAATCAGATTTTTTCCGTAAAACCCTGCCGGTGCCATCTGTCGGAATAGAATATCCTCTTGTCAATGTTTTTAAAGGACTTAGTGCATCGAGTTTTGCACAGGATTCTGCGATTTTACGTTTCTTTTCGTTTATGTTAAGTTTATAAATCTGCTCAAGCGTCTGTATGCGCATATCAAGCTTTTGTGACAGTTCGTTGATTTTATCCTGCGGATTACGTGGTGTAAGTCTTGACAGCATACGCCGATATCCGTCAATACGTACTGTAACACTCTTATTCATATGTCCTCTGTAAATATCAAGCAGCCTATAAAGCTCGTCACTTGCAGGAACACTGACTTCTGCAGCAGCAGATGGTGTCGGAGCCCGGAAATCTGCCACAAAATCGGCAATTGTAAAGTCCGTTTCATGACCTACTGCAGATATTATAGGTATCTCTGAGGCGAAAATAGCCCTTGCAACACACTCTTCATTAAATGCCCATAAATCCTCGATGCTTCCCCCACCACGTCCTACAATCAGTGTATCACACGATTTTGTAGCATTAAAGTATTCAATGGCGCTCACGATGCTCTCTTTAGCACCAACACCCTGAACAAGCGTTGGATAGATAAGTATTTCTGCCATCGGATATCTTCTTGTTATAACATTTATAATATCACGCACAGCCGCACCTGTAGGTGCAGTTGCGACACCTATTGTTTTCGGAAATTTCGGTATCGGCTTTTTAAACTGTTCATCAAACAAGCCTTCTTCTGTAAGCTTTGCTTTTAGCTTTTCAAATTCACGGTAGAGGTCACCTATTCCGTCAAGTGTCATATCCTCAATATAAAGCTGGTAAGAACCGCCCGCCTCGTAGACGGATATTTTGCCGTGAGCAACTACCATCGTACCGTCAGCAGGTTCAAAATCAAGCGAAGATGCTGCCGCACGGAACATAACCGCCTTTAAGACACTTCCCTCGTCCTTAAGAGTAAGATAGATATGTCCTGATGAGTGGCGTTTATAGTTGGAAATCTCGCCCTTAACCCATATATTATTAAGAACAGGCTTGCTGTCAAGAAGCCTTTTAATATAGTTATTAACACGTGAGACCGTACCTATAACTCTTTCTTCTTCCATTGTTATTTCTCCTCTGCTTTATATGCAAGTGCCGCAATTCCGACGGCATTGTCAGATGAAAGTTCCTTTGATGCAAAATAAATATTATTGCCGAATTCTTTAACCAACTCATCCCTTATTATTGAGTTTGAAGCAACACCGCCTACTACAAGAATTTCAGAAAGCGATGTTTGCGTTTTTGCGGCGTTTAAAGTCTTTTTAAGCACGTTTGCCGTATAAAAAAGGACAGACCTTGCTATAACAGCATCAGGTGTGTCAATGGTATTTATGAGCTTTGTTTCGACACCTGAAAGGTTAACGTACGCTCCTTTAATCGAATAAGGAAGATTAAAAGTTTCTTTCGTTGTAAGCGCAAGCGACTCAAGCTCTTTTCCGCAAGGGAATTTAAGACCCATTTTCACGCCAACTCTGTCAATCAGCTGACCTGCACTTATATCAAGAGTGCCACCGATAATTTCGTTATTGAAATTATATCCGTCAAATTCAGTACGCAGTATTTCCGTTGTACCACCTGAAAGATGAACTGATATGAACGGAGTCTTTAAAAGTTCAGGTGCATTTGCGGAATATATCCCTGCCATTATATGTCCGTCCTGATGCGAAAATTCATAGCATTTAACACCGAGCACTGCAGAGATTGCCTCTGCATAACCGTTACCAACGGTGAAAACAGGCATATACGAGCCTTCGACGTTGCGTGGTTTTGTACTTACTCCGACAGCATCTATTTTTACATTTTGAGAAAGTTCTTTTATCATTTCGGGCAATTCCCGATTATGTATAAAAACGCCGTCGCTCTGGCGTATGCCACGCATACCCTCTTTTACATCAAGTATTTTACGCAGCATTGTGTGATTTTCGCCGTCAAACAAAGCAACAGATGTGGTATAGTTGCTGGTATCTATTCCGAGTGTTATCATAAATCCTTTAAGATACTGCCAAGAATACCGTTTATAAATGACGGTTCCTTATCATCACAGTATTTCTTTGCAAGTTCAACAGCTTCGTTTATAGCAACTTTTGGCGGCACGTCTTCACAGTATTTCATTTCGTAAATCGCAACTTTCAAGATAGTACGTGTTACTTTTGAAAGACGTTTGAAGTTCCAGCCGCTTTTGCAGTGTGCGTTGATTATATCTATAATTTCACTTTCGTGCTCAAGAATACCGTTGGTTACTTCAGTTATATATCCGAGGTTCTGTTCACATTCCGGAATTTCCTGCAAAAGTATTTCACGTGCCTCGTCCATGTTATCACGCTGTGTTGCGAACTGGAACACCTGTGTAAATATTGCTTCTCTTGCTTCGCTTCTTGTTTGTTTTTTCATAGGAACATCCTTTCCAATTTGATTAAAAATAAATCTCGTTATTGTATTTTGTAGGTAATCCTTCTCTGTATAAATGCGAATCTGACGAAAGAGTCAAGATCTTTGGCATTGCATAGCCATCTTCTTCCTTAAACTCAATAACAGTCATGGTGGAAGGCGAAAAATCAAAATGTGTTGAAAACATCGGATACGGAATGTCAAGCATACAGCTTAAAAATGCAATTCCGAAACCGCCGTGTGCAAACAAAGCAACACGTTCATTGTTAGGCTCTATTACCTTGTATGTACCTGTATTTCGTACATGCTCATAACCAAGCGTTTTGAAAAAGTTATCACTCTCATTATAAACACGCTCTATGCCTTTTTTTAAATTACGGTCTTTAAAGAACGGATGCTCGTACCACTTGTCCTGCAAGTTTAAAACGTCTCTGTCAGCAAACTGTCTTTTTATCTCTATATCCTGGAACGCCCAATGTCCATTCACAAAGAAATCCTCTGCACAATGCTTTTCGTTTGTAAAATCAAGTAAAGTCATTTCCTTGTTTGTAAGTTCACACGTCGGTTTTGCGGTCAAAATTGCACGATTTGATGTTGAAGAATAGATTTTGTCTATTCCGTATAAAGCAAGACGTTTTGCAAGAGCGTCTGCCTGGCGCTCACCGTGTGGAGTCAAAGAATCGGGATTATAGACAGGATCGCCGTGTCGTATGTAGAAAAATAGCATATTATTACCTCATAGAAAATATTTTACTTAATTATACCACAGTATGTGGTAAAAATCAAGTAAAATAAGGGTGCTAGCGCTTATTTTTCTTGTCAGGTTTGTTGCCATAATATTGATACATCCAGCAACGAAGCATCCCGTTATAGATTTTACGTCTTCGGTCAGCTTTTTTGCCGAATTCTTTTTCAAATTCTTCGTGTGATGTGAGTATATAATATGACCACTTCGGCAGCTTTGAAAAAGATTTATAAATATCAGCATAAAGGCGTTTGCATTCCTCTAAGTCACTTAACCTTTCACCATATGGCGGATTGGTAATTATAGAGCCACACGTTTTGTCGGTTATAATCTTGCGTGCATCGGATTTGATTACATTTATAAACTCTCCTACTCCTGCAGAGTGTGCATTGTTTTGGGTCAGTTCTATTGCATACGGGTCGATATCAGATGCAGTTATATCAAGTGTCACATCTTTATGCACACTCTCTTTTGCTTCTTCGATAACGTCCTTAATCAGTTTCTTATCTATCTGTGAAAAGGTTTCAAATGCAAAATTTCTTGTAAGTCCGGGTGCAATGTTGCGTTTAAACATTGCAGCTTCAATGGGGATTGTTCCTGAACCACAAAACGGGTCAAGAAGCGGTTCTTCGAATTTCCAGTAGCTTATCATAACCATCGCAGCTGCAATTGTCTCTCGCAGTGGTGCGAGATTTGCTTGCTTACGGTAACCACGCTTATGAAGCTGTTCACCGGATGTGTCTATCATTAAAGTTACTGTATTGTTTATAATTGTAAACTGCACCTGATAAGTTATACCGGTTTCAGGCATCCACGACACGCCGTATTTATTACCAAGCTTGTCTGCGATTGCCTTTTTTATCATTATCTGACTGTTACGGTCACTGTTGAGGGTTGAACGTATCGTTCTTCCTTTTACAGGGAATGCATCATCTTTAGAAATAAATCTTTCCCATGGGAGTGAATACACTCCGTCGTAAAGCTCATCAGCAGTTTCGGCTTTAAACTCTCCTACCTTGATCAGAACACGCTCACCGCACCGAAGCCACATGTTTGCACGGCAAACCGCATCAAAATCACCGTCAAAGGTTACTTTGCCGTCTTCAGTCTTTTTTAAATCGTATCCGAGTCGGTAAAGCTCTTTTGAAACAAGAGCTTCAAGCCCGAACAATGTAGGAACTACTATTTCAAATCTGTCGTTCATTTTATCTCCTCTTGCGTTTTTTGTTGAATCTCACTTTTTTCTTTTCTTTTTGTATATTTATCGGCTTTGACCTTTGTGCGATTCTGTTGAAATTATGAAAAGTTGCATCCTCTGAAAGCACAAAATCAATTCTTCTGCTTACAATATCTGATGTGGCAACTGTTACTTCTATACGGTCACCAATTTGATATGATTTATTACTGCGTCTGCCTGTTGCCATATGAGTTTTATCATCATATTCAAAATAATCGCTCTGCATTGATTCGTAACGGATAAGACCTTCACAGGAGTTGTCAAGCATAGCAAACATTCCGAACGGTGTAACCGATGATACGGTTGCATCAAAAGTTTCGCCAAGACGCTCACGCATATACGCCGCTTTTAATATATCAACACTGTCACGCTCGGCAATCTCTGCATCCACTTCTTTTTCGCTTGAAATAACGGATGCTTCAACTGCTTTTCTTGTATAGTGAATACGTTTTGTATCATCGAGTGTACCTGATATAAATTCTTTTAATACCCTGTGAATAAAAAGGTCAGGATAACGTCTTATAGGTGATGTGAAATGACAATAATAACGTGCCGATAAGCCAAAATGACCGTCGTTCGTATCACGATAGCACGCTTTCATAAGCGAACGAAGCATCATTTTAGAAATCATCATTTCTTCGGGTGTACCTTTAACTGCTTCCGAAATTTCCTGTAATGCTTTGGGATGAATTGTTTCGCTGTCAGCCTTTCCTTTTATTGAATAGCCAAAGTTTTTAATAAAGTTATTGAAATCTGTAAGTTTCTCAGTATCAGGAGCTTCGTGAACCCGGTATATAAACGGCAATTCTGACCAGAATGCGGTCTCTGCCACAGTTTCGTTTGCGACAAGCATAAATGACTCTATGAGTCTGTGCGAATCACCACGCACTACCTTTTCTACATCGACCGGATTCGCTTCATTATCACAGATAATCTTTGTTTCCGGGAAATCAAAATCTATAGCGCCACGGTCTTTTCTTTTTTTTATAAGTTTTTTTGACAGTTCATTCATTCGTTCAAGTATAGGTGTGATTTCGCTATACTCTTTACGCAGCACCTCATCACCGTCAAAAATTTTGTTGACATTATTATAAGTCATTCGTGCATGAGAGTGTATAACTGACTTTACTATTCTCTGCGAGTGCATATTTGCATCGCTGTCAAACTCCATAAAAACACTTAATGTCAGACGATCGACATCAGGATTAAGTGAACATATACCGTTAGAAAGCTTTTGCGGGAGCATAGGTATTACCATGTGTGGAAAATAAACGCTTGTGGCACGTTTTAGAGCTTCTTTATCAAGTTTGCCGTCTTCTTTAACATAATGTGTTACATCGGCTATATGGACGCCTAAGACGGTGTTTCCGTTGTTAAGAACCTCTAGTGATACAGCGTCGTCAAAATCACGTGAATCGTCTCCGTCAATTGTGAATGTTATAAGTTCTCTTAAGTCTTCCCTGTCTTTTATATCATTATCATTTACAGAATCCGGAAGTGTGTTAGCTTCTTCCTGCACAAATTCGGGAAAGATTTTTGAATAAGAGTTTGAAAGCAGTACACCGTCAAGATAGCTTATTATACTGTCGCTGTTCCCCAATAAACTGATAACACTGCCAAATGGCTGTCCCTTGTCAGAATATTTATCTATGGAAACAAGAACACGTTCTCCTTTTTTAGCACCCATTGTTTTTTCGGGCAAAACTAAAATATCCGAGAAGAATTCACGTCTATCGGGTATTACTGCATATTTTCCGCTTTTTACTCCCTTAATTACACCGACAAGCTGTTCGTTTCCTCTTTCAAGAATTTCTATAACGTGACCTTCCCTGCGTGAATTTTCTGTGCTCTTTTTATCAATGCGAACAAGAACACGGTCACGGTCATACGCACCGTTCATGCTGTCAAAAGGTATGAATATATCGTTATCGTCCTCACCTTCACATCGAACAAAACCAAAACCACGTGCAGAGTTGCAAGACAAAACGCCTGCTTCTATCAGAGCATCATTCTTGACTGCAATATACTTATTTTTCTTTGTTTTATATATTTTACCATCTGTCGCAAGTTCATTAAGTATGTCAAAAAGCTCGCCATAATCACTTTTGGGTACATCAAGTAAAACCGCGATTTCTTCGGCTTTCAAAGGTATATAGTTTTCGCTTGAAATAAAAGCATATAATTTTTCTTTTCTATCCATAAAAACTCCGTTTTTAATATATTCTCTCCATTCAAGTGAAACTCATTCATTCTTGAATGAGTTTCATGATTTGTTCTGCAAAATATAGAGGTGTATGTTCGTTTGATACGTTTATTTTGATGTCGCAGTCTGCATATAACGGCAAACGGTCGATAAAACGTTTTCTTATACTTTCTATATCGCTGTTTTTCAGTAAAGGGCGTGTAGCTCTTGCACTATTAAGTCTTTCAAGGATTGTATCAAAATCAGGAGCAAGATTTACAATAGTGCCGTTTTTTCTTAATAAAGTTATATTATCCGGATTAAGAACAATACCGCCACCTGTTGATATAACTGTATTGTCGAGTTTTGATACATCACTGATAACATTGCATTCTATCTCTCTGAACTTATCTTCCCCGAACTTTTCAAATATATTATTGATTGATAGTCCGGTTTTCTTTTCAATTACTTCATCTGTATCAACAAGCGAGAATCCCGTAAGCATCGAAAGCTCTTTTGATATTTGCGTTTTGCCCGATGCCATAAATCCGGTCAGCACTATATTCATATTCCGAAAACCTCTTTTCTTAAAAGTTCCGGTATATTATCCGGCAATTTTACATCAGTAAACAGTTCATAAGCAAGAATTCCCTGATAAATAAGCATATCAAGACCGTTTATTATTTTAGCACCTTTCTCTTCTGCAAATTTCAGGAATTCAGTTTTCGGAGGATTATATATCATATCAACTGCGACGGACTTTTCCGTAACAAAATCCACGCCTGATAATTCTGTGATGCTATCCCAGGGCAATACACCTTTCTGTGCACCCATGCCTGCTGATGTAGTATTTATGATAATATCAAAACTGTCTGGTTCTATATTGGTTTTAATTCTATAGCCGGTAATACCAAAGATGTCGTTTGCAATTTTTTCAGCTTTGTTCTTCGTTCTGTTAACAAGAGTAATGCTTTGGGGTTTATACTTAATAATTCCGACAAGTGCAGGTACAACAACACCACCGCAGCCCATAACCAATATGTTGGAATTTTCTATTTCAACACCCGATTTTTTAAGTGACAAATAAAAACCTTCACTGTCCGTGTTATAACCTGTAAGTTTTCCGTTTCGGTTTACCACTGTGTTAACGGAGCCTAAAAGGTTTGCATCCGGAGATATTTCATCAAGGTACTTTATAACCTCGATTTTATGCGGTGCAGTAACATTCATACCGCAAAAACCCATTGCACGCATACCACTTATTGCATCACCAAGATTTTCGGGCGATACCGTAAATGCAGAATATGTATAATCCATATCCATATACTCGGCAATGAAATTATGCATTGCAGGCGAAAAACTATGGTCGGCAGGATAACCGATAACCGCAAGCTGGTTTGTCTTTCCTGTTACTTTCATTAAAAATCAACCTATCATAAATTATTGTTAAATCCGTTTAAAAGTCTTGTTGCATATGTTGCATCAACCATTTCCCAATCGAACGAATATGGCTTCATTCCTGATTCAATAAGACTTTTATATACAGTATCATATGAGCTTTTCGGTACAGTTGATGTATATACCTGATTTTCGATAAAATCGTGTATCATAAACTCAAGACCGTCATCGCAAACTTTGCCAAAACGGCAGGTGCGTTGCTCGCTTTTATCAACTTCCTGTGACAAAATCATAAGTTTTATGACCTCTATTGCCTTGTCATTAAGTTCATTATCGAATATCAAAACTTTTTCAAGAAGCTCGTTATAATCTGTTATGAATCTCAAATTGTATCCTTCAAGCTTATCGAGTTCACCACTCTTTGATGAGGATTCTCTGACATTGGAAAACATCTGTTCTTTAATTACAGGGTCATTGGTAGGCGAGAATGAAATCATAAGCTTTTTTTCTTCGTCATGATAGAGCATCGGATGCGGCATAAGTGCAAAGTGCTCGCACGATGGACATTTAAACATGTTAATTTTGCCTGATAATAAATCAGATTTAAGATCAGGACTGTCTTTTACTGTTATTGAACTCCACACTGTAACATCTGACATCTGCGCACATTTCGGGCATTTTACAGACTGTTTTATATTTATACTCATAACTTAATACCTCTTCAATTTTTATAAAATAATTATACTACAGAATAAGGTAATAATCAAGTGTTTTTTGGTATTATAAGGCATAAACAACGCTTTTTTTTCGTAATATAATATACAAGCTCTTTTGAAAGGACAAGTGCAATGAACGGTTTTAAAACCTATATAATTACGAAAAAAACATTGATAAAGTTTGGGATAATTTTTTCTATGGTTATATTAGCGATAATTTTCTTTATCGTACTGATAACCAAACAAAAAAACACGGATACTATAGCAGTTTTTTCATATAATGCAGAAAATATACTTGAGAGAGGTGTTGTATCCGATAATGATTCATTAACCGCAAAAAAAGTAGTAAATAAAATTTTAGGTTTTGATTCAGAGGATCCGATTTCGATAATAGAAAGTTCCGGCGCTGAATTTGCAACCCCCTCTCCTGCTCCGGTTTCGGTTACTCAAACGCCACTTCCGCAAAACACTAAAAAGCCAATTATTCAAACCCAAACTATATCTGATTTAAAAATAAACAATGCAACTAATTATGAGATTGATTTAAACACACTGATTAAACAACCGCTTGATATTAAACTGAAGCTGAAAGAACCGGAAGTTCTTATTGTTCATACTCATACAACAGAATGTTATAACGGAAACGAAATGACAGGTGAATCAGAACGTACCACAAACGAAAAATATAACATGTGTCGTATAGGCTCAATTGTAGCTGAGACACTTAATTCTTATGGAATAAAAACAATCCACGACAAAACAATCCACGACTATCCG
This sequence comes from Candidatus Ornithomonoglobus sp., assembly GCA_045649185.1. GTDB lineage: Bacteria > Bacillota > Clostridia > UBA1381 > UBA1381 > Ornithomonoglobus. Next base: position 2,739 of record JAZRPM010000024.1, on the reverse strand, counting down.
TCATATCAGGGAGCATATACACGTGCATTAAAAACAATAGAAAAAAACATCAAAGAACATCCTTCGATTAAGGTTGTTCTTGATATTCATCGTGATGCGTATGTTTATGCAGACGGAAGTAAATTGCGTGTATCAACAAAGATAGACGGAGAAGATGTTGCACAGGTAATGCTTGTTCTTGGCACAGACAGCATGGGACTTGAACACTCGAACTGGAAATCGAACTTAACTCTTGCTTCCAAAATACAAAACACAGCACAGGAATTGTATCCCAATATGATGCGTCCGTTAAATTTGAGACGTGAAAGATTTAATATGCATATGACAAAAGGTTCATTGTTACTCGAAATCGGCAGTAACGGCAACTCAATGGCAGAAGCAGAGAAAGCGGCAGTAAACATCGCTAATGCTATTGCTGACGTGCTTCTTAATGAGTAGTACTCTTATTTAATTTCTTTTGCGAAAGAAAAACGCCAAAAAGAATAAGCGCACCACCTATTATCTGTCCTGTACCTATTATTTCACCTAAAAATACTGCCCCGAGAACTATAGTGGTTATAGGTTCTACAGAAGAAATAATACCCGCAGTAGATGCTCCTTCATATCTGATACCCATTTGTAATAACGGTGTTGCGCCAAGTGTTGTTATAAGCGATATGATAGCAGCGAAGCTCCATGAAACAGGTGTAAAATCAAACGATATTCCACCAACTGCTAAACCAAATATAAAAATAGCAGCACTCATTATAAGCATAATATAAAAAGTAAGAACTATATAATCCATTCTGTCAAGTCCGGAGCGGTCTATATAAATAACATAAAAACTGTAGAATATTCCTGACAGCAATGCAAATATTATACCTATTTTACTTGCATTTACATTGAGGTCAGTGAACATGAAAATTCCGATAGTTACAAGAAGCACCGAGCAAAGTGTTGTCCGTGACATCTTTTCTCTGTATATAATAGCAGACAAAAGAACTATCACAAGCGGATATACAAAATGAAGCGTTGTAGCAAGACCGGTTGATATAAAATTGTAAGATAAATAAAGCAAAACTATGGGTAACGCACCGCCAATAGTTGAAAGTTTTATAACAGCGTACAACTGCTTACGTGTAAGATGAAGACTTTTTTTGTCAGCTCGTATCATTGCATACAAAACAGGCACAGAAATAAAACTTCTTAAAAACGACAAAGTTACACCATTTATACCGCCTCTATATGCAACAGATGCGAAAACAGGTAAAATACCGTAAAAAAAAGCAGAAAGTACCAAAAAAAGCTTGCCTTTTGTCACAAAATCACTCCATTTCGCGGAAAGGCAAGCTTTATTCAGTTTGTCTATGGCTTACAATTCCGTAGATACAGTAAAATTATTACCAATCTACGCTTATTTTATACATCTTTTTTTATTTTACGCCAGTATTCTTTGGCCGAGAGTTCAGTTTTATTGTCCCCAAACTCATAATATTTTCTGTCTTTTATATTATCCGGCAAATACTGCTGTTTTACGTAATGCTCAGGATAAGAATGAGGATATTTATAAGTTGTACCGTGACCCAACGCTTGTGCTCCCTCATAATGAGCATCTTTCAGGTGCGCAGGGATTTCACCGGTATCCATTGTTTTAATGTCAGATAAAGCCGCATCTATTGCACAAATTGCACTGTTGGATTTAGGAGCAGTTGCGAGCAAAATAACAGCTTCAGCAAGCGGTATTCTTGCTTCAGGGAAACCAAGCTGTAAAGCCGCATCTACGCACGATTTAACAACAGTTATAGCTTGCGGATATGCAAGACCTATATCCTCTGCTGCCATCACAAGAATTCTTCTGCATATACTCGCTAAATCACCAGCAGCAACAAGCCGTGCAAGATAATGAACAGCCGCATCCGGGTCAGAACCTCTAACAGATTTCTGGAAAGCCGATAGTATATCGTAGTGGCTGTCGCCGTCTTTATCGTAACGCAATGCATTCTTCTGTGTTGCCTGTTCGGCGAGCTCAAGTGAAAGTATTACGTTTTTATCATCCTCCGGACGCATTGCCATATATATTGCCTCAAGAGAGTTTAATGCTTTTCTTACATCACCGTTAGCAGTCTGTGCGATATGAGTTAAAACACCGTCTTCTATTGTAACATCGTACGAACCAAACAATTCTTTTGAAAGAATATCAGTTCCTCGTTTTACAGCTGTTTCTATTTCTTCTGCCGATACAGGCTTAAACTCAAACACAACACTTCTTGAAAGTACAGCATTATATACATAGAAATACGGGTTTTCCGTTGTACTTGCAATAAGCGTTATTTTACCGTTCTCCATAAACTCGAGAAGTGACTGCTGTTGCTTTTTATTAAAATGCTGTATCTCGTCAAGATATAAAAGAACTCCCTCCGGTGCAAGAAACGAATCAAGTGTTGAAACGATGTTTTTAATGTCCGAAACAGATGCGGTAGTTGCATTAAGTTTATGCAATGTTCTTCCTGTTTTTGCTGCTATAATGTTTGCCACAGTAGTTTTTCCTACTCCGCTCGGGCCATAAAAAATCATATTCGGAACTTCGTTGTTTTCTATTATACGCCGCAGAAGCTTATCTTTGCCGATAAGGTGCGTCTGCCCCACTACTTCATCGAGTGAAGTCGGGCGTATTCTGTCAGCAAGAGGTGTAAGCATCAGTTATTCTCCTTAAGCTTTTTGTCTACTGTACTACTTAATTTTTCTACAGCTTCTTCAGGG
>JAZRPM010000023.1:0-21402 GCA_045649185.1 Candidatus Ornithomonoglobus sp. | reverse complement strand
TGTCGCAAATCCGAGTTTTGATGAGCCTGTTCCTAAAATTTCAGACGCACCGAGGTTTGATGTCATAATTATTACTGTCTTTTTAAAATCAACACGTCTGCCCTGTGCATCTGTAAGAATTCCGTCATCGAGTATCTGAAGCATAATATTAAATACATCAGGATGTGCTTTTTCAATCTCATCAAAAAGAATCACTGAATACGGTGCTTTACGGATTTTTTCTGTAAGCTGACCGCCGTCCTCAAAGCCGACATAACCTGGAGGTGAGCCGATAAATTTTGAAACGGCGTGCTTTTCCATATACTCTGACATATCAACACGGATAAGTGAGTTTTCAGAACCGAACATCGCCTCTGCGAGTGTCTTTGAAAGCTCCGTTTTTCCGACGCCGGTAGGTCCTAAGAACAAGAATGAGCCAATCGGGCGTTTCGGGTCTTTAAGTCCTGCCCTGCCACGCTTTATCGCTTTTGCAACGGCAGTTACCGCCTTATCCTGACCTATTACACGCTCGTGAAGCACTGCCTCAAGATTGCGGAGTTTATCCATTTCCTCTTCACGAAGCTTTGATGCAGGAACTCCCGTCCAGTCGGAAAGGATTTTTGCAATATCCTCTTCAGTTACAACAAGCGTTGATGTGCTTCCTGTACCTTTCCAGTTTTCCTTAAGCTTTTCCGCTTCTTCAGATATTGTTTTTTCCTCATCACGGAGCTTTGCCGCTTTTTCGTATTCCTGTGCATTTACCGCTTCTTCACGTTCACTCTTCAAACGCTCGATTTCTTTTTCCTTTTCCTTTAAATCGGGCGGTGTTATCTGCGATGAAAGCTGTTTTTTAGATGAAGCTTCATCAACAAGGTCGATTGCCTTATCGGGCAGGAATCTGTCGGTTATATATCTGTGTGACATTTTTGCCGCCGCCTCTAACGCCTCGTCTGTAATCGTTACACTGTGATGTGCTTCGTATTTATCACGAATACCTTTTAATATTTCAACTGTTTCCTCAACTGTCGGCTCACCAACTGTTACCGGCTGAAAACGACGTTCAAGCGCCGCATCCTTTTCGATATATTTCTTATATTCCTTAAGTGTTGTTGCACCTATAATCTGCAACTCACCACGTGCAAGGAACGGCTTCAAAATATTTGATGCATCAAGCGAACCCTCTGCACTTCCGGCGCCCACGATTGTGTGGAATTCATCTACAAACAGTACAACGTTCTTTGACGCAATAACTTCGTTTATCACTTTTTTAAGACGTTCTTCAAACTCGCCACGGTATTTCGCACCGGCAAGCATAGCTGAAAGGTCAATTGACACAAGGCGTTTTGATTTAAGCATTTCGGGGACATCGCCAGCTGCAATTTTCTGTGCAAGACCTTCTGCAACTGCAGTTTTTCCGACACCCGGCTCGCCTATAAGACACGGGTTGTTCTTTGTGCGTCGTGAGATAATCTGAATCACACGCTCAATTTCCTTGCTTCTTCCGATTACAGGATCGAATTTGTTCTCCCTTGCAAGAGCCGTAAAATCTCTGCCGAACTCGTCAAGTGTGGGTGTATCTGTTTTTTCGTTTGATTTATGTGCATTGGCATAAGGACCTGCTTTTGACGGTTCGGTTGTACCCTCGCTTACAGAACCTACAATTTCACCATAGGCATCGTTTATATTAAGACCGAGTGCTAAAAGCACCTTGACACCAACACTTTCGCCGTCACGCAGAATTGCCATTAAAATATGCTCTGTTCCTATATAGCTATGCCCCATATTACGAGCTTCTATCGCCGAAAGCTGTAATATACGTTTTGTTCTCGGCGTCAACGCAAGCTCCGCTTCAAGCGGCAACGGTTCTGCCGAGCCTGTGAGTTCTTTAATTTTCTCGATTACTTTTTCGTGTGTTATTCCATCTTTTTCAAGAAGCTTCGCAGCAACTCCCGAGCCTTCTTTTATAAGCCCAGAAACAATATGCTCGCTTCCTATATATCTGTGTCCGAGCTCGCACGCAGTATCGTGTGCATCACTTATAGCAATACGTGCACGCTCTGTGAAATTTGAAAACAACATATCTATCTCTCCTTTACAGATTTTCTTTTATGATTTCCGCTCTTTTTTTGTCACGCTCATCAGGAGTAAGACTGTCCTCGCACGCTATAACAGACGGTGCTGTTTTAACAATAAGCTCAAGCGGTGTCATTTGTCCGTCACATTCAATTATTCCCATATTCTGTGCAAGCATAACCTCTGAAAGCTTGTTTTTCGCTTCCTTTGATGTTATTTTAACTGCATATTTCAATATTCCGTATGAACGCATCAGTTTGTCCTTTAAATCGTCTGCACGATTTTTCATCAAAAGTTCTCTCGCCTGCTTTTCCATTTCGCTTATTCTCTCAACAACGGTTTTAAGCTTTTCAATTATTTCCGTTTCACTCAGACCAAGCGTTACGCTGTTTGAAATCTGATACAGTGCTCCCTCTGCATCTGTACCCTCGCCGTAAAGTCCTCGAACTGCAATGCCTACACCTGAAAACGATTGGAGAACACGTGTTATATTACCCGTCATAACGAGCGCCGGCAAATGCATCATTACACTCGCTCTTAAACCTGTTCCGACATTTGTCGGGCACGCCGCAAGATAGCCAAACTTCTCATCAAAGGCATAGGTAAGCGATTCCTCCATTACGTTATCAACCTTGTCTGCAAGGTCAAATGCCTCATCAAGGCAATAACCGCCTTTAATTATCTGCAAACGTATATGGTCTTCCTCCATAAGCATAATGCTCATAGTCTTATTATTGTTCACAAGCACTGCACCGTCGTTTGACTTAATCATCTCCAGACTTATAAGATGCTCCTCTGCCATTGCAGTTTTTTCTACAGGTGACATCTCATTAAGCTTATACAGTTTAAAGTCTTTTGATAATGTCGAGTTGCTCTTCATTATGGAATCAGACAACGTATCTGTTATTTTTTCTTTCTCATCCTTTTTGAGGATAGCCGGAAACGGAGTCTTTTCGATGTTTCTTGCAAGACGGATGCGTGTAGAAAGTATAATTCCGTCGTTTAAATCATTATACCAGATCATTTTATCCCGCCTCCTTCAATTTCTTTAATCTCGGCATGAAGCTGTGCGGCAGTTTCATAATCCTCACGTGCCACTGCTTCTTTAAGATTTTTACGCAGTTCTTCAAGTCTGCGTTTTGCCTTCACTTCAGCTCCCGATTTTGAGGGTATCTTACCACTGTGTTCGGATGCTGAATGAACCTGTCTTAAAACACGTTCTGAACCGGTTTTGAATGTCTTATAGCACTCACCGCAGCCAAATTTTCCCGTACGGTTAAAGTCTGCCCAGCCATAACCGCATACCGGGCATTTTTTTGTTTCTTTCGGCATTGTGTTTACTGTAAACATATTGTCGAAATCATCAAACATTCCAAATAATTCTGAAAATAAATCCATTATAGTTCCCCCTCATATATAAGCTTGAGCATATTTTTTAATATTCCTGCTCTTGTTTTATCTTTGTTAACTGTATCAAAAAGTGATGTATCACTGATTGCTGTCTGCATTATTTTCGCCTCACGCAGAGTTATTTTTGAATTTGTGTAAAGATTTTTTACTATAGAATATGCCTCACGCTCGGACATCTCGTTGCCTATGTCGGAGTTACTGTCGGCTCTGCGTATCATAACGCATCCGCCGCCTCCGCGCCTTGAAAGCACAACGTAACCTCGTTCGGGACTGAACCGGGTTGATATAACATAGTTAATCTGCGACGGCACACATCCGAAAACTTCCGCAAGCTCATTACGCTGAATTTTAAGATACTCATCTTCTTCCTGCTTCATAAGTTCAAGTATAAATGCTTCAATTTTATCAGATATACCCATCAACATCGCCTCCTTTTTAGACTTTGACTTTCTTTGACCTTTGATTATATTATACCATATTTTCTTCTTTTGTCAAGACCTTGAATTGTATTTCTTTGGTGTCTTTTTTATGAACAAAAAATGAATTAGGAAAATATTTGAAATTTTTTCAAAAAAACAGTGGTAATATTGAAAAAAATGTGGTATAATAGTTGTACGTGTGCGTATTGTCGCATATAATATGACTTTGACCTATACTACTTTATTTATATATGAGGTGAAATAAATGAATTTATTCGACAAGCTTTTCGGCACATATTCAGACAGAGAACTGAAAAAGGTCGAGCCTATCGCAAAGAAGGTAATGGACCTTGAGCCGGAAATCGAAAAACTAACAGATGCAGAGCTGAAGGCTAAAACTGCAGAGTTTAAAAAGCGTTACGCTGACGGAGAAACACTTGATGACTTACTTCCCGAAGCGTTTGCAGTCATGCGTGAGGCAAGCTGGCGTGTACTTGGAATGAAGCATTTCTATGTTCAGGTTATCGGTGGTGTTATTCTGCACCAGGGCAGAATTGCCGAAATGAAAACAGGTGAAGGTAAAACACTCGTTTCTACCCTACCGGCATATCTTAACGCACTCACAGGCAAGGGCGTACATATCGTTACTGTTAACGATTACCTTGCAAAGCGTGACTCGGAATGGATGGGTAAAGTTTACAGATTCCTCGGTATGAGCTGTGGTCTTATTATTCACGATAAGGACAACGCCGAAAGACGTGAGGCATATGCGTGTGATATCACCTACGGTACAAATAACGAGCTCGGTTTTGACTACCTGCGTGACAACATGGTTGTTCATAAAGAAGAAATGGTACAGCGTGGTCATAACTATGCAATCGTCGACGAGGTCGACCCAATCCTTATTGACGAGGCAAGAACTTCGCTTATCATTTCAGGTATGGGCGAAAAGGCAAACGACCTTTATAAGGTTGCAGATATCTTCGCAAAGCGCATCAAGAAGATTGTTTTCACTGAGCAGGACAATAAACAGCTTGATACTGATATTGATGCTGACTATATAGTAGACGAAAAGGCAAAAACTGCAACACTTACAGAACGAGGCGTTAAAAAGGCAGAGCAGGCGTTCAATGTCGAAAACCTTTCAGACCCCGAAAATATGAAGCTTTTGCATCATATCAATCAGGCGCTCCACGCAAACGGTATTATGCACCGTGACCAGCAGTACGTTGTAACCCCCGAGGGCGAGGTTATGATAGTTGACGAGTTTACGGGCAGAATTATGCCGGGCAGACGCTACAGCGACGGTTTGCATCAGGCAATCGAGGCAAAAGAAGGCGTTAAGGTCGAAAACGAGAGCAAGACCCTTGCTACAATAACATTCCAGAACTTCTTCAGACTTTACGGCAAGCTGTCGGGTATGACAGGTACTGCACTCACAGAGGAAGAAGAGTTCCAGCATATTTATAAACTCGATATTGTTGCAATCCCGACCAATAAGCCTGTTGTCCGTAAAGATATGCACGACAGCGTATATAAAACCGAAGCAGGCAAATACGCAGCAGTTATTGCACAGATAAAAGAATGTAACGACAAAGGACAACCAGTTCTTGTCGGTACCGTAAACGTAGACAAGTCAGAGGTTTTAAGCAAGCTCCTTAAAAAAGTTGGCATAAAGCACAACGTGTTAAATGCAAAATACCACGACAAGGAAGCTGAAATCGTAGCACAGGCAGGTAAAAAGGGTGCTGTTACAATAGCAACCAACATGGCAGGCCGTGGTACAGATATTATGCTCGGCGGTAATGCGGAGTATCTTGCAAAACACGAAATGTCAAAGCAGGGCTTTACAGACGAGCTTATCGCAGAAGCAACAGGCTTTGGCGAAACAGATAACGAAGAAATCTTAAACGCACGCCGTGTATTCTCTGAACTCAACGAAAAGTTCAAGAAGGAAATACAGCCGGAGCGTGACGAGGTACTTTCACTCGGCGGTCTCTTTATAATAGGTACAGAACGTCACGAATCAAGACGTATAGATAACCAGCTCCGAGGCAGAGCCGGACGTCAGGGTGACCCCGGTGCATCAAAGTTCTTCCTCTCACTTGACGATGACCTTATGCGTATTTTCGGTAGCGAGCGTGTTAAGAACATGGTAAATGCACTCGGTCTTGAAGAAGATCAGCCGATTGAAGCAAAAATGCTTTCTAATGCAATCGAGAACGCACAGAAGAACCTCGAAAGCCGTAACTTTGATTCACGTAAGCACGTGCTTCAGTATGACGAGGTTATGAACGAGCAGAGAAAGATTATCTACTCACAGCGTCAGAAGGTTCTTGACGGCGATGACCTTTCAGATACAATCAAGGGTATGATTGAGCAGATAGTAGACAGTGCAATTGATGATTACATCGGCATTTCAGAAATTCCCGAGGATTGGAACTTGCGTGCACTTACAGAGTTTGCAAACTCAACACTTCGTGCAAATGGTGCATTCTCAGTTTCTGAAAGCGATTTTGATACAATAACAAGAGCCGATATCCACGACGACTTGCTAAATATTGCACTTGATAAATATAACGAACAGTGCGAGATTTTCGGCGAGCAGATGTCAGAGCTTGAAAGAGTTCTTATGCTCCGTGTCGTTGACACACTATGGATGGATCATCTCGATGAGATGGAGCAGATTAAGCGTGAAATCGGACTCCGTGCATACGGTCAGCACGACCCGGTTGTTGAGTACCGTTCGGTAGCATCAGACCTTTACGAGGGACTTTTAGAGTCAATCAAGCGTGACACTGTTAAATATGTATTGAGCGCACAGCCGAGAATCAAGATTGAGCGTGAGCAGGTTGCAAAACCGCTTGATACGGGCGGAGACGGCACACTTAAGGCACAGCCCAAGCGTGCAGACAAAAAAGTTGGCAGAAATGACCCCTGCCCCTGCGGTAGTGGCAAGAAATACAAGCACTGCTGCGGCAAATAATTAAAGACAAATAATTTTTAAGGATGTGATAAAATGTTAGAGTACGATGAGTACAGACTTGCCCTCGTGGGCATGGAAAAAAGCATTAACGATTTGAGGGATTCACTTTGACATCGCCAAGCTTACTTCAGAAATAGAAAAGCTTGACGAGGAATGTGCCGCACCCGATTTCTGGGACGATATGGCAAATTCACAGAAGGTTTTGCAGAAAGCAAAGAATCTCAAAGATAAGCTTGCGGCTTTTGAGGAGATTGAATCCTCACAGGCAGATACGCTTATAATGATAGAAATGGCAGAAGAAGAAAACGATGCTTCACTTGCCGATGAGGTTGCAAAAACCGTTGAGGAGCTTACAGCCAAAATCGACAAGATGCGTCTTGAAACACTTCTTAGCGGAAAGTATGACAGTTCAAACGCAATTCTGAACTTCCACGCAGGTGCGGGCGGTACAGAGGCTCAGGACTGGTGCGAGATGCTTATAAGAATGTACCAGATGTGGGCACAGAAGAACGGATACACTGCCGAGATTATGGACTCACTCCCCGGCGATGAAGCAGGCATCAAGAGCTGTACAATGGAAATCTCGGGACTTAATGCATACGGCTACTTAAAAGCCGAAAAAGGCATACACCGTCTTGTAAGAATTTCACCGTTCAACTCACAGGGCAAGAGAATGACGTCATTCTCATCAGTTGAGGTTATGCCGGAGCTTGATGACAACATCGATATCGACATTCGTCCCGAAGACGTTAAGATGGATGTGTTCCGTGCATCAGGCGCAGGCGGACAGCACATAAACAAAACATCGTCTGCCGTAAGACTTACACACGTTCCTACAGGTATCGTTGCATCGTGTCAGACACAGCGTTCACAGTTGCAGAACCGTGAATATGCAATGAAGATGCTAAAAGCAAAGCTTGTAGAAATCGCTGAACAGCAACAGAAAGAAAAGATTTCTGAAATCCAGGGCGTGCAGACAGAAAACGGTTGGGGTAATCAGATTCGTTCATACGTGTTCCAGCCATACACAATGGTTAAGGATTTAAGAACTGGCTTTGAAATGGGTAATATCCAGGCAGTTATGGACGGCGAGTTAAACGGATTTATAAACGCATATCTCACCGCTTCAAACCTCGGAACACTTAAAAAATAAGATTTTAAATACCAAACAATTTGCATAAAATTGTTTGGTATTTTTTGTGCATTTCCAATTAAATATAGGTTTTTTCAAAAAATATATTGACACAGCTAAAACGTTTTAGTATAATCATCTTAACACGTTACTAAAACGTATTAGTTATTTATAAGGAGGAACTTATTATGGCAAGATCAGGAGGACCGGGTTCATTTGTATTCGGCGAAGAAGAGAAAAAAGAAGTATTGGAAGTGTTGGAAGGACGTTATTTGTTCCGCTACGGTGCAGCAGACACTGAAGGGTACACACACAAGGTTGTAGACTTTGAAGACGCTCTTAAAAACACAATGGGCGCAAAATACGCAGTAGCAACAACAAGCGGTACATGTTCGCTTTTAGCATCATTGGCTGCTTTGGGCATAGGCGCAGGCGACGAGGTTATCGTTCCCGGATATACATTTATCGCATCTATTTCTACCATTATGCTTTCAGGTGCAATCCCTGTATTGGCAGAAATCGATGAATCACTTACAATTGACGTAACAAAAATCGAAGAGCTTATAACACCCAAAACAAAGGCTATTATGCCTGTACATATGCTGGGTAACCCGTGTAAGCTTGACAAGATTATGGAAATTGCTAAAAAGCATAACTTATATGTAATTGAGGACTGCTGTCAGGCAGTTGGTGCGAGCTATCAGGGTAAGCGTTGCGGTACTCACGGCGATATCGGTGCATTCTCATTAAACATTTTCAAAACAATTTCTACAGGTGACGGCGGTGCTGTGATTACAAATAATGAGAACTTCTACGAGAGAGCTTTCGGTTATCACGACCAGGGACACAAGCCTAACCGTACAGGCGTTGAAATCGGTAACAGAAGTATTATCGGTATGAATATGAGAATGAATGAGCTTACAGGCGCTGTAGCACTTGCACAGACAAGAAAGCTTGACGAAATTCTTACTAAATTGCGCAGAAATAAAGCAATGCTAAAAGATATGTTAGCTGATCTCCCCCACATCTCATTCAGAACAATCAACGATGAGAGCGAATGTGCTACACTTCTTACTCTCCTTTTCGATACAAAAGAACTTGCTGAAAAGTTCTGTGAAAAGACAGGCGGAAGACCGATTGCATACTCAGGCTGGCATGTGTATAACAACATGGAGCAGGTACTCGGAAAACTCCTCCCTGCCAAGACAATGAATATAAACGACAGAGTTTACGAAAAGCATATGCTTCCGCAGACTGACGATATCCTTGAGCGTGCAGTAAACATAAGCGTAGGCGTAGTTGACAAGGGTCTCGGTTCAGGTTACGGTATTAACATCCTCTCAACTGACGAGGAAATCAAAACTGTTGCCGAAAGCATCAGAGAAATCATTCTTGGTCTTTAATCGCCTACAGGAGAAATCAACATGAAGAAAATCAAAGTTGGTATTATAGGCATGGGCTATATCGGCGAAAGCCACATCGAGGCAGTTCGCCGTATCGGATGCTGTGAGCTTTATGCAGTAGCAGACGTAAACGCAGAGCTTGCAAAGAAGAAAGCTGATTATTACGGTATGCAGAAATGCTATTCGAGCGTTGAGGAGCTTTTAAACGACCCCGATATTGATGCTGTACATAACTGCACTCCCAACTTCCTGCATCTTGCAATCAACAAAAAGATTATAGAATCAGGCAAGCATCTTCTCTCTGAAAAGCCTTTGTGTATGAATTACGAAGAGGCAAAGGAGCTTGTAGAGCTTAAGAAAAAACACCCCGATAGTGTAGCCGCAGTTAATTTCAATTACAGAATGAATCCGATGGTTCAGGAAACGAAAAACCGAATAGCTGACGGTGCAATAGGTGATGTAAGAGTTATAACAGGCTCATATCAGCAGGATTGGTTACTTTATGAAACTGATTACAGTTGGAGACTTGAACCCGAGGTTGCAGGTTGTTCATGTGCCATTGCCGATATCGGTTCACACTGGATGGACGCAATTCAGCACGTTACGGGGCATAGAATAACTGAAGTTATGGCAGATGTCAAAACAGTAATCCCCGTACGTAAGAAGCCGAAACAGCAGACAGAAACCTTTACAAGCAATGTGCCGACAGAGTATGACGAGGTTGAAGTAAAGAACGAGGAATACGGTGCAGTGCTCTTCCATACCGACAAGGGCGCAACGGGTGTTTACCACGTATCAGAAGTTGCCGCAGGTCACGGCTGTTACTTTAACTTTGAAATCAACGGTTCTGACGCAACACTTAAGTGGAATCAGGAAGAAAACGACAGATTATGGATGGGTGTACGTGGCGGAGATAATCGTCTTATCATACGTGACCCCAACGTTATATCTTCTGATGCAAGACCGTACACCGCACTTGCAATGGGCCATCCCGAAGGCTGGAACGATGCTTTTAAGGGTAACATATATGCATTCTACAAGTATATCGAAGACGGTATGCAAGGTGAGCCGGTATTTTCAACACTTGAACAGGCGGCATATATTGTAAAGCTTACAGAGGCAGTAATAAAGAGCAGTAAAGAGAAAAAATGGGTTACATTATAATTTAAAGGAGGAAATAAAAATGAGCAGATTTAAATATTCAGTAGGACCGTGGAACGTACACGAGGGAGCGGACGCTTACGGCCCCGCAGTTCGTGAGACAATTCCGTTTGAGGAAAAGATTAAGATGTTTAAGGATATCGGTTTTGACGCTATTCAGTTCCATGATGATGACGCAGTTCCCAACATCAACAACTACACAGAGGAAGAAATCATAGAAGAGGCAAAGAAAGTAAAGGCACTTCTTGACAAGTATGAGCTTGCAGCAGAATTTGTAGCTCCCAGACTATGGTTTGACCCCCATACAACAGATGGCGGTTTCTGTTCAAACAGTGCAGAGGACAGAGAGTACGCAATGTGGAGAGCATACCGTTCAATAGACATAGCTAAGGTTCTTGGCTGTGACAAGATAGTTCTCTGGCTTGCTCGTGAGGGTACACTTTGCTATGAGAGCAAGAGCCCGGTTGAGGCAACAAATCGTTTGATTGATGCAATCAACAAAATGCTTGATTATGACAAGGACATCAAAATCCTTATCGAAACAAAGCCGAACGAGCCGATAGACAGAAGCGTATGTCCGACAATGGGACACTGTATGGCAGTATCTGCTGCAACAAAGGATCCGTCACGTGTAGGCGGTTTGCTTGAGTCTGCACACGCTATGCTTGCAGGACTTGACCCGGCAAGTGAAATAGGCTTTGCTACAGCTATGGGCAAGCTCTGGGGCGTACACTTAAACGACCAGAACGGCATCAAGTACGACCAGGACAAGAGCTTTGGTGTAGAAAACCTTCGTGCGGCATTCAACCAGATGAAGGTACTTATGGAAACAGGCTACGGACAGAACGGCGAATATATCGGTCTTGACGTAAAGGTTATGAGAACACAGAAGCAGGAAGGCAGCTATCAGCATCTTATAAACAGCCTTAAGATTGCTAAAGCCTTGGAAGAAAAAGTAAAGCGCTTTGACTATGATTTCCAGAAGAAGTGCGTAGAGGAAAGAGACTACGAAAAGCTTGAAATGTACGTAATGGAGCTTTTGATGGGTATATAACCCATTCTAAATACATAATAAATCCTAAAAACACCGCCGTAAGGCGGTGTTTTTAGATTATTATATTTTACGTACAGATTCTCTTTCTACAATTTCCATAGGCAACGACACACTTTGCACCGTTTCGCCTTCTATCTGTTTTAAGAGCATATCCATTGCCATTTTTCCCATTTCAACCTTGTCAATACCCATTGTGGTAAGCTTGGGTTCAATGTACCGTGAAAGCAGTATGTCATCAATACCAATAAACGAAATATCATCTGGCACAGAAAATCCCATATCCTTGGCACATCGCATTGCACCGATGGCAAAGCTGTCTACCGTACATACTATGGCTGTAGGTGTATTATCCCCCGACAAAAGTCTCTTGCAGGCATCATATGCACTTTCCTCGTCACGTGCACGAATTCCGCAGGATTCAGGATTTGTATTAAGATGAACCTCGTTCATTGCATCACAGAAACCTAAAAGCGATTGCTTGTAAAAATCAAGAACGGTATCAGATGCAATCATTGCAATATCGGTGTGACCGTGATTTATAAGATGCTTTGTTGCATCATAGGTAGCCTTACGGTAATCAGGTGCAATTGACGGGATTTTTTTGCTTATTGAATGAGAGTCGACTATGACCGACGGAACTCCGCTTGCTACCGCCTTGTCTATAAGCTTTTCGCTGATATCCTGCATAAATATTATGCCGTCAGTATCACCTGAATAAACAGTATCAGGCAACTGTGGTTTTGACGATGAAAGCTTGGCTATTGTTATATTATAATTATATTTCCGGCTACGGTTCAGAATACCACGGGTAATTTCAAAATAAAACAAATCGTCAAACGGTGATGAAAAAGAGTTCACCATAAGAGTTATATTAAAGCTTTTATTAAACAACAGTTTTTTCGAGTTAAGGTTTGGTTTGAACCCGGTTTCGTCAATAATCTGCTGAACCTTTGCACGTGTTTCGTCACTTACGCCGGGTTTGTTGTTAAGCACAAACGACACAGCAGTAACAGAAACGCCTGCCATTTTCGCAATTTCTTTTACGGTTAATTTTTTCATCCGCTCACCCTCTTTTTAACAGAACATCTATCTAATACAAAATTATATATCATAACCCCAAAAAATGCAAGTATTATCAGGTAAAAAAATTAAAACAAGTCAAAAAATGACACCCGAAGGTGTCATTTCGGTGTGTCGACAAACCTGTCGACACACCGGCAGAGTTCGAAAAAGAAAGTCATATTTGCCAAATTGAATTCGTCGTCGTACGCGGGTACGGTAGAGTTCAATTTGACAAAAAAGGGACATTGCCCTCAGGCTGTGTCCCTTTTCACACACTATTATATATATTTTTTAATATGAAGCTTTAACAACTGCGTCTATAACAGGTGTAACACCATTCCAGATAAACACCTTAATTGTTGCAGCACCGCTAACAGCAGTTGTTATGTTAGCTGCAACGTCTTTAACTTCTGCACTGACAAGTCTGCCTTCGCTGTCGTATGTTGCAATCCAAACCTTGTCACCTGTACTATCAGCCTTGTTTATTGCAAGTGTTACAGTACCCGGTATCGTAGTAGTACTTGTTATCGCACCGCTAGAGACAGTATAAGATGTCTTTTGTGGAGTAACAGATTTTACAACATAAGGCTCAACCACTTCAGCAACAGGAGCTGTCTCCCATGATAATGCGGGATATCCAGCGTTTATATTTGCCTCTGATTTGTATCCGACAGCTGTCATTTTCTGCACAAGAGTTTCAATTGGCGTATCTGGTGTACCCATCGCTTTATCGCTACTGTAGTAACTTGTCACAATGTTGCTGGTTTCCGAGTAACATTCGCTTATTTTAGTGTTTGTACCATTGCTGATTAAACCGAAAGCATAAAACGGAGCGGCTGTATCCGCTTTTCCAACAGACACACCGGCAACGTAACAATTTGTAAATTGCGATTGCGTATCACTAGCGGCTCCTATAAAACCACCTAACGCATCTCGCTCACCCGTAGAGTTACACTTCGAATCAACGGTTACATTATACACATAACAGTTTGTTATCTTAGGTATACCATTACCGCCACCAGCACCAATAAAACCACCCATATTCTGCTTCTGGTTTGTCTGGGAATTTCTCAGAGTTACGTTCTTCGCATAACTGTTGCTTATTTGTGTATCCTTGTTTACAACTCCGGCAAAACCACCCATTCCTGTGGTTTTGTTGCTGTAGCCAGTAAAATCGTTGGCTACTGTCACAGTATGGATACCGAGATTTTCAACTATTCCGTTTTGGATATAGCCGAAGAAACCCAGTGCAGGTTTGGTTCCGAAGTTATTCTTGTTGTCATTTGTTCTTATAACGCTTACGTTACTAACATAGTGGTTGTTACCATCGAAAGTTCCTGTGAACGGAGCAGTTGAAAGCGGAGCTATAGGAATCCATTCCTCGTTTGCAAGGTCAATGTCAGCGACAAGCTCATAGTAAGCAGCAGCTGCACCTGTTCCGGTTGTATCATCATTGATAAGGTCTCTTGCAGCCTTAAGGTCAGAAACTGATTCGATCAAATACGGATCACCTACAGTTCCTGCACCTGTAAGAGTGTCTTCAGGAACTTCCCATGCAAGACACGGATAACCGTTGTTTACATCTGAATATGTTTTATATCCCACAGCTGTCATAGCATCAACAATAGCCTCTTTTGTTGCACCTACTGTACCGCGTGAGTAGCTTGCATTGTAAAGACCAGCAGTGGCTGTCGCATCTGATTTTTCAATGTCATCAATTTCCGAGTAACAGTTAGTTAGAACTGTGGCTGATGATGTTGTTGTGATTCTGGCGAAACCGTAAAATGTACACCGCTCTGTGGTTGTAGCATCAGTTGTTACTTTTGCAGCATAGCAGTTTGTCATTACTACGGCTGAGGGTGCATTACCTAAAAACGCACCTACTGAATCCGCTTTTGCTGAAGCGCTTGAACCATAGGTTGCACTGGTAACTTTTGCATTATACAAATAACAGTTAGTATAGCTCGGCTTGGAGTTACCTAATCCGCCTACAAAACCACCTGTACCGCCTCTTGTCGAGTTAGAAGTCTGATTCTGTTCTACGACAACATTTTTTGCAAAACAGTTTTCAATAACCGAACTTTTGTTAATGAAACCTGCAAAACCGCCCATTGCGTATACCTGATTCTCCCATGCGCGTGTTGAAGTATTAACCCACTGCGCATCGTTTATTACCGATACATTTTCAAGACCGAGATTCTTGACTGTTCCGTTCTCTATTTCACCGAAAAAACCTAAAGCCGGTCTGTAGTCATACTGTGATGCGTTATCGTTTGTCATATGGACTTTTATGTTTTTGATAACGTGATTGCCACCATCGAATGTACCCTCAAACCCTGCCAGGTTTGTGGTACTGTTAACCTCCACATAAGGTGCTATCGGTGTCCACTCTTCATTGTTGAGGTCGAGGTCTGCTGTAAGCAGATAATGAGCTTCAGCATATCCATCGGTGTCCATATCTGTATCTGCATTGATTAAGTCTCTTGCGAGCTTAAGGTCATCCACAGTTGCAATGATGTACGGATCTCCCTCTACGCCTGTACCCGAAAGTGTCGTTTCGGCGCTTACCATTGCCGGACACATTCCGATAACAAGAGCGAGAGACAGTAAAGTAGATATGATTTTTTTCATAATCATTTACTTCCTTTCTTTTTATATTTACGTTGAGTTTATAAAACCACTTTACTACTTTATAACAAACAAGTCAATACTTCTCACGAAAATCGAGTCAAATCTGCCAACGATTGAGCAAAATTTGCCAGTATGCAAAAAAATGACCGTTGCAAAACGGTCATTTTCAGTATTTATTATTCAAACATCCATTTAAGTGCGAGTTGAATCTTATCGTCCCAAAAACTCCACGAGTGCTCTCCCGCATCCTCTAAATATGTATAATCATAATCAAGCTCTTCAATTTTAGCTTTCAGACGAAGGTTATCCTCGTACATAAAATCCTCTGTTCCGATTGCCATGAAAAGACGTGGTTTATTTTCTGCATTATTTTTAGTCTCAACAAGCGAGAATAAATCGTCCTCTCTGGGTATCTCAATATTATCTCCAAATACAGGAACAAGCGTTTTCTTAAAATCCTCACGGTATATATCTGCAACCGCAGAAAGTCCTGCCGCCGCACAAAACCGTTCATTCTCACGCAACGCAATTTTCATTGCACCGTATCCGCCCATTGAAAGACCTGCAATATATGTATCCTCTCGCTTTTCCGAAACATTGAAAAACTCACGGATAACTCTCGGTAACTCTTTTGCGATGTATGTATAGTACTTACCGCCGTATTTCATATCGGTATAAAAGCTTCTATGACCGCACGGCATAACAACGCATATACCGTAATCCGCCGCATAGCGTTCGATTGATGTTCTGCGAAGCCATATAGTATGGTCGTCACTTAACCCATGCAAAAGATACAACGTTTTGTACTTCTCCTCTTTTGCATTGTTTCCGATACCAATCTCGCCGTTACTGCTCTTTTGCGGTATAACAACATAAACTTCAGTCTGCATTTCAAGTGCTTCACTGTAGAATTTCAAATCAATAAGTGCCATAGTTATCCCTCCGTACATTCAATTTAAAATATTATACCATTAACTTGTTTTATTTGCAATATATTTCTGTTTAAATATGCGTTTCATTTGCGTGTCAAAAATATGACAAAACGCATAATATACCTTATAAAAGTCACTACCGTACTTTTATCAAGAAAGGAGTTGTAGATTATGTTTAAAACAGTTTCCGTTATAGGCGGCGATTTGCGTCAGCTCACACTTGCAGACGAGTTACGAAAAGACGGCTATGACGTTACCGTTTTCGGCTTTACAGATAAAATCAGCTATGAGGATAATACAACAGACATACACACTGCACTCGACAGCGAAATTATAATCCTGCCGGTTCCTGTTTCTTTTGACGGCGTGTATATTAACACACCGTATTCCGATACAAAACTAAGTGTGTCAGAACTCACACAGAAGCTCAACCCGATTTCTCTCGTGTTCGGCGGATGCATTACAGAGTCATTTTCCGATGCACTTTCAAAACGAGGCATAAAACACCGTGACTATATGCTCCGTGACGAACTTGCAATAAAGAACGCTGTTCCCACAGCAGAGGGTGCGATTGAAATAGCAATTTCCGAAACACCGTTTACCCTGCATAACAGCAAGTGCCTTGTTCTGGGTTACGGAAAGGTAGGAAAAATACTTGCGAAATCGCTTGATGCCTTAGGTGCTAAAACACACGTTTGTGCACGCAAATATGCAGACCTTGCACTTATAGAAGGTCACGGCTGCTATCCCTTGACGGTAAACGAAACCAAATCACGGCTCGGTGAGTTCGATATAATATTCAATACCGTTCCTGCACTTATTTTAAGCAAGAACGAGCTTTTGCACATACGCCGTGATACACTTGTTATCGACCTTGCATCAAAACCGGGCGGTGTAGATTTTGAAGCTGCAAAGGAGCTTGGAATTCACGTGGTATGGGCACTGTCATTACCCGGACGCGTTGCACCCGTTACTGCCGGCATCATCATCAAAGATACAATTGTAAATATGTTACGGGAGGAGGTGTAAGTCTGAATAAATCGCTCATATAGCACCTCAACGCTCGCTCGCATAGACCACTATAGCCTCGCTTGCGTATTGGCACTCTCTGAACGATTTATTCAAACTTCAACTATATCATTGAAAGGAGTGAAATTTAAATGGATTTAACCAATAAAACAATAGGCTTTGCAATGTGCGGTTCGTTTTGTACCTTCAAGAACGCCATCGAAAGCTTGAAAAAACTTAAAGAAACAGGTGCACACATTATTCCGATAATGAGCGAAACCGCATACTCAACCGACACAAGATTTGGTCCGTGTGTTGATTTCCGACATCAGCTTGAAGAAATAACAGGCGAAAAGATACTGCACACAGTTTATGAAACCGAACCAATCGGTCCGAAAAAGTTACTTGATGCACTTGTCATACTTCCGTGCACCGGAAACACGCTTGCAAAGCTGTCAAACTCCGTCGCAGATTCGTCTGTGACCCTTGCCGCAAAAGCACATCTTCGCAACAAGCGTCCGCTTATTTTAGGCGTTTCCACAAACGACGGTCTGTGCGGTGCCGCTGAAAACATCGGAAGACTGCTTGCCAGAAAACACTGTTTCTTTATCCCGTTCGGTCAGGATGACTGCATACATAAGCCAAACTCGCTCATTGCAGACTTCACAAAGCTAAACGAAACAGTTGAGGATGCGCTTCTGAACAAACAATTCCAGCCAATTCTGGCTGTTTAATATAAAAGGGAGTGTCACCCACAAGGTACACTCCCCTCTTTTTATCTGTTTAATAAAACTTCTTTTTCGTACTTGCGTACTTCGTCAAGCCATGAAAGTCCTACACCCTTGTTTGTCTTTTCACAGTAGTAGTCCCAAACAAGTGCGAACGGTGCAGCCTTGAACTCCTGCGATACTGCAAGTCTGCCTGATACGTCACCGTCAGCTTCAAGCTTTTTCATCATCTCTGTCGGCTGAAGCAATGCGTAAAGCATAGCCTTTCTTGTGTTACGCATACCGATTGCCCATGCAGCTATACGGTTAATTGATGCGTCAAAGAAGTCTGTTGCTATATATGTATCTTCTAACTTATCAAGTCTTACAAGTTCTTCCATAATTGCCTTTGTTTCATCATCGAATGCAACTACGTGGTCAGAGTCCCAACGTATCGGACGTGATACGTGCAGAAGCACGTGGTCAGAGAAAGTATATACAGAACCAAGCTTTGCCGAAACAACCTCTGTCGGATGATAATGACCGGTGTCAAGAGTCATCATTATGTGGTCCTTGTTGGCTTTCATAACATAGCCCATACAGAACTCGTGTGAGCCTGCTGTGAAGCTTTCAGCACCGATACCGAATACCTTTGACTCGATACCGTCCATAACGCCCTCTACGTCCTTTGTAGCCTCAAATATTTCATCATAGCTCTTCTTAAGCTGTGTTCTCGGTGTCAATGTATCTATCGGGAACTCCTTGTCACCGTCGGGTGTCCAGTGGTTTATAACACAAACCTTGCCCGTTCTCTTATAGAAATACTCACCTATCTTACGGCACGCAATACCGTGCTTTACCCAGAACTTTCTGATATTCTCATCAGCTGATGAAAGTGTTGCCTTCTCACTCAACGGATGTGAGAAATATGTGGGGTTAAAGTCAAGACCTATTCCCTTTTCTACTGCCCAGTCTGCCCAGTTTTTGAAGTTGTCTTCTGTTATTGCGTCACGGTCAACAAAAGTATCAGCCTCCTGATAGTTTGCGTGAACGTTAACCTTTAATTCACCGGGGATAAACTCCATTGCTTTTTCTATATCGGCACGCAATTCCTCTGCGTTTCTTGCCGCGCCCGGATAGTTACCGGTTGTCTGGATACCGCCTGTAAGACCGCCTTCCTTTTTCTCAAAGCCTGCTACATCATCACCCTGCCAGCAGTGCATTGAAATAGGTGTCTTATCGCATATCTCAAGCATTTTATCAACATCTATGCCATACTGTGCATAGTATTCCTTTGCTAACTCATAGCCTTTTTTTGTATCGTACATAACATACCTCCGTTAATTGTGTATATATCTATTATACACTATATTCCCAAAATTTGCAAGGTAAAATAGTTAATAAATTATAAATTTTAAAAAAAGTCTTTTAAATCGGAAGAATATGTGGTATAATACACAATGGCTATTTGTATATTGAAAGGAATATTTATATAAATATGGAAATGTGTGTTAAATGCGGTGTGAGACCCGCAGTAATGTATATAACTAAAATGGAGAACGGCAAGACCTCAATGGAGGGTTATTGTTTGTCATGCGCAAAGGAGCTTGGACTTGCACCGGTTGACCAGATGTTTGAAAAGTTCGGTATAGGTGCTGATGAAATTGAGTCAATCAACGAGCAAATGAACGACATGATTGAAAGCATGGGCGGACCCGAAGGTTTGCAGGAAATGGAACAGAATATGCTTATGAGTATGGGCATTGACTGTGACGAAGACACTGAGGGCGGTGCCGCAACTGCTCCCCTGTCCGATTTTATGAACAATATTTTTGGTGGCATGGGCGGTGGCTCAAAAAAGAATGACGACACAAAAAAGGACGATAAAAAATCACGCAAGAACAGTAACGGTAAAAAGAGTATGCTTGATACCTACGGTACAGACCTCACAGCACGTGCGGCACTTGGCAAGGTTGACAGAGTTGTGAGCCGTAACGACGAGATTGAGCGTGTTATTCAGATTTTAAACCGTCGTTCAAAGAACAACCCGATTCTTTTAGGTGAGCCGGGTGTTGGTAAAACCGCAGTTGCAGAAGGTCTTGCAATGCGTATTTTTGAACGCAGTGTTCCGCCGAAGCTTTTTGATGTACGTCTTTACCTCATAGACTTTGCGGCACTTGTTGCAGGAACACAGTTCCGTGGTCAGTTTGAGTCAAGACTAAAATCACTCTTAAAAGAAGCAGAGGAACGAGGAAATGTTGTACTTGTAATAGACGAAATCCATAATATTGTTGCCGCAGGTGATGCCGAGGGTGCAATGAGTGCGGCAAATATCCTAAAGCCTGCACTTGCACGTGGCGAGATACAGATAATCGGTGCAACAACAATTAACGAGTACAGAAAACATATAGAAAAAGACACCGCACTTGAGCGTAGATTCCAGCCGGTAATGATCGACGAGCCGTCAATTGAGGAAAGCATTGAGATACTTAACGGAATAAAAGATTACTACGAAAACTACCACAAGGTAAAAATCTCAGGTGAAATAGTTGAACAGGCGGTAAGAATGTCAGAACGCTATATCACAGACAGATTCTTGCCCGATAAAGCAATAGACGTAATTGACGAGGCAGGTTCACGTGTAAACCTCAAAAACAAAGAGCTTTACGAGCTCACGCTCATCAACGAACGACTCGGAATAATTGACACAGAGCTTGATGAACTCAACAACTCCGGTAACGAGAACCCCGATTATGAAAAGATTGCAAATCTTCGCTCCGAGAAACTGCGTCTTGAATCAGACAAAGCAAGATGCGAGGCGGCATCAAAAGATATTGAGATTACATTTGATGATATCGCCGCAGTTATAGAGGGCTGGACAAAGATACCCGTTCACCGTCTTACAGAGGATGAAACTAAAAAACTACTTGACCTTGAAACACGTATTCACGAGAGAGTTATAGGTCAGGAGGAGGCTGTATCTGCCGTTGCACGTGCGATACGCAGAGGGCGTGCAGATATAACAACAAAGAAACGTCCCGTTTCGTTTATATTTGCAGGGCCTACAGGTGTGGGAAAAACAGAGCTTGTAAAAACAATCGCCGAGGTAATGTTCAATAACGAAGAAGCACTTGTTCGTATTGATATGTCGGAGTATATGGAAAAATACTCCGTGTCCCGACTGATCGGTGCGCCTCCCGGCTATGTGGGATATGACGAAGGAGGTCAGCTGACGGAAGCGGTGCGCCGCAAGCCTTACTCGGTAGTGCTGTTTGACGAGGTGGAAAAAGCACATCCGGATGTATTTAATGTGCTGCTGCAGGTGCTGGATGATGGCCGTATCACTGATTCCCAGGGCAGAACGGTTGATTTCAAGAACACCATTATTATTCTCACCTCCAACCTTGGATCGGAATATCTGCTTGGCGGTATTGGCGCTGATGGC
>JAZRPM010000022.1:0-24899 GCA_045649185.1 Candidatus Ornithomonoglobus sp. | reverse complement strand
TAGAAAAGAGAAAAGAATCCGGTGGTAATGGCATTGAGGATCCACCTGTTCCCATACCGAACACAGAAGTTAAGCTCAATTGCGTCGATGGTACTTGGCGGGTGACTGCCCGGGAGAGTAGAACGCTGCCGGATTATTTCTCAAAAAATATGGCTCCATGGTCAAGCGGTTAAGACACCGCCCTTTCACGGCGGTATCGCGGGTTCGATTCCCGCTGGAGTCACCAATATCCATGAAACGGCTTTATAGCCGTTTTTATGGACCATTAGCTCAGTTGGTTAGAGCTCCCGGCTCATAACCGGACGGCCCTAGGTTCGAGTCCTAGATGGTCCACCAATAAAAGAACGCCTATCAGGCGTTTTTTTGTTGGTATGGAGCAACGGACGAGAACCGTTGGTTCGATAAGTGAGACACCAAGAGTGCGAGCGGAGAAAAGCACGATTGGCATGACGAACTTATGCAAGGGAGCGAAGCGAGTCGCTGTTCTGGATGGTCCACCAACAAGAAACACCTTGTCAAGAGGCAGGGTATTTTTTTCTTGTGAAGCTAATCACGAGCAGTGTTATTACTGCAACAGATATAAAAACAAACAATGCTGAGGCAAAGCAGGATACTGAAAAAATATGTACATTTTTTAATTGCGTAAGCTGTAGTCGTGAAACCAAAATCGCACCTGCCGTAAGTGCTGCCGACATCACACCATGCAAGCACTTACCGAGAATATACGGCTTCAAGTTCAATCCTGCATCTGACGTGACCGACATTACCTGCAAATGCACTGAAAGTCCTGAAAATCCAACAATAAGCGAAGTAAGTACAAGTTTTTCTGCTATATTGCTGTCAAGCCCTGATACCTTTAATACTCCTGTTGAAAATTCACAAAGTCCCGACACAAGTCCATCAAGTGCAGGCGTAAGCGGTAAAAGCTCAAACAAGGTGCGTGCAATTGCCGAGAAAAATATAATTGAAAAACATACGGTGAGTATGTTCTTTGATGCAGTATCAAGTGAGACAGTAACGGTTTCAGGTATTGATAGCTCGGCAGTATTGATGCGTGTAGGCGGTGAGGGGTGTCGGTTTTTGCCATAGCCTTTAAATATTATTCCAACAAGAACTGACGATATTATATGTATTACATAAAGTACAACGCCATAAATGGGTTTTGAATAAATGGCTGTACCGATTGACCCTATTATAAAAAGCGGTCCTGAATTATTGCAAAACGAAAGCAAACGTTCTGCCTCGGCTTTTGAGAGGTTGCCGCATTTATATAAATCACGTGCACAGATAGCACCTGACGGAAATCCGCTTATAATCCCTAATACGAAAGCAGCAGCGCCGGCGGGAGCAACATTAAAAACAGGTCGCATAATATGACGTGCATACTTTGCAACGGATTCTGCGAACCCAGAATAAATAAGAAGCCCCGAACATACAAAAAATGGAAACAGTGACGGAATAATAATATCAAAGCACATTATAACGGACTCTTTCGTATGTGTAATGACCGACTCTGCACGAAAGAGAATAAGACCTATAATCGAAAGCACACATAGATGAAATATTTTTTTCTTCATATTATCCCTCCGATACAATTGTATTCATTTATCAGCTTAAATACGCATATAAATTACTGTTCGGGAGGCGTTTATGAAAAGTATAAAAGAAATGATAGCTGAAAAGATGTCTTTACCTAAAGATGTTGTGCTTGATTTGCCAAGGGTGTCAATATGCGGTGATAAGGAGATTTTTATTGAAAACCATAAGGGGATTATGGAATACACGTCTGAATGCATACGCATAAAAACCAACGACGGGATTGCACACATATACGGCGAGGATTTGAGAATAATCATACTTGAAACTGACCGAATGGTTATAAACGGTGAGTTTGGGCATGTAGAATACGAAAAAATCGGGAGAAAAATAAAAAATGTTCAAAAAAATCTTTAAATTTCAATCCGGATATGTTATAATAGAAATAGTTGGCAAAAATAAAGAACGGTTTGTGAATATGTGTCTTGCAAACAAGCTTGACATATGGAATGTAACACCCGTTGAAAGCGGACTTGTTCTTAATATAAAGAATGCAGATTTTGTCAAAATCCGCAGACTTGTCAGAAAGTCCAGCGTAAAGGTCAGGATTCTTGAAAAACACGGTGCAGGTGTATTTTTTAAGAAACATCGCTACAGAGTTATGGTACCTGTCACGGGAGTTTTAGTATGTATATATTTCCTCGCTATGCCACAGTATATATGGTGTGTGGAGATTGAGGGAACAAAGAATGCAGATACAGAAAACATAAAGCAGATACTTGTGGACAAGGGTGTGTATGTTGGTGCGAAAAAGAAAAATATCGCAGACCTTAGTGAAATAAAGAACGCTGTCGTATTCGGCGATGAAGAAGTGAACTGGGCATGGCTTTACATAGACGGTGCAAAGGCAAGGCTCTGCGTGCAGGAACGCACACCACCGCCTGAAATACATGATAAAAAGACACCAACAACAATTATAGCCTCAAATGACGGATTTGTGAGAGTTGCAGAGGTCAAGCGCGGTGAACGCAGAGTGGTTACCGGCGATACAGTCAGCAAAGGTGACATTCTTGTGTCGGGAAAGGTTGCGGTATTCCATGAGGGGTATCCTGAAAAATATTTATATGTCAATTCTGATGCACGAATAATTGCTGATACAGTGCATACAAAAACGAGTGAGTTCTCGGCAAAGGAAACATTACGCATAAAGACAGGACAGAAAAAACGAAAATTTTCAGTTCAGCTTTTCGGCAAGGAATACAATCTGTTCGGAAGTGCTGATGATGTTTTTAAAGATTGCGATATATCAACCCGAAACTATGATGCAACGTTGCCTGTCTTCGGTTATCTCGGTTTCGGGATAAGTGTGCACGATGTATTCGAAGTAAAAGAGTATCAGAATAAACTTTCGGAAAAAGAAATATTGTCCCGTGCAAAAGAAGTGCTTGAGGAATGTATATGCAAAGAAATCGGTACTGAGGCAGAAAAAGCAGAAGAACGGCTTACATACAGTAAAGACGGCGATAATTATACCGTCACACTGCGAATAAATTTCAGAGAAAACATAGGTATTAAAATACCGCAGGAGGAGTGAATAGATTGATAAAACGAATGATAGAGGTGCCTGAAAATATAGAAGTTTCAGAGCTTTTCGGACAATTCGATTCGAATATGAAGCTTATTGAAAAGGTGTTTGGCGTAAATATTTCACTGCGTGAGGACGGAATACGCATCACGGGTGAGGATGTAAGCGTTGAACGTGCAGGTAACGTTGTGCATATGCTTATAACAATGCTGTGCGATAACGAGCGTATTGACGAGCAGAAAATAATGTATGCAGTATCGGTTGAGCAGGAGGGCGGAGGAATAGATATTTCGAAGCTCGGTGCGGACTGTGTTGCTATAAATATAAAAGGTCAGCCGATTAAGACGAAAACCTTCGGTCAGAAAAAGTATGTCGAGGCGATAGACAAAAACACGATTGTATTCGGAATAGGTCCTGCAGGAACGGGTAAGACATATCTGGCGGTTGCAAAGGCGGTTACGGCATTAAAACGCCGTGAGGTAAGCCGTATAATTCTGACACGTCCTGCAGTTGAAGCAGGTGAAAAGCTCGGTTTCTTGCCGGGTGATTTGCAGAACAAGGTAGACCCGTATTTAAGACCGCTTTATGACGGTATGTATGAGATGCTTGGCGGTGAAGGGTTCTTGCGTTATCAGGAACGTGGCGTTATTGAGGTTGCACCGCTTGCATATATGCGAGGCAGAACGCTTGATAATGCGTTCATAATTCTTGATGAGGCGCAGAATACGACGCCTGAGCAGATGAAGATGTTCTTAACACGTATCGGCTACGGTTCGCACGCTATTGTGACGGGTGATATTACACAGATTGACTTGCCGGGCGATAAAAAGTCGGGACTTAAAGAGGCAATGAAAATATTAAACGGTATAGAGGGAATTGCATTCTGTAAGTTTACCGAAAAAGACGTTGTACGTCATCCGCTGGTACAGGAAATCATCAAGGCGTATGCTAAATATGACGAAGAAAAGGAACGCAGAAGAACCCAGAAAAAGTAATCAATACACGTCCAAGGGTATTCATTCAGAACGCTGAAGTGTTTGGATATGCGTTCTTCATGACCACCCTTGAACGTGTTCGGGTGCTGTTTCACGGGGTGTTTGCAGAGAATGCATTTTCCTAAGTTACAGCATTCGATGTAAATACCCCGTGAAACAAAGCACATTTTTTAAAATGCGAAAGGAAAAAACTATGGTACAATTCATAACAGAGAACGAAACGGACGAAATCATAGCGGAAGAACAGATAGCAGAGCTTAATGCTGTTTGCTGTGAGATAATGAAAAATGAAGAATGTAATTTTGATGCCGAAATCAGCCTGACGTTTACGGATAATGAGGGTATTCGTGAAATTAACCGTGATTACCGTGACATAGACCGTCCGACAGATGTTCTTTCGTTCCCGATGCTTGAATTTGGCGATGAGGAAGAGGATGCGGAGTTTGAGACCGAGGACGGGCTTGTGATGCTTGGTGATATTGTGATTTCAATCGAGCGTGCGAGAGAGCAGGCAGAGGAGTTCGGACATTCTTTGCGTCGTGAGCTTGCATTTTTGGTTGCGCATTCAATGCTTCATCTTCTTGGCTATGACCATGTAGACGATGCCGAGGGCGAAAGAATGATGATTGAGAAGCAGGATGAGGCGCTAAATGCGCTTGGTATTACAAGGGACATATAATAAAATCAGAGAGGGAATAAAATGGACAAAAAATTCAAATCCGGTTTTTGTGCAATAATAGGTATGCCAAATGTCGGAAAATCAACATTGCTTAATTCTATAGCGGGGCAGAAGATTGCGATTATATCCGATAAGCCCCAGACAACACGAAATAAAATACTTGCGATATATTCAACACCGAATGAGCAGATTATGTTTACCGATACACCGGGAATACATAACCCTCATAATAAGCTCGGCGAGTATATGGTAAGAATGGCAAACGAGAGTATGCGTGATACAGACGTTGTACTGTTTGTTGTTGATGCACAAAAAGGTATGCGTGAAAAGGAACGTGAGATTGCCGAGAACATAGGAAGCATCGGTATCCCGTGCATACTTGTTATAAACAAGGTTGACCTTATAAAGAAAGAAAATCTTCTTCCGCTTATAGCAGACTTTTCAAGCCTTAACGATTTTGAGGCGATAATCCCCATAAGTGCGAAGGAGAATGACGGTATAGACCGCCTGATCGAGAACATAACCGATTATATTGAAGAAGGCCCGATGTTCTATGACGAGGAAATGGTAACAGACCAGCCCGAAAAGGCGATTGCCGCAGAAATTATACGTGAAAAGATGTTATGGCTTCTTGATAAGGAAATTCCGCACGGTATTGCTATTGAGATAACCAGAATGAAAGAGAAGGGCAAAGTAACTGAGATAAATGCAACTATATGCTGTGAGAAAAAGAGTCACAAGGGTATTATAATAGGAAAGAACGGTGAAATGCTTAAAAAAATCGGTACAATGGCAAGAACCGATATAGAAAAAATGCTCGATAAAAAAGTTTATCTTGAGCTGTGGGTAAAGATAAAGACCGACTGGCGAAACAGTGATTTTCTCATAAAGAACTTCGGCTATCGGGATGATGATGAAATCTGATGGATGATTTAATATACAGAGGTATAATAATCAGGCAGGCAAATTACGGCGATGCACACCGTATGCTCTGGATATTTACCGAAACAGACGGTATAGTTAAAGCGGTGCGGTACGGCATACGCGGTAAAAAGACCTCAAACGCTGCGGCGTTTCAGTTGTTTTCGTTTGCAGATTTTAAGCTCCGTCCGTCAAGAGGCGATATAATGACGGCAGTTTCAGCAGATGTCATTGACGGGTTTTATCCGGTGAGCGAGGATATAAAGAAGCTATCTTTGGTTTCGTATCTCTCCGATATTACATTCTCGCTGTTGGGCGAGGCGAATCCGGACAAGCGCATTCTTGCGTTATTTTTAAACGCAGTTTATGCGGTTGCATACCGTGACGAGTCGTGGCAGAAACTAAAAACTGTATACGAACTCAAGCTTATGTCCATAGGCGGGTTTATGCCAAAGCTTGATGCATGTGCAGTGTGTGGTGGTACGGCAGAATATTTCAGTTGTGACAAAGGTTCGGTTGTGTGCCGTAATCATCACTCGGCAGGGGATATAAAAGTTGATGATGCGCTGTTGTCCCTTATGAGATATATATCAACCTGCGATATAAAGAAGATGCTTTCTTTTAGTGTGACGGATAACCAAATTTTTGACCGGTTTAATGAAATTACAGAAAAATATGTACGGCTTCAATGCGATATGGAGTTTAAGAGTCTTAAATATTTCTATGCGATTTGTGATATGTAGTCATATTTGGTAGATTTTTATAAAAACAACGGCTGATATCACTCCAAAGTTAACTAATTCACAAAAATTAAAAAAATTTAAAAAAAGACTTGAAATTTGAAATCAAATGTAGTATACTATTACAGTATTATGTATTAAATTTGTGGAGGTGTAAACTTTGCCGAACATTAAATCAGCAAAAAAGCGTGTTAAAGTAATCGAGAAAAAGACTGCTATAAACACAGCTCGTAAGACTGCTCTTAAGACTGCTATAAAGAAGTTTGATGCAGCAGTTGAGGCAGCAGACAAGGCAACAGCAACAACTTTGTTTAACGACGCCGTTAAGAAGCTCGACCAGGGCGTAGCTCACGGTATCTTGCACAAGAACAAGGCTGCAAGAAAGAAGTCACAGTTGGCTGTTAAGCTTGCAAAGCTTGCGTAAGTAAAAAAAGAAAGGGTGTTGCAAATGCAACACTCTTTTTATTATTTCGAAAGGACAAAATTCTATGAAAGGTCTGTATATACACATTCCGTTTTGCGTTAAAAAATGTGCGTACTGCGATTTTGTTTCGTTTCCTGATTGTGACTGTCACTTTGAGAGATATATTGATGCATTGATAGGTGAAATGGAAAGCTATAACGGTACGGAGATTGACACTGTATTTATCGGCGGCGGTACTCCGTCGGTTTTACCGCCTTATTTAATAGGTAGATTGTGCGATGCAGTTAACGAGAATTTTGTGTTGGCTGATGATACGGAATGGACAATGGAAGTTAATCCGGGAACGGTCACGTCTGAAAAAATACAGGCAATGCTTATGGGTGGCATTAACCGTGTGAGTGTCGGAGTGCAGTCGTTTAATGATAATGAACTGCAGGCTGTTGGGCGTATCCACAACAGCCGTGAGGCTGTGAGCACCATCATTGAACTTTCCAGCGCAGGATTTACAAATATCAGCATTGACCTTATGGCTTCACTGCCGTATCAAACGCCCGAAAGCTTTAAAAAGTCGCTCGAAACTGCCGTATCACTGCCCTTAACTCACATAAGCGTGTACAGCCTTATAATAGAGGACGGCACACCGATAAAGAAGAAATACGACAGTGGGGAATATGAGATGCCCGACGAAGATAATGATCGTGACTTGTATGAGTTTACGGCAGAGCTTCTGGCACAGAACGGTTTTTTGCGATATGAAATTTCGAACTATGCAAAACCGTTTTGTGAGTCGCGGCATAATCTTAAGTACTGGAACTGTGATGAATATATCGGAATTGGTGTTGCGGCACACTCGTATGTTGACGGAGTCCGCTCATACAATACCGAAGATTTAACGCAATATCTGAACGGTACAACACGTGTGGGTGAGGATATACTTGATGAAGTGGATAAAATGGGTGAGTTTATGATGCTTGGTCTGCGTAAAATAAAAGGTGTTGACAAAAGTGAGTTTTACAAGCGGTTTGGATGTTTACCTGAAACTGTATGGGGAGACGTTATAAACAAGTTTGTAAAGACAGGATTTATTATAAATAATCAAGACTTTCTGGCGTTGACGCCAAAAGGTCTTGATGTAGCAAATTCAATTATGTGTGAGTTCCTCTGATTATTGTGTCGGAGGGACTCGTTTTTGCAATTTTGACCAATAAAAACACAATATTTACCCGTTATGATATATAAATAGAATAAAATGCATAAAAAATCAAAAAAAGTGTTGACAAGGCAGGGGTATATGTGTTAGAATGGTGTGGATAGAAAAAGGTTCTTTTTTTTTGCTGTGCTTTTTTTACAGTAAGAATAACCTTATATTAACCAAACGGAGGTAGAAAAAATGAGAGTTAAAATCACATTGGCTTGTCAGGAATGTAAGCAGAGAAACTACAACACAATGAAGAATAAGAAGAATGACCCGGACAGACTTGAAATGAACAAGTACTGCAGATTCTGTAAGAAACATACTACACATAAGGAAACAAAGTAATCGGGTTTACAGTTATTTAAGAAGGAGTAAGCAGTATGGCTAAATTGGTAAAATATTTTAAAGATACCAAGTCTGAACTCAAAAAGGTTACATGGC
This sequence comes from Candidatus Ornithomonoglobus sp., assembly GCA_045649185.1. Lineage (GTDB taxonomy): Bacteria > Bacillota > Clostridia > UBA1381 > UBA1381 > Ornithomonoglobus. The sequence continues at coordinate 16,383 of JAZRPM010000022.1, read as the reverse complement.
CGAGCAAAAAGCAGATAAAGAACAATACAGGTATTATAATTGTATTTATCATTATTGTTGCTTTGTTCCTTTTTGTGTGTGACACCGCTTTCGGATGGCTGGGCAGAACTTTTATTGGTTTGTTTAAATAATCAATGAACTAAAAGTTTTATTAGTCGAAAGGAGCAGTTCGCATGGCTGAAGAAGCAAAATGGTATGTTGCTCACACTTATTCGGGTTATGAGAATAAGGTTAAGGAGAGCATTGAAAAGACTGTTGAGAACCGTGGCCTTGAACATATGATTATGGACGTTTGCGTTCCAATGGAGGACGTAATAGAAAAACGCGGCGAAACAGAAAAAATTGTACAGAAAAAACTTTTTCCGGGCTATGTTGTAATCAAAATGATTATGAACGAGGAAAGCTGGTACGTTGTGCGTAACACGCGTGGCGTTACAGGCTTCGTTGGCCCCGGTTCAAAGCCTGTTCCGCTCTCAGATGCAGAGGTTAAGAGAATGGGTGTTGATACTGCCCGCCGTGAGAGTCTTAAGTTTGCAATCGGTGACCTTGTTGAAATTAAAGCAGGTCCGATGGAAGGCTTTTCGGGCAATATCGAAAAAATGGACGAGGAGACAGGTACTCTTTGGGTTACTGTTTCTATGTTCGGCAGAGAGACATCTGTTGAGATAAACCATACACAGGTTTCACAGATGGCTTAACTATGTTTTATATGAAGCATTGCTTCTTATAAATAAAGGCGTAAAAAGCGCCGTCCCTCTGGAAACAGTGGGAGGACGAAAGTCCGTATTACCACAGTAGCGCAAGGACGCTCAAATTTAAGGAGGTGGCCGTAATGGCACAGAAAGTAGCAGGTTATATCAAATTACAAATTCCGGCCGGAAAAGCTACACCGGCACCCCCGGTTGGTCCCGCATTGGGTCAGCACGGTGTAAACATTATGCAGTTTACAAAGGAATTTAACGAAAAAACAGCGAAGGACGCAGGCTTAATTATACCGGTAGTTATTACCGTTTACGCTGACCGTTCATTCTCATTCGTAACAAAGACTCCGCCGGCAGCTGTTCTTATCAAGAAGGCTTGTAAGATACAGAGCGGTTCAGGTGTTCCGAACAAGACAAAGGTAGCTACAATCTCAAAGGCAGACGTTGAAGAGATTGCAAAGACAAAGATGCCTGACTTGAACGCAGCATCACTTGAGGCAGCTATGAGCATGATTGCAGGTACTTGCAGAAGCATGGGCGTAGTTGTAGGCGACTAATTTTAGGTTAAGGAGTATTAAGTGGGAGAGAAATTTCTCGTATAACCACGAAGGAGGATTTAGAAATGTTCAGAGGTAAAAAGTATAAGGAAAGCATTAAGCTTGTAGATAAAGCAAAGCTTTACGACACAGACGAAGCTATGAAGCTCGTTACAGAAACAGCAAAGGCAAAGTTTGACGAGACTGTTGAAGCTCACATCAAACTCGGTGTTGACTCAAGACACGCTGACCAGCAGGTAAGAGGCGCAATCGTTCTTCCGCACGGTACAGGTAAGAGCTCAAAGGTTTTGGTATTCGCAAAGGGTGCTAAGGCTGACGAGGCAACAGCAGCAGGTGCTGACTATGTAGGCGAGATGGATATGGTTGAAAAGATTCAGGGCGAGAACTGGTTCGATTTCGACGTAGTTGTTGCAACTCCGGATATGATGGGTGTTGTTGGTCGTCTTGGTAAGGTATTGGGTCCTAAGGGTCTTATGCCGTCACCGAAGGCTGGCACAGTTACAATGGATGTTGAAAAGGCTGTTAAGGAAATCAAAGCAGGTAAGATCGAGTATCGTCTTGATAAGACAAACATCATCCACTGCCCGATAGGTAAGGCTTCATTCGGAGCTGAAAAGCTCGGCGAGAACTTTGATGCATTGATCGGCGCTATCGTTAAGGCTAAGCCGTCAGCAGCAAAGGGACAGTACTTGAGAAGCGTAGTTGTAGCATCAACTATGGGACCGGGTATCAAAATTAACCAGGCAAAGTTGGGTTAATAAAATTTGCTAAAATTCCGTATCTTGCATTTGCAGGCTCGCTTATGTACAGGAGTACACGGCGCTCACCTGCAAGCGCAACCTACGAAATTTGTTAAAATTCCGCATCTCACCATTTTTTTACAGCTCGAAGTACCGACGTACGTCGTCGCTGTTCAAAACGGCAATCTGCGAAATTTTATCTAAATTTTGAGTTTCAGATAAATTTTTGCTGAAATTTCAAAAAAATGCTTGACAACTATATAAATATATGTTATATTAATACAGTTGACAGACCGTAGACAGTCGGCAGGAGAAATCCGTAAGTCCCACCGAGGCATGAAACAAATTCAATTATTTGTGGAATTTATGGCTCTTTGCGTCTACGGCAAAGAGCCTTTAATTATTTAAAGGCATAAACCAAAACATCAGGAGGTGAAACATTTATGCCAAACGCACAGGTTTTAGAAGCTAAGCAGGCTCAGGTAGCAGAAGCAGTTGAACTTCTTAAGAATACACAGACAGGTGTTCTTGTTGACTACAGAGGTTTGAACGTTGCTGAGGATACAGAGCTTCGTAATAAGCTTCGTGAAGCTAACGTAAAGTATTTCGTAATCAAGAACAAGATTTTGAAGCGTGCAGTTGAAGAAATCGGACTTGAAGGTCTTGATGAGGTACTACACGGACCTACAGCTCTTGCAGTATCAACAGAGGACGCAGTTGCTCCGGCAAAGGTTCTTTCAGATTATGCAAAGACAAATGAAAAGCTCGAAATTAAGGGCGGTTTCATGGACGGCTCAGTAATGAGTCTTGATGAGGTTAAAAAGCTCGCAGCTACACCGAACTTCGAGACATTGATCGCGAAGGTTATGGGCAGCTTGCAGTCACCTATCAGCGGCCTTGCAAGATTGCTTGCAACTATTGCTGATGGCGGCGTAGAGATAGCAGACCTTATCGCTAAGAACGCTCCTGCAGCAGAAGAGGCTCCCGCAGAGGAAGCAGCTCCCGCAGCAGAAGAAGCACCGGCTGAGGAAGCAGCAGCTCCCGCAGCAGAAGAGGCTCCCGCAGAGGAAGCAGCACCGGTAGCAGAAGAAGCTCCGGCAACAGAAGAGGCCCCCGCTGAGGAGGCACCGGCAGCAGAAGAAGCTCCGGCAGAATAATTAAAAATTTAAAAAATAGTATTTACAGGAGGAAAAATACAATGGCAGATTTAAATGCAATTCTTGATTCAATCAAGGAATTAAAGTTACTCGAAGTAGCAGAGTTAGTAAAGATGATGGAAGAAGAATTCGGCGTAAGCGCAGCAGCTCCGGTTATGGTAGCTGGCGGTGCAGCAGCTGATGGCGGCGCAGCAGCAGAAGAGAAGACAGAGTTCGACGTAGTTCTTGCTGAGGCAGGTGCTTCAAAGATGAACGTTATCAAGATCGTTAAGAACATCACAGGTCTTGGTCTTAAGGAAGCAAAGGCTGCAGTTGATGAAGCTCCTTCAACAATCAAGGAAGCTTGCCCGGCTGAAGAGGCTCAGAAGATTAAGGCTGAGCTTGAGGAAGCAGGCGCTAAGGTTGAATTGAAGTAATCATACTCTTAATTTTAAGTTATTGTCTGATACCGGGAGGGAAATATGAAAGTAGATCTATCGTCAGTAATTAAAGTAACAGGTGCAGAGGTAAAGCTTTCTTCTACCGTTGGCTTTGGCGATGCGGAGTTTCTTGGCGAGACCTACAAATTCATTGAACCTTTAAAGGTAGAGGGAAGAGTCTATAATAACGGCCAATCACTAACGCTTGAAGCACAAGTTTCGGGCAGAATGATAACCGAGTGCGCACGTTGTCTTGACGAAGTTGAGGCAGATGTGGAGTTTTCTGTGCACGAACTTCTTTCACAACGTGAAGAGGGTGCAGAAGAAGACGAGGATATTATCCTTTTTGACGGTTACGAAATAGAGCTTGACGATATTATTTCAGACCATTTCCTTATGAACATATCGGGAAGATATTTGTGTAGTGAAGACTGCAAGGGTTTATGTCCCGTTTGCGGTAAGAATCTTAATCACGGTACATGTGACTGTGATAACGAATATATTGACCCAAGATGGCAGGCATTAGCAGACATAATGAATCAGACAAAGGAATAATCCGGTCTGACAGACGTAAATTATAGAGTGTTGTTATTTTAATGGAGGTGTAACTAATGGCAGTACCTAAGAATAAAGTTTCAAAAGCCAGAAGAGATAAAAGACGTGCTAACTGGAAGCTTACAGCACCGAACTTGGTTGAATGCCCCCAGTGCCACGAGCTTAAGTTGCCTCACAGAGTTTGCCCGAACTGCGGACAGTACAAGGGTAAGGAAGTAATCAAGGTTGAGGACTAATTCAGGCTTGTAAAAGAAATTTAAAACCGTTCCGGAAACCGGAACGGTTTTTTGTTGTATAAAAATGAGAAAATATGGGATTTTTCCCTTGATTTTTACCGGATAGTTTGATATAATAACATAGTATGCTAAAATAGGTTAAAAAGGAGCTATTGCGATGAATACAGAACTATTAATTATGGCAGCAGGTATGGGAAGCCGATTTGGCGGTTTAAAGCAGATTGAGCCGATTGGCCCTAATGGAGAAATAATACTTGATTTCTCAATATACGATGCTGTAAAAGCCGGATTTAACAAGGCAGTGTTTATAATCAAGAAAGAAATCGAAAAAGAATTCCGTGAGGTATGCGGTAAGCGTATCGAAAAAATGATAGATGTTGAATATGCATTCCAGGAGCTTAATAAGCTTCCCGAAGGCTACAGCGTTCCTGCAGGCAGAGAAAAGCCGTGGGGAACAGCTCATGCTGTGCTTTGTGCAAAGGACATTGTAAAATCACCTTTTGCAGTAATCAATGCGGATGATTTCTACGGTCAGACATCTTACAAGCTTATTCACGACGAACTCGTTAAGAACGAAAATATGTGTATGGTTGGCTACAAGCTTGGCAACACAATCACAGAAAATGGCACCGTATCACGTGGTGTATGTGAGGTTGAAAACGGCTTTTTAAAGAGCGTAACTGAGCATACTGCACTTGACAAGAACTCAGGCATTCCGCTTGATAAAATCGTTTCAATGAATATGTGGGGTCTTGCTCCTGATATATTCCCGTATATGGAAAAAGAATTCAAGCTTTTTCTTGACGAAAGAATAAACGAGCCGAAATCAGAATGTTATCTTCCGTCAGTTGTAAGCAAGAGAATAGTTGAAGAAAATAAGCCGGTACGTGTTCTTGAGACTGCTGAAAAGTGGTACGGCGTGACATATCGTGAGGATATGGATTCAGTACGTGAGGCAATGGAAAAATATATAAAAGAGGGATTATACGAACTATGAGTAATATAAATTTGCAGGAAGTGCTTAACGCTTTCAATATTGAAAACGAAATTGTGCCGTATGGTAACGGTCACATAAACGATACATACTGCAGTGATCCGACAAAATACATAATTCAGAGAATAAATACTGATATATTCAAGAATCCTGATGAACTTATGGAAAACATCGAAAATGTAACTGCATTCATCAAGGAGAAGATAATAGCAAACGGCGGTGATCCGTTACGTGAAACGCTTACTGTTGTAAAGACTACAGACGGCAAGAACTACTACAGATACGCCGACGGTAACGCATACCGAGTATATCGTTTTATTGACGAAACAAAGACAGTAGAAAACGACAAAACTCTTGATGATTTATATAACGCAGGTGTGGGTTTTGGTAAGTTCCAGGAAATGCTTGCAGATTTCCCGGTTGAAAAGCTTTACGAAACAATCAAGGATTTCCATAACACACCAAAGCGTGTTGAGGCATTGAAGCAGGCAATTGCAGACGACCTTGCAGGCCGTGCGGCATCTGTTCAGCCGGAAATTGAGTTTGCACTTAAGAATGCTGAATTTGCAACAAAGGTTGTAGACGGTATGGCAAGCGGTGAAATCCCTGCACGTGTTACTCATAACGATACAAAGATAAACAACATTCTGTTCGATAATGCAACAGGCGAGGCGATAGCGGTAATTGACCTTGACACTGTTATGCCGGGCAGTATGCTTTACGATTTCGGTGACGCATTAAGAATGGGCGGTTCAACTGCTGCAGAGGACGAAACAAACCTTGATATAGTTCACTTTGACAAGGAGTGTTTTGAATACTTTGCAAAGGGTTATCTTAAAGAAACAAAAGATGTGTTAAGCCCGATGGAAATAGAGCTTTTGCCGTTCTCGGTAAAACTTCTCACATACGAGTGCGGTATCCGTTTCTTAACAGACTACTTAAATGGTGACACATACTTCAAAATTCACAGAGAAAACCACAATCTTGACCGTGCAAGAAACCAGTTCAAGCTTGTATCAGAGCTCAACGAAATGGAAGACGAGCTCAAAGCGGTAGTAAAATCATTATTATAAAACAACAAAAGAGAGGTAAATACTATGAAAGTTATAATATGCGAAAGCTATGAGGAAATGTCACAGAAAGCTGCAGATATATTTGCAGCACAGCTTACTTTAAAACCCGACAGCATTCTTGGTCTTGCAACAGGCTCAACACCTGTTGGAATGTACAAAAACCTTATTAAAATGAATAAAGAGGGCAAGATTGATTTCTCTGATGTTAAGACATTCAATCTTGACGAATATTATCCGATAAAACGTGATAATTCGCAGAGCTATTTCACATTTATGAACGAGAATTTGTTCTCACACATAAACATTGATATTGCAAACACTCATGTTCCCAACGGCGAAACAGATGATGCAGAGGCAGAGTGCAAGGAATATGAAAAGAAGCTTTCAGCAGCCGGCGGCGTTGATTTGCAGATTCTTGGAATAGGCGAGAACGGTCATATTGCGTTCAATGAACCCGACGATGCTCTTTTCTCTTACACACACGTTACAGGCCTTACAGAAAGCACAATCAATGCAAATTCACGTTTCTTTGATTCGCCGAGCGATGTGCCGACAAAGGCAATAACAATGGGTATGGCGTCAATTATGAGTGCAAAGAAGATAGTTCTTCTTGCAAGCGGTGCGAACAAGAAAGATGCAGTAAAGGAACTTTTGAATGACAAAATAACAACATCAGTGCCGGCAACACTTCTGAAGTTGCATCCGGATGTTGTTCTTATCTGCGACAAGGACGCATATGCAGGATGAGATTCGGAGTAGATATTGGCGGAACAAACATAAAATTTGTTGTTGTAGACGGTAGCGGAATCAAGTACCAGAACTGTATTGACACTCCGAAGTCAGGAAACAAATTAGTTGAAGCAATAATAGAAGAATATAACAAAGTCAGGGAAGAATACGAAATCGAAAAGATGGGCGTAGGCATACCGGGCGATGTGCGTAACGGTGTTGTTTTGGATGCATCAAACCTTGGATTATATGATTTCCCGCTTCAGGCAGAACTTGCAAAACGTGTCGATGTACCGGTAAAGGTAGCAAATGATGCAGATTGTGCAGCAATGGGCGAGGAAATCTTCGGCGGAACAAAGGATTGTGAAAATCTGGTTCTTGTAACACTTGGTACAGGTATCGGAGGCGGTGTTATTCTTAACCGTAAGATTATGAAAACCAACAGATGCTCGGGCGAAATCGGTCATATCATTATCGAAATTAACGGACGTCAGTGTGCTTGCGGTCAAAGAGGTTGCTGGGAGCAGTACGGTTCAATAACAGCACTTGTTAAAGATGCAGTTAAGGCGGCGGAAGAAAATCCGGACAGCAAGCTTGCAGAAGTCTATAATCGTGACGGACGTATGAGCGGAAGACTGTTTTTTGAAGCTCTTAATAAAAACTGTCCTGTTGCCAATAAGGTTTTTGATACATATCTTGACTACCTTGCAGTGGGTATAAAGAGTATAGACATGGTATTCGGACCCGATGCAATAGTTCTTGCAGGTGGAATAACCAAAGAGGGCGAAAAGATATTAAAACCGTTGCGTGACAAGCTGCCGTCAGATATCAGAGTAGAAGTGTCGACATTGCAGAGTGATGCAGGCTCGTTAGGTGCGGCAATGCTTTAATCGGAGCGTGGTTTTATGATTTATAAAAACGCAAAAATTGACGGCGTGATTACAGACATCGAAGTCTGTGACGGCAAAATAAAAAGCATCGGCAAAATTGATGCTGATGGTATTGACTTAGGCGAAAACTGCGTATATCCCGGCCTTGTGGACATACATACACACGGCTGTGTGGGTTATGATACAATGGACGGTGACGGACTTTGTGAGATGTCACAGTACCTTGCAAAAAACGGTATAACATCGTGGTTACCGACGACTATGACGGTAAGTATGGACAAGATAAAATCTGTTGTAAATGCAGAATTGCCGAAAAACTGTGGTGCTGAAATTATGGGTTTTCATATGGAGGGTCCATATATTTCTCCAAAGCGCAAGGGTGCACAGAATGAAAAATATATAAAAGCACCTGATATAAACGAGTTTAAAGAGCTAAAGAACATCAAAAAGGTAACAATAGCACCTGAACTTTCAGGTAGTATGGACTTTATAAAACAGTGTGAAACTGCTGTTTCACTCGGTCATACTGATGCAGATTATGAATGTGCTATGGACGCCTTTGGGGCAGGTGCGGGATGCCTTACGCATACATTTAATGCAATGCCCGGACTTCATCATCGTGACCCCGGCCCGATTGGTGCGGCGGTGGACTCGGATGCATATGTCGAGGTAATATGCGACGGCTTGCATATACATAAAAGCGTTATAACAATGCTTTACCGCACATTCGGTGCAGACAGAATGGTTTTAATAAGCGATTCTATGCGTGCAACGGGACTAAACGACGGCGAATATGAGTTTGGCGGACAGATGATAACCGTTAAAAATGCAGTTGCAAGAACGCAGGACGGTGCAATTGCCGGCAGTACTACAAACCTTATGGGTTGTGTGAAAAAGGCGATAGAGTTCGGTATTCCTGTAGCTGATGCATTCAAAATGGCATCAGAAACCCCTGCAAAGCTCATAAACGTTAAAAAGGGCAGACTACTGCCCGGATATGACGCTGATTTCATTGCGGTTGACAATGACTTAAATGTTATCTCGACCGTTGTCGGCGGAAAACGGATAGACGATTAAAGCTCAAAATCCTCGGCGGTAAACTCAGTCTTTAAACGGCGTTTACGGCGTACGGATTTCTTAAAAATATCATACTTGAACTTTTTACAGTCGCCCTTTGTGGCGGCTGTATTTTTCTTGTAGAGGTTGCAGAACATCTCTTCTTCGTTATCTTCAAGCTTTTGTGCGTGTATGCATAGTGCACACACCTTATTTATATCTTCACTGTAAATCATAAAATTCTCCTTTGTTACAAATAAAAGCGGAAAAATTGTGTTATTATAGTTATTTTAACATAAATATCAATATTCGTAAAGAACTTTTTAAATTTTCCTTGATTTTATGAGTGTTTTATTATATAATATAAAAGGCGTATTAGTTTTAATACGTTCGCTGTATTTTTGAAAATAACGCAGAAAAACTGCACCACAAAGGAGAAACTTACAGATGGCAACAGACACTTACGAGAGTCCGTTAAATTCGAGATATGCATCAAAAGAGATGCAGTATATTTTCTCGCCGGATAAAAAGTTTTCAACATGGCGAAAGTTATGGATTGCTCTTGCAGAAAGTGAGCAGGAGTTGGGACTAAATATAACCGACGAGCAGATATCAGAGATGAAAGAACACATCACAGATATCAATTATGATGTGGCAAGAGCACGGGAAAAAGAAGTACGTCACGATGTTATGTCGCATGTTTATGCGTTCGGCGTGCAGTGTCCCACGGCAAAGCCGATAATCCACCTTGGCGCAACAAGCTGTTACGTGGGTGATAATACGGACATCATAATAATGACCGAGGCAATGCAGCTTATAAAGAATAAGCTTGTCAGCCTTATAGCAGAGCTTTCAAAGTTCGCAGACAAATACAAGAAATTACCGTGTCTTGCATTTACGCATTTTCAGGCGGCACAGCCGACAACTGTCGGAAAGCGAGCAACACTTTGGCTTCAGGACCTTGTTATGGACCTTGAGGATGTGGAATATCAGTTATCAAAGGCAAAGCTTTTAGGCTGTAAGGGTACGACAGGTACACAGGCAAGCTTTATGGAGCTTTTTGACGGCGACCACGACAAGTGTAAGGCACTTGACGAAAAGATTGCGGCTAAAATGGGTTATAAAACAACCTTTGCCGTAAGCGGTCAGACATATCCGAGAAAGCTTGATTCGCAGATGTTAAATGTCCTGAGTGCAATAGCACAGAGTGCGTATAAGTTCTCCAACGATATAAGACTTCTTCAGCATTTAAAGCAGATAGAAGAACCGTTTGAAAAATCGCAGATAGGCTCATCGGCAATGGCATATAAGCGTAACCCGATGCGTACAGAAAGAATCGGCTCGCTTGCAAGGTATGTCATTGTAGACGCTCTAAATCCTGCTATAACAGCTTCAACGCAGTGGTTTGAAAGAACACTTGATGACAGTGCAAATAAGCGTATAAGTGTTCCTGAGGCGTTTTTAGCAGTAGATGCAATACTTGGTCTTTATATAAACGTAGTAGACGGTCTTGTTGTTTACGATAAGGTAATAACAAAGCACTTTATGTCAGAAATTCCGTTTATGGCAACCGAGAACATTATGATGGACGCTGTTAAAAAAGGCGGTGACCGTCAGGAACTCCACGAGAAAATACGTCAGTATTCAATGGAGGCAGGTGCAAGAGTAAAGGTCGAGGGTAAGGACAACAACCTTGCCGAGCTTATTGCAAACGATGAGTCGTTCGGCCTTACAATAGACGAAATAAACGCTGTTATGAAGCCGGAAAACTTTGTAGGACGCTCACCTGAGCAGGTTGACGATTTCATAAACGATGTAATATCACCGATACTTGATAAGAACAAGGATTTACTCGGTGTGGAAGTAGAAATAAACGTTTGATTTTAAGAGAGGGGTAAATAAAATGGTAAAAGCAGTAGTAGGCGCATGTTGGGGCGATGAGGGTAAAGGTAAGATTACCGATATGCTCGCAGCTGATGCAGATATAGTAGTACGTTTTCAGGGCGGTGCAAACGCAGGCCATACAATCGTAAACGATTACGGTAAGTTTGCTTTGCATCTTCTTCCGTCAGGTTCATTCAATCAGAACGTTACAAATATGATTGGTAACGGTGTTGCACTTGATATTGAACAGCTTGTAAACGAAATTGAAGAAGTTGTATCAAAAGGCGTTCCCCGTCCGAATATAGTAGTGTCAGAAAGAGCACAGGTTCTTATGCCGTATCACAGACTTTTTGATACATATGAAGAGGAAAGACTTTCAGACCGTCAGTTCGGTTCAACAAAGTCGGGTATTGCTCCGTTCTTCTCGGATAAGTTCGCAAAAATCGGTTTCCAGGTCTGGGAGCTTTTTGAAGAGGATAGACTCAAAGAAAAGATAAAGAACGTACTTGAGGTTAAGAACCTTATGCTTGAGCACGTTTACCATAAACCGCTTCTTGATGCTGATGAGCTTTACGCTACATGTAAGCGTTACGCAGAGCTTATAAAGCCGTATGTTATTGACTCGGTTAAGTTTATGCACGAGGCTGTTAAGGCAGGTAAGACAATCCTTTTAGAGGGTCAGCTCGGCTCACTAAAGGACCCGGATTTCGGTATATACCCGATGACTACATCATCATCAACTCTTGCAGGATATGGTGCAATAGGCGCAGGCGTACCGCCGTATGAGATTAAGGAAATCATAACAGTTGTTAAGGCATATTCATCAGCTGTTGGTGCAGGTGCATTTGTATCAGAGATATTTGGTGAGGAAGCAGACGAATTAAGACGTCGCGGTGGTGACGGCGGTGAGTACGGTGCAACAACCGGCAGACCGAGACGTATGGGTTGGTTTGACTGTGTAGCATCACGTTACGGTTGCCGTGTTCAGGGTGCAACAGCAGTTGCATTTACTGTACTTGATGTACTTGGCTACCTTGACGAAATTCCGGTATGTGTAGGCTATGAGATTGACGGTGAGGTTGTTCGTGACTTCCCGACAACAGGTAAGCTAGAGAAGGCAAAGCCGGTACTTAAGGTTCTTCCGGGCTGGAAGACAGACATCAGAGGCATCACAAAGTATGAGGACTTGCCGGAGAACTGCCGTAACTATATCGAGTTCATTGAAAAAGAGCTTGAAGTTCCGATTAAAATCGTTTCAAACGGCCCCGCTCGTAATGATATAATAATGAGATAAAATAAAAAACATCGCAGAAATTTTTCTGCGATGTTTTTTTATCTTTTCCATGTATACGGTGATGCCAGCATCAGTATCGGGAATATCTCAAGTCTGCCGATAAGCATATCAAGCGACAGCACAATTTTTGAAAGCGGTGAGAACAGTGAGAAGTTCTCAACCGGGCCTACAAGCCCAAGTCCCGGACCAATGTTATTTATGGTCGCCGCTACGGCTGTGAAGTTTGTTGTAAAGTCGTAGTTGTCAAGGCTTATGATAAGCATTGATACAGCATAAAGAACAAGGAAAACAGCTATATATACACTCACGTTTCGTACCGTTTCATGTTCGATTGTTTTTCCGTTCATAGAAATCTTATGAGTGCTTTTCGGATGTGCTGAAATCTTTATTTCTTTGCGGATAGACTTCAACAGTATCAGTATTCGTGATACCTTTATTCCGCCGCCAGTACTTCCTGCACAAGCTCCCACAAACATCAGCACTACAAGTATTGTTTTCGATAACGACGGCCATAAATCAAAGTTTGTCGTTGAGTAGCCTGTGGTCGTTATAATAGACGCTGTCTGGAAGAACCCGTGTCTGAGCGATGTGCCAAAGTCCGGGAACAAGTTACGACAGTTAAGGCTTATAACAAGTGCTGAAATAATAATCACCGAAAGATACACCTTGTATTCATCAGACTTCAATGCATCACGCCAACGGCGTGTAAGTATAAGATAGTACACTGTAAAATCAATACCGAACAGTATCATAAACACTGTTATTGTATTCTGTACATATGGTGAATAATCAGCAACGCTTGAATTCAATATTCCAAAACCACCCGTTCCGGCTGTGCCAAACGACAGTGTAAGTGCATCAAACAGACTCAGACCGCCCGCAAGCAGAAGTAAAACCTCTACTATTGTTATGCCGATATATATATAATATAAAATCTTCGCAGAAGAACGCACTTTTGGAACAAGCTTACTTACCGAAGGGCCTGTGCTTTCTGCACGCAACAGATGCACGTTACTTCCGCCCGAAAGGGGGAGAAGCGCAACCAAAAATACCAGAACACCCATACCGCCTATCCAGTGCGTGAAGCTTCGCCAGAACAGATGCGCCTTTGGCAAGCTTTCAACATTTTTAAGGATTGATGCGCCGGTAGTGGTGAAACCTGAAACGGTTTCAAAGAAAGCATCGATGTAGTTTGGTATATATCCCGAAATTACAAACGGAACAGCACCAAACAGACTGATTACTATCCATGACAGTGCAACCGTTACAAAGCCTTCTTTTGAATACATCGTTTTATGCTTCGGCTTTATGAGCGAGAGAAGCATTCCAGCAACAATGCACAAAACCGAACACAAAAGATATACTTTAAAACTTTCTGTATCTTTATAGCAAAGTGCGCATATCATAGGCAACAACATACACACTGCTTCGATATTAAGTACTGACCCAAGCGTGCGGAGAATTACTCTATAGTTCATTTATAATCCTCCTTAGTCGAGAATATCGGTTATGTCGTTAACCCTTGTTGCAGTGGTTACAATAACAACCGTGTCATCGGGCATCATCATATCATTTCCTCGCGGAATGATTATCTTGCCGTTGCGATGAATGCAGGCAACAAGCGTGTTTCTGCTGATGTTGAGTGAATATAGAGGCTTGCTTGCAATGGGAGAGTTCTCGTTTATGCGGAACTCAAGAGCCTCTGCTTTGCCGTTTAATATACGGTGCATTGTTTCTATGTTACTGCTTCCCATAGAATTACCCATCGACCGCACAAACTGAACAATATTTTCTGCTGTGATATTTTTCGGGCATATAGTTGTTCCGAGGTCAAGCTTATTTATAACGTCATCGTATGCAATACGGTTTATTTTTGTTATAAGCTTTCCGTCGGTAACTGTTCTTGCAAACATGGAAAGCAGAATATTTTCCTCATCAATGTTTGTAAGCGAAACGAATGATGATGTGTTTTCAATGCCTTCTTCAAGCAACTGTCTGTTATCTGTACCGTCGGCATGGATTATGGTCGCTTTAGGCAATATTTCGCATAGTATATCGCAACGTTTCTCATCACGTTCAAGGATTTTCACATCAATTCCTGATTCGTTAAGAAGCTGGGCGAGATACACTGCGGTTTCACCACCGCCTACAATAATCGTGTTCTTTACCTTGCCAAGCTTTATGCCGGCTTTTTTAAAGAACGTGCTTTCGGTTTTAAGCGGTACAAGTACGCTTATATAGTCACCGCCAAGGAGTGTAAAATCACCATGTGGAATAAATGTTTCGCTTTCACGTTCAACACCGCACACGAGCACATCGCAACCGAGTTTTCCGACTATGTCTGCAACTTTCATGTTATCAAGTGAAGAATCTTCGGGGATTCTGAACTTCAGAATTTCCACTCTGCCCTTGGCAAATGTGTCAATACTGATTGCAGCAGGGAAACGCAGGTTTCTTGCAATTACTGCCGCTGCTGCACGTTCCGGGTTAATAACCATAGCAAGTCCGAGGTCTTCTTTAAAAAGGTGTATTTCTTTTCCGTATTCGGGGTTTCTCACACGTGCAATTGTCTGACAATTACCCGATTTACGTGCGATAAGGCACGTAAGTAGGTTTATTTCATCAGATGCCGTTACGGTTATAAGAATATCAGCATCTTTAATACCTGCATCTGTAAGCGTGTCAACACTTGCGCCATTTCCGACCACGCCCATTACATCAAATTGGTTTACAAGCGTATTTATTGCTGTGGAACGGGTATCTACAACGGTTATGTTGTGCTGTTTTTCGTGACATAGCATTTCGACAATCTTTTTGCCGACGTTTCCGCATCCTACTACTATAATATTCATAGCTATTACCTCTTTTTATCAGTCAACATTAAGAACTATTTCATCACCGTCAACATCGGCTGTAATCTGTGCATTTTCTGTGATTTTGCCTGTAAGTGCAAGTTTTGCGAGTTTATCCTCAAGCAATGAACGTATAGCACGCTTTAAGGGTCTTGCACCAAACTTGACATCGTAGCCGGATTCGAGCACCAAATCCTTTGCCGCATCCGTTACTGTGATTGTGGCATTTTTCTCGCTGATTTTTTGTGATATATCCTTTAAGAGCAGGTCGATAATTTGTCTCAATTCCGGTTTTGTGAGAGGTTTGAATACAACTACCTCGTCAATTCTGTTTAAGAACTCCGGACGGAAAAATTCCTTAAGGCTCTTATCTACATTGTCTTTCATTGTAACTTCAACATCACGTGCAAAGCCTGTTTTGTTGGCTGAGAATTCCGAACCGGAGTTTGTTGTCATAACAATGATTGTATTTTCAAAGTTGACAATCTTGCCGTGACTGTCAGCAATACGTCCGTCATCAAGTATCTGCAGGAAGATGTTAAACACATCAGGATGTGCCTTTTCTATCTCATCAAGCAGAATTACCGAATACGGCTTTCTGCGTATCTTTTCGGTAAGCTGACCTGCATCATCATATCCCACATATCCCGGGGGAGAGCCGATAAGCTTTGATACTGCATGCTTTTCCATGTACTCTGACATATCAATTCTGACGAGTGCTTCCTCGTTATTAAACATTACCTCTGCAATTGTCTTGACAAGCTCTGTTTTACCAACGCCCGTAGGACCTGCAAAGATAAATGAAACGGGACGTTTCTTTGTAGTTATATCTGCACGTCCTCTGCGTATTGCACGTGCAACAGCAGATACTGCCTCCTCCTGTCCGATAACACGTTCGTGTATACGTGTTTCGAGGTCGAGAAGTTTCTCGGTTTCGTCCTCTGTAAGACGGTGTACGGGTATCTTTGTCCAACCCTCTATAACTGCGGCGATATCGTCAAATGTAATTTCGATATCCTTTGATGCCGCCTCGCATCTTGCTTTGTCCGATTCAAGACGAAGCTTCTCGGAACGGAGATTTGCAATCTTTTCATAGTCGGGGTTTTCGTTGCCGGAATTATTCAGTTCATCAAGTTCTGTGTCAATTATTCCAAGACGCTCGTTCACAAGAGTAAGCTCATAAAGTTCTTTGTTCTTGAGGTTTACACGGGAGCCTGCCTCGTCAATTACGTCTATTGCCTTATCG
>JAZRPM010000021.1:0-102375 GCA_045649185.1 Candidatus Ornithomonoglobus sp. | reverse complement strand
CAAAAGAAGCGGCAATTGCTGTCAGAGATT
Organism: Candidatus Ornithomonoglobus sp.; assembly: GCA_045649185.1. Taxonomy (GTDB): domain Bacteria; phylum Bacillota; class Clostridia; order UBA1381; family UBA1381; genus Ornithomonoglobus. The sequence goes on along the minus strand of JAZRPM010000021.1, from coordinate 102,345 downwards.
GGACTTTTAACAACACTCCTTTTAACATCGTTTATTCTTATATGAAGTATACCAACGAAGCATCAGCCAAAACTGCTATGTCATATGGTTGCAAACAAGTAGATGAGTTTTCTGATGAGATAAATGAAAATGCAAAGGTATTTGCGATTTCAAAAGACGAGTGGATTAACCGATAAATTCCAATTTGTTTATGTGTTTTTTAGGCATAACTCTATATGAACTATGGCTAAAAATGACTGTCATCTGGATTATACAGTCTTTATATAAAATAAAATTTAAAAATGAGGTAGAATAATGGATATAGCAGAAATAATAGGACAGATATTGGGATTTGTAGCAGTTGTACTGGGATTTATTTCCTATCAGGTAAAGACCGACAAACAGTTGTTGTTTGTACATATGTTAACCTGTCTGGTGTTTTCAGTGCATTACTATTTATTAGGCGCAATCCCTGCGGCAATTTTAAACGGCGTGGGAGTAATACGAAATGTCGTTTACTTTAACAAAGATAAAAGTTTCTATAAACCGAGACTTTTCCCGATACTGTTTGCTGTGGTTATGCTTGCTTTAGGTATATATTCATCAAATGGAATACATTCTGTTTTAATAGTCGGAGGCCTTGTCATAAACACACTGTGCCTCTCATTTAAGAATCCGCAGAATGTCCGTAAGAGTGTGTTACTGACATGCCTTATGGTATTGATTTATGATATTATCGAACGTTCTGTTGGTGGCGTGATTTATGAATCTGTAGCTATAATTTCAGCAATTATCGGTTTAATCAGATTCCGTAAGAAAGAGGACTAATATGCTTGGCAATGATCAATACAAAAGAACGAAATATGCGTGTTATCTCACGGGTATATCAATGGCAATAGCCGCAAACCTGTCGCCATTGTTATTTGTGACGTTCAGAAACATGTATCATCTTTCTTACACACTGCTTGGATTCCTGGTAGTAATCAACTTTATTACACAGTTGTCGATTGATTTGATATTTACATTTTTCTCGGATAAGTTCAATATACATAAAACTGTAAGAATTACGCCGTTTATTGTATTCTCGGGAGTGGTGCTGTATGCAGTTCTGCCGAGACTTTTTCCTGAAATGGCGTTTTTGTGGATTGTGGCGGGTACGGTTATATTCTCCGTTTCGGCAGGTCTGAGCGAGGTTTTATTAAGTCCGATAATTGCGGCTATTCCAAGTGAAAATCCTGACGGCGAAATGAGTAAATTGCACTCAATGTACGCTTGGGGAGTAGTCGGTGTAGTTATTTTAAGCACATTGTTTATCTTTGTGTTTGGTGCAGAAAACTGGATGTATCTTGCACTGATCTGGTCGATAGAGCCGTTTATTGCATTTTTACTGTTCAGAAAAGCTGAACTTCCGCAACTTGATAATTTCGGCGGTGCAAAGAAAACGGGTAAGTTATTTAACAAGGGAATCCTGCTTTGCACTTTCTGCATATTTTTAGGCGGTGCGGCGGAATGTACGATGTCACAGTGGGCATCGGGATTCATTGAAAAAGCAATAGGCACACCAAAGATTTTCGGAGATATATTGGGTGTTGCGTTGTTTGGCGTTTTTCTCGGAACAGGCAGAACACTATATTCCAAATACGGCAAAAACATTGTAAACGTGTTGCTTTTTGGGATGTTGGGAGCAACGGTGTGCTATTTTGTTGCAGGATTTGTTTTAACACCTGTAATTGCGATTAGCGCCTGTGCACTTACAGGACTATGCACATCAATGCTATGGCCCGGCACACTTATTTATGTTGAGGAAAAGATACCGAATGTCGGTGTTGCTATTTATGCCATGATGGCGGCAGGCGGTGACTTGGGTGCATCAATTGCACCTCAGCTACTGGGCATTATATCCGATAAATTTGCATTAACAGACTTTGCAGTAAAAACAGCCCAAACACTTAATATAGGCGCAGAACAAATCGGTATGCGAGCAGGTTTGCTTGTTGCAGGACTGTTCCCGCTTGCAGGCGTTATACTAGTGCTTTATATGAAAAAGTATTTTAAGAAATCTGATGCACAGAAAGGATGAATAAAATGAAATTAAGTAAACTTCTTGAAGAAAACAGACTTTCTTTATCGTTTGAGGTGTTTCCACCCAAAACTGATACATCATTTGAAAGCGTAAAGCACGCAACTGAGGAAATAGCTAAACTTAAACCGTCATTTATGAGTGTTACATACGGTGCAGGCGGTGGTACGAGCCGTTATACTCTTGATATCGCAAAGAATATCAAGGAACGTTATGGCGTGCCTACTCTTGCACATCTTACGTGTGTTTCATCAACAAAAGAAACTGTGAAAACAAAGATAGAACAGATTAAGGCGGCAGGAATACAAAACATAATGGCACTTCGTGGCGACCTTACTCCCGAACTTGAAAGTTCTGACAGAAGCGGTTGGGCATACCGTCACGCAGTCGATCTTATCCGTGAGCTTAAAGAAAGCGGTGAGGATTTTTGTATCGGCGGTGCGTGCTATCCTGAGATACATCCTGAAAGCGAAAATCAGCGGGAGGATATAAAATATCTCAAAGAAAAGGTTGATGCAGGCTGTTCGTTCCTTACAACGCAGATGTTTTTTGATAATAACCTGCCCTATAACTTTCTTTATAAAATCCGTGAAGCAGGCATTACTGTCCCTGTTATACCGGGTATTATGCCGATAACAAACGCAAATCAGGTCGAACGTGCAATAAAGCTTTCGGGTTCGTTTATGCCACAGAGGTTCAAGAGCCTTGTTGATAAATTCGGACATTCACCCGAGGCAATGAAGCAGGCAGGTATTGCATATGCAACCGACCAGATTATAGACCTTTTTGCAAACGGTATAACAAATGTGCACGTTTATTCAATGAATAAACCTGATGTTGCGCAAAAGATACAGAGTAATCTCTCGGAGATAATAAACTAACTATGACAAATACTGTTTTATTAAAGACATATACTCCTATGCCGTATAACCGCAAGGAAATACGGCGTTATGCAGGTGTTTCGGAAGAATTACCGGAAATAGAAAGCGTTATGGAGGAGTGTATAGAAGAGGTAAGCGACAAACTTACTTATAAGGTGTGTTATACTGAATTTGATATAATACAAAAAGACGGAATAACTGACCTTGGGTTTATGAAAACCGAATCAAAAGACTTAACAAAGAACCTTGACGGTTGCAGAAAAATCATTGTATTTGCCGCAACTGTTGGATTGGAGCTTGACAGACTTATTGCGAAATACGGACGTATTTCACCTGTTAAAGCGCTTATGTTTCAGGCAATCGGAGCAGAAAGAATAGAAGCACTTTGCGATATGTTCACAGAGGATGTTTTGTCAGATGAAGAAATCAAGCCTCGGTTCAGTGCCGGATACGGTGATTTCCCGCTTGAGGCACAGAAAAATATATTTGCCGTACTTGAGCCGGCACGAAGAATAGGAATAAGTTTAAATGAAAGCCTTTTGATGTCACCGTCAAAATCGGTTACGGCGATAATAGGCATAAGGTAGGAGAAGAATATGAAAATCACAGAATATATAAAAGAAAATATTCTTTATCTTGACGGCGGAATGGGTACGCTTTTGCAGGCACAGGGACTTAAAAGCGGTGAACTTCCCGAACGTTGGAATATAACACATCCCGAGGTTATAACTAAAATCCACCGTGATTATTTTGATGCAGGTTCAAATGTAGTTAATACAAACACATTCGGCGCAAATTCTTTGAAATTTGACGATACCGAGCTTGAAGAAATCATCAAAACTGCAATAGAAAACGCCAAAAAGGCAAGGGAAGAGAGCAAAACCAAGCAACCGAAATGGGTAGCACTCGACATCGGTCCGACAGGCAGAATGCTTGCACCGTACGGTGACTTTGATTTTGAAGATGCTGTCCAAACATTTGCAAATACCGTCAGATTGGGCGTAAAACACGGTGCAGAGCTTATCGTTATCGAAACAATGAATGATAGCTATGAAACAAAGGCGGCGCTTTTAGCAGCAAAAGAAAATTCAGATTTGCCGGTCTTTGTATCTAACGCATACAGTGAGGACGGAAAGCTTATGACAGGTGCCGATCCTGCAGCAATGGTTACAATGCTTGAGGGAATGGGTGCAGATGCAATAGGTGTAAACTGTTCACTTGGCCCTAAAGCACTGACAGGGATTATCGAAGAGTATCTTAAATATTCATCAACTCCTGTCATTTTAAAACCGAATGCAGGACTCCCCAAATCAGTTGACGGAAAAACTGTTTTTGATGTACTTCCGCCCGAATTTGCAGAGGATGTAACGGCACTTATTAAAAAAGGCGTCCGCATTGCGGGCGGTTGCTGTGGTACTACACCTGAATACATAAGAGAGCTTGTTGAAAAATCGCAAATGGTTGATGTTAAGCCGATAAATAAAAAGAACATCACTTGTGTATCGTCATACACTCACGCTGTAGAATTTGGCAATAAGCCGGTACTTATAGGTGAGCGTATAAATCCGACAGGTAAAAAACGTTTTAAAGAAGCACTGAAAGCTAACGATATTGACTATATCTTAAAAGAGGGAATAGTACAGCAGGAAAAGGGTGTGGATATTCTTGATGTAAATGTCGGTTTACCTGAGATTGACGAGGTTAAAATGCTTAAAACGGCAGTTTGTGAGCTTCAGGCGATTATTGATTTGCCGTTGCAGATTGATACATCTGATATTACTGCCATGGAAACAGCTCTGCGTCGTTATAACGGAAAGGCAATGATAAACTCCGTTAACGGCAAAAAAGAGAGTATGGATGCGGTTTTCCCACTTGTAAAGAAGTATGGTGGTCTTGTGGTTGCGTTAACTCTTGATGAGTCGGGAATACCCCAAAAGGCAGAGGATAGACTCGCTATTGCAAGAGCTATACTCGACGAGGCAGAAAAACACGGAATTGATAAAAAGGATATTATTTTCGATCCGTTGGCACTTACTATAAGTGCTGATAACACAGCGGGAAAAGAGACTTTACGTGCGGTAGAGCTTATCACAAATGAGCTTGGATGTAAAACCTCACTTGGAGTTTCAAATGTTTCGTTCGGCTTGCCAAGACGTGATATAATTAACAGTACATTCTTCTCGCTTGCAATGGGTAACGGTCTTTCGGCGGCTATTATGAACCCGTATTCAGATGAAATGATGAAAGCGTATTATGCTTTCTGTGCATTAAACGGACTTGATGATAATTGTGAAAATTACATTGAATTCGCAGAGAATCTGCAGGAATCTGTTTCAAATGCTACGGTTAAAATCTCTGACACAGGCGCAGAAACCTATAAAAGTGACCTTCAGCGTGCCATTGTAAAAGGATTAAAAGAGCAGTCGGCAACGATAACAAAAGAGTTATTAAAGACTGTAGCACCGCTTACGATAGTTCAGGAGGAAATAATTCCGGCACTTGATATAGTAGGAAAGGGCTTTGAGGAAAAAAGATTTTATCTTCCGCAACTTCTGATGAGTGCAGAATCTGCAAAATCGGCGTTTGAGGAGATAAAGCTCACGATGACGGGCGATAATGCATCTGATAAGTGTACAGTCATTATAGCGACAGTTAAAGGCGATATTCACGATATAGGCAAGAACATTGTAAAGCTGTTGCTTGAAAACTATGGTTTTAATGTAATTGACCTCGGCAGAGATGTAACACCTGAAGAAATAGTGGAAACGACAGTCCAAACACACGCACCTGTTGTGGGGTTAAGTGCACTTATGACAACCACAGTTCCGGCAATGGAGGAGACCATAAAGCTTTTAAGAGAGAAAGCACCGTGGTGCAAAGTTATGGTTGGAGGTGCGGTTTTGAATCAGGAGTATGCCGATGCAATCGGTGCTGATAACTACTCAAAAGACGCAATGAGTGCCGTTCGGTATGCAGAAACAGTATAATGCTGAAGAAGAGTTTCACAAAATCAAAGACTGTTTTTTGGTAAAAAAGTGAAATTTCTTTTCGTAGTATTGTCAACAAGGCAAATAAATGGTATAATTATTGTTAGGTGAGTATTTTACTTAAAAATAATATGAAAACAGGAGAAAAAATATGGTAGATAAAGGGATATATACCAGATTAACGATTTCATTTGCAATAGCTTTATTGGCAACTTTGACAATGATGGCGTCGTTGTTTTTGCCTCAGTTAAAAGCAACTGATGAGTTTGCGGGAGTACTGGAACAAAGTGAACTCAATGTGCAAAGTGATCCATTCAGCATTACGAATGAAGAAGCGAAAGAATTTTCAATTGCAGAGTTTGCACTCTTTATGTGGTTGAATGCAGCTACCGATGGCGATATGGCTATTGCGGGAGCAGGATTTTTGATTATGTTTATATTTTTGTCGATATTCTTATTATTGAACTTATTGTTCTCGTTAATAAAGAAACCGATACCGCTGATAATATTTAATATTCTTGCATTTGCGATATTCTGTCTGCAGAGCTGGATTTATGTAAAGAGCGGAATACTTGATTTTCATTATGAGTGGGGAATTGGATATCGTACATACATTATTGGAAGTTTTGTGCTTTTTGCAAGTTCAATATGGATGATAATTAACAAAGCACAGTTGGAGAACGCAAAAGCGGCAGCAATGAGACGTTACTAAGAATTAAAAAAACCGGAGTTAAAAACTCCGGTTTTAATTTTTTTATTTGCCTAAATACTTAGCAACTTCTGCTGCAACAAGTCTTGTAAGTGCTTCAATATCACTGTTGCTTGCACCTGTTGTCAAATCAGCTTTACCGTCACTGCTGAAAAGCTTCATTTTCTTTATACTTTCCTGCTTAACGGCCTCAACAGCAGCAGGGATAAGGTCAATAAGTCCTTTTTCCATGCTTGAGAACTTCTTGAACTCTGCCTCAACAGCAGCCACGTTAATATCGGTAAAGATATTTACCTTACTGATACCTTCCTGGATTGCCTGACGGAAATCGTTGTCAGTAAGTCCTGAACCACCGTGAAGAACCAACGGAACATCAACAGTGTTTGCAATTGTACGGATTCTTTCAAAATCAAGTTTAGGCGGTAATTTGTAAGCACCATGTGCATTACCTACAGCGATTGCAAGTGCATCAACACCAGTTTTCTCTACAAAATCCTTTGCGAGTCCCGGGTCAGTGAAGAACTCTGACGGATCAGCAAGATGGTCGCTACCCTCTGCAGAACCTTCGTTATCGCCAACGTGACCTAGTTCGCCTTCGATTGTTGCACCGTAAGAATGTGCAATATCAGCCATTTCTTTAACTTTACGAACGTTTTCTTCGTATGTATCTGTTGAACAGTCATACATTACTGAGCTAAAGCCTAACTTAAGTGCCTGAACACAGGTATCATATGTCAAACCGTGATCAAGGTGAACAACGACAGGAACTGAAGCCTTTTTCGCCATAGGAATCAGATAGTAAGAAACTTCTTCTAAAGGACCGTAGGGGAGCAATATCTCTGCTGTACCCATAATAACCGGTGAACGGCTTGATTCTGCCGCAGCTATGATACCGCGTGCAAGTTCAAGATTTACAGCGTTAAAAAGACCAACAGCATAATGATTTTTCTTTGCAGGTCTTAAAACCTCATTCATATTAACTAACATATGTATTTCTCCTTGTTGAGTAGTATTTATATCTATATTTATATTCTAACAGAAAAGGTATAAAAAGTCAAGTGTTTATTTGTATTTTTTTGTTTTTATTTGGTTTTCTTTGTTATGTGTTCCTGAATAAAATTTGCAAAAAAATTATTAAAAAACACTTGACAAAAGAGTTCTAATCTGCTATAATAGCATCTGTTGTGAATATATGGAGAGATGTCTGAGTGGTTGAAAGAGCCGGTCTTGAAAACCGGTAACGGTTCCGCCGTTCGCGGGTTCGAATCCCGCTCTCTCCTCCAAAAAAATAACTCCCACAGAGTGGGGGTTATTTTTTTGTTTAAATGAAAGGGATTCGAACCCTGAGAGGGCACGAACCGTAAAATAAAACAGTACGGTGTACTGTTTAGTAGGTGAGTGGTGCGAAGTCGGGTACTGAAAGCAAAGCTTTCGGTCGACGAGCAAGAAAAGATTTGCGAAGCAAAGATTTATCCCGCTCTCTCCTCCAAAAAAATGACTCCCACTCTGTAGGAGTTATTTTTTTATTATATCTCGTCTATACAAGCCTGAACCATTTCTGATAATGAACCCTTTGCCATACAGATAAACTGGTCGCAAGCACCGTAGTAAAGTGTCAGCTCGTCTGTTTCTTCATCACCAATAGCACCGCATGCAAAAACTGTGTTATCGCAGTTGCCGTGTCTTTCATAGGTCATTTCGGGAGCTAATATGTAGCTGTTTGTTTTACCGATTATCTTCCACGGCTCATCAAGGTCAAGAAGCATTGCACCAAGATAATATGTTGTTCCGCCCGCAGGTGTGAACACACCGTGTGTAATAACAAGCCAGCCCTTTGATGTTTTGATAGGCGGTGTCGGACCTATTTTATCTGTGTTCCAGAAACGGTAGTTAGGAGCAAGGAGTGGCTTGAACTCACCCCAGTGAACAAGGTCCTCACTTGCAGAAATCCATATATCTGCATGGTCACTTCCACTGCCCGGACGGTCGAGTTTATAGTACTTGCCGTTTATCTTTTCAGGGAATATTGATGCGCCACGGTTAGGCGGTGCAGTTATTATATCAATAGGCTCATAAGTTTTAAAATCTTTTGTTTTACCGAGCATTCCTACAGGGCACTGATACCCGTTTACCATTACCGGTGTAACGATATAGTATGTATCGTCAATCTTCGTTACACGGTTATCAATAAAGTGGTGATAAAGCTCAGATTTTGGCAGGTCTTTGGGTGCAAAGATGAAATCTTCGTCGCTCAACTCAAAATGAATGCCGTCTTTACTTCTTGCAATTCTTGTCTGTCCGACGTCTCTGCCAACTCCGTGAGTGGCAGCGTGCTCAACTACCGAAACAAGTACAATTGTCTCGTCGCCGAATTTAACTGCCGACGGGTTATAAAGCTGTGCTATACCCGGATAGTCCTTTACATCAAGGACGGGGTTACCTTCGTATCTTTTTAATATTCTTGTTGCGTCTCTTTTCATTTTATTTTTCTCCTTGCTGTTAATGCAAAATTTTCTATATTCTATTATATATAATATTTTACATAAATTCTTCTACTATTTCAATATATTGCATTTCATATTTTTACTTTTTTGTGATTTTGTGAAAAATGCACTTGAAAAAATACGGCAAATAAGCTATAATTAAGTTAGGTGATATATTATGCTCTTGATAAAAGAAACTTTTAAAAATTCAGAAAATAAATTCCGTATAACAAATTCGCTTATGGAAGCAAGACACGAAAGAATGACATACGGAAACATGTATCCTGCACATATCCATGATGCCTTTATGGAATTTGAGGTTATAAGTAAAGGACATATGTCGCAGATAATAAACGGAAAAGAATATGAAATGCCTGTCGGATCAGTTGCTATTTTAAAACCGGCAGACTGCCACAGTCTGGAATGGAGTGAAGATGCAGACTTTATTACTGTGCATTTTGAGCCGGATATAATCTCCAAAGAACTTCTTTATTCTATTCTCAAATATGAAGATAACATAGTATATCAGTTTCCGGAAGAGCAAGTGCAGACTATTATAAACAACGCAGTGCAACTGTTTAATGAGTATGAGAACAATCAGCCATTTTACAAAAACGTCATTAAAAATCTTATAGAAAACATATGCTTTTCCACGCTTCGTAATATTAATCCGATTACGTTGAAGGAAAAACAGCTATCACCTGCCCGGAAGGCTGTTATGCATTTAGAGACCAACTTTATGAATAATCCCACACTTAATGATGTTGCAAGATACGTTCACTTAAATCCGTCATATTTTTCGAGGGTTTTCAGGGAAGAAACAGGCATAACCTACAGTAAATATTTAATAGATTTAAAACTAAAATATGCACAAAAGCTTTTATGTGAAACCAATATGACAATAACGGATATTTGTTTTAACTCCGGCTTTGGTTCACTCTCAAACTTTTCGAAGTATTTTAAATCGAAATACGGGATATCTGCAAATGAGATGCGTAAGAGGTACGGAAAAACAAAACTTGAATTTTACAACTAAACGGGAGAGAAAAATGACATATACAGAAAAATATCAAAGATGGCTTGAAACTTCCATCGTGGATGAAGAAACAAAAATGGAACTGAAGGGTCTGTCTGAAAAAGAAATTGAAGATAGATTTTATTGTGATCTTGAGTTCGGAACAGGCGGACTGCGCGGTGTTATGGCGGCAGGAACAAACCGTATGAATGTATATACAATCCGTCTTGCAACGCAGGGACTTGCAAACGAAATTTCAGATCTCGGCAATACTGCGAAAGAAAAAGGTGTTGTCATTGCATTTGATTCAAGAAATAATTCAAAGCTCTTCGCACAGGAGACAGCAAAAGTGTTGTGTGCAAACGGTATAAAAACATATCTGTTTGATGATTTACGCCCGACACCTGAACTTTCATTTGCTGTAAGGCATCTGGGCTGTGTAAGAGGTGTTGTGATAACTGCAAGCCATAACCCGAAAGAGTATAACGGCTACAAGGTATATGGCGAGGACGGTGCGCAGATTGAACCGGAAACTGCAAAAAAGATAATGTCATATATAAACAGCACAGATATTTTTGGCGACATAAAAACACAGGAGGAAAACACTGCTGTGGTTATTGGCAGAGATGTAGACCGTGCATATCTTGACGCAATAAAAGCTCAATCCACAGGTGCTAAAATCCCTGAAGATTATAAGGTGGTATATACACCTTTGCACGGTTCGGGAAATATTTTGGTGAGAACTGTGCTTTCGGAAATCGGAGTAAAAAATGTGTTTACAGTTCCGGAACAGGAACTTCCAAACGGTGATTTTCCAACGGTTAAATCGCCTAACCCTGAAAATGCGGAAGCTTTTACCATTGCGATTGAATATGCTAAAAAGCAGGATGCTGACATAATTTTCGGCACAGACCCCGACAGTGACAGAATAGGTGTTGTTGTAAAGAATTCTCGTGGTGAGTATATAACTTTAAACGGTAATCAGACGGGCGTTTTGCTTTGTGACTTTATTATGAGAAAATCTGTTCTGCCGAAAAATCCTGTTGTTGTAAAAACAATAGTAACAACAGAAATGGTAAAGGCGGTTGCAGATAAATATAATGCACAGCTTGTTGACGTTCTGACGGGTTTTAAGTTCATCGGAGAACAGATAAAACTGCTTGAAGACAAAGGAACGCCTGAGAGCTATATGTTCGGCTTAGAGGAGAGCTATGGCTATTTAAAGGGCACATATGCAAGGGATAAGGATGCCGTTGTTGCATCAATGCTTATAGCAGAGCTTGCGGCGGACTGTAAAGCAAACGGTATGACACTTTATGATAAATTACTCGGGCTTTATAAGGAATATGGCTTCTATCTTGAAAGTCTTGAAACAAAAACATTAAAAGGCATAGACGGACGCAGGCAAATAAATGCAATTATGGATAAATTCCGTACACAGAAACTACCGGTTGAAGTACTCGAAATTAAAGATTATTCAAAGGGTATAGACGGACTGCCAAAATCAGATGTTTTAAAATTCTTCTTAAAAGATAACGCATGGTTTGCAGTTAGACCGTCAGGCACAGAGCCGAAGATTAAATTCTACTTCGGTGTTTGTGAAAAGACAAAAGAAGAGTCTTTAAAATCACTTGACGACCTTAAGAAAACAGTCCTTGATTTTGCTGAATAATAAAAAATGCACTCCCCGAAAAACAGAGGAGTGCATAATTTTTTTATTCATCTTTGAAACTGAATTCAAGGTATGATTTATATTCTTCAAACGGCTTTAAAGCAACAAACTTATTGTTGTCAATGATACTCTGTCCGCCGAAGTTTGTAGTTCTCGGTTCAAGACCAACAACGTATTCGCTTTCGCCCATCATCTTCCAGATAAGGAAATCCGGCATTGTATCACGCTTGTATGTGATATATGCGCCCATTTCGCCGTTTGTGATACCGACAGTCTGTACATCACCGTCTAAATCAATGCCTATACATTCTTCTTCGATTCCGTGAACCGGAGCTGTTATATCTGCGATTTCAGCAGGTACGTTTGTGATTTTTGCACCTTCTGTTACTAACGGATAACCGAAGTTGCAATGATATGCAACTGCAAAATCCTCATCATCAAAGCCTTCGTTTACGAATGTATCTTCAAGTGTGAAAGTATTAGAGAAAAGCTTTGTTTTGATTGTTCTCTTCATAACAAGGTTCTCACCGAAAACAACCGACTGTCTGACATGGCCTGAAATTTCGATAACGTAATCGTCACCAACCCAGTCAGCGAAAACGCTTACTTTTTCAGCCGGAGTATGAGCAATTCTGTCGTGAAGTCCGTAATCACCCACAGGACCGCCTATATTCTTAAGACCGCAAGTTGTAACGAGACCGCCGTAGAAGCCTCTCAACCATGCCTTTTCATCTTTGTCATAAAAACGTGAGTCGGTAATACCTGTCTTTGAGAACCAGGCAACTGCCTTTTCCTTGTAGAATGCCTGAGCAATATCCATACCTCTGTCGGGCAGGATAGTAAAGCGGATAACTCCGGTATTTACTTCAATGGCACGAACACCTTTTGCTTTGCCGTCATTGAAAATAAAATCACGAACACCGCCGATTTGCTCAACAGAGCCGACACGTTTTAAAAGTTCAGTTTTTTTCATAAAAAATAACCTCCTTATATTTAAAAATTTGAATTGACTTTTTATCATTTTTATTATAAAATAATTATTAAGAAATGTCTTTAGCACATTTTTTGAAATTTTTATCATTTTTTCCGAGGATTAAGAAATGTTTCCGTTAACACCAGTGAAAAACGACATAGAAATCGATGGATTTCATGCAATATACTATTTTGAATTTGATAAAAACTACTACCATCTGCCGGAGAGTCATAACTTCTGGGAAATGGTTTATGTGGATAAGGGTGAAATTATAGCACTTACTGACGGAAAAAGCAGTATGCTTTCAGAAGGTCAGGCAATATTCCATAAGCCGGAGGAACTCCACGCACACACCTCAAACGGCGAGGTGGCAAACAATATGCTTGTGGTTTCTTTTTCGTGTCAGAGTGAGAGTATGAAATATTTCGAGAATAAAACGTTCACCCTTGATAAGACCTCAAAAACCTTGCTTTCATTATTCTTAAAAGAGTCCGAAAACGCGCTCGGTAAAATATCAAGTGATTTTTACGACAAGACACCGCTTGATTTTTCGGATTGCAAATTCGGTTCTGCACAGCTTTTAAAATACCATTTTACGGAATTTCTGATTAAGATGTTGCGTGGCGGTGCATCTATGAGCCTGAACTCTGCCAATACACGTCAGGAGACGCAGGATACACTTGCTGAAATGATTGTTGTTTATATGAAAAATAATATATATACACCAATCACATTAAATGATATATGTGACAATTTCTTTTTAAGAAAATCACAGTTAAGTATAATCTTTAAAGAATACACAGGCAAAAGCCCTATGAGATACTACTCGGATTTAAAAATAGACGAGGCAAAGAAACTTTTGCGTGAGGATGAGTTATCGGTAAGCGAGATTTCTGAAAAACTTAACTATTCGGGGATTCATAACTTTTCAAGAGCATTTAAAGAAGCAACGGGCTTTTCGCCGTTGGGTTATAAAAAGAGTATAATTTCATACGTAAAAACGGAGTAGAAGTTTAACTCAATGCTTTGCAGACACCAATATAATGAATTAATATTCTGGAAAACTGTTAAATAATAAATTTTTTGATTGAGAGGGAGAATATATGTCTTTTTTTAAAAAAATATTTACGGATCATGATACGGAAAAAAACAACTCCGGCAAACAAGTGCGGAATTACGCAACGCCTGATTATTCGGTATATGTATACATCAGACCGGACGACAAAATTTTTATTGTCAGCTTAACTGATCAGATAAAGCAGAAATATAAGGAAATAGCGAGTCAATATAGACTGGCGCAAAAGCTTTATGACGAAGAGTTTTGGCGTCCGGTCCAAGTCAAAGATTATAGAAAATCTTTTGATGCACTAAGTCGCGCATTTGAGCTTCTTGAAATCTATTTCTGTAAAAGAAAGGGATTTCAGGTTGAGAACAAGGATGTTTTTGATTTGGCTAAGATTCTTGATGAGCGGGTATTTAACCGTGACCAAATGAATGTCGTAAATGGTATTCTGGCTTTGATTGATAAGTACGAAGGTAACACAACACCGGTTTCTGATTATGATGTAAAAACTCATTTTATATCGCTTGGAATTATCGTAAAGCTTTTTAAGGAAGCAGTTATAGGTAAAAGTATAAACAAAGTACCATGCACATTTGAAAAAATGCGTGAGAAGGAAGCTGCAAAAGCACAGCGAAAAGCTGAGAAAAAAGAATTAGGTCAGGCAATGGCAAATGATCCTAATCTTCATGCTGTGGTGACTATTGAAAGAGAATACGCAAAGGCGAAAAACTATATAAGAGGCAATGATGCAGGCAGAGTTATGGAAGCTTTAAACAATACAGTTATAATGGCAACCAGACGCATCTGCAAGCTTACGGAAGTGAGTATGAAAACAAATTCTCAGCCTAAAAGCATACAAACGTTGCTGGATAATCTTTATATGATGGAACTAATAGGAAAAAAATACCGTGATATTGGAAATTGTGTAACGGAAATGTATGAAACACATCCGGGAGGTCGGGGTATAAAAAAAGAATTTTTACAGGAAATGATTCAGTTAGTCGGTTCAACTGTAATCCCCACATTGAAAGAAATTTCATCATATTATACATTGAAAAATAAAATATTGCCGGACTTAGTAGCACCGTCATTTAAAAGTATGGAAAGCAAAAACAACAGCGATAATGAAATTGACAAAAAATTTCCGGATATACGTAAGTATATGGAAAAGGCAAATCTCCGGCTTAATGAAGGTGAGTTTGAAGAAGCACTGACTGCATTAAGAAAGGTTATGGAGCTTATCTCGGAAAATCTTTGTAAAAAATATAATTTATTTTTTGAAAATAAACCTACACTTGAAAATAGAATTGATGCTATAGTCGTTGCTGCTGATTATACCAATGCTCAGCGCGACACAATGCATAAAGCAAGGATACTGGGAAATAAAGGCTCTCACCGTAGTGCTCAACCGATAAGTGCAAATAAAGTAACAGAAGCAATAGCGCTTGTAAAAAAATGTATCGGAATTTTCCGTGAAGAGATGTTTGGTACATCCGGCGGAAGTAATACGCCAAAGCTGGACCCTGATTACTATAACGACACTCGCAGATATTATGGCAGATGGTCCAGGATTTTCAGCAGACAGGAATTGATGCTTAATTTAGAGTATGTAAAGCTTGAGCGTAAAGCGAACGCCGGTGATGTAGAGGCTATGCTTGATATAGCAAGCGGATTTTTGAGCAAAAAAATTGACTGGGACGCAAACAGCCTGGTTTATGCACCGAAAAGTAAGCTTTATGAATATTTTCCTGATGCGTATGATGCCAGATATTATCACTGGATTTTAAAAGCGTGTGATACGGCATACAGACAGTGGGTTTCCGGTAAAGATGTTCCCCTCACATATATTGCAACAGCTCTTGTAGAGGGCATGAAATTCATTTGCTGTCACACGATTTCGGAGAAGGGAAAGATTAAGAGACCGACAGTGACTTCGTTGTACACTATTGCCCAAAAGATGTTTGAAGAGGAGTTACCTTACGGACCAGATCTTATGATGAATATGGCAAATATGCTTATCTGTATGTTTGAGGAATACGGTGAAGGAGATGAAAATGGTTCTATTTTAGCACCTATTCATGGAAAGACAAAGAAATACAGTGTAAAATGGTATCTCTATTTATATAATAAATACTACAACGAAAAAGCAGAGGTTATACTCAGTCCGAGGCTTCTTATTAACGAAGAAGATATAGGCAAAACATATGCTGAAGTGTATAATAAATATAAATAACAAAAAAAGATGCTTGTCTGAGTATAACAGCAAGCATCTTTTTCATATTAACCTAATTTCTTTGCTGCCTCGATTGCTATTGCACACTCGACACGTTTCTTCTCAAACTCACAAGCAAGCTCGTATGGCTTGTTGATATCACCGTTGAAATTGTGTGCATTGGCACTGCAACCGCCACTGCAGTAGAATTTTGCAAAACAGTTTTTACACTTGTCCTTTGTATAAATATTTGACTTTTCAAAATAGTCACGGATATCTTTGTTTATGTCACAGTCATAGACATTGCCCATAAGGAAATCGTGGTTTCCTACAAACTGATGACAAGGGTAGAGGTCGCCGTTTGCGGCAACTGCCAGGTACTCGTGGCCTGCACCACAGCCTGAAAGACGCTTTATTGCACACGGACCCTGGTCAAGGTCTACCATAAAGTGGAAGAAATTAAACCATTTATCGGTTTTCCAACGCTTGATATATTCCTCAGCAAGCTTTTCGTATTCAGCAAAAACTTCGGGTATATCTGCCTCTGTGAGCGCATAATCCATATCATATGGTGCAACAACCGGCTCAACGCTTGTCTGCTTAAAACCAAGGTCTGCAAGATGGATAACATCCGCTGCAAAGTCTTTGTTAAATGCAGTGAAAGTACCTCTTACGTAGTAGTTGTCCTGATTACGGCTCTCTGCCATATCAATGAACTTGGGCAGAATGCTCTCATATGTACCCGAACCGTCAACACGTGTACGCATACGGTCGTTTACGTCTTTTCTTCCGTCGATACTCAGTACCACGTTTGACATATTCTCGTTTATGTACTCTTTCTTTTTCTCATCAAGGAGAACACCGTTGGTAGTGATTGTGAAACGGAAATTTTTGCCGTGGATTTTGCCTTGTTTTTTGGCATATTCTGTAATCTCTTTTACAACCTCAAAGTTCATCAACGGCTCGCCACCGAAGTAGTCAAGCTCGATATTCTTTCTGTTACCGCTGTTTGCAATAACAAAATCTATAGCCTTTTTGCCTGTTTCGGCGCTCATTATGCCACGCTCGCCGTTATATTCGCCTGTACCTGCAAAACAATACTGACAACGCAGGTTACAGTCGTGGGCGATATGCAGACATAACGCTTTTACCACGCTTTGCTTGTTCCAGTTCTTTGCAAACTCCTCATAACAGTCATCACAGAAAAGCTGACCGTTTCTGTAGAGCTCGCAAATATCAAGATAACTGTCCTTAATTTCTTCTGATGGATATTTCTTCAATAACTCATCATGAATAAATGCCGGACATTCCTTTTCAGGCGCAAACGGCTCTAAAAGGTAATCAAGCATATCATAAAGACAGTCATCAACAACATGAACCGCACCCGAATATATATCAAGAACAATGTTCATATCAAACATTTTATATTTATGTATCATTATTGTGTATCCTTTCGTATAATTTAATAAAAAAGTCACTACGAGACTGTCGTTCGCATAGCTCACTCTAATATGTAGACTTTTTTGCTATCAGAAAATTACAACAAATATTTAGTAAATTTCTGATAGATAACAAAACAATACGCTTGACGCACGGAGCGCCAAGCGAATGTCCGTTTAGTTATTCAGCGTGCTCACACTTCTGGTTTGCAACTGTGCAGGAAGTCTTACAAGCTGACTGGCATGATGTCTGGCACTCGCCACATCCGCCCTTAACAGCTGATTCCTTAAGGTTAGCCTTATTCAAGGTCTTAACGTGTTTCATTGTATTTACCTCCTCTTAGATAGTAAAGCATACTGCTATAAATACATTATAACATACTTTTTCAGAAAAATAAAGGGTTTTTATGAAAAAAATTCATATTTACAAAAAAAGATGTTAATTGACAAAAAAATCAACCTATGGTATAATACAATATAATAGGGAGGTGTGCCCGGATGAAAAGGATTTTCGCTCTGATTAGTGCGTTTTTTATGCTTTTTTTCTGTAATGTAAAAGCGACATATACAGGTTCGGAGATAAATGATATAGCCGAGCTTTCTTTTGAATGGGCAGACAAGAATATAGCACCTCTGGCAAACCCTGATTCTGTTGCGTCAGATTATCATATAATGGCACTAAAACGTGCCGGAAAAGCGTTTGATTACGGCAAATACATAAGTGTTACTGATGCAAAAAAACCAAAGACTGTTCAGGACGGACAGCGTATGATAATGGCAAACACTGCTGCCGGCGGTGTCCTTGGTGATGATATTATATCTCAATATACTTACGGAAAAGACTTTACAAATACGCAGGATATTGCAACATCAATAATTGCAATCCTGAGCGGTGAATATGCTGTTAAATCTGATACTACAGATATAAACAGGCTTGCAGTACAGCTTCTGGAAAAACAAAATTCAGACGGAAGCTTTGATTCTGATGTTCTGACGACGGCGAAGAGTATGATAGCACTTTCGTTTTTATCGGGAAAGTGTTATGTTGTAAAAGGCGAAGAGATAGGCGAAAAATACCGATACGATGTAAACTCGTCAATATTGAGAGGTGTCAACTATCTTCAGAACAGCAAGAATCCGGACTATGGATATGGCAGTATTTTAAACACAGCGTTTGTTGTTCTTGCTTTGGACTCGGCAGGTGTTGATGCAGATAATGACCCCGGCTTTTCAGACGGTCAAAACTCAACACTTTCTGCACTTATAAAAAGCTGTGAAGCTGACGGAAGCTTTGACAGTGACAAAGACAGTACAGCCGTTGCACTTTGTGCCGTTGTAAGCCATTTACGTGCTATGCAGGGCAACTCGGCGTTTTTTGCGTTGCGAACAGAAGATATGCCATATAACCCCGACGATTATATAGAGGACATAAACCATTCAGGAGAAGGTCTTAAAATAGAAACACAGGACGAAATTGAGGTTTCATTTATAGGACAGAAAATCAGTAAGCCAACGGAAACACCGTATACATTAGAATCTCATACACCGGTTGAAACTCAACCTTATACAAATCAGCGAAGAAACGAAAAAAGTTTAATTACCATAATAGTAGTAATTGTTCTGGTAATTGTTACGGCAGTTACTTTAGCCGCAGTTGTTTATTTCGTTTTCATACGTCCGAAAAAGGATTTCCATTCTAAAAAAAGTGAGGAAGACGAAGATGACTCCAAAAATGAATCCGACACAAAAAAATAACTACAGAGGAGGATTTGAAATTGAGTAAACTTCATATGGGAATAGACGTTGGTTCAACTACCGTTAAAATAGTTGTTCTTGACGATGAGAAAAATATAAAATATTCAGAATACAGACGTCATTATTCAGATATAAAAACAACGGTGTTATCTCTTTTTAAAGAGGTAAAAGAAACTGTTGGTAATGATAAATTCAGCGTGGTAATTACAGGTTCCGGCGGACTTTTGCTGTCTGAAATGCTGGGACTTGAGTTTGTGCAGGAGGTAATTGCCAATAAAACAGCGATTGAAACGTTTTTACCGGGTACAGACGTTGTAATAGAGCTTGGCGGTGAGGATGCAAAAATATTGTATCTTACCGGAGGACTTGAACAGAGAATGAACGGAACTTGTGCCGGCGGTACGGGTTCGTTTATTGACCAGATGAGCATCCTTTTAAAAACCGATGCTGACGGTCTTAACGAGCTTGCAAGTAACCACACCACAATCTACCCGATTGCGGCACGATGCGGTGTGTTTGCAAAATCAGATGTACAGCCACTTTTAAACGAGGGTGCGGCACGTGAAGACGTTGCGGCATCAGTTTTGCAGGCTGTAGTAACACAGACTATTTCAGGTCTTGCACAGGGCAGACCCATAAAGGGAAATATCGTATTTTTGGGCGGACCGTTGCATTTTCTTACACAACTGCGTGTTCAGTTTGAAGAAACATTAAAGGAAAACGCAACATCTTTTAACACACCTAAAAACGCACAGCTTTTTGTTGCAATCGGTGCGGCACTTACAAAGGCAGATTCAGCCGAAACCGATATTGATACATTAACCGAACGGCTTAAAAACTCACACGGCGTTGATGCAGAAATAACACGCATGCAAAAACTCTTTGAAACGGAAGAAGACAAAGAGGAGTTTTTTGCACGCCATGAAAAAGATACTGCAGTAAGAGGCGATATATCACTTGCAAAAGGTCCGGTATTCTTGGGTCTTGATGTTGGTTCTACAACAATTAAATGTGCGGTAATAAACGAAAACGATGAAATCATATATTCATATTACGGCAAAAACGAGGGAAGTCCAATTACGTGCGGACTTAACATTATGCGTGAACTATACGAAAAACTTCCCGAAACTGCATACATAGCCAACGGTTGTACAACAGGCTATGGTGAACAGCTTCTAAAAACGGCATTCCGTATAGACGAGGGCGAGATAGAAACAATAGCTCACTATAAAGCGGCTAACCATTTCAGACCGGGTGTTGATTTCATAATAGACATCGGCGGTCAGGATATGAAATGTATGAAAATCAAGAACGGCGTAATAGACTCTATTATGCTTAATGAGGCGTGCTCATCAGGCTGCGGTTCGTTCATACAGACATTTGCAGAATCGTTGGGTTATGACTCAATTTCATTTGCGAAAGAAGCACTTACTGCAGAAAACCCTGTTGACCTCGGCACACGCTGTACAGTGTTTATGAACTCACGTGTAAAGCAGGCACAAAAAGAGGGCGCAACAGTCGGCGATATAAGTGCAGGCCTTTCATATTCGGTTGTAAGAAATGCGCTTTACAAGGTTATAAAACTGCGTGACCCAGCACTTATGGGCGAAAAAATAGTTGTTCAGGGCGGAACATTTAACAATAACTCAATACTACGTTGTTTTGAGCTTCTTACCAAAAAGAATGTAACCCGTCCCGATATTGCCGGAATAATGGGAGCATTTGGTTCGGCGCTTATCGCAAAGGAACGCTGGGCAGGCGGTGAGTGTGATATTATAACACGTGATGAGATTGACACGTTCAAATTCGAAACAAGTCTTACCCGATGCGAGAAATGTAATAACCACTGTCAGCTCACAGTAACAGATTTCGGTGACGGAAGCAAGTTTATTTCGGGTAACCGTTGCGAACGTGGAGCAGGTGAGGAATCGAAAAAGAAGGATATACCAAATCTTTATGACTATAAATATAAACGTGCATTCCGATATAAAGGACTAAAGGCTGACGAAGCCCCAAGAGGTGTTATTGCAATGCCGAGGGTTCTTAATATGTACGAAAACTATCCGTTGTGGTTTACATTCTTCACAGAGCTTGGTTTCTGTGTCAAGCTTTCGGGCAGAAGTACACACGCGATATATGAAAAGGGCATTGATTCAATCCCATCCGAGAGTGCATGCTATCCTGCGAAGCTTGTTCACGGACATATAGAATATTTGCTCGAAAAGGGGTATAAAACTATTTTCTACCCGTGCATTCCGTATGAGCAGATAGAATACAGTGCGGCGGGCAACCATTTCAACTGCCCGATGGTAACATCGTATCCCGAAGTAATCTATAAGAACATGGACGCACTTCGCAGTGATGATATAAAGTTCTTGTATCCCTTTATTAACCTTGCTGACCGTCCGTCGTTTAACCGTCAGATGGCAAAGGCGCTCGAGGATTTTGATATACCATTTAAAGAAATCAAAGGAGCGGCAGACAAAGCATTTGCTGAGCTTAAGAACTATAAAAACGATATACGCAAAAAAGGCGAAGAAGTACTTTTATGGCTTAACGAGAAAAACAAGCGAGGTATCGTTCTGGCCGGCAGACCATATCATATTGACCCTGAAATCAATCATGGCATTCCCGATATGATAAACAGTCTCGGTTTTGCTGTTCTCACTGAGGACAGTATCGCACACCTTGGCGAGCTTGAACGTGACATACGTGTTGTTGACCAGTGGGCATATCATACAAGACTCTATGAGGCAGCGGCAGAGGTCATAAAGAATGAACGACTTGAACTTATACAGCTCAACTCATTCGGTTGCGGTCTTGATGCTGTTACGACCGATCAGGTAATGGAGATTTTGCAGTCACATGAGCGTATATATACAACGCTCAAAATTGACGAGGTTTCAAACCTTGGCACGGCACGTATCAGAGTACGTTCGCTAAAAGCGGCAGTGAAAGAGCGTGATGCAAACGAATTTGTACCGCAGAAAGTAGAAGACTATACAATTAACCGTGTCAAGTTCACTGAAAAGGAAAAGAAAAACCATACTATTATATTCCCACAGATGAGCCCGACACATTTCGGACTATTTGAGGCGGTGTTCCGTGCAAACGGATATAATGCAGTTGTACTGGAGAAGGCAACACCGGAGGATATAGAAGCAGGACTTAAGAGTGTTAATAACGATGCGTGCTACCCGTCTATACTAGTAACAGGACAGCTTGTAAACGCATTCGAGTCCGGCAGATGCGACCCCGATAACACATCGGTCATGATAACACAGACCGGCGGCGGCTGCCGTGCAACCAACTACATAGCCTTCTTGCGTAAGGCACTTAAAGAAGCAGGGTATTCACAGGTGCCTGTAATATCACTTAACATTTCAGGACTTGAGGGCAACCCCGGCTTTAAGATAACGCCAAGACTAATTGACGGTGTATTTAAAGCGTGCGTATGGGGTGATTTGTTGCTGTCAGTAACTCAACGTGTCCGTCCGTACGAAATAAACGAGGGCGAAACTGATGAAGTCTATAACAACTGGCAGGCAAGACTATATAACGATATCGTAAACAATAAAAAATCAAATCTTAAGCTCAAACGGGTAACGGAAGAAATAATAGCAGACTTTGACGCAATCCCGATAGACGAAACCGTTAAAAAGCCGAAAGTCGGAGTGGTTGGCGAGATACTCGTAAAATTCCACCCGGATGCCAATAACGATGTTGTAGGCGTTATTGAATCCGAGGGCGGAGAGGCGGTTATGCCGGGTCTTGCAGACTTCTTCCTCTATTGTCTTTATAACAGTAACTTCAAGTACGAAAACCTTGGAATGAAAGCCGCAACGGCACGCCTTTGCAATCTTGCAATTATAGGTGTTGAAAGCTACAGGAAACATGCAAGAAAGCTGATGCTCGAAAATCCGAAATTTGCATCACGTGCACCGGGACATATTGCAGAAATTGCAGAGGGTGCAAAAAATGTACTTCAGCTTGGTCACTGTACAGGTGAGGGCTGGTTCTTAACAGGTGAAATGATAGAACTCATAAATTCGGGCGTACCGAATATTGTATGTGTACAGCCGTTTGCTTGTCTGCCAAACCACGTAACGGGTAAAGGTATGATAAAAGAACTGAGAAGACTCTATCCGCAGTCAAACGTAGTCGCAATCGACTATGACCCGGGTGCAAGTGAAGTAAATCAGCTTAACAGAATTAAGCTTATGATGGCGGTTGCATTTGAGAATATCAAAAAAGAAGAAATGTTTGACACAATTCTTCACAAAAAACGCCGTACTGAGCTTAAATCACCCGAAAAACAACAAGTATAAATGGGCACAAGCCTGACCGAACGGTCAGGCTTGTGCTGATATTAAATGAGTGGCGTCAGGAGAAACACATTAAAAAAGTGCATCAGCATGGCCGATGCACGAAAAATGCATTGCCCACGTTTACACCACATAAACTGAATAACACAAATAGTGCTCTCCTAAAAGGGCATACATTTTTGCCAAAAGAAATAGAGAGACTATTTTGTGCATATATTCAGTTTATGTGGTACCCATATTATACCACATATTATCGCTTTTGTCAAATAATAAATTTTGCAAAAACCCTTGACAATTATTTTGCGTTGTGGTATAGTATATTCAACTAAAACCATTGAGGCAGAAAAAAATCAGACACGGACTTTAAGAGCGAGCGGATTATGGTGTGAGTTCCGCAAAGGACATCTGAATAATATGGACTGCTGAGGGCGGTGTCAAATGCACCGACGGCTGATTCACGTTAAGAATCGGGGATATAGAGGTATCTCGCAGAGGGGCAGTCAAATGCCTGAAACAAGGTGGCACCACGGATATATGGATATTCGTCCTTGACAGAAGTTTTGCTGTCAGGGATTTTTTTATAATCTGACACCCGATAGCATAAGGTGAAAATATAGGAGGAAACAAAAATGGAGTTTAATGGAATCAATTTTGACACGTATTTTAAAAACTATCCCGATAACAACGGATTTTTCGGAAAATACGGCGGTGCGTATATCAATGATGACTTGAAAAAGGCAATGGAGGAGATTACAGAAGCGTATTTCACAATCTGTAAGTCTGCAAAGTTTATCAATGAACTGCGCAGAATACGCAAGGATTTTCAGGGCAGACCGACACCGATTTCACACCTCGAAAGATTGTCGGAATCGCTTGGCAACGTTCAGCTTTATGTAAAACGTGAGGACTTAAACCATTCAGGTGCACATAAGCTCAACCACTGTATGGGCGAAGCACTTCTTGCAAAGTATATGGGTAAGAAGAAGGTAATTGCAGAAACAGGCGCAGGTCAGCACGGTGTTGCACTCGCAACTGCTGCTGCATATTTCGGTCTTGAATGTGATATTTATATGGGTACTGTTGATATTGCAAAGCAGGCTCCCAACGTTGCAAGAATGAAGATACTCGGCGCAAACGTAGTCGAGGTAAAGGAAGGTTTGCAGACACTTAAAGAGGCAGTTGATGCGGCATTTGCGGCATATGCACGTGATTATAAGGACAGTATCTATTGTATCGGTTCGGTGCTCGGACCGCATCCGTTCCCGATGATGGTACGTGATTTCCAGAGCGTTGTGGGAATTGAGGCACGTGAGCAGTTTATGGATATGACAGGCGAGCTTCCCGATGCTGTTGTTGCCTGTGTTGGCGGCGGCTCAAATGCAATGGGTATTTTCTCAGGCTTCTTGAATGACCCGGTTGATATATACGGCGTTGAACCGCTTGGCAGAGGAGAAAAGCTTGGCGACCACGCACCAAGCCTTAAATACGGTGAAGAAGGTATTATGCACGGCTTTAACAGTATAATGCTAAAGGATGAAAACGGCGAGCCGGCACCGGTTTACTCTGTTGCAAGCGGTCTTGACTATCCGTCATCAGGTCCGGAACACGCATTCCTGCACGATCTGGGCAGAGTTAAGTATGATGTTGTATCAGATGATGAAACAATAGATGCATTCTTCACACTTTCACGTCTTGAGGGTATTATCCCGGCAATCGAGAGCTCGCACGCTGTTGCATACGCAATGAAGCTTGCAAAGGAAATGGGCAAGGGCTCAATCCTTATAAACCTCTCGGGCAGAGGCGATAAGGATATGGACTACATAATAGAAAAATACGGCATAAGATAACAGCAAAACAGAGAGGAAAAGACCATGGGAATAGTATTTGAACAGGTTCTTATACTGTTTATATTTGTTGCAATAGGATTTGTGCTCGGCAGAACAAAACTTGTTAATGCAGCACATTCGCAGATGCTGTCAAAGCTTTTGGTATATGTATTTCTGCCGTGTAACAATATAAAAGCATTTTCGTCAAACTGTACACCGCAGTACCTGAAAGAAAACTATATACTTGTCTTAATTGGCTTTGCTGTACTGTTCGCTTTGATGCTTGTTATGCATTTTCTTGCAAAACCACTGACAAAGAAAAAGTATGACAGATACGTATATGAATATTCAATGATAACGCCCAACTATGGTTTTATGGGTTATGCACTGGCTGAAAGCTTTTTCGGTGAAATCGGGCTTTTAAATTTCATTATGTTCTCACTTGCATATGCATTTTATATTTATACAATTGCATTTGCTAAGCTTACTAAAAGCGGATTCGCACCCAAAAAACTTGCGACAAACCCGGCACTCATATCCATAACAATCGGCTTGGTTCTCGGCTTGACACAGTTACCGATACCGTCGGTTATTCAGTCGGTATTAAGCAAGGGCAGTAACTGTATGGCACCTGTAAGTATGGTACTTGCAGGACTTGTTATCTCGGAGTTTAATCTCAAAGAAATAATGAAACGCTGGGCGATATATCCTGTTACGTTTATGAGATTGTTGGGTGTTCCGATTTTGGCAGGAATAATACTGAAGCTGTTTAATGTCAATGAAACAATTTTACAGACGGTTGTACTTTTTGCGGCGTTGCCGTGCGGTATGAACACGATTGTGTTCCCGAAGCTTGTAAACGAGGATTGCCGTGCAGGCGCAGGTTTGGCTGTGGTTTCAACAGTGCTTGCATGTGCAACAATACCTGTGGTTATGTCGTACATATTCAATCTTGTATAAAAAGACGATTTAAATCGTCTTTTTTACTTGACAAAATAGAAAAGTTGTGATAGAATAACTACAAACGTATGTTCGATAAATTGAGAGGTGGATTTTATGGAAAGGACAATACTGCACGTTGATGCAAACAGTTTTTTTGCATCGGTTGAATGTGCACTCGATCCATCGGTGAAGGACAAGCCTGTTGCGGTTGTGGGTGATGCAGAGTCACGTCGTGGGATTATTCTTGCGGCGAACTATATAGCCAAAAAACAGTACGGAATTAAAACTGCAGAGCCGATATGGCAAGCGGAACGAAAATGCCCCGAACTCGTAAAAAAACCGTCTAATATGCATTTATATACGCAGTATTCAAAAAAACTACGCGAAATTCTTTTGTCATACAGTGACTATGTTGAGCCGTTTGGCTGTGATGAGGCGTGGGTTGAACTTCGGGGAACTATGCGTGGTCGCGGATTTGAATTAGCAGAAGAAATACGAAAAAGGGTAAAAAACGAGCTTGATATAACGGTTTCTATCGGTGTATCATTTAATAAGGTTTTTGCAAAGCTTGGCTCGGATTTGAAAAAACCTGATGCGGTATCGGAAATCACACGTGAAAACTATCGTGAAATTGTCTGGAAACTGCCTGTAGAAAATCTGCTTTTTGTTGGCGGTAAAACAAAGCAGGTGCTAAACCGCCGTGCTGTATATACAATAGGAGACCTTGCGCAGTCTGACCCCAACCTTATCTCGTCATGGCTTGGCAAGAACGGACATCAGCTTTATATGTACGCAAACGGAAATGATACATCACCCGTAGCACTTTATGAAGAAGAAAACGAGGAGAAATCCGTCAGTGCAAGTACAACCTGCTCACGTGACCTTGTTAC
This sequence comes from Candidatus Ornithomonoglobus sp., assembly GCA_045649185.1. Taxonomy (GTDB): domain Bacteria; phylum Bacillota; class Clostridia; order UBA1381; family UBA1381; genus Ornithomonoglobus. The sequence continues at coordinate 75,114 of JAZRPM010000021.1, read as the reverse complement.
ACGTGACGATGTGATATCGGTATTTCGAGAGCTTGCCGAGGAAATCGCGGAACGGTTAAGATATAAGGAATATAAAGCATCTGAAATAATCATACGTGTTCGTGATACTGACCTTAAATGGACGTCTCACGGCGGAAGAATAGATGTACCGACAGATATTGCCCGTGAAATAGTTCAGCATTCTATGATATTCTTTGACGAGAAATATCAGAATTTCGGACCTATACACAGTATAGGCATCAGTGCAGGCGGATTTGATGAAGGCAATATGTGTGTGCAGATGGATTTGTGGGGAGAGAGTGAAAAACGTGAAAAGCTTGAAAAACTTGAACGTGTCGGTGATGCGTTAAAAGGCAAGTTTAATGAGCAGGTTCTTTTTAATGCCAGAAATCTTTGCAACACCGAGCTTACAACACGCAGACGGCACAAAAAAATTGATTAAATGTGTTGACAAACACTGTTTTATGTGGTAAAATAGTCAGGAATTGAATAAAAGACTGTGAAAAGACAAAGTAGGTAATAATACACCAGAAGAGAGTGACGGTTATTGAGCTGTGAGCCGTTGCGGCAAGGTTATTACTGAAATTTCATCTTGGAGTCGCACGGGTTAAATCGTAAAAGAGAGTAGCTTGTGACGGGTTGCGCCGTTATACGCCAAATGAGTGCCGGCTATGCCGGAAAACGGGTGGTACCGCGGAGAGATAATGCTTCGTCCCATATGGGATGAGGCTTTTATTATTTTCAGAAAGGAAGTTAAGAAATGAAAGAACAGTTACAAGCAATCAAGGCTTCGGTTGAAACAGCATTAAATGATGCAACAACTCTTGAAGCACTTGAAGAAATCCGTATCAAGTATATGGGTAAAAAAGGTGAGCTTACAGCAGTCCTGAAGGGTATGGGTAAGTTGACACCGGAGGAGCGTCCTGTTATCGGTGCTCTTGCAAATGAAATCAGACAAAATCTTGAAAGTGAAATCGACAGCAAAAAGACTGCTATTGAAAGAAAGCTTGAAGAAGAAAAGCTTAAGTCGGAAGTAATTGATATTACAATGCCGGGCAAGCGTCAGGATGCAGGTAAACTCCATCCGATGACTCAGGTTATGAACTCATTAAAAGAAATATTTATGGGTATGGGTTTCTCTGTGGCAGAGGGTCCCGAGGTTGAGTATGACTACTATAACTTTGAAGCGCTCAATATCCCCAAGAACCACCCTGCACGTGATACACAGGACACATTCTATATTGAGGACAATATAGTTTTGAGAACACAGACATCACCTATGCAGGTTCGTGTAATGGAAAAGACAAAGCCGCCGATAAGAATTATCGCACCGGGCAGAGTTTACAGAAGTGACACTCAGGACGCAACACATTCACCGGTATTCCACCAGATAGAGGGACTTGTGGTTGATAAAAACATCACAATGGCTGACCTTAAGGGTACGCTTGAAAGATTTGTAAAAGAGCTTTACGGCGAAGAAACACGTGTACGTTTCAGACCGCACCATTTCCCGTTCACAGAGCCGTCAGCTGAAATGGACTACAGTTGCTTTAACTGTGGCGGTAAAGGCTGCAGCGTATGTAAGGGTGAGGGTTGGATTGAGATATTAGGTTGCGGTATGGTGCATCCTAAGGTACTTGAAAACTGCGGTATTGACCCTGAAGAATATACAGGATTTGCGTTCGGTCTCGGACTTGAAAGAATTGCAATGGGTAAGTTCAGCATAAACGACCTGAGACTATTCTTTGAGAACGATATGAGATTTTTAGAGCAGTTCTGATAATAGAAGGAGGAAATAAAGATGGATTTACCTATGAGCTGGCTTGGTGACTATACCGATATAACAGGCGTTTCACCAAAAGAGTATTCAGATAAAATGACAATGTCAGGCTCCAAGGTTGAGGGAGTAGAAAACCTTGGCGCAGAGATAGACAAAGTAGTAGTAGGAAAGGTTTTGCAATGTGAGGATCATCCCGACAGTGACCATTTACACGTATGTATGGTCGAGGTTGGCGAGGATGAACCGATACAGATAGTATGCGGTGCACCCAATGTTGCAGTAGGTCAGAAAGTTCCCGTTGCACTTAACGGTTCAACTCTACCGGGCGGAATGAAGATAAAGAAGGGCAAGCTTCGTGGTGTTATGTCAAACGGTATGATATGCTCACACGAAGAGCTTGGAATTGAAAGCTCACGCCTTGGCTATGAGCCGGAGTACGGCATACTTGTCCTTGATGAGAATGCAGAGATTGGCAGTGACATAAAGGATTTGTTCGGACTTAACGAGAACGTTGTTGAGTTTGAAATAACATCAAACAGACCCGATTGCTTCTCAATAATCGGTCTTGCAAGAGAGACAGCGGCTACATTCAAAAAACCGTTTAATGTCCCTGCACCCAAGTTCACAGAAAATGGCGGGGATATAAATGAAATGCTTTCAGTAGCGATTGAAGATCCCGATAAATGTAAGCGTTACTGTGCAAGAGCAGTAAAGAACGTTAAAATCGGACCGTCACCGAAATGGATGCGTGAGCGTCTTGAGGCGTGTGGAATCAGAGCTATAAACAATATTGTTGATATAACTAACTATGTTCTTTTAGAATACGGTCAGCCGATGCACGCATTTGATATCCGTGACATTTCAGGCGGCAAGATAAATGTACGTTGTGCAAAGGACGGCGAGGTTATAAAGACTCTTGATGAAGAGGACAGAACTCTTACATCAGACGACCTCGTTATTGCAGATAACGACCGTGCAATTGCAATCGCAGGTGTTATGGGCGGTTTCAATTCAGAAATCAAGGACGATACAACAACAGTTGTATTTGAGTCTGCTATGTTTGATGCAGCATCAGTTCGTCTTACAGCACAGCGTGTAGGCTTAAGAACCGAATCATCATCACGTTTTGAAAAGGGACTTGATTATACAAATACAGTGCCTGCAATCGAACGTGCATGTCAGCTTGTTGAAGAGCTCGGTTGTGGCGAGAACATAAGCGGAATGATTGACGTTATGGGTAACGTAGAATCACCCGTTTCAATCAGATTCCGTCCCGAAAAGATTAACGCATTTTTGGGTACAGATGTAGCTGAAAGCGAAATGCTTGAAATCTTTGACAGACTTGGCATAAAAGCTGATACAGACAATATGATGCTTTATCCGCCCTCATGGCGTCCTGACCTTCTTGCAGAGGCAGATATTGCAGAGGAAGTAGCACGTTTTTATGGCTACGATATGATTCCTACAACACTTATGACAGGTGCTACTACTTGCGGTATAAAGACACCCGAGCAGAAGCTTGAGAGCGAAATAAGTAACATATTGACATCGCAGGGTATGTATGAGATATACACATACACATTCCAGAGCCCGTCAATTCTTGATAAGCTCAATATACCGGCAGATTCACCGTTACGCAATCAGGTAAAGATTTCAAACCCGCTTGGCGAGGATACATCTGTGATGCGTACAACTATGGCAGGCAGTATGCTTGACACTCTTTCAAGAAACTACAATTACCGTACAAAGAGTGCAAAATTCTTCGAGTTGGGAAGAGTTTATATTCCTAACGAAAAGGGACAGCTTCCTGACGAGCCGAGAACTCTTATGCTTGGTATGTACGGAAACGTTGATTTTTATGACATTAAGGGTATATGTGAGGAATTATTCAGCGAACTCCACATTGAAGATGTTGAGTACGAAAGACTTACAGATAACCCCGTATATCATCCGGGCAGAAGTGCGTATATAAAGGCTAACGGCAAAACACTCGGTGTTATCGGTGAGGTGCATCCGTCAGTATTGCGTAACTTTGAAATCGGCACAAAGGCATATATGGGTGAGCTTGACTTTATGGCAATATTTAATTGTGCAAACCGTGCAGTTAAATATACACCGCTTACAAAGTTCCCGGCAGTAACACGTGACTTCTCAATTCTTGTTGATGCTTTGACTCCGGTTGCAGATATCGAAAAGGTTATGAAGAAGGCAGGCGGAAAGCTCCTTACAAAGCTTGAATTAAATGATGTATATACAGGCTCGCAGATACCTGAGGGTAAGAAGAGTGTAATGTACAAGGCAGAGTTCAAAGCACCCGACAGAAGCCTTACAGGTGAGGAGGCAGACAATCTTCATGCAAAGATTGTAAAGAACCTCGGCAGTGAGCTTGGCGCAGAATTAAGATAATGGCACAGTATCAGGATTTTGCATATGTCTATGACCGTCTGATGCACGAGGATATAGACTATGATAAATGGTGCGATTATATAGAAAATCTATTCACACTCCACGGCGTATCACCCGATACGCTGTGCGAGCTTGCGTGCGGAACGGGGAATATGACCTGCCGTATGGAAAAAAGAGGCTATAAAATCACGGCATCCGATATAAGCGGTGATATGCTTTCTATGGCATCGGAAAAACTAAACGACACAGAGCTTATATGCTCGGATATGTCAAAGATTGTATTAGACGAAAAGTACGATGCTTTTCTGTGTATGATAGACGGTCTGAACTATGTTATAACGCCGAAAGCTGTTCTTAATACGTTTAAAAACGTAAAAGAACATCTTAATCACGGCGGTGTGTTTGTGTTTGATGTCAGCTCACAGTATAAGCTTAAACACATACTCGGAAACGAAACTTTTATTCATTCCGAATATGATGTATTCTATTCGTGGCAGAATAGGTATATGGAAAAACATAATTTGTCCGATATGCTTTTAAACTTTTTCGTGCGTAACGGTGAAGAGTATAGCCGTTTTGAAGAGCGCCATCTCCAGCGCGGATGGGGCGAGAGTGAGCTTATAGCAATGCTTAAAAAAGCAGGATTTACGGAAATTTCTGTGTATGATGAGTTGAAATTCACCGCACCGCACCCAAAAAGTGCACGTCTTGTATTTGTATGTAAATAACGAAAATATCCATAAATTGATTAACTATTTGTGAACATTGTTCAGAATTGCTTGACATAATGTCTATCTTATGGTACAATTGAATAAAATAGTAACAAGGAAGAAATTATGTAAGTAACAAAAAATCATGAATGGAGGTTATTTTATGGACAGACTTACAAGAAGAACGGACAGCGGTAAGATTTTATTGAACAGACACTTATTCCCTGAATATGCGGAAGAAACACTCCAGAGAGAACTTGCGGCATTTCCGCCATTTATGCAGGTAATGGAACGATTATGCGAGTACGAGGATACTCATTTTACAGAAATCGACTAATAAAGTTTATATTGCAGGCAACAGCCTGCAATATTTTTTTGAAAATAACTATTGAAGGATGGAAATTTCTGTGATATAATGTATTTGTCACATTATTACATACAAAATTAATACTTGACATGGGGAAAATACTTGTGTAAAAAGTTTTTTCTCTCTATTTTGCGTATCCATGTCTGGTATGTATGTAATTGTGTGACAACAATGAGGGAAACACTTTTTCGGTGCGTTTCCTCAGCGGAACGCACTTTTTAGTTTGAAAAAACAAAAGGAGGGGAGTTAAAAGTTTTTCGGATTAAGGTGCAGAATAACATTATACAAAAGAAAGAGGTAAAAAACTATGAAAAAGAAAATTATTGCAACACTATTGACACTTACAACACTTTTATCGGCAGCACCGGTGTTTGCTTACCCTGACTGTAATGATGAAAATGTTATGGCACTTACTGAAATTGGAATTTTAGAGGGTGACGAAAACGGTAATTTCAATCCCAATAATTCTCTTACAAGAGCGGAATTTTGTAAAATGATAACACCGTTATCATCAAGGCGTGATATTTTTGATGAATTGGATTTTACTGGTAATATGCGCCCGTTCACTGATATAGAAAATCATTGGGCTTTCAGATACATTATGCTATGTGAGTCATGCGGATTGATAGACGGATTTGATGATAACACATTCAGACCTGATGACAGCCTTACATATGCACAGACTATTAAAATATGCCTTTCTATTGCAGGCTACAGTGGATTAACAGATGATACAGAGCCCTGGTATGAAAAGTGGACAAAAATGGCGTATGAGTACGGCTTAACGGATATAGAAATATCAAACCCGAACGAATACATAGACCGTATTGATGCGGCACAACTCATATATAAGACAATACATATGCCGATATGCAGAGTAACCGGCTATGCACAGGTTGAAACAGAAAATGGACCTGTATGGGGACCAACCTTTGGAATAATGGATGGTAAAAACGGAGAGTTTCAATCAATCTATACAACACGTTTTGCAGAAAAAACTGACAAATAAATTCAAAGGCACCTCAAAAGTTTTAACTTTTGGGGTGCAATTTTTGATATACTATTGACATATCTATATATTTGTGCTAAACTTATTACATAATTAAATAATTCTTCGGGGTAGTGTGAAATTCACAACCGACGGTGATTGAGCGTATGCTCATAAGTCCGTGAGCCTTTCGGGGTTGATTTGGTGCAAATCCAAAACCGACGGTAAGCATAGTTTTATGCAGAGTCCGGATGGGAGAAGAAAGAGGTTTTTTATTTGTGTATGCACCCCGAAACAAGAGGTGTATTTTTTATGGATATAAAATATATGCAACGTGCAATTGAGCTTGCAAAACTCGGTGCCGGATTTACAAACCCTAATCCGCTTGTCGGTGCAGTAATCGTAAAGAACGGTAGAATAATCGGCGAGGGATATCACGAGTGCTACGGTGGACTTCACGCCGAGCGTAATGCATTAAAAAAAGCGACAGAATCGGTTAACGGAGCAGATATGTATGTTACTCTTGAACCGTGTTCACACCACGGTAAACAACCGCCGTGTTGTGAGGCTGTAGCAGATGCCGGCATAAAAAACGTGTATATCGGCTCAGACGACCCGAATCCGCTTGTGGCAGGGAAAGGTATCGGTTATTTAAAAGAACACGGCATAAACGTCGTTACGGGCGTTTTAAAAGAAGAATGTGATGAGATAAATAAAATATTCTTTCACTATATAACGAAGAAAACGCCGTATGTTATAATGAAAACCGCAATGTCGATTGACGGAAAATGTGCATCGTTTTCCGGCGATTCCAAATGGATTTCAAACGAGCTTTCAAGAGCGGACACCCACAGAACACGCAAACGTGTGGCGGGTATAATGGTTGGCATAAACACGGTTTTAGCGGACAATCCAATGCTCAACTGCCGATGCGAAAATCCGAAAAATCCGGTACGTATAATTTGTGACAGTAAATTACGGATACCCATTGATTGCAAGATTGTAAGGACTGCAAACGAAATCCCGACATATATAGCAACCGTATCGACTGATTACGATAAAGAAAAACAGCTTGCTGACTGCGGTGTGAATATAATAAAAACATCGGGCGAACGTGTTGATTTGGTGGAGCTTATGAAAGTATTAGGCGAACTTAAGATAGACAGTGTACTTGTTGAGGGTGGAGCAGAACTTCACGCATCTATGCTTCGTGCCGGATTGGTCAATAAACTTGAGGTTTATATAGCACCGAAAATAATCGGCGGAACAGAGTCAAAACCGATTGTCGGCGGTAGAGGCGTTGAGCTTGTATGTGATGCGTATATGTTCAAAAACCCGAAAATAACAATGTTTGGCGAAGATATAAAAATAGAGTACGAGAAAGAGGAATAGAATGTTTACCGGAATAATTGAAGAAAAGGGCAGAATAGAGCAGATCACAGAAGGCTCAAAGTCGTGCCGTTTAAAAATCAGTGCAGATAAAATATTTGACGATTTAAAGCTCGGTGACAGTGTTGCGGTTAACGGTGTATGCCTGACAGTTTCAGAACTCACACCGCCGTCATTTACAGCCGATGTAATGCCCGAAACATTGCGCCGTACGGGTCTTGGAGCACTCGTAAAGGGAAGCACTGCAAATCTTGAACGTGCAATGCAGCTTGGCGGTCGGTTTGGCGGACATATTGTGACAGGTCATATTGACGGTACAGGAACACTTGTTAAGCTTGTAAGAGAGGATAATGCAGTTTTGGTAACAATAACTGCATCTGATAACATCATGCAATATATCGTCGAAAAAGGCTCAATAGCACTTGACGGAATAAGTCTTACTGTTGCAAGTGTTAAAAATGACAGTTTCACGGTGTCAATAATACCACACACCGCAAAGGAAACAACGCTTTTAGAACGCAGTACGGGTGATAAGATAAATATCGAATGTGACATAATCGGAAAATATGTGAAACAGTTTAATTCAAAACAAAACAACGGTATCACAATAGACTTTTTAAGAGAAAACGGGTTTTAAGGGAGGCATAAAATGAAATTTGATACAATAGAAAAAGCACTTGAAGATTTAAGACAGGGCAAAGTAATACTCTGTACAGACGATGAAAACCGTGAGAATGAGGGTGATTTAATCTGTGCGGCGGAGTTTGCAACAACCGAAAATGTCAATTTTATGGCTTGCGATGCAAAAGGACTTATATGTATGCCGATGAGCCATGAATATATAGTTAAGCTTGGGTTAAGACCGATGGTTGCAAATAACACGGATAATCACGAAACAGCATTTACCGAGTCAATAGACCATATAGATACCACAACCGGAATAAGTGCCGAGGAGCGTGGATTTACAGCACGTATGTGCGTGGATGACAATGTAAAACCGTCTGATTTAAGAAGACCGGGACATATGTTCCCGCTTGAGGCAAAGCGTGGCGGTGTTTTTGTGAGAAACGGACACACCGAGGCAACTGTTGATCTTTGTCGTTTAGCAGGCTTAAAGGAAGTAGGTCTTTGTTGTGAAATAATGCGAGCTGATGGTACAATGATGCGTGGCGAGGAGCTTACAGAATTTGCAAAAGAGCATAACCTCACATTTATATGTATCAGGGATTTACAGGCATACAGACGCCGTCACGAAACATTTATGAATCGTGAAGCATCTGCAAAGCTTCCGACAAAATACGGCGAATTTGATATAGTGGGATACACTAATGAGATAAGTGGAAAATCGCATCTTGCAATAGTTAAAGGTGATGTGTCGGGCGATGAGCCGGTTCTGTGCCGTGTGCACTCTGAATGTATGACGGGCGATGTTTTCGGATCGTGTCGTTGCGACTGCGGCGAACAGCTTGCAGAGGCTCTAAAAGCCATCGAAAAAGAAGGCAGAGGAGTCGTGGTATATCTCCGTCAGGAGGGCAGAGGTATAGGTCTTATAAACAAGATTAAGGCATATACACTGCAGGAGAAAGGGTTTGACACGGTTGAAGCAAATGTAGAGCTTGGGTTTGCTCCCGATTTACGTGACTACAGCGAGGGTGCACAGATATTGCGTGACCTCGGTGTTTCAAAGCTTAAGATTATGACAAATAACCCCGAAAAGATAACCGATTTATCAGATTACGGGTTAGAAATAGTTGAGCGTGTACCGATAAAGATACCCGCAAAAAAAGAAAATGAGTTTTATCTCAAAACAAAACAGCACAAAATGGGACATTTATTCAAATATTAAGGAGGAAAAGAAAATGAATGTACTTGAAGGAAAATTTAACGGTGAAGGTCTTAAAATTGCAATGGTAGCATCAAGATTCAATGAGTTTATAACATCAAAGCTCATTGGCGGTGCAGAGGATTGTCTTGTTCGTCACGGTGTGGCAGATAACGACATAACTCTTGTATGGGTACCGGGTGCATTTGAAATACCTGTAATGGCAAAGAAATTGGCAGAATCAGGCGAATATGATGCAGTAATCTGTCTTGGTGCGGTTATACGTGGTGCAACGTATCATTATGAGATGGTATGTAACGAAGCAGCAAAGGGAATCGCACAGGCATCAATGGCAACAGGCGTTCCTGTACTCTTTGGCGTTATCACAACCGATACAATCGAGCAGGCAATCGAGCGTGCAGGCACAAAGGCAGGCAACAAGGGTTATGACTGTGCAATGTCTGCAATCGAAATGGCAAACGCATTTAAGCAGTTAGGTTAATGCTATGAATAAAAAAATTCTGAATTTAATAAACACAACCGCAGGTCAGCTTATTTTTGCACTGCTTTCGGGACTTGGCTATTTTATGCTTATATCCGGCTGGGTAATTGACTTTTCAAAAGGCAGTTGGCTGATTCTCTTCTACATCGCACCGCTTGTTATATGCGGTGCGGCGATTGTGATAATAAAGCTTATAAAACAGGCAAGGGAAGCGGAAAATGAAAAAACGATTTTAAAAATTTTCTGGTTACACACAGTTGTGTTCTTGCTTGGTATTGTGTTTGCGATTGCTAATTTCATATAAAATAAACCCGTCATTGCGACGGGTTTATTTTTATTTAAAAAGATTATTGCTTATTTCTGTAACATCACCGGCACCCATGGTGAATATTATATCGCCCGGCTGTGCGGTTTCTTTTATATAGCTCTCAATATCTTCGAACTTGTCGATATATTTTGCATCAATACCACGTGAATATATTTCTTCGGCGAGCTTGTCGGGGTCTGTGACACCGTCATAAACTTCACGAGCGGCATAAATGTGCGTGAGAATGAGTTCATCAGCATCATCAAATGCTGTTACAAAATCGTTCCATAACGTACGTGTACGTGAATACGTATGAGGTTGGAAGATGCAACGTATACGCTTGGGCTCAAACGCCTTTGCGGCTTTTAATGTGAGCTTTATCTCTGTCGGGTGATGTGCGTAATCATCAATTATTACGGCATCGTTTATAAGTCCCTTTTTCTCGAATCTGCGGTGCGTACCACGGAATGTTTCCATACCCTTTGCGGCAGTTTCGGGATTGATTCCCAAAATCTCGCATACAGCTATTGTAGCAAGTGAATTTAAAATGTTATGGTCACCTGTAACGTTGAGCGATGCATGTGTCAAAAACTCACCCTTTTTATAAATATCAAATGACGGATAACCTGCGTGATATACGATATTTTTTGCATAGTAGTCATTTGTATCAGCCATTCCGTAGGTGATAATGTCAAGATCTGAACCGTCAAGTGCAATTTTAATGTTTTCGTCTTCACCGTATGCTACAACCGAACCGATACCACGTGTAAGCTCTGCATAGCTTCTGAAACTATCACGTATCATTTCAATACCTGTGAAGAAGTCAAGATGATCCTCTTCAATGTTTGTTATTAAAGCAATAGTAGGGTAGAACTTCAAGAAGCTGTTTGTGTACTCACACGCTTCTGTGACAAACATATCCGATTTACCACATCTGATATTTCCACCGATAAGGTCAAGTTCGCCGCCGACAGATATTGTCGGGTCAGTATCTGCATATATAAGTGCATGTGCAAGCATTGAAGTTGTAGTTGTTTTTCCATGTGTACCTGCAACACCAACAGCATTTTTGTAATTCTTCATCAAAGCGCCAAGAAACTCTGCACGGTCAATCAGTTGAATATTATTCTCAACTGCTGCCGCCATTTCGGGGTTATCCATCTTAACTGCCGCTGTATGTACAACGAGGTCGGCACCAATGATATTTTTTGCATCGTGACCTTCGTAAACAACAGCGCCCTCCGCTTCAAGTTTATCTGTAATATTTGTTTTTGTGCGGTCACTGCCTGTTACTTTGTAACCGTCAGAAACTGCAATATGAGCAAGACCACTCATACTGATTCCGCCAATACCTATAAAATGTATATGTGCATTTTTCTTAAGGTTATTTATATCAAAACTCTGCATAATTTTATCCTTCCAAAAAGCAAAATTTAAAACTTTACCACCTATCTATTATATACCAAATTCACAAAAACTTAAACTGTTTTTGTGCAATTTTTACATTCTTGACAAAAAAATACAGAAAAAGAAAAATATTTTGAAATAAATACACAAAAAAGCTTGACAAATCAAAAAAAATAGGTTAAAATGTTATGGTAAGTAACTATGTTTACATAGTAATCCCGTATGGGATATGACATCACTGGAAAGACTACAAGCAAAATATTACCTTGTAAGGGAAGGTGGTGAAAATCTTGGAGATTACGGACATCAGAGTTAAGAAAATTCTGACTGAGAGCTCTGCTGAGAGTAAAATGAAAGCGGTAGTATCTGTAACTTTCGACGACGCATTTGTGGTACACGACATTAAAATCATCGAAGGACAAGAAAAACTGTTTACGGCTATGCCTAGCAGAAAGACACAGGATGGTGAATTTAAGGATATAGCACATCCGATAAACAGAGAAATGCGTGTCAAGCTCGAGGAAGCAATACTTGCTGAATATCGGAACGTATTGGAGCAGTCTGAAGAAGAATAAGAACGGAAAATGATACAAAAGAAGACAGACTGACAAATCAAGATTTCCAGACACGAAAACCGTCGCGAAAAACGACGGTTTTTTTATTTAAACTATTGTAATTAGCGAAAAAATGTGATATAATCGTATCTGTATAAGTAAAATCGCAGTGCCGATACCTTTTTCCGGATTGGACACTGAAAATTTTAATTTTACGGAAGGAGAAAACTATGAAAACGACGGTAGCTGATTTTTTATCAATGAAACAAAACGGCGAAAAGATCACAATGGTTACAGGCTATGATTATTCGACCGCAAAGCTTATTGATTCTTCGGGAATAAACTCAATTCTCGTAGGCGACTCGTTAGGAATGGTAATGCTTGGTTATCCGGACACTATCTCGGTAACCATGGAGGATATGATTCATCATTCAAAAGCAGTGGTGAGAGGAACGGAAAACGCACTTGTAATTTGCGATATGCCGTTTATGTCATATCAGACGTCGGTGTATGATGCGGTAGTAAACGCCGGCAGACTCATGAAAGAGGGCAGAGCCGGAGCAGTAAAGCTCGAGGGCGGAGTAGAGTTCAAAGAGCACGTAAGAGCGATTGTCAACGCATCAATCCCCGTTTGCGGTCATATAGGAATGACACCGCAAAGTGTTAATATTTTTGGTGGATTTAAGGTTCAGGGCAAGACATTGGATGCGGCGAAAAAGCTTGTAGAGGACGCACTCGCACTTGAAGAGGCAGGTGTGTTTGCGATTGTGCTTGAATGTGTACCTCAGGAACTTGCTGAATATATTTCATCTGTTGTATCTGTTCCTACAATCGGAATAGGTGCAGGAAAAGGCTGTGACGGACAGGTCCTTGTATATCAGGATATGCTTGGCATGTACAGTGATTTCACGCCGAAGTTTGTGAAAAAGTATGCACAGACAGGTGTGGCAATGAATGAGGCGTTTACAAAATACAGTGAAGAAGTAAAATCAGGCGTTTTTCCGTCAAAGGAACATTCATTTACAATTGACGAAAAAATAATAGACGAGCTTAAAGTATGGAGGGACGAAAAATGATACCTGTTGTAAAAACTGTAGAAGAAGTCCGCTCATACGTAAAAAAAGCAAAAAAAGAGGGAAAGTCAGTCGGGTTTGTTCCGACAATGGGTTTTCTGCACGAGGGACACAAATCTTTAATAGTCCGTGCGGCAAAAGAAAATGATTTTGTTGTTGTATCGGATTTTGTGAACCCGACACAGTTCGGACCGAATGAGGACTTTGAGGCATACCCCAGAGATATAGAAAAGGATGCAGAGCTTTGCGAAAGTGCAGGCGCAGATGTTATATTTAATCCCGAAGCCACGGAAATGTATGATAATGCGCTTACAACCGTAACGGTTGATAAAATCACAAAAGTTCTTTGCGGTGCATCACGTCCGGGACACTTTGCAGGTGTTGCAACGGTTGTATCAAAGCTATTTAATATCGTAGCACCCGACCGTGCATATTTCGGCGAAAAAGACGCACAGCAGTTAATGGTTATAAAGAAAATGGTAAAGGACCTTAACTTTGATATTGAAATCATCGGATGCCCGATAATAAGAGAGGCAGACGGACTTGCAAAGAGTTCAAGAAACACATATCTTAACCCGGAGGAACGTCAGGCGGCACTGTGTCTGTCACGTTCGCTCAAACTCGGCAAAGATCTGATAGCAAACGGCGAAATTTCGGCAGAGGTCGTTAAGTCGGCGATAAAAGCGGAAATCGAAAAAGAACCGCTTTCTCGTATTGATTACGTTGAGATAGTTGACCTTGACACTTTAGAGCAGGCTGTGAGAACAGATACCGGTATACTCACTGCAATAGCGGTATATATAGGAAAAACAAGACTAATTGATAATTTCATAATAGAAAAGGTGGAAAAGTAATGACACTTACAATGCTTAAATCAAAAATTCATCGTGCCACCGTTACAGAAGCAAATCTTGATTATGTGGGAAGTATAACAATTGATGAAGAACTTCTGGAAAAATCGGGAATACTTGAATATGAAAAAGTTTCGGTTGTTGATATAACAAACGGTGCACGTCTGGAAACATATACAATAGCAGGTGAGCGTGGCTCGGGCATAATATGCCTTAACGGTGCGGCGGCAAAGCTTATAAACAAGGGTGATCTTGTAATAATAATGGCATATGCTGATATGACACCGGATGAAGCAAAAGAAAACAAGCCGACAGTTGTATTTGTAGACGATGACAATAAGATAAAGTCAGTTAAGAATTATGAGAAACATGGCTTATTGGAGGACTAATCAATGAACAGAATACCCATCACATTACTCACAGGCTATCTCGGAGCAGGAAAAACAACGCTTATGAACCATATCCTGTCAAATCAGGAGGGTTATAAGGTTGCAGTAATCGTAAACGACATCGGTGAGGTTAATATTGATTCATCGCTTATCCAGAAAGGCGGAGTTGTAACGGAAGAGGACAGCAGTCTTGTACCGCTCACAAACGGTTGCATATGCTGTACGCTTAAAACAGACCTTATGCAACAGATTATTGACCTTGTTAAAAGTCAGAAGTTTGACTATATTCTGATTGAAGCAAGCGGAATATGTGAGCCGATGCCGATAGTCCAGACAATTGCAATGATGGACGGAACAGTCAAGGATAGTGAAATACCGCCTATAGTACGTCTTGACGGTGTTATTTCTGTAGTTGATGCACTGCGTTTGCGTGACGAATTCGCAAGCGGAGAACGCCTTATGGAAGACACAGACGAGGACGATATCGAAAACCTGCTTGTTGAACAGATAGAATTCTGCTCGACAGTTGTAATAAACAAGATTGACGAAGTGGGCGAGGATGACCTTAAAAAGGTTCGTGCAGTAGTAAGAGCACTTCAGCCCAAAGCGAAGCTTATTGAAACAAACTATGCAAAGGTTGACCTTTCAGACATTCTCAATACTAACCAGTTTGACTATGACAAAACATTCTCATCGGCAGGCTGGATAGCTGAGTTTGAAAAGGATGAGGACGAGGAAGACCACCATCACCATGATGATGAGCATGAGTGCCACTGTCACGAAGAAGGTCACGAGTGCCACTGTCACGATGATGAACATGAATGTCACTGCCATGATGAAGACCACGAGTGTCATTGTCATGAGGAAGGTCACGAATGTCATTGCCACGAACATCACGAGCACGGACATCATCACCATCATCATCACGGTCACTGCCATTGCGGTGAATGTGACGATGAAGAATACGGCATAGGTTCATTTGTTTATACACGCCGTCGTCCGTTCAAGCTTTCAAAGCTTCGTACATGGCTGGCTGAAAGCTTCCCGACAAACGTAATACGTTGTAAAGGTATAGTATGGCTGGACGTTGACAACAGTATGTCATTTGTGTTAGAGCAGGCGGGCAGACAGATAAATATGTCAGAAAACGGACGTTGGTTTGCATCAGCGCCGAAAAAACAGCTTGAAGAATTTGTTAAAAGAGACCCGTCCATTATGAAAAACTGGGACGAAAAGGTCGGCGACAGAATGATTAAGCTTGTATTTATCGGCAAAAAACTTGACCGTGAGTATATAGAAAGCGAACTCGATAAGCTTTTAAAATAAACTATCGCCGTAAGAAGAATCGGTAAAAAACAAAAGCGGAAGCACAAAGACTTATAACGATTATAACAGCAGGCAGATACTTTAAAAAATTATCCAATATGCTGGTTTCAGACTCGGGTTGAAGAAGTGAGTTAAGTTTTACAAAATTGTCGTCCATATCAATGGCAATAACGTAATATCCGTCTTTATCCTGACCTAACTGCATTGAGCTGTATTCAAGATGCGGCGCAGTTTTACCCTCTTGATAATAGTCAGAGAATATGACATAAAAAGTACCGTCATCAAACGGAATAATTTTTTCGATATTCTTGACATCAGTTGCGAAGTATTCGCTGTATCCGCCAGTAAAATAGTAATAACCGTTATTTTCGCAATACCCGAGCTTGGTAAGATGTGCAGGTGAAGGTGTAGGTGCATCAATTCTGAATGCTTTATATACAGCATCCTTGACGAAATCTGTACGGCACATTTTAATGTTGTCTGATTGTGTTATAAACGGTTCTTTATCGGTAATTATTTCAAAATTACGGTAAGTATATAAAAACCGAAGCATCAGTTCATTTTCGTCTGTTGTTTCGCTGTTGTAATCGCCGATATCGGCACACGCCTTTATAAGCTGTAAAAGTTCGGGGTCTTGTGAATCCTCGGCATATGCGGTCACGAATAGGCATTGGATTATGACATAAATTATAACGGCAATTTTTATTGTTATCACCTCCGGATTATTATTCCCGAAAATGTGGTATATATAGAAAATGTCGGCTGTAAATATATGTAAAACAAAAGAAAGAGGTAATGTTATGCATAACGACATTAAAGAAATCCTGTTCACTAAGCAGGAAATTGATATGATGGTCCACAAAATAGCATCGCAGATTAACGAGGACTTTGCAGGCGAGGAGGTAATAGCTGTCATTATTCTAAAGGGCAGCATGATTTTCGCGGCAGACCTTATAAGATGCCTTACTGTCAATGTAAAGCTTGATTTTATGCAGGCTTCAAGCTATGGCAGCGGCTCGGTATCAAGCGGTGTTATCAATATAAAAAAGGATATTGACACTGATATCATCGGAAAAAATGTGATTATTATTGAGGATATAATTGACAGTGGAAATACACTTTCTCTACTGAAAAAAGAAATGCAGGAGCGTGGTGCAAAAACCGTTAAAATAGCATCACTTCTTTCAAAACCCGACAGACGTGTTGTGGAGGTTGAAGTTGAGTACATAGGCTCAGACATTCCGGACGAGTTTGTGGTCGGTTACGGACTTGATATGGACGAAAAATACAGACAGATGGACTATATCGGCATACTAAAGCCCGAGATATATATGTGATAATAGATAAAATTTAAAAAATATATTGTAAAAAATATAAAAATATAGTATAATCTACTTATTGAAAATTTAGGAGGATAATAATGGAACAGCAGGATAGCTCAAGATTAAAGCAGATTTTAAAGAATCGCCGTGACAAGCTACAGGAGTATGTTGATGCGGGAATGGACCCGTTTGAAATCACTAAGTTTGACCGTAGCGCAAATGCGGCAGAAGTAAAGGATAAATTTGAAGAATTTGAGGGTAAAGAGGTTACTCTTGCAGGCCGTCTTATGTCAAAGCGCCGTATGGGTAAAGTAGGTTTCGGTGACCTTGCAGACCGCGAGGGCAGAATACAGCTTTTTGCAAAGCAGGATATATTAGGCGAAGAGAACTATGAGCGTTTTAAGAAGCTTGATATTGGTGATATAATCGGTGCAACAGGTGAGGTATTCAAGACAGAAACAGGCGAGATTTCGGTTCGTGTTTCAGAAATTACTTTGCTTTCAAAATCATTACAGCCGTTGCCGGAGAAGTTCCACGGAATGACTGATACTGATATGCGTTACAGACAGCGTTACGTTGACCTTATTATGAACGCAGAGGTTAAGGACACAATGATTAAGCGTTCAAAGATAATTTCAACAATAAGAAAGTATCTTGATGCACAGGGCTTCTTAGAGGTTGAAACACCGATGCTTGTTTCTAATGCCGGTGGTGCTGCGGCACGTCCGTTTGAAACACACTTTAACGCATTGGACGAGGATCTTAAGTTAAGAATATCACTTGAGTTATACCTTAAGCGTCTTATTGTAGGCGGACTTGAGCGTGTATATGAAATAGGCAGAGTTTTCCGTAATGAAGGACTTGATACACGTCATAACCCCGAATTTACACTTATGGAACTCTATCAGGCATATACTGATTATCACGGTATGATGGACTTGACAGAAAATCTCTACCGCCACGTTGCACAGGAAGTTCTTGGCACAACAAAGATTACTTATAACGGTATTGAGATGGATTTAGGTAAGCCGTTTGAGAGAATTACAATGGTTGATGCTGTTAAGAAATATGCAGGCGTTGACTTTAATGAGATAACAACTCTTGAAGAAGCTCAGAAGGTTGCAAAAGAGCACCACGTTGAGTTTGAAAAGCATCATAAGAAGGGCGATATCCTGAACCTGTTCTTCGAGGAATTTGCGGAGGAGCATATGATTCAGCCGACATTCGTTATGGACCACCCGATTGAGATTTCACCGCTTACAAAGAAAAAGCCGGGCAACCCCGACTATGTTGAGCGTTTTGAGTTCTTTATGAACGGTTGGGAGATGGCAAATGCGTATTCAGAGCTTAACGACCCGATTGACCAGAGAGAGCGTTTTAAGGCTCAGGAAGAGCTTTTAGCACAGGGCGATGATGAGGCGAACACAACCGATGAGGACTTTATGAACGCATTGGAAGTAGGTATGCCTCCGACAGGCGGTATCGGCTTTGGTATCGACCGTATGTGTATGCTTCTTACAGATTCAGCAGCCATCCGTGATGTGCTGTTGTTCCCGACAATGAAGACAATCGCCGACAAATAAGTTTGCATAGCAAACGCAATGAGTCGAAAGCGAGCATAAAGGCATACGGATATGCCGCGAGCGTGCGGTGACGAATGCATGCGAAGCTCACAACTCTACCTTTGTGAAATTTAAGAGTTGTGAGTGAAGTCGCTGAAAAGTTTGGATAAATAAGAGTTAAATATTAAAATCCGCATCAGTTGATGCGGATTTTTTCTATTCCATATTCTTTATAAAATCTCTAATCTTATTCTCCGTCTCTGTTACTTCCTTTAAAAACTCGGATGCACTGACACGTTGTGCACCGCTGCCGAGGATTATAAGCTGTTCAAGACCGTCGGAGGTTGCAACACGCACACGGTGCTTTTTCGCAAGCTCGTGAGTTACTTTTTCTATATATGCATCTGCGGTCTCTGCCTCTTTGGTATATACAACATCAATGCCGTTTACGTGTTCAACAGAGCCGATACCGCCCTTGACCTTGTACGCATCAAATACAAGAATGAGATTGCACTGCATAAAGCCTCTGTAGTTGCATAATCTGTTTACAAGTATCTCACGTGCGGCATCAAGGTTTTCTTCTGCTATCTTTTTTAAATCCTCCCACGCAAAAATGATATTATAACCATCAACCAAAAGATATAGTGGACCGTCATAAATATGTTTTGGTTTTGCATATCTTGCAGGTTTGGGTGTGGGGGAAGTGCGTTTTTGCATAGCGGTATATGATTTTACTTTAACCGGTCCGTATGTCTTTTCAAAGATGCGCAAAAGTTCTTCGTCGTTTATTACGCTTGATACGTATTCCTTTATATGTGTGTTATCCGCTGCTAAATCTTCGGGCTTTTTCAATGCACTTTCAAGGTGCATATAGTCCTCGACCTCGTTCCACGGCACATTAAAACCTGCACCGTGTGCACAGAAAACACTGCCGGCAGGGCTATCTGTATCACTGTCGGGATTATATCCGATTTTTGATATAACCTCATCGGGGTTATGGCAGGGTTTGTAGCCTTCAAGTGTAGTGAAAAGTTTTCCTTTACCTGATGAATAAGCAGTAATATCAGATGAATACCCACGCATTGTACTAACGGGTGCCGTGCCTTTAATTATACTTATATCATCTTTAAGTTCAGGAGCAGAAA
The DNA here is from genome assembly GCA_045649185.1 of Candidatus Ornithomonoglobus sp. Lineage (GTDB taxonomy): Bacteria > Bacillota > Clostridia > UBA1381 > UBA1381 > Ornithomonoglobus. The sequence continues at coordinate 55,214 of JAZRPM010000021.1, read as the reverse complement.
ACTCTGCTGACATCTGTTGGAGGTCCGTCATAGCACGACCAACACAACTTGTCGGTATTTCAAGTCTGAAGCTGTAATATGGCTCTAAAAGAACGCTTTCTGCTCTCATAAGTCCATGTCTGATGGCACGGTAGGTTGCCTGACGGAAATCACCGCCCTCTGTATGCTTTTTATGTGCTCTGCCTGATGCAAGCGTGATTTTTATATCTGTTATCGGTGAGTTGGTAAGTACGCCTGTATGTGTTTTCTCTGCTATATGAGTAAGAATCAGCCGTTGCCAGTTCTTGTCAAGCAAATCTTCACTGCAATCAGTCTTAATGATGACGCCACTGCCCGCTTTTGCCGGTTCAAGGATAAGATGCACTTCACTGTAGTGCCGTAACGGCTCAAAGTGTCCGACACCTTCGACTGTATCTGCAATCGTTTCGCGGTAGGAGATAGCACCCTCCGAGAAATCCGCTTTCATACCAAAACGTTCATCTAATATTCTGCGCAGAACCTCAATCTGAACTTCGCCCATAAGCTGAATGTGTATTTCACGCAAAAGCTCATTACATATAATACGCAACTGCGGGTCTTCCTGCTCAAGAATACGCAGTTTTGTCAAAGCTGTGTGTACATCGGTATCATCAAGTATTTCAAGCTTATATGTGAGAACAGGTTCAAGAACGGGCTTTTTAATATCGCTTTCAAAGCCTAACCCCATACCTGTAACTGTTTTTGTAAGTCCGGTTACTGCGCATACCGTGCCTTGTGAAACAGCATCGGGAGTTGTATATTTTTCACCTGAATAAATTCTTATGGTATCAACCTTTTCGCTTGATTTTGTGCCGTCGCTGTCGTTAATTTCAAGTACAGTTTTTGATTTGAGTGTTCCGCCTGTGATTTTTATATGTGTCAGACGTTTACCGTCGGCATCATGTGAAATCTTATATACCTTTGCGCCAAATTCACTGATAGCTTGTGGCATCTTTGTATATTTGTCAAGAGCGTTTAAAAACTCATCAACACCGTCCATTTTTAACGCAGAACCAAAGAAACAGGGAAAAAAAGTTCTCTTTTTTATCGCATTTGATATCGCTTCATCAGAAACCAAACTGCTGTTGAGATACTCGTCCATTATACTCTCATCGCACAAAACAAGCGAATCTGTGTCAGAGATTTCTACACAGTTTTCGGACAAATACTTTTGCAAATCTGCAATGATTTCGGATTTTTCAAAATGAGAAATATCCATTTTATTTACAAAAATAAATGTAGGCACGTTATACCGTTCCAGAAGCTTCCACAGTGTCTGTGCATGGCTCTGTACGCCATCACTTCCACTTATGACTAAGATGCAGTAATCAAGCACGCCAAGAGTACGCTCGGTTTCGGTTGAAAAGTCAATGTGACCGGGCGTATCAAGCAGAGTGATGGAGGTATCGCAAAACTCCATAACGGCCTGTTTTGAGAATATAGTGATACCTTTTTCTCGTTCTATTTCGTTGGTGTCAAGGAAGGCGTTGCCGTGGTCAACTCTGCCGTGTGAGCGGATTGTTCCGCTTTTATATAGCATAGCTTCAGACAGTGTCGTGTTACCCGAGTCAACGTGGGCAAGTATTCCTACTGCAATTTGTTTCATCATTAGCTCCGTAGGTTAAATAATAATTGGTGTCATACGTAAATCATTTCCGGCGGTTCGTAAATTTTTGTTTTTCGCACAAAGTGCGAATATATCCTCCGCACGTGAGTTTATGTTAAAGATTTCATCGCCGTGGTAATCCGCAGGTTTTGTTATAATGGGAAGTGTTGCCTTTTCTTTCATTTCACGCAACAGTGCACGTCCGTTTTCGTTTGCACCGAGCACACGTATATATGAAGGTGGCAAATCTGCAATTTCCTTTGTAAGCCCAATTAAAGACGAATAGGCAATACGTCTTATACGGCTTAATGTGTAGCGTTTCGACTTAACCGCCATACACAAATCCTCTACGTTATCAACATCACGTGAGACGGCTATAAACTTATTTTCAAGACCTTCTGCAACATCGCTGATACCTGATAACGTTTCGGGAGACATTAGTCTTAAATTCGAAATTACGGCCGTATCAAGGCGTGCAATATCATAAACTTCAAAATCAGTTGATGGCATAAAATCAGAAATGTCCTCGCCGTAAGAAACTCTACGCCGTATTTCCGTTGCACTTGCTATAGTATTGGTTACATCGGAGCTGTCATGACCTGTTCCTGTGCGTTTTATCGCAAGTGGTTTAAAGCCTGTGCCGAGAATGTTACACGCACGAAGATATTCAACTGCAAGAATGTCGTTTGGGGTAGAGAGAATATCTGTTTTGAAATACTTCTCATATGCTTTTTGGCGTGCAACAGGATAGGCGATACCGCCCGACATAAGCTCTTTGATTCTGACAGATACTTCTTCAGGTTCGTCGGAAAGAATGTCTGCGGCTTTTTTTATAGAATCGGTATCACCGCTTTCTGAACCGAATGCAAGTGTGTCAATTATCCCGGTGGCTTTGAGTGTGCCTACAGCACCCATAGCGAACTTCTGTGCGGTATTATGCGAGAATGTAACAGGTAACTCAATAACGAGGTCTGCACCGTTTAAAAGAGCCATACGGGCACGTGTGAGCTTGTCTGTAACAGCAATGCCTCCACGTTGAACAAACGCACCGCTCATAATAGCAACGATGCGTTCATTTGTTATTTTCTTTGTGGTTTCAAGCAGATATTTATGTCCGTTATGGAACGGATTAAATTCAGCGATAATACCTATAGCCATAGTTTGTTTTCCTTTAATAGAATTGTACGAGCCACACACAAAGAGGCACGGTTAAAAGTGCAAAAAGTGTGGTTATAAAAACTGAACGTGCGGCGAGCTCTGAATCGCCGTCATATGTATTTGCGAAAAGTACGGCATTATTGGCAACCGGCATTGCAAAGAGTATGAATGTGACGGTTAATAGAATTTCATTTTTGATTATTGCGGAAAACGGTATCCACAGAATAAGCGGGATAATAAGCTGTTTTGCAATTGTCCATGGATAAATCCGCCAGTGTGAGAACACGCTCTTTATATCCATTCTTGCGAGAGTAAAGCCTATTACAAGCATTGCAGCCGGTGAGGTTATTGAACCGACCATACGGACTGTGTTGCATATCATTGCAGGGGGCTTTATGTTAATAAAGTATACAACAAGTGAAAGGAATGCGACTATTACACCGGGTGTTAACAGTAGTTTTATATCGAATTTTGTATTATTACCTTTATCTTTATTTATAAGCCATACTCCGATTGTGAATACGGCAATATTAAAGACAAGGTTATAAATTGCTGCATAGAATAAGCCTACAGAGCCTGCAAGCGCTTCGATAACAGGGAAGCCCATAAATCCCACGTTTGAGAATATTATCATAAAGACATACAATCCGGTTGAGTTTTTCTTAACTCTGAATATTTTGGCAAGTAAAAATCCCAATAACGGCAGGATAATGAAAAACATTGCAAATGCTATGCCGAGAGACATAAGTACGTCACCGAGCGGCTGACGTTCTTTAAGGTCAAGCACCGACGATAATATCGTTGCCGGCATTGTTACTTTAAGAATAAGCTGACTGAAAGTCTTGGTGAATTTTTCATCAACAAGCTTTACTTTAAAGATTATATATCCTAAAGCAAGTATCAGAAAAAGCATAATCATTTGTGAAACCAGTGTTTTAATGTCCATAGTTCTTTAGTATTTCTCCATTTTATTTATTAAATCTTTTATTATTGCGTAACCGTAGTAGAGGTCAGGGCACCATCTTCCGCCAAGGTCCTCAACGTATTTGATTGTACCTGCCCAGGCAAGTGTTTTAACGGATTTATAACGTCCGTGTACTTCGCCTATAGGCTCAATGCCTACATATGCACTCATATGGTTAAAGTGTCCTCTTACGCCGTCCTCACGTGTGGCAAAAGTTTCGTGATCCTCGGTTGCGTCGTTTACTGCACCGTATTTTTTGATTCCGGCGAAGTTATTCATTTCAGGCAGAACTCTGCCACCGTATCTGCCGTAGCCTGTCTCTTTTGCCGCCTGTGCATAAAGGATTTCGGGACGGATTCCGGTAAGCTCACCGTATTTCCAGTAATATTGTGCCGCATCAATAAATAAATCTGATGCGTTATTTGCTTTTGCCCATGCTATTGCTGATTCCATAGAAATTGTACTTTCGCCCATAATGGGTGTGTTTGTTTCAGGAACGCCTAAATCATAGCGTGTTATTGCAAGATAGCCTTTCTGCTTTTCCAGTACACGGTAGAGCATTGCACATACCTCGGCACGTTTCAATGTGTCGGTTGGACGCAGATAATAATCTGAACCACGGTAGTATGCACGTTCAACAGCTACAGAAAGCAGTGTTTTATATTTTGTTGATACTTTGTCAGCATCATAGAAGTTATCGCTTAGAATACGTAGATTACAAAGATGTGATGCTTTAAGTCCTGATGCAAGAACAAGTGTAGATGCAAATTCTTCACGAGTTACTACTTCATTGGGGTAGAAATTAACACCCGGTGCCGTCATAGAAGACTTAATTGATTTTGCGTAGTTATAGTACCAGTCATCGGACTTTACATCATTAAAAGATGCGTTGTTGTCAATCTTAAGGTCAAAAGATTCGGTGAGCATCTTTGCCATTTCGGCACGTGTAAGTGTTCCGCCGGGGTTTAAGTTACCGTGTTCGTCACCTGTCATTATATTATTTTTCTGACAGTATTCAATCTCTGTTTTTGCCCAGGCATAGTCTTCTGTTGCACAAGCTGTAATAGTAAGTGCACCGACAACTGAAAGGGCAAGTAAAAATGAAACGGTTTTCTTAATAATGGTAATCATCTCCTTATACGAAATTATATGTAAAATTGTCAGTATTATTCTGTAAAAAGTATACCATTAAACGTTAAGGTTGTCAAGGTTTAACGGGATTTTGTAAGTTATTTGAAATATATGCTTGCAATTCTTTTTTTTTTGTGGTATTATAATCGAAAAAGGAGGAGATAAATATGGCAGTTTATCCAATATTCCCGGGCGGGAAAAGAAAAGCATTTACATTAAGTTACGATGATGCATGGCCGCAGGACAGACCACTCATTGAGCTTATGAATAAGTACGGCTTAAAGGGTACTTTCAATATAAACAGTGGAGACAGAAGGTTTACAGATATACCTGATCCTGTAGAAGTGTATAAAGGTCAGGAAGTGGCAGTTCATGCTCTTACACATGTTTATTTGGACAGAGTAGCACCTCAGACGGCTACATATGAAATCATTAAGGACAGAGAAAATCTCGAAAGGGTTTTTGGCGGAAGTGTAAGAGGTTTTGCATATCCTTACACAGCATTTAACCATGATACTCCACAGCTTTTAAAGAACTGTGGCATAGTTTATGCAAGAACAGCTTCGTGTTCAGGAAAAATCACTATGCCGAGCGACTGGTATCGTTGGCATCCGACATGTGATCACAAAAGTGAGAAACTGATGGATTATTGCAAGGACTTCCTTGAAAGAGATCCTATCTTTAATCAATGTCATTTGTTCTATGTTTACGGTCACGCACATGAGCTTGACAGAGGCAATCAGTGGGAAAGAATGGAAGAGCTTTTTAAGGCAGTAAGCGGAAGAGACGATATCTGGTACGCAACAAATATAGAAATCTGCGACTATATTTCAGCGTTCAAGAGCCTTATTATGTCGGTTGACAGTAACTACATCTACAACCCGACAACAACAACACTTTCACTAATTTACAGTGATGGTGATTTCATAGACAGTGCAATAACACTTGAACTCAAGCCGGGTGAAGAGATATATCTTAATAAGTAATTCGAAGGGGACTTAAAAAGTCCTCTTTATTATTTTGCGAGAAATGCTTGATATTTTCTTCAATATGTGGTATCATAATAGTAACCACGTAACTTAAATTAAATATTTTCCGTATGCAAGAGGAATACCAATGGTAAAAGGTGTTTCTCTATTAGTCTTCTTGTATGCGGATTAAGTTGCGTGGTTGCAAGAGAACACTTTTTCGGTGCGTTCTCTTGTGAGACGCACTTTTTTAATGGGGGGAAATGTTATGGATAGTTTCGGATTAACAAAAAATATAGGTATGCTGATATATAGAGATTTGAGCTTGTTTTGTGATGAGTTCGGAGAAAAAGTAAAAGTGTTCGAACTGTCATCGAATTATCTTCGTTCGTGTGTAAACGATAAAAAACTTTGGAGTTTATTTGAAGGTTTTCGTGAAAAGACAAATGAATTGCTATATTTTAAATTGATGTGTGCTGTTCTTGGTGCAATGGCTCCTGAAAAAAAGCCTGAACTTCTGATGAAAAACAAACACTTTTTTCGAATAGAGAAAGAGATGCGACATTTTTTGCTAAAAATAAAAGCGACTATTTTTGATGAAGAAATGGAGTATTACAACGAGTATGAAAAAGATTATAATGAGCTTGTAAGATTTATCGAAAATAATGCAGGAAAATTTTTGAATGTGTTTATAAATGATATTTATAGAATTTATCAATAACAAATACCGCCGGAATGAAAACCGGCGGTCTTGTTATTTTAATATTGCTTTTGCTTTTAGTATTGCGATTACTGTTTTTGAGTCATTTATCTCGTTTTTCAGCACCATTTCGTGCAAGGTGTCAAGCGGATATTTTTCAACGGACAGAAACTCGTCATCGTCAAGGTCCTGACCGCAGTATTCAAGCTTGTTTGCCATATAGAGATAGATCTTTTCACTACAGTATGCAGGGGTAGGGAGAAAATCACCAAGACTTGTGAGCTTGTCGGTTTTATAACCTGTTTCCTCGCGAAGCTCTCTCATTCCTGCCTCGTACGGGTCTTCGCCTTTTTCAAGCTTGCCTGCCGGAATTTCCAGTGTTTCGGTACTTGCACCAAATCGGTACTGACGCACCATAAACACCATACCATCGCTGTCTATAGCTATTACTGCAACACCGCCGTTATGAAGTATCTGCTCACGTGTCACGGTATCGCCGTTTTGAAGTTCTACAGTATGTTTTTTTACGTCAAATACACGTCCCTTGTATATATCTTCTGTGTCAAGAATTGTTTCCTTGAATTCCATATTTTACCTCATAAGCTGATTTTAATTTCATTACCTGTCGGTTCGTATTTTCTGTATGTAACACCTGTCATATCAAACATACGCTTTGCAGCAATGTCGGCATCAGTTCCGGCATATTTATCGGAAAGATACACAATTTCCTTTATTCCGCTCTGTATAATAGCTTTTGCGCACTCGTTGCAAGGGAAGAGTGTTACATAAATTCTTGCACCTTTAAGTGAGGGTGCAGGACTGTTTAAGATTGCGTTAAACTCTGCATGGCACACATACATATACTTTGTATCAATTGGTGCGCCCTGACGTTTCCACGGCATCTCGCTGTCACTGCAGCCTATAGGCATACCGTTGTAGCCGAGTGAAAGAATCTTATTCTCATCGTTTACTATACAAGCACCAACCTGTGTATTTTCGTCCTTTGAACGCATTGCACTTAAAAGTGCGATGCCCATAAAGTATTCGTCCCAGGTAATATAATCGTTTCTCATAACCTCAATACCTTTCGAAAAATTTATTTTACGCCGATATCGTTTCTGTGGAATTCATCTTTCCATGAAATCTTTTCAACAGCTTCGTATGCACGCTTTATTGCAAGGTCGAGGTCATCATCGGTTGCAGTAACACCTAAAACTCGTCCGCCAACGTTTGTGAAACCGTCAGCTGTGAGCTTTGTTCCTGCGTGGAATACTGTTACGTTATCCATTGCCTCTGCATCTTCAATTCCTGAAATTAAGTGTCCCTTTTCGTATGATACAGGATAACCGCCTGATGCCATAACTACGCATACTGCGGCGTTGTCTGCCCATTCTATATCAATATCAGCAAGTCTTTCGTCAACAACTGCTTCCATAATCTCAACAAGGTCAGTCTTAAGACGGGGAAGAACAACCTGTGTTTCGGGGTCACCGAAACGGCAGTTATATTCGATAACTTTAACGCCTTTTTCAGTCATCATAAGTCCGAAATACAAAACACCCTTAAACGGTCTGCCCTCAGCATTCATAGCGTTGATTGTAGGAATGAATATGTTTTCCATACATTCTTTTGCCTTTGCATCATCATAAAGACGTGAGGGTGAGAATGTACCCATACCGCCGGTGTTAGGGCCCTTGTCGTTATCATATGCACGCTTGTGGTCCTGCGCTGATACCATCGGCTTTACTGTTTTTCCGTCAGTGAAAGCAAGAACGGAAACTTCGGGGCCTGTTAAAAATTCTTCAATAACGACACGGTTACCGCTGTCGCCGAATTTTTTGTCGTCCATTATTTCGTGGATTCCGTCAATCGCTTCTTCTTCGTTAAGTGCGATTATAACACCCTTGCCAAGTGCCAATCCCTCTGCCTTAATAACTGCAGGGTAGGAGTTCTGCTCTTTAAGATATTCAATTGCAGATGCAGAATCACAGAAAACTTCATAACCGGCTGTCGGGATGTTGTACTTTTTCATAAGGTCTTTTGAGAAAACCTTACTACCCTCGATTATAGCCGCATTCTTTCTCGGACCGAATGCACGAATTCCTGCTTCTTCCATTGCATCAACCATACCAAGTACCAACGGATCATCCGGTGCTACCATTACAAGGTCGATTTCCTTTTCTTTTGCAAATGCAACCATTGAATCAATGTCAGTTGCTGAAATATCAACACATTCTGCAAGCTTTGAAATACCGCCGTTACCGGGTGCACAGTATATTTTTGAAACCTTGTCAGACTGTGCTACTTTCCATACTATTGTATGCTCACGGCCACCGCCGCCTACTACTAATATTTTCATATCATTTTATCCTTTCAGTAATTAGTGGTGGAACAAGCGGATTTTTGTGAAGCTCATTGCCATATTGTATTTGTTACAAGTTTCAATAACGTTATCGTCACGAACTGAACCACCGGGCTGTGCGATGTATTTAACACCTGACTTATATGCACGCTCGATGTTATCGCCAAACGGGAAGAATGCGTCTGAACCCAATGCAACATCAGAGTTCTTTTTAAGCCATTCTTTCTGCTCTTCCTTTGTGAACGGTTCCGGCTTAACCTTAAAGAGTGTCTGCCATACGCCGTCCTTTAATACGTCCTCGTATTCATCAGAGATATAAACGTCAATAGTGTTATCTCTGTCTGCACGGCGGATACCGTCAACAAACTGAAGATTAAGTACCTGCGGTGCCTGACGAAGCCACCATATATCGGCTTTGTTACCTGCAAGACGTGTACAGTGAATTCTTGACTGCTGACCTGCACCGATACCGATTGCCTGACCGTCCTTTACATAGCATACACTGTTTGACTGTGTATATTTAAGTGTGATAAGTGAAATCAACAAGTCACGCTTTGCACTCTCCGGCATATCCTTGTTATCTGTAACAATATCAGCTAATAACTCGTCGTTTATCGGGAGCTCGTTACGTCCCTGCTCGAATGTAATACCGAATACTTCCTTACACTCAATCGGGTCGGGCTTATATGACGGGTCAATTTTTAAAATGCAATAGTTACCGTTCTTTTTAGCTTTAAGAATTTCAAGAGCTTCATCTGAATATGACGGAGCAATAATACCATCTGAAACTTCTTTCTTTATAAGAAGTGCAGTTGCCTTATCACACTCGTCTGAAAGTGCAATAAAATCACCGAATGATGACATTCTGTCTGCGCCTCTTGCTCTTGCATAAGCGTTTGCCATAGGTGTAAGCTCAACATCGTCAACGAAGTATATTTTCTTTAATGTGTCAGTTAACGGTAAACCAACAGCCGCACCTGCAGGTGAAACGTGCTTGAATGATGTTGCGGCAGGCAAGCCTGTTGTTTTTTTTAGTTCTGACACCAACTGCCAGCCGTTAAGTGCATCGAGCAGGTTTATATATCCCGGTCTTCCGCCTAAAACTTCAAACGGAAGCTCACCGTTTTTCTGATATACTCTTGACGGCACCTGATTAGGGTTACAGCCGTATTTTAATTGCATTTCTTTCATTTGTATTATTCCTTTCGCATTATACGTTTTTGTTTATAATTCTTGTATCTGTCTTTCCGCTCTCTAAATCAATAAATCTTACGAAAAGTGAAACCTTGTTGTCTTCATTCAGTGATGTCCACAAACTGTTTGTAAATTCATCAATACAGTTGGGGATTGAAACCTGCTTGGGTTCACCCGAGAATGACGGTAGGGGATCACCGTCTGACATATATGTATGGATAAAGTGACCTACACCTGCCTGCGGATTATTGTATGAGAATGTGTATCTTCTGCATGATGACGGGTCACCGTCTGCACTCTTTAAGATTGACATTGCATAGTTGAAATCGTTTGCATCCGTCTTTATGATACCCGAAATTCTCGGTGTGTAGTTAGGAGCATCGTCCTCAAATTCACGAGTTCTGAGTGACTGCTCAAAAGTCATCTGCTGATTCATAAGCTCGTATATTGTATCGGTCTGATCACCATTTGTAACGATTGTCTTGTTACCAAGAACACGAACAGGTGCATATATAATAAGATGCGGGTCTGTAAGCTTTGACGGGTCAAACGCCTGTGTGCGTATTCCGTCGCCGTCTTCTACAAACACACGGTTACGGCTGTTGACACTTCTGCCCATGATAAAGTATGCAGTTACAGCACTCTTGCCGTCTGCACTTTTTCCTATAACAATACCTCTGCCGGGGTATGAGTTTTCTTTAAGCTCTTTATAAATATCTATTGTAGCCATTTTATGTATTCCTTTCATTTAAAGTGATGCACAAAGTTTTTCTACAGCTTCAGGGAGTATTATCCATTCAGCCTGTTCCATAACACGCTTCTGCAGAATTTCGGGCGTGTCACCGTCCTGTATTTCAACGGCTTTTTGCATAAGTATTTTACCGCCGTCTGTTATTTCGTTTACAAGATGTGCTGTAGCACCTGTAACTTTAACTCCGTATTTCAATGCCTCTTCGTGAACTTTAAGTCCGTAATAACCGTCACCGCAGAAAGAGGGGATAAGCGACGGATGAATATTTACTATTCTGTCTGCATATTCCTCCAAGAGTTCACCGCCAAGTATGGCAAGGAAACCTGCAAGAACAATAACGTCAACGTTCATCTCTTTCATATATGCGCAGATCTGGCGGTTAAGCTCGTCTATGCTTCCGCCACAGTCTGCGTTCTTGCGTATTACTTTAGTCGGTATTCCGGCATTCTTTGCACGTGTAAGTCCGTATGCATCGGCACTGTTTGAACAAACACAAACAATTTTACCGTTTTTTAAAACACTGCCTTGTTTATCAATGAGTGCCTGGAGGTTCGTGCCTCCGCCTGAAATCAGTACACCGATGTTCTTCATACGATCTCAACGTCCTTTTCGCCTTCAACAAGCTCGCCTATGATGCTTGCCTTTTCGCCTGCAGATTCAAGACATTTAACAGCCGCATCTGCCTTATCAGCATCAACAGCAACTATCATACCGATACCCATATTAAATGTGTTGTACATATCAGCTTCGGGGATATTGCCCTTTTCCTGCATAATATCAAATATCGGGAGAACGTCCCATGTACCCTTATGTATAACAGCCTTAAGACCGTCGGGGAGCATTCTCGGCACGTTTTCGACAAAACCGCCGCCTGTGATATGTGATACTGTATTGATACCAACCTCGTCAATAAGCTTCAAAAGCGGTTTAACGTAAATTCTTGTCGGAGTAAGAAGTGCTTCGCCGATAGTCATGCCAAGCTTGTCACTGTATTCACAAAGATTTTCTTTTGCCTTTTCACCATTTAAGTCAAAGAGTGTTCTTACGAGTGAATAACCGTTTGAGTGAACACCGCTTGATGCGATACCGATAAGCTTGTCGCCTGCCTTTGCACGGTTACCGTCTGTAATCTTGTCCTTTTCAACTATACCTACGCTGAAACCTGCAAGGTCATATTCATCAATGGGGTAGAAACCGGGCATTTCTGCAGTTTCACCACCAACAAGTGCACAACCTGCAGCAACACAACCGTCTGCAACGCCTTTAACAATCTGTGCTATCTTTTCGGGATAGTTTTTGCCTACTGCAAGGTAGTCAAGGAAGAACAACGGCTTTGCACCTGAACATGCAACGTCGTTTACGCACATTGCAACACAGTCCTGACCGATTGTATCGTGCTTGTCCATCAAAAATGCTATACGGAGCTTTGTTCCGACACCGTCTGTGCCTGAAACAAGTACAGGGTTCTTATAACCCTCGGGGATTTCAAACAAACCGCCGAAACCGCCGATTCCGCCGAGTACGCCCTCGATAGCTGTTCTCTTTACATCGTTTTTAATTAGTTTTACAGACTCGTAACCCGCTTCAACGTCTACGCCTGCTTTCTTGTATGCATCTGTTGCCATAATTTTAATCTCCTTTTTCTTATGTTAAAGCGCTGCGGCTTTTTCTTTTATAACTGCATCTTTTGCTTCGACTGCTTCTGCCATTTTACGGCGTGCGTCTTTGAGCATCGGTTTTATATAATCATATTTAAGTGATAGCATTTCTGCTGCTAAAATACCTGCGTTAGTACCGTTATTTACACCTACTGTTGCAACGGGGATACCCGGGGGCATCTGAACTGTTGCTAAAAGTGCATCCATACCAGAGAATGTTGATTCAATCGGGATACCGATAACGGGGAGTGTAGTATTTGCCGCAACAACACCGCCAAGGTGTGCCGCCATACCTGCTGCGCAGATTATAACATCTATACCGTTGTCCTCTGCATTTTGTGCATATTCCATTGCCTTTTCAGGTGTACGGTGAGCTGATATTACATTCACTTCAACCTCAACGTTAAATTCTTTCAGTTTTGTTATACAACCCTTGACTTTGTCAAAGTCTGAGTCAGAGCCCATAATGAGGGCAGCCTTTGGATTTGCCATATTTATCTAAGTCCTTTCTGTAAAAATAAAATATGTCATAAAGACCATAATATTCTATCTATATATTATACAACAAATCCAAGGATTTTTCAAGAGTTATTTTATTATTTGATAAAAAAATATATTATACCGCAGACAATGGAGGAGAGAGTGCCGTAAAGTATGACAGGACCGGCGATTGTAAATATCTTTGCACCCACACCAAGAACATACCCTTCAGTCTTTGCTTCAAGTGCGGGGGCTGTCACTGCATTTGAAAAACCCGTAACGGGAACAAGAGTTCCCGCACCGCCATGCTTTGCGATTTTAGGATAGATATTAAGACCTGTAAGAAGTGAGCCTAAAAAAATCATTGTAACTGTAACAAGGGTGGAGGCGGTTTCTTTGTCTGCACCAAGGTATTTATAGAGATTTAAAAAGCACTGACCGATTGTGCAGATAAGACCGCCGATTACAAATGCTTTGAGGCAGTTTATGCCCAGTTTTGATTTTGGGCTTTTTTCACTCACATAATTTATATATTCTTCGTTTGACATATTCATAGCAAATGCTCCTTTCGTTTGCTTTATTTTCTGCAGAATGTGTACAAATTATTAAATTTAAAATATTTTCAAAAAAGTATTGAGATTTTGAAATGTTTATGATATACTGTACTATGTATAAGTTTGTTTTGAGAAAGTAAAGGGACTCATTATGTTCGGGTACGTAACAATCGGCAATAATCAGGTGACAGAAGAAGAGTATAAAGTATTTTCGTCATATTATTGCGGTGTGTGCAAAGCAACGGGCAAAAATGCGTCGCATATTGCGCGGCTCGGATTGAGCTACGATATAACATTTCTTGCGTTAGTGCTTTCCTCTTTTGAAAAAGAAACTTTGTGCAGGGAAGAAAGATGCATTATACATCCTATAAAAAAACGCAGATTTGTAAAAGATGATGAAGCAGTGTCATATGCTGCAGGTGTAGGAGTTCTTCTCACATATCTTAAACTCAAGGATGATTGGCATGATGATAAAAGCATAAAAGCGTTACTGGGAATGACGGCATTTTGGCGTGGTTGCCGTAAGGCAAAAAAATTGCACGGAAGAGAGTATGCCGAAATTAAAAAACAGCTTGATATTTTAAGTGATTACGAAAAACGTGGCAGTAACTCGATAGACGATACTGCAGAGGCGTTTGGCAGAATACTTGAGTGTCTTTTTACCCCTGAGTTTATAACAGATGAAAAACAGCGCCGTGCGCTTGCGTGGCTCGGGTTTAATCTCGGCAGATGGATATATGTAATTGATGCCGTAAATGACCTTGAAAAAGATTTAAAATCCGGTGCATATAATCCTTTGATAAAAATGGGTTATAAAGATCTTAAAACTTGTGCCGGTGATATGGAGCTAAGTCTTACGCTTACACTTGACGGTATTGCTACATCATTTGAACTTACTGATATTAAACAAAACAGAGACTTGATAGCAAAGATAATTTATATAAGCTTAAAAGAAAAACAACAGAGTATTTTAAGCGGTGAGAGAAAGGACAGCAATGAATCCGTACGAAGTTCTCGGAGTTCCCGAAAATGCAGACGAAGAAACCGTCAAGAAAGCATATAAGGAGCTTGTGAAAAAGTATCATCCAGATAAATACGTCAATAATCCGTTGGCAGACCTTGCGGCGGAGAAAATGAAGGAAGTAAATAAGGCGTATGATATGATAATAAAAAAAGGCACAAGTGCCAATACCTCTGCAAATTACGGGGGATACGGCGGTTACGGAAACGCAGGCGGTTACACCGGTGCAACTCCATCATTTTCAACTGTACGTCAGATGTTGGCAATAGGAATGACTATGCAGGCGATTATGATGTTGCAAAGTTTACCGAAAACCGCAGAATGGTATTTCTTGTCAGGAGTTGCAAGTATTAAATCCGGTAGATATACCGAAGGGTTGAATTATCTTGAAACAGCAGTAAAAATGGATCCTGATAACAGTGAATACAGTGATACATTAAACAATGCAAAAAACAGAAGTAACAGCTATAACTCAACCGGAGGAACATACAGAACAGGCGGAGGTTGTATTTTGCCTTGCGTATGTCTGCCGTGTTGTCTAACAGTAGCGACGCTTCATACAACATATTCATTTCTGTGCGGACGATGAAAGGAGAAAAGACAAACCAAAATGGCTGAAGAACAACAACATAAAACGTCAATCGGCGGTCAGGCGGTAATGGAGGGCGTAATGATGCGTGGTCCGTATAAAACGGCAGTATCTGTACGAAAATCCGATGGTGAGATAGTGACCAAAATTGATGAGAACGGCACAAAAAAACGTGCTAAAATATGGAAACTTCCGATTCTGCGTGGCTGTATAAATTTCATTGACAGTCTTGTCATAGGAATGAAAGCATTGATGTACAGTGCAGAATTTGTAGATATAGAAGAAGAGGGAGAATCAGAGAGTAAGTTTGAAAAATGGCTTGAGGATAAACTCGGTGATAAAATCAAGGATGTAGTAATATATTTCGCAGTATTTCTTTCGGTGATAATGAGCGTAGGTTTGTTTATATTACTCCCATTTTTAATATCATGGGTCATTGAAATAATTCCGGCTTTAAACTGGCTTACTGAACACACACTATTTATAAGTATCTTTGAGGGTGTTATGCGAATGCTTATATTCCTCGGCTATATGGCACTTGTATCACGGATGAAAGAAATCAAGCGTGTTTTTGAATATCACGGTGCTGAGCATAAGACGATTGCATGCTATGAAGCCGGCGAAGAGCTTACTGTTGAAAATGTAAAAAAATACACACGTTTTCATCCACGCTGCGGAACGAGTTTTTTGCTTTTTGTCATGATAATCAGCATTATCATATATGCTTTTTTACCGAGATTTCAAGGTTTTGAAAAAATAATAGCTGTTCTTTTAAGAATTGGAACAAGACTCTTGTGTCTGCCGATTGTAGCAGGCTTATCATATGAAGTAATCAAATGGGCAGGAAGAAGCAAGAACAAATGTGTAGGTTGGCTTTCAAAACCGGGATTGTGGCTTCAGAAACTCACAACACGTGAGCCGGACGAGTCACAGATAGAGGTTGCAATTGAGTCAATGAAACCGTGTATACCTGAGAATAAAGAGGAGGACAAATGGTAGTCGGGAGTATGCGTACAGAAGTACGAAAAGAATTAGGCGAAAATGAACATGAGGCGGATTGGATTATATCTCATGTCACAAAAATGTCACAGGAGGATTTTATTAAAAATCCGAGAGAAATAACAGCTCAAGAAGAAGCGGAAATTATGGATATAGTTTCACGCCGTAATTCGGGTGAGCCGTTGCAGTACATACTTGGTGAAACGGAGTTTATGGGTTATACCTTTAAGGTAAATGACCTTGTGCTGATTCCGCGTCAAGATACTGAAACGCTTGTTGAAACCGTTGTAAAGAAGATTAAGGACAAAAAGGTGCGTGTTCTTGACATAGGAACCGGTAGTGGTTGCGTAGGTATAAGCATTGCAAAGCTTTGTCCAAACGCTGATGTTACATTGCTTGATTACAGCGAGGCAATACTTGAGGTAGCAAGCGAGAACGCTAAATTAAACGGTGTTGATGTAAAGCTTGAGCACTGTGACATACTTGAAGAAATACCGGAGGGTAAGTATGATGTCATCGTGTCTAACCCGCCGTATATTGAAACTGACACCATTTTCAGTCTTGACAATATAGTAACAAGTTATGAACCGCCCGAGGCGCTTGATGGCGGATTTGACGGACTGTTGTTCTATCAGAGAATAACGGAAATTGCACCGGAAATAATGGAAGAAAACAGTTATATTGCATTCGAAATAGGTTATGAGCAGGGCGAAGCTGTATCTGAAATTCTTGACGAAGCAGAATTTTCCGGTATCAAGGTTATTAAGGATCCGTGTGACAACGACCGTGTTGTAACCGGAAAGTACAAGGCATCTTTGTTTTCTGATTTGATTTCATAAAGAGGTATAATATGGACAGAATAACTAAAGCAGAAGAATTATTCAAATCGGGATACAACTGTTCGCAGTCGGTTATCGGCGCGTTTTGTGATGATTTGGGACTTGATTTTGATACTACAATGAAACTATCTGAAGGCTTTGGCGGTGGTATCGGCCGTATGCGTCTTACCTGCGGTGCAGTGTCTGGTATGGTAATGGTTGCAGGTATGATGCTTTCACGCGGTGCAAAAGATGGCGATACACGTGCTGATGTGTACGGAAAAGTACAGGAGCTTGCAAAGATATTTACCGAGCAGAACGGCACAATCGTATGTGCTGAATTATTGGGACTAAATAAATCAGGCGAAACAAACCCCAAACCGGAGGCAAGAACGGCAGAGTATTATCAAAAAAGACCTTGCGTTGAACTTGTAAAGGATTGCGTTAGAATTATCGAAGAGGAATTTGATATTTAAGAGATGCAAATGCATCTCTTTTTTGTTCTTAAAAAATTTACAAACTATTTCATGAAAAATATTGTAATTTATGTAAAAAAATGGTATAATAATATGATAGAAAATTTTGAAAGGTGATTAGTCGTATGCATATAACCGATGATATGATAAAAGGGCTATGCTCGGATATGGTTTACAGACGTGGTGAAGAGTATTTCCGTGACGGACGTGTTCATATTAAAAAACGTTCGGAAACCGAAATAAGTGCAGCTGTTGACGGTGAAGGTCTGTATAATGTATATATAACATTTAAAGACGGCAAAATCTCAAACGAGTTATGTACATGCACTTATTACCAGACCATGCAGTCGCCGTGCAAGCATATTGTAGCAGTTTTAAAAGAACGTATGGCAGAACTTAATAATAACACTCATACGGAGAACGAAAACGACAAGATTGCATCTGCATTATGCCATGAATTTTCTTCATATGGTGAACGTAAAAAAATTCACGCCTCATTTGAGTTATTCATAAAGCCGAACAGGGACAAGGACATCGACCCGGAATTTGAGATGTCGCTTTCTTTGCCGGATTGCGGTGGCGAAATACAAGGACTTGAAAACTTTCTTGACTGTTACCTGAACTACAAGGAGTTTAAAGTAGACAGAACCAATGTCTATTCAAGACGAAATATGTATTTTTCTTCCAATGAAGATACTATAATAAAAATAATGGCAGAGGTGTATCAGACACGCTCATCTGGCGTTAATCTTTACCGTAAGCTTTCATCAAAAACATCGTTCGGTTCTGCGGTTATATGCAGAATGTTGCCGTATCTTGCAAATCTTGATTTTAAATTGATTTTTGACGGAATGACAATAAACGGTGTTCAGATACTAAAAGAAGACCCTGACATTCTTATAGATGTTGAGGCGGCAGAAAAAGATATTATAATGTCGCTTTCTGAAAGCGGATTTGCGATTACGCCTAACGGCGAATGGTTTTTCTATAACGATAAAATCTATAACACTTCACCTGCATGGCGTGACTATTTTATGCCTATTTACCGTTCACTTTCAGATGTTAACCGCACCCAGATAACATTTAAAGGTGATAACGCAATGCTTTTTGCGGCGCACGTGTTGCCTAAATTGAGAAATCGACACGGCGTTGTCATAAACGGTGTTGATGAAATTGTTATTGACGACAAACCACGGTTTACCGTCTTCTTCGATTGCGAAAAGGATGCAATAACGGCTGTAGTTACCGTGAAATACGGAACAATGCAGATAAAACTGCCGGCACCTGGTGTTACTGATGATGAAAAGATTATAATACGGGATTTTAGTGCAGAAGAAAAAGTCCTGTCGTTTTTTGATAAATTTTCGAAAACACGCACAGGTTTTTCGTTGTCTGACAGCTCGCAGATATATAACTTCCTTACACGTGATATGAAACTGTTATCTGCATTTTCAGACTTCGTTTTAAGTGACAGATTTATTAACCTTAACATAAACGAGGATTTTGAATTCACAGCCAGTGCTTCATATATAGAAAAAGAAGACTACCTTGAAATAAGCTTTGAATCTGAACTTTCAAAGGAAGAGATTAATGAACTTTTAAAATCACTTCGATTAAAAGAAGACTATTACCGTACAAAAGATGGTCGCTATCTTGATTTTAAAACAAGCAATAAACGTGAAATATTTGAACTTCTTGTAAATCTCGGTATAACAGATAAAGATGTAAAAGCCGGAAAGATTAAAATTCCGAAATTTGAGTTGTTGCGTATTGAAGCAATGTCGGGGATTGCAAAAGATGCAGAGTTTAAAAAGTATCTTGATGAAATACGTAAACATAAGCCTGTAATCCCAAAGGATTTATGCGGTGAATTACGAAGTTATCAGATAGATGCACTTTCATGGTTCTATGAACTTTCAGAGCTTGGTATGGGCGGAATACTTGCGGATGATATGGGTCTTGGCAAAACTCTGCAGACAATTGCTTATATACACAGCGTTAAGCCCAAAAAGCCTGCTCTTATTGTTGCACCCAGCACACTTATATATAACTGGCAGAAAGAAATAGAAAAGTTTTTGCCTGATGCAAGATATCTCCTTATAAATGGTGTTAAAGAAGCACGTGAAGACTTAATAAAGACAATATCGGACTATGAGTTTGTTATTACATCGTATCCGCTGTTAAGACGAGATATTGGGTTGTATAAAGATATTGAATTTTCATACTGTGTAATTGATGAAGCTCAGTATATAAAGAACCGTAAAACAATGAATGCAATAAGTGTAAAACGTATACGTTCAGAACACAGGTTTGCACTTACCGGTACACCGATAGAGAATTCAATAATGGAACTGTGGTCTATTTTTGATTTTGTTATGCCGGGTTATCTTGGCTCATCACGGTCGTTTTCAGAGCGGTTTGAAAATGTCCTTGACAATGACGAAATATCCGAGACATTAAAGGGAATAATACGTCCGTTTGTATTAAGACGTATGAAAAAGGATGTTCTTGAGGAATTACCTGAAAAAATAGAGACAACAATGATTGCAGAACTCAGCCGTGAGCAAAAAGGAATGTATCAGGCGTACGTTGAAATTGCACGCAGTGAGGCACTTGGTCTTCTTGGTACCGGAAGCGGACGAATGACAATCCTTACCAACATTTTACGTCTGCGTCAGATTTGCTGTCACCCTGCGCTGTTTTCGGGTACTGAAAAAATGCAGAGCGGAAAACTCGAGCTTTTGAAGGACATTGTTTTGACTGCACGCTCGGGTGGTCATCGGATGCTTGTTTTTTCACAGTTCCGTACGATGCTTGACATGATCGAAAATGAACTTTCGCAGTTGGGTATACGGTGTTTTAAAATAACAGGTGATGTTCCGGCAGAAGAACGTGTGAAAATTTGTGAAAAATTTAATAACGGTGAAGGCGATGCTGTTTTAGTATCATTAAAAGCCGGTGGAACGGGTATAAATCTTACGGGTGCAGACACTGTAATTCATTATGACCCATGGTGGAATCCGGCAGTTACCGATCAGGCGACAGACCGTGCACACAGAATAGGTCAGACACGTGCCGTACAGGTGATAAAACTTGCCTCGCACGGAACAATTGAGGAAAAAATTCTAAAGCTGGAAGCTAAAAAGCGTAGTCTTGCCGAGGATATAATTCAGGTAAACAGCAAAACGCTTGGTAATCTTACTGATGATGAAATAATGTCTTTGTTTGAAATATAGGAGGAAAAAGAAGTGGAACTTCTTGAGTGGGTAGAGAACAGTAAAAAAAGCTCGCATAAAAAGCTTACAGAAATGAAATATTTTAAATTGTGTTTTGTAGGCTCTTTATGCTTGCTGGCATTGATATTTGCCGTGGCATATGTGCTTATGAGCAAAACAGTTTATTTTTGGGACGATTCAACTTACTGGGATATAGGCAGAATGCTTGCAGACAAACCGTTAAATTTTGGGTTTATTAAAGATGTTTATAATTCTGCAGGAACAAGTGACTACAATTATTTTGTAGCGGTTCCTGTAGCGTTATGGATGAAACTGTTCGGCATAACACGTGTATCGTATACGATATCAGTGGTAATATTCTATCTTATACCTGCGTATATCGCCGTATATCTGGTAGCTGAAAAACTCTCTTCAAAACCACTTTTTGCCTATACAGTAACGCTTTTGATGTTGCCGTCGATGTGGTATATAACCGTTATCGGTTTTATAGATGTTGCAGGTGTGGTTATAGCATTGATGTGTTATTTTCTTTATATAACCAATGTACTTGACAATAAAAAATATCTAAAATACATTTTACTGGGCGTAATGCTTGCATTTATAATGATAATAAGACGTTATTTTGCGTTTTTTACAGTTTCGTTTGTGACAGTAATGGTTATTGAAACGATATTATTACACCGTAATTTTAAAGAGCTTATTGTTACGCTTTTAAGTTTTGGTTTTGTGCTGATAGTATTGTTTTATCCGTTTTTTGTGAATATCCTTCTCAGAGATTATGGAGTACTTTATTCGAGTTACAAATATTCGTTTGCTACAGATTTAAAACTTATAACCAGATATTTTGGTTTGGTATCTGCTCTTCTGATTTTAGTCGGCACAGTACGCCTGGCGATTAAAAACAAAGAAATGCGTGGAATTTTTGTGCTGTGTCAATTACTGATTTGTGCAATAATGTTTGTTTCTACACAAACTCACGGACAACAGCATTTATTACTGTATATGCCCGGTATTGTTGTAACTCTGATACTTATTATAAATAACATAACAAAACGAAGAATGATACTGTTTATATGCATTATTGCATTGGTTAACGTATTAAGTCCGTGTATCAATCGTAAACAGCCACAGAATATACAGGAAATTAAAGCACTTTCGATGTTCCCGACATATTCGGTAAAACCTAAAAAAAGAACGGATATAAACTCTGTTCTTGCATTGAAACGGACTTTGGATAAAAAGATTCCGGAGGGTGCGACATGCGGAGTTCTTGCGTCGTCTTTTGTACTTAACAGCAGTATTCTTATCAACGTTGTTCCGTCACTTAATATGACGGAGAACAGGGAAGATGATTACATTGTCGGATTGCCGGAGGTGGATTCACGTGACTACTGGAGATTGAATGAACTGTATGAATGTGATTATATCTTGGTAGCAACGCCTGCACAGACTCATCTTGCGCCGGGCGAACAAACGATAATAACGCAAGGTGTCGAAAGCTTTAAAAACAAAACGGATATTGCTCTGGCGTTTTCGGAAATAAGTGATTTCGATATGAAAATAGGAAGTATAGATGTAAAGTTATACAAAAAAATAAGTAATATAACCGAAACAGCGAAGACTGAATTTGAACTTAAACTTTATAAATAGCCATAGAAAGGTGTGAGATTATGCGTGAATGTATTTATTGCGGAAGAAATCTTGAAAAAGGCGAACAATGCACTTGTGCTGTAAGCGTTGCCAAACGAATGGCAAAAGAAGGCAGTGCACCGCCTAAAGAAGAACCAAAAAAAGAACGTGCTAAAAAAGAACGTGTTAAGCGTCCGAAGGTGAAACGAGAAAAAGTTAAAACGGAAGCTAAAAACTCATTCGCAAGAGCGTGGCAGCTTTTTCTCTCATTTATAAAATCACCCGTAGATACTGTTATGAATCCGGGCGAGATGAGCTGGGCTACAATTATTATTCTTGCCGGTTTTGAAGGTCTTATAATGGGAATAAGTGCGTCCATACTAACTGCAGGAAAACTACAATCAGCATTAAACTTTATACCTCAAACTGCCAATATCGGGAATTTTATCGGATATAATTTGATTAACTGGACTATATCCGGTGTTTGCGGGATAATAAGCGGTATAGCGATGTTCTTCCTGTATGCATCGATATTCTTTGTTGTAAACAGGTTTATAATGCGTCAGTTTATGCCGTATAAGGAGTTTGTAAAACGTTTTGCGTTTGTTGCGGTTCCTGTTTCTGTTTTGGCAGCAATCAGTGTGGTGTTTGGATTTTTCTCGGTGACTACGTTTTTAATACTCCTAATAACAGGACTTGTGGGAAGTGTTATCATAACATATGAGATTTTAAGCAGTCTGTGGTATGCGAAAACTCCTGCAAGAATTATTTATACAATGCTCTTGTGTGAATTTATATTTTTAATGATTTTAATGAATTTTATAAAAATTGCATAATAAATCAGGAAAAAAACATCAAAAAAAATACAATAAAAATTCGGAAAACTACTTGACAAATTTGCTAAAATGTTAGATACTATTAGTTAGGATATTTTTAAGTAAGTAAAAGTGATTTAGAAGACAATAAACGAAGGAGACAATAGTGTATGAAGAAACGTGACGATATCAACAAAGTACTGATAATAGGTTCAGGTCCGATTATTATAGGTCAGGCGTGTGAGTTTGACTATTCAGGTACACAAGCTTGTAAGGCTTTGAAAAAGCTTGGCTATGAAATTGTACTTGTAAACTCTAACCCTGCTACAATCATGACAGACCCTGAAACGGCAGATGTAACATATATAGAGCCGCTTAATGTAGAGCGTCTTACTCAGATTATTGAAAAGGAACGTCCGGATGCACTGTTGCCAAACCTTGGCGGTCAGTCAGGCTTGAACCTTTGTTCAGAGCTTGCCAAAGAAGGTGTGCTTGATAAGTACAACGTTCAGGTTATAGGTGTTCAGGTTGATGCTATTGACCGTGGTGAGGACAGAATCGAATTTAAGAAGACTATGGAAAGCCTCGGTATAGAAATGGCTCGAAGTGAAGTTGCTTATACCGTTGATGAAGCTTTGGCTATTGCTGATAAGCTTGGCTATCCGGTTGTTTTGCGTCCGGCATATACAATGGGCGGAGCAGGCGGCGGTCTTGTGTATAATACTGAAGAATTAAAAACAGTTTGTGAGCGTGGTCTTCAGGCAAGTCTTGTTGGACAGGTTCTTGTTGAGGAGTCGATCTTGGGCTGGGAAGAGCTTGAGGTTGAGGTTGTCCGTGACTCACAGAATAATATGATAACAGTATGTTTCATCGAAAACATTGACCCGCTCGGCGTTCATACAGGTGACTCGTTCTGTTCAGCTCCGATGATTACGATTTCGGAGGACGTACAAAAAGAACTTCAGCGCCAGGCATATAAGATTGTTGAAGCAATCGAGGTTATCGGCGGTACAAACGTACAGTTCGGACGTAACCCGAAAGACGGACGTATTATTGTAATAGAAATTAACCCGAGAACATCACGTTCATCGGCACTCGCATCAAAAGCTACAGGTTTCCCGATAGCATATGTATCAGCGATGCTTGCTGCAGGTCTTGATCTTTGCGATATTCCGTGCGGTAAATATGGTACACTTGACAAGTATTATCCGGACGGTGACTATATAGTAATCAAGTTCGCTCGTTGGGCGTTTGAGAAGTTCAAGGGTGCACAGGATAAGCTCGGCACACAGATGCGTGCAGTGGGCGAGGTTATGAGTATAGGTAAGACCTATAAAGAAGCATTCCAGAAGGCTATTCGTTCACTTGAAATAGGCAGATACGGTCTTGGCGGTGCAAAGGATTTTGCTTCAAAGACAAAGGAAGAACTTCTTGTTATGCTTAACAGCGCAAGCAGTGAGCGTCACTTTGTTATGTACGAAGCTATAAGAAAAGGTGCAACTGTTGAAGAAATTGAAGAGCTGACAAAAATCAAGCCGTATTTCATTGAACAGATGAAAGAACTTGTTGAAGAGGAAGAAATGTTAAAGTCCTACAAGGGCACAATTCCTCCGGCAGATGTTTTAAAAACAGCAAAGCAGGATGGTTTCGCTGACAGATACCTAAGCGGTATATTGGGTGTAAGCGAAGAAGAAATCAGAAATGCACGTCTTGATGCAGGTATTACAGAAGCATGGGAAGGCGTACATGTAAGCAGTACAGAGGATTCTGCATATTACTATTCATCATACAATGTTGAAGACAAGAGTCCTGTAAATACAGACAAGCCTAAGATTATGATTCTTGGTGGAGGTCCGAACAGAATAGGACAGGGTATAGAGTTTGACTATTGTTGTGTTCATGCCGCAATGGCACTTAAAAAGCTTGGCTTTGAAACAATCATTGTTAACTGTAACCCTGAAACTGTTTCAACTGACTATGATACATCAGATAAGCTGTACTTTGAGCCGTTAACACTTGAAGATGTTTTGAGTATTCATGAAAAAGAAAAGCCGGTCGGTGTTATTGCACAGTTTGGTGGTCAGACACCGCTTAACCTTGCGGCAGACCTTAAGAAGAATGGCGTAAATATTCTTGGTACAACTCCGGAAACAATCGACCTTGCAGAGGACAGAGATTTGTTCCGTGAAATGATGGACAAGCTTGAGATTCCTATGCCTGAATCGGGAATGGCTGTTAATGTTGATGAGGCTATTGAAATTGCAAATGAAATAGGCTATCCGGTTATGGTTCGTCCTTCATATGTATTGGGCGGACGTGGCATGGAGGTTGTTCATGATGAAGAAAGTCTGCGTATCTATATGAACGCAGCAGTTGGTGTAACACCCGACAGACCGATTCTTATTGACAGATTCCTTGGCCACGCTACAGAGTGTGAAGCTGATGCTATAAGTGACGGCGTGAACGTATTTGTTCCTGCTGTTATGGAGCATATCGAGCTTGCAGGTGTACATTCAGGTGACTCGGCATGTATCCTGCCGTCGATGAATATATCACCCGAGCACGTTGCAACAATAAAGGATTATACAAAGAGAATAGCGAAAGAAATGAACGTTCGCGGTCTTATGAATATGCAGTACGCAATCGAGGACGGAAAGGTTTATGTGCTTGAGGCTAACCCGAGAGCGTCACGAACAGTTCCGCTTGTATCAAAAGTATGTGATATACGTATGGTACCGCTTGCAACTGATATAATAACTGCACCGCTTACAGGAAGACCGTCACCGGTTGAGAACCTTACAGACAGACATATAGGATATTACGGTGTAAAAGAAGCTGTATTCCCGTTTAATATGTTCCAGGAAGTTGACCCGGTTCTCGGACCTGAAATGCGTTCAACAGGTGAAGTTCTTGGTATGGCTGAGGACTTTGGCGAGGCATTCTCAAAGGCACAGGAGGCTACTCAGACAAAGCTTCCGACAGGCGGTAAGGTGCTTATAAGTGTTAATGACCGTGATAAGGATGAGCTTGTAGAAGTAGCCAAGGGATTCCTGGATTGTGGTTTTGAGCTTGTAGCTACAAGAGGTTGTTGTGACTTTATGAAGGCACATGGTATCAAGGCTACGCCGGTTGCAAAGCTTGGTGAGGGCAGACCGAACGTGCTTGATATTATCACAAACAATGAAGTTAGCATGGTTATAAATACTCCTAATGACAAAAAAGGTGTAACTGATGACAGTTATATCAGAAAAGCTATAATAAAGACACGTGTGCCGTATATGACAACAATGGCAGAGACAAAGGCATCAATTGCCGGTATCAAGTCATTGCAAAAGGGCGTTGGCGGAGTTAAGTCATTGCAGGAATTCCATAAGGAAATTAAATAATAAGAAGTATATTTAAACAAAAGATAATTGCAGTATAGAAAGAGTTGGATTTTATGTGGAAATGCCCATGTTGCGAGACAATCAACGATGGTGAATTTTGTGTTATTTGTAATGCTGAAAAATCCTCTGTTGTTCAGGAACCTACAACACAATTTCGAAATGTGCAGGATGTTCATATAGGCAATGTTCCGAAACAGTATGTTTCACAACCAAAACATGCTGAACATTACACTATGCCCGATACAAAAAATACTACAAAAATTGTTGCATTGATTTTGGCGTTTATTCTGGCTTTTGTTTTGGGTGCTATGGGTATTATGATTTATATGATGCCAAACGACTCTGACGAAATCACTTCCGTGGGAAACAGCGCAGAAACAACTCAAACTGAAACTGTCCAACAACCGGTGAAGGAAGTTGAGACTCCTGAATCATACTTGTTTTCTTCCGAAACAAAAATTGCAAATGATGATGAATCATTGGTGGCGGGCGATTCCGGATTTGTTTTCAATACCAATCCTGCACCGGAGGATATCATCGCAAATCCACGGTATGCTGACTTGGGAGAAAGCAATAAGTTTTCGGGGACGCCTGTATATTCTTTTCGATGCTGGGTTCCGGATCATTTTATAGCTAATGCAAGCTATAACACATTCTATGCTCCGGATGAAACTGCTATCATGCAAATAGTTGACAGGGAAAATATTAACGGTATAACAACAGCACAGGTAAAAACTAATTATAAAAACAGGGTCAAGCTTGACGAAATAACGTACGAGATACAAAGAAGTGACAATTTTGCGTGTTCCGGTATCAAAGGAGATGTAGGATACTATATAAGAGGATATGTCGGTGATCGTATAAGGACATTCACTTTTGTATGGCCAATGAAATATGTTACATATCAAGATTATGTAGAACTTATTGAAGATAAATTCAATAAATCTGAATAAAATTGAAAGTGTGAAATGTTTATAAACAATATAAAATGACATTGGCAACTGCCAATGTCATTTTATATTAAGCGTGGATTTTAACTGATTAACATTTGACGGCCCGATAATGGGGAACACATCAAAGTTACTTTGTTCTGAAAGCATATTCAGTGCAGTTGCAGAAATCGTAGAGTTTTCTTCTTTTGCACGTTCACAAATCTTTTTATATATTTCTAAAGTATTCTCGTTAAGATAACGGTCAATCGCTTTTGGCGAAAGTGAATTGGTAGCATACTTCTCAAAAAATCCTTTTGCCTGTGATGAGAACGCAAAAACGGGGAAGCGACTTTCGTCATATTTCTTTTTTTCTTCGCCCTCAACACATACCAGTGTATCATCCCAGACCTTTGAACGTACCGCCATATTATATAAAGGCTGGCTTGCACTGAATCCTTGTTGGTTTGTGGCTTTGGCGTAATTGTTTGCTTCTGTGATGCGGTCGTGTGTCCAGTTAGATGCACCGAAATATCGTATTTTGCCCTTTTCTACCATTTTATTAAGTGAGTCAATGATAGGACCTACAGCCATTTTCTCATCATCACGGTGCAACCATATTATATCGATATAATCAATTCCGAGTGTTTTAAGACTTGCATCTATATCGGACTCTATTTCTACTTCAGATAATCGGTTTTTTGTCATATCAGAAAGCGGGGGATGCGAACATTTTGTTGAAATATATAAGTTTTCGCGTATACCTTTAATAAATTCGCCCACGCATTTTTCGCTCATACCGTCACAATACATACGGGCGGTATCTATCACATTACCGCCGTTTTCCAGATAGCATTCCATAATCTCAAATGCAGTTTTTCTCTCTATTCTTTCGGAATATCCGTCGGTGCCGAGAATAATTTGTGCCATATTCATTTCGGCGAGGTTAAGGTATTTCATATCGCTTCTCCGTTTTTGTGTTGATTTTTAGCAGAATAATCAAACTCATGGTTTTTAATTATTTTTCTGAACTCGCGGGGAGTATAGTGTTTGTACTTTTTGAATATCCTGTTAAAATACGACAACGACGAAAAACCTGCTTTATATGAAGCATCAGATATACTTGCTCCGTTTTTGAGCATTGTTTCAGCTTTGCAAACCCGAACAAAGTTTAGATATTCGGTCGCTGTTGTGCCTATTGTATTCTTGAACAAACGGCAGAAATAGGATTCGTTGAATCTTAAAATTGATGCAAGCTCTGCTGTTGTTATCTGATGTGAGTAATTGTTGTTCATATATTCTATAGCAGGTATGATTTTTTTGATTTCATTCTTTTTTCCTGTAGAGAGATCAGAAAGTATGCCGTATCTGCGAAGTATTGCTATAAGCATAAAAATATTAGCATTAACATAGTCGCACCAGAAAGAAGAATGATTTTTATGTTCGTTTACTATTGTATTCATACAACTGAGAATTTCCTGGGTTTCCGGTTTTCCGGTTTTAAATACATATGCAGGAGTGTCGCAAAACTTAAGAAATCTTGTTATATAGTGAAGTGATGAATCAGCGACAATGGGTGAATTAAATTGTATCATAGTTGTGAAAGTGTCATCTGTTTCGGAATAGGTGCTGTGCGGCACATACGAATTCACAAAAAGCACATCTCCTGCTTCAAGCATATATTCTCCGTCAGTTGTCATACACTTCAACCTGCCACTTGGTATGTGTAAAAACTCATATTCTTTGTGCAAATGCATGTCACAAATCAGACCTACTTTACCATGCGGGGCGGGCGGCAAATCGCCGCCACTTGCATAAACAGGGGAGTCTGAACGGTATTGAATTATCTGTTCATACATAAAAAATCACCTCAAAAAGTCAAAATTGTACAACTTTAAGTCAAAATAAATATAGAAATATGTTTAATGATACGTTATAATTCAAGTATAGCATAATAAATTTAAAAAATCAATAGTAAAGGAGAGATTATTATGTCAAAGAATAGTTTGGACGCTTTCAAGTTCGACCAGACAACAGAAGCGATTGACGCTTCTAAAAAAGTAAAAATCGGTATTATCGGTACAGGTTGGATTGCAGGTGCACATCTTGAACAGCTCGTGCAGATGCCGGACGCTGAAATTGTAGCTGCTGCTGATATTGTTCCGGGTAAGGCTGAAAAGTTTTTTGCTGATAATAATGTTGATGCATCAAACATCAAATTCTATCCGAGTCACAAAGAGCTTATAGATGCAGGTGAGGTTGATGCCGTAACTATTTGTACATATAATGCAACACACGCTGAATGTGCTATTTATGCACTTGAGCATGGTGTACACGTTCTTCTTGAAAAGCCGATGTGTGTTACACTTGATGAAGCTGTAGCAATCCGTAAGGCTGAAAAGGCGAGCGGAAAGGTTCTTTCAATCGGTTTCCAGCCGAGATTTGATGACAACATGAAGATGGTTAAGGAAATCGTTCAGTCGGGCGCGCTTGGTGATGTATATTACATCCAGACAGGTGGCGGCAGAAGACACGGTATTCCGACACCGTTTGGTACAACATTCATTCAGGAAGACACTGGTGTTATCGGTGCTATGGGTGATATCGGATGTTACTCACTCGATATGGTTCTTAACGCTATTGGTTATCCGAAGCCATTGACAGTAACAGGTTATACATCAAACTTCTTCGGTAAGGATCCGGAGTACTTCACAGCAGAGGGTAAACCGGCAGAATATGCTGAAATCTTTGGTGTTGAGGACTTTGCAGCAGGTTTTGTTCGTCTTGAGGGTGGTATTATCCTTGACTTCAGAATTGCTTGGGCAATGCATCTTGATACACCGGGTGATACAATCATTATGGGTACAAAGGGTAGCTTGAGAATTCCGTCAACTGAGTGCTGGAACGGTACAATTGGCGGCGACCTTAAGTTGTATCAGAGGGTTGCAGGTAAGGATGTATGCACAGAGTTCCCGATGCTTCCGCCGCGTGCGCACAGTGGTTTCTATTACAAGATGAGATCATTCCTTGACGCTGT
Source organism: Candidatus Ornithomonoglobus sp. (assembly GCA_045649185.1). Classification (GTDB taxonomy): domain Bacteria; phylum Bacillota; class Clostridia; order UBA1381; family UBA1381; genus Ornithomonoglobus. The sequence goes on along the minus strand of JAZRPM010000021.1, from coordinate 24,735 downwards.
TAAGACAGGCGGCGAGGCTCCGATTCCGTCAGAGCAGATTATAATCAACCAGGCAATCATTGATGGTATTGTTAAGTCAAGTAAGCTTGGCAAGGAAATAGAAATCGAAATTCCTGAAATATAAACAACATATTAAGGAGAAAGCAAAATGAAGAAATTTAAAGTAGGTATTCAGCTTTACAGCTTGCGTGATGCGATGGAAAAGGATATGGACGCAACACTAAAAGCAGTTAAAGAAATGGGCTATGACTATGTTGAGTTTGCCGGATATTTCGACAAAACAGCAGAAGAAGTAAAGGCAATGCTTGATAAATACGGCCTTGGATGTGTTTCAGTTCATCAGGCTATCGGCTTGTTTGAAGAAGAAGGCAAGGCAGCAGTTGATTATCTCAACACAATCGGTGCAAAGTATTGTGCAATTCCGTGGTACGAAGTAGACGAGTACTTTAACAACTGGGACGGCACAATGAAGAAATTTGCTGAAGTAAGCAAGCTTCTTAAGGATGGCGGTATTCAGCTTATGTACCACAACCACGATTTTGAATTCAAGAAAATTGATGGTGAGTTTATCCTTGATAAAATGTACAGCGCATTAACTACCGATGTTCTTATGCCGCAGCTTGATACTTGTTGGGTACATTATGCAGGTAACAACCCTGTTGATTACATAAACAAGTACAGTGGCACAATGAAGGTTCTTCACCTTAAAGATTTTGTCTGCGAAAAACTCGGCGGTGGTCCGGTTTATGCGTTGATTGATGAGGATGGCAACGAAATCGAGACTAAGGACAGAGACGAGTCAGGCTTCAAGTTCAGACCGGTAGGATCTGGTATCCAGGATTGGGAAGCGATTCTTGCAGCGGCAGAGGATGCGGGAATTGATTACGTAATCGTTGAGCAGGATATGTCATATGACACTGACCCGCTTGATGCTGCTAAAATGAGCAGAGACTATCTTAAGAGTCTTGGTCAATAATTGAATTTCAAGCTGAATGATTGCATAGATCATTCAGCTTGGTTTAAATTTTATCTTAATTATATAAGGAGAAAAAGTTATGAAATTAGGAGTTTTCAGTCCTGTTTTGGCACATATGTCATTCAAGGAAATGGTAGAATATCTTTCATCATTGGGTGTACAACAGCTTGAAATGGGTGCAGGCGGATATCCGGGCAAAGCTCATTTTGATCCTGAGGTACTTCTTGCTGACGAATCAAAAATTGAAGAAATTAAAAAAATACTTGCGGATAACAATATGTCAATTGCAGCTATAAGCTGTCACGGTAACGCAGTTCATCCGAACAAAGAAATAGCAAAAGAATTCCATAACGATTTTGAGAATGCAGTTTTACTTGCTGAAAAGCTTGGCGTTGATACTATCGTTGGTTTCTCAGGTTGCCCGGGCGACTCAGAAACAAGTAAAAACCCGAACTGGGTAACTTGTTCATGGCCGAACGACTATCTTGAAATCCTTGACTGGCAGTGGAACGAGGTTCTTATTCCGTACTGGAAAAAAGAAGCAGAGTTTTGTAAAGCTCACGGCATAAAGAAGATTGCATTTGAAATGCATCCGGGATTCTGTGTTTATAACACATCATCACTTTTGAAGCTTCGTGCGGCAGTTGGCGATATAATCGGTGCAAACGTTGACCCGAGTCACCTTTTGTGGCAGGGAATGAACCCTGTTGAGGTTATAAAAGAACTTGGCAGAAACAATGCAATCCATCACTTCCACGCAAAGGATACAAAGATAGATGATACAAACACAAGCGTAAACGGTGTTCTTGATGTAGGTTCATATGCAAACGTTCTTGACCGTTCATGGGTATTCAGAACAGTAGGATACGGAAATGGTAAGGAAATGTGGAATGCTGTTATAAGTACACTAAAAGCAGTTGGCTATGACGGTATAATTAGTATTGAGCACGAGGATTCGCTTATGAGTCCGAAAGAAGGTCTTGAAAAAGCAATATCATTCCTTAAGGATGTAATCATATACGAACAAGCAGGAGAAGCGTGGTGGATATGATGAAAGATAAGTATTTATTGGGTATAATCGGTTTTGGCGGAATGGCAGGTCATCATTATACTCAGCTTTCAAAAGGTAATACCAAAGTAAGTATTAAGGGTGTTTATGACTTGAATCCCGAAAGACTTAAGGTAGCAGAAGAAAAAGGTCTTGTTGCATACTCTTCAAAAGAAGAATTACTTAATGACCCGGAAATTGATATAGTTCTTGTTTCTACAACCAATGAAGTTCACGCAGAACTTGCGATTGAGGCAATAGCACACGGTAAGCACGTTATCTGTGAAAAGCCAGTTACACCCACAGCAGAAGAACTTTTAACAGTTATCGATGCGGCGAAAAAATACGATAGGGTATTTACGGTAGACCAGAACAGACGTACAAATAAAGACTTTGTTCTTATGAAAAGAACGGTTGAGTCGGGTGTTATAGGTAAACCTTATGTAATTGAATCACGTGTTGAGGGATCACGTGGTATGCCGTCAGGCTGGCGTACGATTAAGGCTCTTGGTGGCGGTATGATGCTTGACTGGGGTGTACATCTTATCGACCAGATAATGTATATGTACAATGATAAGGTAACAAGCGTTTACTGCACAAAGAACAGTATTCAGTATCCTGAGGTTGATGATAACTTCAGAATGGTTATGATATTTGAAAGCGGACTTGAGGCAAGAATTGAGGTTGCTACAAATAACTACATAACTCATCCGAGATGGTATGTGCTTGGCGAAAACGGTACGCTTCAGATTGATGACTGGAACTGTGACGGCAAAGTGGTGCGTTGTATAGATAAGGAAGATAAGTGGGCAGAGGAGATTGTTTATACAAAAGCCGGTCCTACAAAAACTATGGCACCAAGAAATCCGAACAGTGTTGAAACAATCACGCTTTCAGAACCTCTTGATGTTGAGGATAACCTTGACCCGGTTTACCGTCAGATGGTTGATGCTATCGAGGGTAAAGCAGAACTTACAATTAAACCTGAACAGGCATTGCGTGTTATAAAGGTTATGCAGGCAGCGATGGAATCATGGGAGAAAAACGAGGTTATAAAAACTGATATATAACCGCAAAACTAAGAGGATACCGTATTTTTCGGCATCCTCTTAAAAATTTCGACATAAACTATTGACATATAGTTCATAAAGTGTTATAATGTATTAAAATCATCCTTTGATGATTCCGGAATCTTAAAGAAACCGGAATTGGAGGGGACTCTGGAGAATCTCGCAAACGAGTGCCGAAGGTGCAAGATTATTTTAATCGAATCTCTCAGGCAAAAGGACAGAGTGCATTTTTAACCTGCTAAAAATGCGTTTATGCGGATAATTCGGAGTTGCTGATTTTGAGCAACTTTTTTTATTTATCAGGAGGTAAAAAAACATGGACGCTTTATTAAAGTTAGTTCAAACAATCAACGGCTACTTAACAGATTATGTTCTTATTTTCTTATTGGTAGCTACAGGTCTTTTCTTCACAATCAAAACAAAGTTCGTACAGGTTCGTTGCTTTGGTGAAGGTATGAGAAAGGTTTTTGGTAACATCAAGCTTCGTGGCGGTAAGAATGAGGGCGGATTAAGTTCGTTCCAGGCTCTTGCAACTGCAATAGCAGCACAGGTTGGTACCGGAAACATTGTAGGTGCATCAGGCGCTATTTTAACAGGTGGTCCCGGTGCTATTTTCTGGATGTGGGTAATCGCATTCTTTGGTATGGCAACAATCTACGCAGAAGCAACCTTAGCACAGGAAACAAAAGTTGTAAAAGAAGACGGCTCAGTTCTTGGTGGTCCTGTTTACTACATAAAGACTGCGTTTAAGGGCGGTTTTGGTAAATTCCTTGTAGTATTCTTTGCAGTTGCTGCTGTACTTGCACTCGGTTTCATGGGTTCGATGGTACAGTCAAACTCAATTGCCGGTGCTATCGAAGCAGTTGTAGATCCAAACAAGGCTAATGTTATATTTTCTATTGGTTCATATGATGTTACTTTGACAGCTGTAATTGTAGGTGCTATCATTGCATTGGTTGCTGCGTTCATATTCCTCGGCGGTGTGCAGAGAATAGCAGCAGTTACAGAAAAGCTTGTACCGTTAATGGCAGTGCTTTTCCTTGCCGGTGGTGTTATGGTTCTTGCATTTAACTATAAGTATATTCTTCCGACATTTGGTATGATATTCAAGTATGCATTCACACCTCAGGCTCTTATTGGTGGTGGAATAGGCGCTGCGCTTAAGATAGCAATCAGCCAGGGTGCAAAGAGAGGTTTGTTCTCAAACGAAGCAGGTATGGGTTCAACGCCTCATGCTCACGCTCAGGCAAAAGTTGACAGACCGCACGATCAGGGTGTTGTTGCTATGATCGGTGTATTTATTGACACATTTGTAGTTCTTACAATGACAGCCCTTGTAGTTATTTCTACACTTTATAATGGTAACGGTCCGCTTGCGGGACTTTTCGGTGCAGATTATACTGCAGCACTTGATGCAGGTGTTGTTACAAAAGCCACTGCTATGCAGACTGCATACACACATGCTCTTCCGGATTTCTTCGGAAACTTCGGTAACGTTTTTGTTGCAGTATGTCTTTTGTTCTTTGCATTCTCAACTATCATAAGCTGGAACTTCTTCGGAAAGCTTAATGCACAGTATTTGTGTGGTAAGAACGAAAAGGTTGGTGTTGTTATATATTCAGTAATTGCTGTTATATTCATTTTCCTTGGTTCAATATTGCAGAATGACCTTGTATGGGAGCTTACAGACTTCTTTAACTACTTGATGGTTCTTCCTAACGTTATTGCACTTATAGCACTTGCGAAGTTGGTAGGAGTTGTAAAACGTACAAAGAAAGAAAAGAAATAATATTTAAAGTATAATTTTATAGCGTAGCGGTTATATATCCGCTACGCTGTTTTTATGCACAAAAAAATCGCATCAGCTATGCTGATGCGATTGGCTGCGGAATCAGGATTCGAACCCGAACAGAGTGAGTCAGAGTCACTAGTGCTACCCTTACACAATTCCGCAATGTGTTTGTTTCAAACAACTATTATATGATACCATATGTTTCTTTGTTTGTCAATACTTTTTTGAAAAAAATACTGTATGCAAAACCAACAAAAAAGAAAGAAAAAAACGAATATTTTCTATGACATAAATCAAAATAAAAATATTGAAAAAAATCCCAAAAAATGATATAATGGTAAACAATATGATAAAATGCAAGTAATTTGGATTTTATTAAAATTTGTTTCTTTAAAAACCAAAGAACGGAGGTAAAAATATGGGAACAGTTGACAAACTGGCAGAGCTACAGTACCGACGTGAAAAAATAGAAAACGGCGGTGGAAAAGCAAAAATCCAGAAACAGCATGATGCCAATAAGTTGACGGCCCGTGAGAGAATAAACGCTCTTATGGATCCGGACACTTTTGTTGAAATTGATGCCTTTGTAACCCACAGATGTACCGAATTCGGGATGGATGCAACCGAAGCACCGGGCGAGGGTGTTGTTACCGGATATGGTACGGTTGACGGACGTCTTGTGTATGTTTATTCGCAGGATTTTACTGTTATCGGTGGTTCACTGGGTGAGATGCACGCAAAGAAGATTTGCAAGGTTATGGATATGGCTGCAAAAATGGGCGCACCGATAATCGGTATGAACGATTCGGGCGGTGCACGTATTCAGGAAGGTATAGATGCTCTTTCAGGATTTGGTGAGATTTTCTATCGTAACACTGTAAACAGTGGTGTTATTCCGCAGATAAGCGTGATAATGGGACCGTGTGCCGGCGGTGCAGTATATTCACCGGCAATCACAGACTTCATATTTATGGTAGACAAGTCTGCACAGATGTTTATAACCGGACCGCAGGTAATTGAAGCCGTTACACGTGAAAAAGTAACTGCAGAAGAACTTGGCGGCAGCAAGGTTCATTCATCAAAATCGGGTGTATGTCACTTCACAGCTTCATCTGATGAAGAATGTATAGCGCAGATCCGTGAACTTTTGGCATATCTTCCGTCAAATAATCTTGATGATGCACCTTATGTAGAACCGACTGATGAAATTAACAGATGTTCTGATAAACTTATAACAATTGTGCCTGACAACTCAAACCAGGCTTACGACGTTAAAGAAGTTATAGCAGAGGTTGTTGACAACGGTAAATTCTTTGAAGTACAGAAGGATTTTGCACAGAACATTGTTATCGGTTATGCGAGAATGAACGGTATAAGCGTCGGCATTGTTGCAAACCAGCCGAAAGTAAAGGCAGGCGCACTTGACCGTGATGCATCGGATAAGGCGGCAAGATTTATAAGAACTTGTGACAGCTTTAACATACCGATTATTACATTTACTGATACTCCCGGATACTTCCCGGGCGTTACAGAGGAACACGGCGGTATAATCCGTCATGGCGCAAAGCTTCTTTATGCTTATGCCGAAGCCACTGTTCCAAAGATAAATATAATTACAAGAAAAGCTTACGGCGGTGCATATATTGCAATGAGCTCAAAGCATCTTGATACAGACGTTGTAATGGCATGGCCCACGGCAGAAATTGCAGTTATGGGACCTGAAGGTGCGGCAAATATCATATTTAAAAAAGATATTGCACAAAGTGATGATCCTATTGCAACACGAAAAGACAAAATTCAGGAATACAAGAATAAGTTCGCAACACCGTTTGTAGCGGCGCAAAGAGGCTACGTTGACGATGTTATTGAGCCGGATTCAACAAGACCGAGAATTATTGCGTCACTTGAAATGCTGAGCTCAAAGCGTGACTCAAGACCGGCTAAAAAGCACGGTAATCTTCCTGTGTAATATTATGAAAGGAGGAAATCGCATATGAATTTAACGGAAAATTCACCATTAGTATCAGGTCAAAATCTTGGTTTAGGAGAAGCTTTAGGTTTTGGTGGAATGACAACTGTTGTAGGATTGGCTATAGTCTTTGGAGTATTGCTGATACTTATGATAGTGCTCTATCTGTTCAAAGTAATATTTTATAAGTCTCCGGAAAAGATGAAAAAAGATGTAGTTACGGAAACCGCATCAAAAAGCGATGAAGATGAAGAAGAACTTGTCGCAGTTTTGACAGCAGTAGCTGCAAGTATGAATACATCACCTAAAAAGGTGAGAATTAACACATATAAGCGTGTGCACACTGATCCGCCTGTATGGAACAGAGCAGCACGTCGCGAAGCAATAGACAACAAATTATAATTATAAATTAAGGTTAAACAAGAAAGGAAAAAATATCATGAAAAAGTTCAATATCACAGTTAATGGAAAAACATACGCAGTAGAAGTAGAAGAGGTAACAGGCGCACAGGCAGCAGCTCCGGCTCCGGCAGCAGCTCCCGCACCCGCTCCCAAGGCAGCTCCGGCTCCGGCAGCAGCTCCCGCAGCAGCAGGTTCAAAGACAGTAACAGCTCCGATGCCGGGTACAGTAGTATCAATCAAGGTTAACGTAGGTGACAAGGTTGAGGCTGGCACATTGGTAGCTGTACTTGAAGCTATGAAGATGGAAAACGAAATATTTGCAGGTGCTGATGGTGTTGTTGCATCAATCAATGCAAACGCAGGCGACAGCGTAAACACAGGCGACGTATTGGTTTCTATAAACTAATTAGCACGAAAATACGATAGAAAGTGGTGACTAAATAGTGTTATTAGATAGTTTTGCAGGCTTTTTGCAGAAAACAGGTGTTGCTGCACTTTTTCAGCACGGTGCTATTGATGCTGTCAAGATTATAATAATGTTAGCGATTGCATGTGTACTTCTGTATTTAGCTATTGTTAAAAAATTTGAACCATTATTACTCCTACCTATAGCATTCGGTATGTTACTTACAAACTTACCTATGATTAAGGATTCAAGTGCAATAATGATGCATCCGGAGTTTTTTACAGGAAAAGTTTTGGATGTAGGAAGAGTGTGCCGAGAGGGCGGTCTTTTAGACCTTTTATATCTCGGAGTTAAGCTCGGAATTTATCCGCCGCTTATATTCCTTGGTATTGGTTGTATGACGGACTTTGGTCCGCTTATTGCTAACCCGAAGAGTATTCTCCTTGGTGCTGCTGCGCAGTTCGGCGTTTTCTTCACATTCGTAGGGGCATTAGTGTTAAGCTCTACATTAGATTTGGGATGGGGTGTCAAAGAAGCTGCATCAATCGGTATTATTGGTGGTGCTGACGGCCCGACAGCGATTTATGTAACAAAAACACTTGCTCCGTCATTGTTGCCGGCGATTGCGGTTGCTGCATATTCATATATGGCACTTATTCCTATCATACAGCCGCCGTTTATGAAGCTTTTCACAACCAAAAAAGCAAGAGGCGTTGTAATGGAACAGTTAAGACCTGTTTCAAAAACAGAGAAAATAATATTCCCGATAGTGGTTACAATAGTTGTTGCATTGGTTATTCCGGATGCAGTATCACTTGTCGGATGTCTTATGCTTGGTAACCTGTTCAAGGAATCAGGTGTTTGTGACAGACTTGCAAAGACTGCACAGAATGAGCTTATGAATATCATAACAATATTCCTTGGCGTAACAGTTGGTGCAACTGCAACTGCTGATGCATTCCTGTCAGTTCAGACTTTGGGTATTGTAGCATTGGGACTTATAGCATTTATTTTCTCGACAATCGGTGGTCTGCTTCTTGGTGACCTTATGTACGTACTTACAAAGGGTAAGGTTAACCCGCTTATCGGTTCTGCCGGTGTTAGTGCGGTTCCGATGGCAGCACGTGTATCACAGATGGTTGGTCAGAAGGAAAATCCGTCAAACTTCCTCTTGATGCACGCTATGGGTCCGAACGTTGCCGGAGTTATCGGTTCAGCAGTTGCTGCCGGTGTATTCCTTTCAATGTTCACCGGAATATAATTAAGGAGGAACAGATATGGCGAATTCAATTATACAGCCCAAGCCGGTTGGTATTACAGAGACAGTTCTCCGTGATGCTCACCAGAGCTTGATAGCTACAAGAATGACAACAGATGAAATCCTTCCGATAGTTGAAAAACTTGACGGTATTGGTTATCATTCACTCGAAGCATGGGGCGGTGCTACATTTGACTCATGTTTAAGATTCTTGAATGAAGATCCGTGGGAGAGATTAAGAAAAATTAAGGACAGAGCTAAAAATACACCTTTGCAGATGCTTTTCCGTGGTCAGAACATTCTTGGATACCGTCATTATGCAGATGATATCGTAAGATACTTTGTTCAGGCATCAATCGCAAACGGTATTGATATTTTAAGAATTTTTGACGCTCTTAACGACGTGCGTAACCTTGAGTGTGCGATAAACGCAACTAAGGAATACTGCGAGAAAGAGGGCAGAGGTCACGTTCAGGCTACTGTATGTTATACAACATCAGAATTCCATACAAACGACAGCTTTGTAGAACTTGCAAAACAACTTGAAGGTATGGGTGCTGACTCTATCTGTATCAAGGATATGGCAGGTCTTTTGAAGCCGTATGTAACATATGACCTGGTATCAAAGATGAAGGAAGCTGTTAAGATTCCGATTCAGCTTCATACTCACTATACATCAGGTGAGGGTTCAATGGTATACCTAAAAGCTATTGAGGCAGGTATTGATGTTGTGGACTGTGCTATGTCACCGCTTGCTATGGGTACATCACAGCCGCCGACAGAGCCGCTTGTTGCAGCTTTACAGGGTACACCGTATGACACAGGTCTTGATATGGACAAACTTATTGAGGCTTCGGATTATTTCAAGCCGTTGCGTGAAAAGTATCTTGAAAGCGGTCTTATGAACACAAAGGTAATGGGCGTTGATGTTAACACATTGAAGTACCAGGTACCGGGTGGTATGCTTTCAAACCTTGTTTCACAGCTTAAGCAGCAGGGTAGAGAGGATGCTTTTGAAGCAGTTCTTGAGGAAGTGCCGAGAGTAAGAGCAGACCTTGGATATCCGCCGCTTGTTACACCGTCTTCTCAGATAGTAGGTACACAGGCAGTTCTTAACGTATTGATGGGCGAAAGATATAAGATGGTTTCGAAAGAAACAAAAGCTTTGGTTCGTGGTGAATACGGTAAGTGTCCGGGTGAAATTGATCCTGAGCTTGTTAAGAAGATTATCGGTAATGATGAGAGAATTACTTGCAGACCGGCTGATAAGCTTGAGCCTGAGTTCGTAAATATGAGTAAGGCTTGTGCTGAATGGATACGTCAGGACGAGGATATTCTTTCATACGCATTGTTTGATCAGGTTGCTGTAAAGTACTTCCAGTACCGTGAAGCTCACCTTGATGAGATTGACAATGATTGGGTAGACAGAGAAAACCAGGTTTATCCCGTGTAAATGACAATAAAACAGACATCGAATAAATTACGATGTCTGTTTTTGTTATTATATCACATGTAAACTTTTTTGCTTTTTATGCAAATTGGATTGACAAATATAAAGCTATATGATATAATAACTAAAACGTTTTACTAAATTAACATTGAGGAGAAAAAATATGATTAAATTTGAATTTCCGAAAGATTTTCTTTTTGGCACAGGTTCTTCGTGTTATCAGTTTGAAGGCTCACCGTATGCTGACGGTAAAACCGAAAATATATGGGATTGGGCAGTGCGAATGAATCCTGAAAAGTATAAATATACTAAAACAGAACCGACTTCAGGATTTTATAAGAATTTCCGTGAAGATATCGCAGAAATGAAAAAACAGGGATTAAAAACATTCCGTTTTTCAATTTCGTGGACAAGAATATTACCCGAAAAAGACGGTGAGGTTAATCAGAAAGGCGTTGATTTCTATAACGAACTCATTGACCTTTTGCTTGAGAATGGAATTGAACCGTTTGTGGATATATTCCATTGGGATTTACCGCTTTATCTTATGGAAATAGGCGGTTTTTCAAACAAAGAAATAATTCACTATTTCACAAAGTTCGCAAAGGTATGTTTTGAAAACTTTGGTGATAGAGTAAAGCTTTGGAGCACAATGAATGAGCCTAGTGTTTTCTGCCATGCAGCGTGGACGAATGGAATCTGGCCACCTTACGTAAAAGACTTTAAAAAGGCAATTGAATCGGCACACTATGCACTAATATGCCATTACCGTACTGTTAAAATGTACCGTGAAATGAATTTACCGGGTAAAATTGGTGCCGTTATAGCAATTGTTCCGGTTTATCCGCTTGATCCTAATAGTAAAGATACACTTGGTGCAACTTATTCAATGGAAACTACTACACTCTGGTGGCTTGACCCGATATTTTTTGGTAAGTATCCGGAGACCATACTGCGTGATTGTCCTGCATATGCTGAAGTGATGCCGGAGGGTTATGCTGAAGAACTTGCACGTGAATTTGTACCGGTTGATATGATTGGTCTTAACTACTATTATCCGGGAGTTGCAAAGTACGAAGAAAACTCGCGGTCAAAATCGACTGAAATCGAAAACTACTATATTGTTGAAGGACAGATGTTTGAAAACTATCCTGCAGGTTTGTACGATTCAATGATCTATGTCAAGAAACGTTATAATAATCCGGAGATTTATATTTCAGAAAACGGTCTTGGTATTCTTGATAACGGCAGTAAAGACGATATGGTTAATGACGACATACGTATCAAATACATCCGTGAACATCTCCGTATGGTTTCACGAAGTATAGAAGCCGGCGTTAATATAAAAGGATATTACTACTGGTCAAACTTTGATGGTTTTGAAAACACTGCAGGCTATACATACCGCTTTGGTCTTAACTATATAGACTTTGAAACAGGCGAGCGTACCCGTAAAAAGAGCTGGTATTATTATCAGAAAGTAATAAATGACTGTTGTGTTGACTAAATCTATAAGGAGAAATAATTATGAGCAAAAAATTGATGCTTGGTGTTACAAGGCGTGATATAACACCTGAAATTGGTGCGAATCTGATGGGTTATAACCCACATACTGTTTCAAATAAAATAAACGACAATCTTACAGTTACCGCATTTGTGTTTCAATATGGTGACACAAAAGCGGCAATGATAAGTGTGACACTATGTGTTATAGAGGATGAAATATGTGATAATCTCCGGAAACAGATAAATGAGAGTTGTAATATCCCGTTCGATAATATAATGATATCGGCAATACATACTCATTCAGGTCCAATTACTGCAACACAAGTAGGCTGGGGCAATGCTGACAAAAAATATTGTGATGAAATTTTCTTTCCGGGACTTCTTGAAGCAGTAAAAGAAGCAAACGCTAATCTAATTCCGGTACAAATGGGATTTGCAACAGGTGACAGTTTTGTTGGTTGTAACAGACGTGAACTTGATGAAAATAACGAGGTGATTCTCGGTCAGTGTCCTTGGGGAGCATTTAATCCGAAAATGACTGTTATTTCGTTCCGCAATGAGGAGAAAAAGGTTATTGCGAATATGATTCATTATGGTTGTCATGCTACAGCCGCAGGTAATAATACTGAAATTTCGCGTGACTGGCCGGGCGTTATGACTGATATGCTTGAAAAAGAGAGTGGCGCTGTTACAGCGTTCTTTAATGGCCCTGAGGGTGATGTAGGCCCAAGACTTTCAAATGGTCGTACGACAGGTTGCAGTGATATTAAATATGCTATGGAGCTTGGTGCAGTTGCAGGTTATGATGCAGTTAATATCTACAGAAAAATATCACACTATTGTGATGTGGCACTTACCACATCAGAGCGCAAGCTTCAAATGAAGCTCGCATCAAGAATACCGTACGAGTATGCAAAGGAACAGTACGAGCGTGTTAAGAATGAAACAATAAACCATCTTGGACAAGAAAGAGACTACTTTGAAAGAGTAATCAGTTCTTATCAAAGTGGTTATCAGGAAGAGGAATACACAGAAATTCCACAGGTGGCAATTAAAATAGGTGATATAGCTTTTGCTGCGTTTGGTTATGAACTCTTTTCAGAAATAGGTATGAGAATTGACAAGATGAGTCCTATAGGTCACGTTTTGAGTCTAGCTTGTACAAATGCTACTTGGGGATATTTCCCGACAGAGGACCAGCTATGTCGAGGTGGCTACGAGATCAAAATGTTTAAAACAAGAAATCTGCAGCCGTTTGCGCCAAATGCTGATTTTAATCTTATCACAGAAACGCTAAAAAATCTTGAACAACTATAAATATCAAAAAATCCCTTCGTATGAAGGGATTTTTAAATGTTGGAAATTATTGCAATTTTTCTGTTTTTTTCGTTTGCGTATTTTATTGTGGAAAATGTACCGCCGAAATTACGGGTACAGTAGGCTATGCCATATCCTGAATCATCAACCATAGCTTTATTGCGTAACTGCATACAACCTGTAACATATGGCATATCAGAAACATATTTATAATCATCAGCCATAAGCTTTATAGTTTCCCACATTTTTTTATCATATGTATTCCATTTAAGTGATTGGTCAGTGCAAGGATAATAAAGGTGCAGTTTTATATGCGGATATTCTTTTTTTAGATCGAGTATGACCATTGCTGCAAGAGTGTCAAAACCTAATGCGCCGCCGGTTATGAAATCGGTGACATCGTTGTTTTTAATGAGGTCAACACAAAGATTTTTTACTCTGTTTCGCAACGCAGGACGTGACTCGTTGGAAATTATTCTGTGCCCTGTAAAAAAACAGGTGTTTTCTGTATTTAAAGTATTCATATTTGTTCTCCTGATATGTATATTATATAATAATGTAACGAAAATGTCAACATAAACAGAATTGACATACTGCGTTGCCTATGATATAATTAGAATATGCAGATTTGTTTGATTTAATTTTACTCTGATAAAAGGTGGTGACAGGTATGAAATGTAATATATGTGGCGGAGAGATGCCTGATAGACAAAGTGTATGTAAATATTGCGGAAATGTAATGCCGCCAAGGGAAGATATAAAACCTCCGCAAGAGAAAAATACAACCGACGATACTCATGAAAAACGTTATGTTCATTCTGATACCAGAGGAGTTGATGCAAGAATATACCAACAAGACCGAAGTAAAGGTGGATTCTGCGTCAAATGCGGAAGACCTCTTGACGGAGTAACACATAAGTGTATAGTATGTGATGCTGCACAGGTCAGTCGAAGAGCATATACAAACGAAGATTATAAAAATATGGAGATGAACAAGATGGCACAGAAAAAGAAAAAAAAGAAAAAGAATAATTCGGTACGTAATGTTATTTTAGCTATATTGGCAATGATTGTTATTTTTTCGTTAGCAGCATACGTAGCGCTTGAACTTTCAGGAAAGTTGGGTATAGGTGTTAAAAATAATGATAACGATCCGCTAACCGGTACAAATCCGCCAAGAGTGACTGCGGACCCCAACTGGAAAGCAGATGTATCTGATGAAACCCCAAAGAAAACGCCAACACCCGAACCGACTGTAACACCGAGTATGGTGCCTGCAAGAACGCCGGAACCGGTTGAAACAGGTGACCCTGTAGATGTTCGGGGCGGTAAATATTTATATGAATCCGATACGCATTTAATATCTACTGAAGAACTGGATAAACTTACCAGAGAACAAATCAAACGTATTTATTGGGAAATATATGCACGTCACGGATATACATTTGATGATGATTTAGCTGATTATTTTGAAAACAATCACGAATGGTATATGCCAGTGACATCTGATAAGTCAAAAATTGAGGCTAAATTCAATGATATTGAAAAACGAAACAAAAGCAAAATTGAAGATTATCAGAGGGAAAAAGGCTGGAGACAGTAATAAAAAAGCAGGTTTTTTAAAACCTGCTTTTTTGTATGCTATTATTTAAAGTATGCAACGCCTGCATCGAAGAGTTTCTGGTTCTTGTTACCGGGAACGTTTCCGGCAATGTTTTCACCAATTCTTTCGCTGTGTCCCATCTTACCAAGGATACGTCCATCAGGGCTAAGGATACCTTCGATTGCCGCCATTGAACCGTTGGGGTTCCATTCGCTATCATAAGTAGCTTTGCCGTTGAGGTTAACGTACTGTGTAGCAATCTGTCCGTTTTCTGCAAGATTTTTGATGATGTCATCAGATGCGATAAATCTACCTTCGCCGTGAGAAAGTGCAATTGTGTGAACATCACCTGTTTCAACGTTTGCAAGCCACGGTGACTTATTTGATGCTATTCTTGTATAAGCCATTCTTGAAATGTGTCTGCCGATTGTGTTGAATGTAAGTGTCGGCATATCTGCATCAAGGTCACGGATTTCGCCGTACGGTACAAGACCAAGCTTTACAAGTGCCTGGAACCCGTTACAGATACCAAGCATCAAACCGTCTCGGTTATTAAGCATATTCATAACCGCATCCTTAACCTGCGGGTTTCTGAACGCTGTTGCAATGAACTTACCTGAACCTTCCGGCTCGTCACCGCCTGAGAATCCGCCCGGAATCATTACGATTTGTGACTCGTCGATTCTCTTTTTCATTTCATTAAGTGATTCTTCAACGTCTGATGCTGTGAGGTTACGGATAACGAATATATCAGCCGCGCCGCCTGCACGCTCAAATGCACGTGCTGTATCGTATTCACAGTTAGTGCCGGGGAATACCGGGATAAATATTCTCGGCTTTGCGAATTTTTCACTCGCAATTGCAGGGCTCTTGCCGTTATATGTGTATGTTTCAGGCTCTTCCTTGAAATCACCTGCGTGAGTGGGATATACTTTTTCAAGTGTGCCTGTCCATGCATCAATTGCTTCATCGAGTGAAAGTTCAACGCCACAAGCTTCCATAACAGGAACGTTGACAGTGTCACCGATAACTATTCCGCCCGGAACTTCGTTGCGTGTCTCAAGTACTATTGAACCCATAGGTGCATAGAAGAACATATCCGGTGTTACATTGTCATTGAGCTTGACACCGATCTTATTACCGAATGCCATCTTTGATACAGTTTCACAAAGACCGAATCCCTTTACAGTTGATGCTGAAAGCACATATCCGTCTGTAATGAGCTTGTGTACATTTTCGTACATTTCCTTAAGCTTATCAAAATCAGGTAAATCGTTTTCATCACGCTCTAATGTGAACAGAACAAGCTTTGAACCTGACTGCTTGAGTTCCTGTGAAACTACCTTGTCAGCCTTTGCAGGAGCAACAGCGAATGATGTGAGGGTAGGGGGAACATCAAGCTCATTGAATGAACCTGACATTGAGTCCTTACCGCCGATTGCGGCAATATTGAGTGCAAGCTGTGCCTTGTATGCACCAAGAAGTGCTGCAAACGGTTTGCCCCAGCGCTTGGGATCATTGCCAAGTCTTTCAAAATACTCCTGGAATGTAAGGTAAATTGTCTTATAATCAGCACCGAGTGCAACTGCCTTTGAAACTGATTCAACTACTGCATATGTCGCGCCGTGATACGGGCTCCACTTTGAAACATCGGGGTTATAACCGAAAGTCATAATTGTAGCAGAGTTAGTTGTTCCGTTTAATACGGGTACTTTTGCAGCCATACCGTCGGCCGGTGTAAGCTGATACTTACCTGCAAATGGCATAAGAACTGTACCTGCGCCAATTGTTGAGTCGAACTTTTCTGCAAGACCCTTTTGTGAACATACATTGAGGTCTTTTAATGTATCAAGCCACTTTGTCTTTACGTCTGTAACAGTTTCCGGTTTCATAACCGATTCGCCGGGGAGTATAACCTCGATGTCGGTATTCTTCGTTGCACCGTTAGTGTTAAGGAAGTCACGTGAAATATCACATATAACTTTATCACGCCATGTCATAACAAGGCGGTTTTCATCTGTAACAACAGCAACGGGTGTAGCCTCGAGGTTTTCTTTGTTAGCGTATCCGATGAATGTATCAACATCCTTTTCACGGACTACAACAGCCATTCTTTCCTGTGACTCACTGATTGCAAGCTCTGTACCGTCAAGACCTTCGTACTTTTTCGGAACCTTGTCAAGGTTAATCTTAAGACCGTCAGCAAGCTCGCCGATAGCAACCGATACTCCGCCTGCACCAAAGTCATTACAACGCTTTATAAGTGTAGTAACTTTGTTATCACGGAAAAGTCTCTGCAACTTTCTTTCTATAGGCGGATTACCTTTCTGTACTTCAGAACCGCAGGTAACAACGCTCTTTTCAGTGTGTGCCTTTGATGAACCTGTAGCACCGCCGATACCGTCACGGCCCGTACGTCCGCCAAGAAGAACGATTACGTCACCCTTTGACGGAACTTCACGTACAACGTTTGCCTTGGGAGCAGCACCGATAACAGCACCGATTTCCATTCTCTTTGCAACGTAACCCTCGTGATATATTTCCTGAACCTGACCTGTAGCAAGACCTATCTGGTTACCGTATGAGCTGTAGCCTGATGATGCCTGCTTTGTAATCTTTCTCTGCATAAGCTTACCGGGGAGAGTTTCTTTGAGTGACTTTCTCGGATCGCCTGCACCTGTTACACGCATTGCCTGGTAAACGTATGAACGACCCGACAACGGGTCACGGATAGCACCGCCAAGACAAGTTGCAGCACCGCCGAACGGCTCGATTTCTGTCGGGTGGTTATGTGTTTCGTTCTTGAACATTATGAGCCAGTCCTCTGTTTCACCGTCGATCTCAACCGGCATAACAATTGAACAAGCATTTATTTCTTCTGATTCGTCGATTTCCTTTAGATATCCCTTTGCTTTTAACTGCTTAACAATAATTGTCGCCATATTCATAAGGCACATATTACGGTCGGGAGCGTAGAGTTCTGCCTTTGCAGCCTTGTATTCTTCAAAAGCATCACGAATTACATCAGCATACTTTCCGTCGGGGATAGTAACATTGTTAATCTTGGTAGAGAAAGTTGTATGACGGCAGTGGTCTGACCAGTAAGTGTCAATCATACGAAGCTCTGTAACTGTCGGGTTACGCTTTTCTGTATCCTTGAAATAGTTCTGACAGAACTTAAGATCATCAAGGTCCATTGCAAAGCCCATTTCATCAAGGAAACTCTGCATAGCAGTTTCGTCCATATCAATAAAACCGTCGATTGATTTTACATCTTCGGGGTAGTCTACTATCATATCAAGTGACTCGGGTTTTTCAAGTGATGCCTCACGTGATTCAACCGGGTTTATAACATAAGCCTTGATATCCTCAACATCCTCGTCGCTCACTTCACCGATTAAAACATAAACCTTTGCATATCTTACACGCGGTCTGTCTTTTGCAGTGAGGATAGAAATACATTCCTCAGCACTTGCCGCACGCTGGTCAAACTGACCGGGCAAAAACTCAACTGCAAAAATTTTTCCATCGTTTATAACTGCTTCTTCATCGTATACGTTGTCAACCGGAGGTTCAGAGAAGATAAGACAACGTGCCTTCTCATATTCCTCGTCGGTAATACCTTCAACATCGTATCTGTTTATTATACGAACATCGGTAATACCTTTCATGCTCAGATTTTCACGCAAATCAGCAAGAACTTCTTTTGCTTCAACATCAAATCCGGGCTTTTTTTCAACGTAAATTCTTCTTACATCAGCCATTTTAAATAGCTCCTTTCATACTTTTGCATACTTATCACAGATGTATAAATATCTGATTGCTGTACCGTGATACAGCATTATTTGCACATATACATATATAATAACATATTTTGACACAATTTTCAATAGTTCAATGATACATTTTTATCAAAAAATTAAAATATTCTTGCATTGAAAACACTATTGTGGTATAATCTAACTGATATGAATCTCAAAAATCTAAAGAGGAGATGTTACGGATATGACAATAAGAATAGGTATAATGGGATACGGCAACCTGGGACGAGGTATAGAATGTGCCATTAAGCAGAACAGCGACACTGAACTAGTGGCGGTATTTACACGTCGAAATCCCGAAACAGTAAAGATACAGACGCCGGGTGTTCCGGTTTATCATACAGATGATGCAATAGCACACAAAGACGAAATTGATGTTTTAGTTCTTTGTGGCGGTTCAGCGACAGATTTACCTGAACAGACACCGTATTATGCGAAGTATTTCAATGTGGTTGATAGTTACGATACACATGCAACTATTCCGGAACACTTTGATAAAGTAGATGCATCAGCACAGGAATCGGGCAAGGTTGGAATAATTTCTGTTGGCTGGGATCCGGGCATGTTCTCACTTAACCGTCTTTACGGAAATGCAATACTTGTTAATGGTAAAGATTACACGTTCTGGGGCAAAGGCGTAAGCCAGGGACATTCTGATGCAATACGCCGTGTAGAGGGTGTAAAGGATGCAAGACAGTACACGGTTCCGGTTGATGCAGCGTTAGAAGCTGTAAGAAACGGTGAAAATCCTGAACTTACAACAAGAGAAAAGCATACTCGTGTTTGTTACGTTGTAGCCGAGGAAGGTGCAGATTTGGCACGTATAGAGAATGATATAAAAACAATGCCGAACTATTTCGCCGACTATGATACTTTTGTTAATTTTATAACAGAAGAAGAATTAAAACGTGACCATAGCGGTATTCCTCACGGCGGTTTTGTCATAAGAAGCGGAAAGACGGGAATGAACGGAGAACATTCACATATTATTGAATACAGCTTAAAGCTTGATTCAAATCCGGAATTCACAACAGCAGTAATTCTTGCATACGCAAGAGCAGCATACCGCCTTAACAAAGAGGGTGCAAAGGGTGCAAAAACTGTATTTGATATCCCACCTGCATACCTTTCACCAAAAAGTGGGGCAGAGTTACGCAAAGAATTGTTATAAATATATATAAAAAAAGGCTTGACAAAATTAGCCTGATATGCTACAATTATGTGGTGACCGCATAGAAACGGTTTTTTAAATGTGTAAACATACCGTAATTAGCGTGTCCTCATTAAATTTCAAGAGGAGGTGTAACACTATGTACGCAGTTATCGAAACAGGCGGTAAGCAGTACAAAGTATCAGAAGGTGACGTAATCTTCGTTGAGAAGCTCAACGTTGAAGAAGGCGCTGAGATTACTTTTGACAAGGTGCTTATGGCAGGTGAGGGCGATGCAGTTAAGGTAGGTACTCCGGTAGTTGAGGGTGCTACAGTAACAGCAAAGGCTCTTAAGAACGGCAAAGGTAAAAAGGTCGTTGTTTTCAAGATGAAGAGAAAGAAGAACGAGCGTAAAAAGAAGGGTCACAGACAGCCTTATACAAAGGTTGAGATCACAGCAGTTAATGCTTAAGCTTGTTCAGAACAAATTTACGATTTTGATATTCACGGAGGTGTAACACATGGCACATAAAAAAGGTGTGGGAAGTACCAAAAACGGTCGTGACAGTGAATCGAAAAGACTCGGCGTTAAGAGAGCAGACGGTCAGTTTGTTCTTGCCGGCAACATCCTCGTAAGACAGAGAGGAACAAAGATTCATCCGGGTAACAATGTAGGTAAAGGTAAAGACGATACATTGTTTGCTCTTATCGACGGTAAAGTTAAGTTTGAAAGACTTGGCAGAGACAAGAAACAGTGCAGCGTATATGCTGACTAATTTGTAAAACACTAATCCCAAAACGCTCTGTTTTGGGATTTTTTGTCCAAAAAGGAGGGCAGATATATATGTTCACCGATAAAGCGAAGATATTTATTAAAGCCGGCAACGGCGGCAACGGTGCTATTTCGTGGCGTCGTGAAAAATATGTCCCTGCAGGCGGTCCTGACGGTGGTGACGGCGGTAACGGCGGTAACGTTATATTCCACGTTGACACAGGCATAACTACGCTTATGGACTTTAAATATAAGCGTAAATATGTAGCAAAAACCGGTATGGACGGCGCGGGAAGACGAAAAAAAGGAAGAAGCGGTGATGATATCATCATAAATGTACCGCAGGGAACGCTTGTAAGAGATGCAGAATCAAATCTTATTATCGCTGATTTATCAGATCCGGATAAGGAAGTAGTTGTTGCTCAGGGTGGCAACGGCGGTTGGGGTAACTCACATTTTGCAACTGCCGTAAGACAAGCACCTAACTTTGCTAAAAACGGTCAGCCGGGCGAGGAACGAGAGGTTATACTTGAACTTAAGCTCCTGGCAGATGTAGGCTTGGTAGGTTTTCCGAATGTTGGTAAATCTACATTGCTTTCGATGACCACAAAAGCTGAACCCAAAATAGCTAACTATCACTTTACAACACTTGAACCAAATCTTGGCGTTGTTGATTTAGGTGACAGACGAAGCTTTGTAATGGCGGATATTCCGGGTATAATCGAGGGCGCATCGGAAGGTGTAGGTCTTGGACACGAGTTTTTGCGTCACATTGAACGTACACGTGTGCTTTTGCACGTAGTAGATGTGTCCTCGATTGAGGGCAGAAACCCGATAGAGGATTTTGAAATCATAAACGAAGAGCTTTCAGCATACGATATGGCACTTGAGGAAAGACCGCAGATTATCGTCGCAAATAAAACCGATATAATTCAGGACGAGGACGCATATAACGAATTTGTTGCCGAAATGGAAAAACGTGGTCACAAAGTATTTTCGATTTCTGCCGCAACCGGAAAAGGCGTGGACGAGCTTATGAAATATACGTATGAGGAGCTTAAAAAGCTTCCGCCGATAATTACGTTTGAACCGCAGGTTGATCTTGAAGCAGAACGTTTTGTTGATAAATCGGGCAAGGGCTTTGAAATAACACGTGAGGGTGATACATTTATTATAACCGGTTCATGGATTGAGGCGGTGGGTAACAGTGTTACGTTTGACGACAATGAGAGTCTTGGCTATTTCCAACGTGCACTTATAAACCGAGGTGTTATTGAGGAACTCATAAATATGGGTATTGAAGAAGGACAAATGGTACAGATAGGCGATATCGAATTTGAGTTCGTTTATTAAATTAAAAAGGATGAGTATTATGAAAATTAAACTTTCTATACTCCTGCCGTTGGTTCTGATGTTTTGTTTTCCGTGCTTTGCAAATGCACAGAATACAATAGAAATATATGAAAACAAGGCAGTGACAGAAAAAGGCGAAGTATCTTTTAAATCACTGCCGTTTTTATATAAAACGGACAAGGAGAACGTATATATCCCTATTGAAGACGTGTTACCGGCACTTGGCGGAAATCTTGGCTGGGATATTGAACGTAATGCAGAAATCTGCATTTATAATGGTGAAACTTATTATTTATATGCTGACAGAAACGAGATAGAGCATAATGGTGTAAATTATTGGCTTGATTCTCCGTCGATAACTAAAGATAATAGGTTTTATATAAACGAAGAAGCAGTTGAATATATAACCGGCAAATCGTTCGAATTAAAAGCTGATCTGAATGAATATGGCATTCTGACAGTTATTTCTGATACTGAAAAAGCTTTCATAAACGGCAAGGAAACAAAGCTTGAAGCAAAACCGTGCAGTTATCTTTCAAAAACACATATTCCGCTTGACAGCGCATTTGTTGCCTGTGGATACTCATTAGGCTGGGATGCAGAAAAGAATGCAGTAATCTGCTATAAAGACGGTGTTTATTCTTATATTTACACTACAGAGGGGAAAATAACAAGTGGTGACAAAGAGTATAATTTTGATTATACTCCTGTCTACATTTCAAAAATAATGTACATAAGTGACGAAATGTTCCGTACGGTGACGGGATTTGATGTTATTCCTTATGGTGCATTAAAAACCTATAAAGGTCGCGACACTCTTGCAGATACCACAAGAACAGATGCCTACCGTTTAAGCGGAAGCAGTGTTGTGCGAGGTGGTGGTGTAACGGTCGTAAACGGATTTGGAATGGAGCTTGTTTCGTTTTCGGATTCTGATGCGGTCAAATATGCAGGAGTTATCAGCGCAGTTGCTGAAACCTTAAGTGATGATATTGATGTATATAATATACTCGTACCCACATCGGCAGAGTTTTACGCACCGCTTAGTATGTATCCGAATCAATTGCACGGAATACGTACGGTATATGAGAATATGAGTGAGAGAGTTACGCCGGTAAATGTTTATGATACATTGAAAAACCACGCCGGAGAAAAAATATATTTCGGAACTGACCATCACTGGACTCAACGTGGTGCATATTATGCATATAAAGAGTTTATAGAGCTTAAAGGCGGTACTATTGACGATTTATCTACATTCAACAACGTTCCGTCATATAACCATATTGGTTCATTTGCAAGTTTTGCGAAGGGAACTGCGGCAGGGAATATTATGAAAAGCAGTCCCGAGTTGCTTGAGCGTTTCATTCCTAAATATGCAACTGTAGGAACAGTGTTTTCAGATTGTGCCGTAACACGTCCGCAATATACTGTAAAAGCTGTAAATACATCCAATAATGCATATTCTTGTTTTGTAGGCGGTGATGCGCCTGTAACGGTGTTTTACACCGATGCACCGAGTGACGAGTCAATAGTAATAATTAAAGAATCATTCGGAAATGCGTTTGCAACATGGGCACTGCATAATTATAAGAAAGTTTGTATAGTTGACCCGAGAAAGTTTAATGGCTTTGGCGGGAATTATGCAAATTTCAACCTGAAAAGTTTCTGTGACAAAATGGAAATTGACGATGTTGTATTTATAAATTACCCTGTGGTGGTTGCATCATCAGGAATAAGAGGCGCTATTTTGTCGATGAAATAAATTTTCGCAAAAATATTAAAGAAATACTTGACAAATTGCTGTTATTTGTTGTATAATAAATTTTGGTCGTACAAGTTATGTATGGTCAATTATTTCCATCGAGTCCGTTTAGTAATTGACTTGCCGGGAGGAGGGAATATAGGATGTCTGAAATCAGAATTAAAGAAAATGAATCACTCGACAGTGCATTGAGAAGATTTAAGCGTCAGTGCGCAAAGTCAGGTGTTATGGCTGAAGTAAGAAAGCGTGAGCACTACGAGAAGCCGAGCGTAAAGCGCAAGAAGAAGTCAGAAGCTGCAAGAAAGAGAAAGTATTAATCTCTTATGGCTATTAAAGATAAGCTTAAAGATGACTTGAAAACCGCAATGCTTGAGAAGGACACAATCCGAAAGAATGTTGTTCAGCTCATAAAAGCAGGTGTGTTACAGGTTGAAAAAGATAAAAAAATAACTCTCGATGATGAGGGTGTTTTAGACGTAATTGCAAAGCAGTTAAAGCAACGCAGAGACTCGCTACCGGATTACGAAAAGAGTGGGCGTGACGATTTAATCGCTCAACTTAAACGAGAAATGGAACTTCTGATGGAATATTTACCTCAACAGCTTACACATGAGGAGCTTGTTGAGATAGTAAAAGATGCAATCGCACAAACGGGCGCATCTGAAATTAAAGATATGGGTAAGATAATGGCGGCGGTAATGCCTAAAACAAAGGGTAGAGCTGACGGCAAGGAGATAAATGCAATCGCAAGAGAACTCCTCTCATAACCCTGTCAAATTAGTCAATAATCGGAACAGCTTTGCTGTTCCGTTTTACGCTGGTGTAGCTCAGTTGGTAGAGCAGCTCATTCGTAATGAGCAGGTCGCGTGTTGGAGTCACGTCTCCAGCTCCAAAAAAGCAGAGTGTTCACAAACAAGTGAACACTCTGCTTTTTATTGTTTTATTTTCCCATAGTGGGTCGGATTGAGAATTTTGCCTACTCTTGGAACGAGGAAATCTATCCACCAATGAAACCATTTACCGATTAAAATGCATTTCAGCTTGTCCCCTACCTTTTTTGCTTTTTCGTCTGTACCC
>JAZRPM010000020.1:0-42317 GCA_045649185.1 Candidatus Ornithomonoglobus sp. | reverse complement strand
GAATTTTATCAATGCGAAGATTGCAGTAATTGCCCTTATGCAGAAAAATGCAAAAAAGGTGAAGGAAACAGAACCGTTAGAATGAATGAGGAATTAACAGCAATTCATAAAGAAGTTCTTGAAAATTTAACTTCTACCCATGGCTTGTTATTAAGAGCAAACAGAAGCATTCAAGCAGAGGGAATATATGGAGTAATCAAATGGGACAGACAGTACAAAAGGATACGAAGAAGAGGCTTAAAATCTGTAATTTTTGAATTTACATCAATTTGTATAGGTTTTAATCTATACAAGTACCATTTAAAGAAACAAAAAAGCTTATTAGCAGCATAGAGTTTAAAGAAAATATCTCAAAATTTGCTCATTTTAATATGAGTTTAATTTTGTGTACCAAAAATTTAATAAATTTTCACAATATCACAAAAAGGACCTCAATCAGAGATCCTTTTTGTAATTTAGGGACTTTTTAAACAGTCCCTTTTTATTATTCTTCATCCGGTTCTTCCCATGAATGATATACTTCCTGAACATCATCGTGGTCTTCAAGTACATCAAGAAGCTTACGCATGTTTGCGATTGCCTTTTCATCATCAAGAACTGTTGTTGTCTGCGGAATCTGCGATGCCTGTGCAGATGTGATTGTATACTTGCCCTCAAGTGCCTCACGCACTGCACCAA
Organism: Candidatus Ornithomonoglobus sp.; assembly: GCA_045649185.1. GTDB lineage: Bacteria > Bacillota > Clostridia > UBA1381 > UBA1381 > Ornithomonoglobus. The sequence goes on along the minus strand of JAZRPM010000020.1, from coordinate 41,639 downwards.
CCTCTAACGGTTCTGTTTCGATTTCAATTATTCCGTCTTCGATGTTTATATCGACTGCACCAGCTTCGAGTGCGTCCATTGTAACCTCGTCCTCGTCAATTGCACCGTCTTCGTCTTCTATTATTATGATACCCTTGTTATCAAACATGAAGCTGACACAACCTGTTGTTCCAAGATTACCGCCGTATTTTGAGAATGCGGCACGTACATCTGCCGCAGTTCTGTTTCTGTTATCTGTAAGAGTTTCAACGATTACCGCAACACCGCTCGGACCATAACCCTCATATACGATTGCCTCATAATCAGCACCGCCAGCCTCGCCTGCCGCCTTTTTAATTGTACGGTTTATATTATCGTTAGGCATATTGTTTGCACGAGCCTTTGCAATAACGTCTTTAAGACTTGAGTTGTTCGCAGGGTCGGGTCCGCCTGCCTTAACTGCAACTATAAGCTCACGTGCGATTTTTGTGAAAATCTTTGCACGCTGTGCGTCATTTGCACCTTTCTTTCTTTTAATTGTACTCCATTTTGAATGACCTGACATTTAAAACACTCCTTCGTATCTTTATCAATAACCAAGTTATTATATCATACATTACATAATTTTTCAAGTGTTAATTAAAAAAAGCTTGACCGCCTGCCATATTATGGTATAATTATATAAGAGGTGACATATAATGAAGCTTAATCTTGATCAAGTATCAAAAATTACACAGGGTGTAGTTGACGTAAAAGAAGATAACGGAGTCTTCAGTTTTTACAGATTTTCTCCAAAAGAGGCAGAAGCTACTAATCAGGCTATTGCACTGTGCACCGCAGGAATTGAACTTAATTTTAAAACAGATGCAACTGCATTAAACCTTGCAGTTGACATTTCAGGCGAGGATACTCCCCGAAGCTTTTTTGCAGTTGATGTTTTCTGTAACGGTGATTTTATCGGAAGTATACAAAACATTAAGGACGAGGATTGTGTCGGTGATTATGCAAACAAGGAATACACAACAGGAAACTTTGACGGTAAATTTGATTTTCCGTCAGGCGAAAAGAACATACGCATCGTTCTTCCCCATTCAAAGATTTGCAAAATCACAGGTGTTGAGCTTAGAGATGCAACATTTATCGAGCCTGTGAAGAAGCCCAAACTTTTGCTTGCATTCGGAGATTCAATTACGCAGGGCTACGATTCACTGCATCCTGCAAACACATACGCAATGCGTCTGGCAGATGCACTTGATGCCCAAATTATAAACAAAGGCATCGGCGGTGAATGTTTTAAGCCTGAAATCGCAAAAACGGAAGAAGTTATTGATGCAGATCTTATAACGGTTGCATACGGCATAAACGATTATACAGTTTTTACGCAGGAAGAGTTTACAAAAAACTGCAAAGGGTTCATTACCATACTTGCAGAAAAATATAAAAACACACCAATTTTTGTAATCACGCCGATATGGTGCGATTTAACGGGAAAAGAATATAAATTTGGTGATGTAAGTGATGTTGATCGCATAATCAACAAGGTATGTGCACCGTTTGATAATATAAATGTTATTCATGGTTGGGAACTTATTCCGCATGATTCAAAATATTACGGTGATTTGTGGCTTCATCCCAACGACAGTGGTTTTGAACACTATTTTAATAATCTTATAAAGGAAATACAAACTAATGATTAACTCAGTCAAGCTCGAGATTTCGGGTGGCGATTTTGAAATTGCATACGGAGACGATTTTTCGGTTACAAGTGATTGTTTGAACCACCTTGTTTATGAAAAGGACGGTATATGGCATGTTGTGAGCGACCCATGTCACGGAAAATACGCAAAAACTCTAATAACACTTCCCTATCTCCGTACTTTCGTAAATTTTCAAATCAACTTATCAGACGGTGCATTAAAACTTTGCAAAACCGATTGCAAGAACATAGAATTCAATTTGAAAAATGCATCAGCAGAAGCCGACACTATAACTGCACAGAATTTGTACATATCAATAGGCCGTGCAAATTTACGTATCTCTGCCGATGCCCAAGCCACAAGCATCGACTGTGGTTACGGTACGGTTGATTTAAGGCTTACAAAAGACAGCTACAGTATAAATTCACAGTGTGGAATGGGAAAAGTAACACTCAATTCTTCGCTTCTGCCAAAGAAGTTTGGAAACAATAACGGCGACCGGAAAATCAATGTTATTTGCGGCATGGGCGATGTTAGTATCAATATATAAAAAATACTGATATTTTTTAGAATAAACCTTGAAATTTTGAAATTATTGGTGTATAATTGTTTTATGAATATTTACAAAAGGAGATTTTTTAAATAATGGGTACATTTATTGACGGCTTAAAGGCAAAAGCAAAAGCTGACCTTAAAACGATTGTTCTCCCCGAGGGTGAGGATATAAGAACAATAAAGGCTGCTGCTATGGTTAAGGCAGAGGGCTATGCAAAGACAATTCTTTTAGGTAACCCTGACAAAATCAATGCAATGGCTAACGAGGAAGGTGCTGATATCAGCGGTATCGAGATAATCGACCCCTCATGCGGTAACGAGGAATTTGCTGAAATTTTTGCAGAGCTTAGAAAGAGCAAAGGCGTAACACTTGAAGATGCAAGAGAAACAGTTAAAGACGCACTTTACTACGGTGTTATGATGGTTAAGACAGGTAAGGTTGACGGTATGGTAGCAGGTGCTGTAAGTTCATCGGCAAACGTTATAAGACCGTCCTTGCAGATTCTTAAGACTGCACCCAACACAAAGATTGTTTCAGCATTCTTTATCATGAACGTTCCCGATTGTGAATACGGCGAGAACGGTACATTCGTATTTGGTGACAGTGGTCTTAACCAGGACCCGACAGCAGAGGAGCTTGCAGAAATCGCAATTTCATCAGCTGCATCGTTTAAGTCACTTGTAGGCACAGAACCGAAGGTTGCAATGCTTTCATATTCTACATACGGCAGTGCAAAGCACGACCTCGTAACAAAGGTTCAGGAAGCTACAAAGCTTGCAAAAGAAAAAGCACCCGAGCTTGCACTTGACGGCGAACTTCAGCTTGATGCGGCAATCGATGCAAGTGTCGGCAAACAGAAAGCTCCCGACTCTAAGGTTGCAGGAAGTGCAAACGTACTTATATTCCCCGACCTTAACGCAGGTAATATCGGTTACAAGCTCGTTCAGCGTCTTGCAAAGGCTGAAGCTTACGGTCCGATTCTTCAGGGTATCGCAGCACCGGTTAATGACCTTTCAAGAGGTTGTACAGCAGAAGATATCGCAGGCGTGGTTGCAATAACATCAGTTCAGGCACAAGCAAAATAAAAAGTCCGAAAAAATCACCCACCTTGCACTGATATGCCCGTTTGCGTGCTTATCAGCACAATCTGAACAATTTATTCGAACTTTAGATTATAAAGGAGAAGAAAATGAAAATATTAGTTATTAACGCAGGTAGTTCATCACTTAAGTATCAGCTTATTGATATGGATAACAAGAACGTGCTTGCAAAGGGACTATGTGAAAGAATAGGTATCGACGGTTCAAACCTTCAGCACACATGTGTTGTTAAAGGTCTTGACAAGATTAAGATAGAAAAGCCGATGAAAGATCACGGCGACGCTATCCAGATGGTTATTGACGCATTGGTTGACGCTGAGTACGGTGCAATCGCATCAATGTCAGAAATCGGTGCTGTAGGACACAGAGTTGTTCACGGTGCAGAAGCGTTTACAGATTCAACTATTGTAACAGAAACAGTTCTTAAGGAACTTGAAAAGTGCACACCACTTGCACCGCTCCATAACCCGCCTAACATCACAGGTATTTTAGCTTGTAAGAAAGTAATGCCCGATACTCCGATGGTTGCAGTGTTCGACACAGCGTTCCATCAGACAATGCCGTCAAAGGCATATATGTACGCACTCCCCTACAAGTGTTATGAGGAAGACAGAATAAGAAAGTACGGCTTCCATGGCACAAGCCACAAGTACGTTTCACAGGAAGCAATCAAGGTACTCGGCAAGCCTGCAGAGGAGCTTAAGATTGTTACATGCCACCTCGGCAACGGTTCATCAATAACTGCTGTTGACGGCGGTAAGTGTGTAGATACTTCAATGGGCTTCACTCCGCTTGACGGTGTTCCGATGGGAACAAGAACAGGTTCAATGGACCCTGCTGTTATGACATTCCTTATGAACAAGGGCATGACTGCAAAAGAGATTGATAACCTTGTAAACAAGGAAAGCGGTGTTGCAGGTATATCAGGCGTTTCATCAGACTTCCGTGACCTTTCAGCTGCAGCTAAAAGTGGTAACGAGCGTGCAGAGCTTGCACTTGCAATGTTTGAATACCAAGTTAAGAAGTTCATCGGTTCATACGCTGCTGCAATGGGTGGCATAGATGCAGTTGTATTTACTGCAGGCGTTGGTGAGAACGATGCAGCTATGCGTAAGAAAATAGTTTCGGGACTTGAGTTTATGGGCATCAAGATTGATGATGCTAAGAACTCAACAAGAGGTACAATTGATGTTTCTGCCGATGATGCGACAGTTAAGACGCTTGTTATTCCCACAGACGAGGAAATGATGATAGCTATTGATACCAAGAGATTGGTTGAAGGTTAATGGGCTGATTTTCTCAGCACAGACCGTTCAAAGGCATAAAAAATAAACTTTGTTGGAATCTGCAAAAAATTGCAGATTCCTTTTTATTGGTGCCGTTGAACTCTCCGTCTCCAAATTCATTCAACCCTTCGAAAATGTTGTTTCTAATTCAAGCAAAACCTTTTTTATTTGACAATATCCGTCATATATGGTATAATGTATACAATAAACCTACAGAAGGGGTGTTAAGAATGAAAAAAAGACTTATTGCATCAGTTCTTGCTGTTATGGCAGTTATCGGCACAACAGTCACCACAAATGCCGCAAACGAGAACTGGCGTGACCCGTTTGTTACACGTATGATGAGAACCATTTCACAGGACCCGACGTATACAGATGCCATCATGACAGACCTCGACCGCAACGGAATCCCTGAAGTTTTCGTTATCAAGAAAGGCACATACGGAAAAATCGGCGCAGCTTTTACTATGGTTGATAATGTCGTAACCGATATAGATGTTCCTGCTAACATAATCGGCGAATGTCTTGAAAATATAGATGTTTATGTAAAGAATGATACCTACATCTTCGTAGGGGCGGAAGTTCCGAGATATGCATCGACAATAATGTATTACAAGCTCACGCTTGCAAATAACAAGCTCACAGCAACACGAATAAACAAGAGCGATGTAAGTCCTTATGCGCATATAACATACGTCGATAAATACGTAAACAACCTTTTAGAGAACGGATATCCGAACAGAAACAAGATTGTTGATTTTATTGCCAGCTATGACATGGTCAATTCAATCTCCGCAACACGTTCCATGGCAAATATGCTTGTTAACGGTGAGAGAGTGACAGTAACAGGCTATACAGTAAACGACTCTAACTATTTCAAAGTTCGTGATATTGCAATGCTTTTACGCAATACACCGTCAAAGTTCAATGTTTCATGGGACGGTAATCTCAATGCAATTATGATTGACACGCACAGCGATTACGTTGCAATCGGCGGCGAGCTTTCAAGTGAAATCGAGCAGGACATGAACGTTGTTGAAAACAACACTCCGATTTATGTTGACGGACGCCGTACAGCAATAACGGCATATAATATAAACGGAAGCTCATACTTTAAAATCCGTGATATCGCAGACGCCGCAGGATTTGAAATCCAGTGGGACGGCGATTCGCAGACAATCAACTTAATAACATACTAAAAAATGACGCAGACATCATTCGATGTCTGCGTTTCGGCGTGTCGATAAACCTATCGGCACGCTGACAGAGTGCGAAAAAGGAAGTTATATTTTGCCAAATTGAATTCGTCGGCGTACATGGGTACGGTAGAGTTCAATTTGGCAGAAAGCAAGCAACCACAAGGAAAATTCGATGTTTCCTTGTGGTTTTTGATGCTTAACGCTGATATAATCGATAAACTTTTACTGTCTCATTTTTCTGTTTTGCTTGCGGTAGAACGACTTTTTCGACGGTCTGTGACGCAGACATCATTCTTCGATGTCTGCGTCTTCTATTAGCGTCGTATCTTCTATGCTCTCCACACTGCCAAGCTTTCTTACTATAGCACGTGTGCGCACACCGACAAGCTTGTCAAGGTCGTCATTGGCCTGCGTAAGATGCTTCTGTGTTGCAGCAAGTACCGCTTCAAATTTTTCAAACTCTGTCTTTACTGCACCAAGAACTTCCCATACCTGTGATGACTGTTTCTGTATCGCCAAAGTCTTAAAGCCCATACGTATTGCACTTAACATTGCCGCCATTGTGCTCGGACCTGCAACCATTACTTTGTAAGTGTTCTGCAACTCTTCTATCAACCCACGGTTTACCGTTTCGGCATACAACCCTTCTACAGGCAGGAACATAATCGCAAAATCGGTCGTGTAAGGCGGAGAAACATATTTTTCGTGTATGTCCTTTGCCTCACCCATAAGGCGTGTACGGAGCATTTTCGCCGCTGATTCAACTTCTGTCTTGTCACCGTTTTCATATGCGTTTAAAAGCATTTCGTATGTATCTGCAGGAAATTTCGAGTCAATCGGCATATACGTCGGTGTGCCGTCCTGATCAGGCAGTTTGATTGCAAACTCAACCACATTACGACTGCCCGGTACAGTTGCATAGTTTGTTTCGTACTGCGTGGGCGAAAGCATTTCTTCAAGGATTGCACCCAACTGCATTTCGCCAAGTATTCCACGTGTTTTTACGTTTGAAAGGACTTTTTTCAAATCCCCTACTCCACGTGAAAGCGTCTGCATTTCGCCAAGACCTTTATACACTTCCTCAAGTCTTTCACTGACAAGCTTGAACGATTTGCTTATTCTTGACTCAAGCGTTTCCTGAAGCTTTTCATCAACGGTTTTACGGATTGTCATAAGCTGTTCAGAGTTCTCCTGTCGCAGCTTATCAATCGCTTGTGTGTTTTCCTGACGCAGAACGTCAAGCCTCTTGTCAAGCGTATTTCTGAGCTCTGATGTTGTTTTTTCTATCTGTAGGAAACGCTCCGTCTGCATATTTCCTATTTCACGCTGATTCTTTGTTATAATATCGCCAAAGCTTTGCATTGCACGTTCAATTTCAGTACGTGTTGCATCTCCGTTGTCTTTTTTTGATTTGATGAGTATCGCAATTGAGCATAAAAGTGTCACAACTGCCACACCGAGAATTACTATATCCATAACTATCTCCTAAACTTTGTTATGTATATATTTTATCACAACTGTCATGCAAAATCAACACTATTTATCAGATTTAAGTTTTTGTGAGAGTTTTATGAGACACTTCTTCTCTATTCTGCTCACATATGAACGGCTTATACCCAGAGAATCTGCTATCTGCTGTTGTGTCAGTCTCTTTCTTCCGCCTAGTCCATAGCGGTGCACCATTATCTGATACTCCGTCGGTGAAAGCTCGCTTGACATTGCACCATAAAGTTCTTTTGCCTCAAGTGCCGTTGAGATTTTATCTGCTATATCGGGTACATCGTCGGGCAGTATATCGGCAAGTGTCATTGCATTACCGTCTGTATCTGTTCCCAGTGTATCGTCCATATACACCTCTGCTTTTTGCTTCTTTGTCGAGCGAAGATACATCAATACTTCATTTTCAATACAGCGTGAAACATACGAGGAAAGCTTTTTCTTCTTTTTGGGCGAGAATGTGTTTATACCCTTTATAAGTCCGATTGTTCCGATTGAGATGATGTCCTCAGCCGTCTTTTCGTCACTGTACTTTTTTGCAATATGCGCAACAAGACGCAGATTACGTTCAATAAGAATATTTTTCGCCTCTTTGTCACCCTCTGTATAACGCTTTATATATTCTTCTTCCTCCGCGGGTGTCAACGGTTTTGGAAACGCCTGAGAACCCGACACATATCCCGCCATAAGTATGACGGTTTTTAGCCATTCGAATACTGCTTCGAGCATATAATCATCGCCTTTTTATGAATTTGTATATTTATATTCATCTAAGGCTTGGTAGGTTTGTATTTTTTATCTACATATTAAAGTGAGCGATTCAAACGATCGTCACGATAGTGGCTTTTTTTATTTTTATGAATAAAATAGCGTTTGTGCGGGTATATTTAAGTACAATGAAAGGACTGATTTTATGCTTGAAAAATTATTGGGAAAATTAAAAAGAAACCGTAAATCTTTTATGATTTATTCGCCATTAAACGGAGAAATCATACCGTTAAAGGAAGTATCGGATGAGGTATTTTCAAGCGGTATGCTTGGCGACGGAATTGCGGTTGAGCCGAGTGACGGAAAGCTTGTCGCACCATGTGCTGGTGTTGTCGGTCATATTTTTGATACACAGCACGCAATAAATGTCGTTTCCGATTTTGGGTGTGAAATTCTTTTGCATATAGGACTAGATACTGTAAAACTCAAAGGCAAAGGCTTTAATGTAAAAGTAAAAGAAGGGCAGCGCATAAACAAGGGTGATTTGCTTTGTGAGTTTGACAGAGAAATTATAAAAGGCGCAGGACTCAAGACCACTACACCGATGGTCATTACCAACGCAAACGAATTCACAAAAATTGATGCACGTCTCAAATGTGCAATAAACGCCGGTGATTCGGTATTGAAAGTAGAAAAATAAAAAATCTCGTTCTTATGAACGAGATTTTTTGGTGACTCGTGCGGGAATCGAACCCGCGTTGCCGGCGTGAGAGGCCGGAGTCTTAACCGCTTGACCAACGAGCCAAATTTCGAGTACTTGACAAGTATAGCACAAAACGTATCATTTGTCAACACTTTTTTTTAAAATTTTTCAGTTTTTTCATCAATCATACCTTTTGCTTGTTTTTGACAACTTTTTGCTGATTTTAAACATTTACTTTTAGGTTTTCTTATGTTATACTTACCTCATAGTTTTTAGGAGGCAAGTATTATGACAAGTTCAGAATGGTTTAAAAATGCACAGTTCGGAATTATGGCACATTTCGGACTTTACAGTGTTCTTGAAGGTGAATACAAAGGTAACCCGACAAACGAATGGGCTCGTCGTTACTGCGAAATACGAAAAGAGGAATACCACAAGCTCGCATCAGCATTTAACCCGATATATTTTGATGCCGAAGAATGGATAAGCTACGTAAAAGCATCAGGAGCAAAATACTTTGTTTTGACTTCAAAGCATCATGAGGGTTTTGCGTTGTTTGACTCAAAGGTGTCCGATTTTAATGTTGTTAAAGCAACACCATTCGGACGTGATATAATAAAAGAAATCTCAGAGGCGTGCAGAAAGTATGATATAAAGCTCGGTCTTTACTATTCACACGATCAGGACTGGGAAGAACCGGATGCCGGCGGATTTATAGAAAACCCGTGGTGTCATCCTGCAAATAACTACTGGGATTACAATCCGACAAACAAGATTGAAGATTTTCAGAAATACCTCGACCGCAAGGTTAAACCTCAGGTAACAGAACTTTTAACAAACTACGGTGATTTGTGTCAGATTTGGTTTGACAATCCGTGGACAGTAACAAAAGAGCAGTCAAAAGAGCTCTATGACCTTGTAAAATCGATTCAGCCGGATTGTCTGTGCAGTGCAAGAATAGGTAACGGTTATGGCGAAATAGTCGGCGGTGGTGACAACTCATACGATATGGAAGGTCACCCCATCCATCCTGCTGAAGCACCTGTTACACTTGCCGGAACTGATTGCTGGGGATTTTCTGTATATAACAATATGTCATATAAGAGTGCCGAAGAACTTATGGGTTACAAAAAACAGCTTAATTCAAAAGGTGTTAATATGCTCCTTAATGTCGGACCTGACCATCTCGGTCGTTTCCCCGGCCCTGCAGTTGAAGTTCTAAAGAAAATGGGAGAAATAAAATAAAATCAAAATCAAAATGACGTTGCGTTGCAACGTCATTTTGATTACTATACGATTCATCGGATATCTCTGTCAAATGAGTCCGAGTAGTTTTTCCGTACCCTCTTTTATAGTCATATCGCTTTTAAATACGCTTGATGTGCCGACAACAAATATGTCCGCACCGGCATTGTACATTTTGGGAACGTTCTCAAAACTGCAGTTTCCGTCAACCTCTATTGGTATATCAATACTTTTTTCTTCAAGAAGTTTTCTGAGCTTTGCTATTTTCTCAAAGCTTGTGGGAATTATCTTTTGTCCTGCAAACCCGGGGTTTACGCTCATTATAAGCACCATATCAAGCTCGGGTAGTATTTCTTTAAGAACACTTATCGGTGTTGAAGGATTCAACGCTACTGCTGCCTTTGCACCCTTTTCCTTTACAAGAGTTATTACCCTTTGAAGATGCAGTGTACTTTCGTAGTGTATTGCTATTATATCGTTTTCCTTAACTATAAGTTTCTCAATAACCGTTTCAGGCTTTTCTGCCATGATATGAAAATCGAACGGCAAGTCAGTTGCAGGTCTTAGTTTGTTCAAGAACTCCATCGGCATCATCATATTGGGAACAAAATGATTGTCCATTATATCACAATGGAGATAGTCAATCCCTGCCTCTCTAATTTCATCAAGCGCCTTTCCCATATTGAGAACATCAGCACACATTATAGATGCAGAAAGTATCGGCTTACGCTTTTTCTCTATCGGAATAAATGCCGCACCATACAACGGTGAAAATTCGCCAAGCTCCGCTTTTTTAATCATGGGCAGTTTGCCTGCACTATAGCAATGCTCTTTTATGTAGTCAATAACGGGATTTAAATACATTTCTTCCTGATCGCTTAGTCCGCCGCTGAAAAGAATGCAATCAGGCGACATAAGATTTACAATCGAGATAAGTCCCCTGCCAAGCATAGCTACAGCATTATCAATTACCTCTTGTGCCTTTTCGTTACCTTTTTTTGCTTCATCAAAAAGGTCAGATGCAGTTTTATCAGTTCCAAGCAGTTCTTTTGCTGTAATATCCAGTCCACCGCCTGCACAGTATTTTTCAAGACAGCCTTTCTTACCACAACCACATTCGCGTCCGTCCTCAACTGCTACAAGGTGACCCAGTTCACCTGCACAGCCCAATGCACCGTTATAAATCGCATCATTCATAACTATGCCCGTTCCGATGCCTGTGCCTAAAGTTACACATACAGATGTATTTGTTCCGGTTGCACCGCCACAAAGATACTCACCCCATGCTGCAGCACGTGAGTCCTGAACAAGCTTTACAGGAACATTCAGTCCATTTTCAAGCTTTGTTGCTGTATCTTTATCTAAGATTTCGATGTTTGGTACTTTTATTATCTCCTTGCCATCAGCACTTACAGTTCCGGGTATACCTACACCGCAAGATACTATATCTTCGTATTTTATTCCATTTGCAGTACAGAGTCCGGAGATAACGTCTTTTATATCGTTTGATACATCTTTGATATCAGAAACATATACTTTTTTGTATGCGACAAGCTTTTTTTCGCTGTCCTCAAATAGACCAATATTTATTTTAGTACCGCCTATATCTATGCCTATTTTATACATTACATTTCTCCCTGCTCAATTGCTGAAATCATATCGATTCTTGTCTGATGTCTGCCACCCTCATACTCAGCGTTAAGGAACTCATCAACAATCATTTCTGCAGTTGCCTCACCTATTACTCTTGCACCGAATGCAATAATATTGGCGTTATTATGCTGACGAGTAAGACGCGCTGAATAAGGGTCTGAACATACAGCGGCACGGATGCCTTTTACCTTGTTTGCGGCAAGTGAAATTCCGATACCCGTTCCGCAGATAAGAATACCAAGCTCACACTCACCACCTACAACCGCATCTGCAACCTTTTTTCCGTATATCGGATAATCACAGCGCTCGTTTGTGTCAGTTCCGAAATTCACAAGCTCGTGGCCTTTTGCAGTAAGGTAATCAATAATGTGATTTTTCATTTCTACTGCTACGTGGTCGTTTCCTATTGCTATTTTCATTTTGTGTCCCCATAGTCTATTATGTACGGCTCGCCGTCAAATTTTGACCAGTCAACAATAGCCTTCATATACTTTCCTGCCTTATCCGGCAATTCAGCCTGTGCTTTGTCAAACTGTGTGATGGGATATACCTTTGTTTTAACATGCTTGTAATTCCATGTACCGTTACCTATCATTTTAAGCGCATTCCTGCACGATTCATAGTTAAGATCCATTTCTCTGGGGTGTGTGCTCAGGCAATCGATTGCTTTAACGTTTAGCTGCTGAACGTCAACCAGTCTCTTCTCTCCCGTATGGTACGCACCAATCGCAAGCTGACCGCACATTCTTGTCATATTGATAGCAAGGTCAAGTGATTCATTTGTCTCGCCCCACTCCATAACAAGTCTGAAGCCCAGACCTTCACTCTGGAAGCCGAGGTCAGTACCGGGTACATCCTTGTAGTATGCAGGAAGCTCGTCAGGTGTATATACCTCATCGGCACCGTAGAGCTTTGCATCTTCAAGTGCCTCACGTTTTATATCAACACCTACAACATACGCACCACGCTTCTTAAGAAGACTTATAGCGCCACAGCCCATATATCCACAGCCAACAACTGCTACCTTTTCACCTATTACAGGTATTTTAACCTTACTTACTGCACTTACAAGACACGAAAGTGGCTCTGCAATTGCTTCTTCGTCCTTTACACTATCAGGAACCATAAACACATTTTTTTCGTCGGTAACATCATATTCTGCTTTACCGCTATAAAAACCTGTTACCCTGTCGCCCTTCTTAAAGCGTGTTACTGCAGAGCCAACCTCTACTACAACGCCCACCGGCTCATGTCCGAAAGATTTTCCCGGCTGTGCGTGCTCCCAGTCATAATGTTCTGACATACAAACACCACAGTATGTGTTCTTGATAAGTACGTCTGTATCTTTTTCGATAACCGGCATATCAACCTCTATCAATGCACTTTCCTTTGGTCCGTTCATTACTAATTTTTTCATTTTCATATTCTTTAACTCCTTTCGGTTTTATGCCTCAATTATAGCATTCTAAAAAAACATTTCCATACAATTTCCCGACTACTTTTATTGAAAAAACGACTTTTTTTGCAGAGCCTGCATTGACAAAACAACACTCTTATGCTAAACTCAAATTGTGAGGTGATTTTTGATGAATGTTAAAGCCTGCATAAAGTGCGAAACACCAATGATGCACTATCGCGAACATTCTCACTGTGACAGGTACGAGATAATTACCAATTACTTCGGTAACTGTACCGTTACAATAAGGAATAAAAAATACGAAATGGGAGAAAACGACATTCTTATAGTCCCGCCCGACGTAGTTCACAAGGCTACATCAGCGGACGCGTTTATGGATTTTTTTATCGCCGCAAATCATCTTGGTTATGACCGCGTGCATATGATAAAAGATACGGACAGTATAATTTTACCGCTTATGGAGCTAATGTATAAAGTTATGCTCGAAAAGGAAAATAATTACGCAAAAATCGCAGACTCGCTGCTCGATACCATCTGTGCATATCTTGACAAGTATATAAATGTAAATTACAAGTATCCGTTTGTGAGTTCACTTAAAAGCACAATAATCGAAAATTTTGTTGACCCTGACTTCAGGCTCAGTGAAGCAATAGATAAGTCCGGATATAACAAGGATTATTTAAGGAGGTGTTTTGAGACCGACATGAACAAAACCCCGCTTCAGTATCTTACCGAGCTTCGCATCAACCGTGCAAAGATGTTGCTTTTGCAGAACGAATATACACGAATCAAGGAAGTGGGAGAAAAATGCGGTTTCTCTGATAATGTGTATTTTTCTGCCGTTTTCAAGAAAATGACCGGAATGTCACCGGCAGAATACAGAAAAAATCATACAACGTAAAATCTCCCGAATTCCGGGAGATTTTTTTCACTAAAAAAGACGTTTATTGCAACGTCTTTTCACTTGTTAAACTCATACAGCTTTACATCTATAAACTCTCTGCACTGTTTCACCTTTCCGTTGATTTTATCAATCAGAACAGATGATGCCTTGTTTGCCCAGCCGTTATCAACCATTCCTACGCTTATATTGTAAAACGGCATATACAGATGCGAATTTATCGCATCAAAGCTCACAATCGGGATATATTTATCTTTGAAATTCTCCTTTATCTGCGACAGCATCTTAAATGCAATAAGGTCAGAAAATGCGATAATCGAATCAAATTCGATGCCCTGATTTATAATTTCACAAACAGTTCGGTTTACATCCTTTGCATCGGGACTTATCTGTATAAATCTTTCTCTGGCAAACTCCATTCCGTTATCGGAAAATACCTTGCATATGCCTTTGAAACGGTTTATACTTGCTTCTATGTAATCATATGCACCGATGTAGAGCGGATTCCTGTATCCGTTTTTAATAAGATACTCCCCTGCAATATAACCGCCCTTGACATCATCGGCACAAACATAGTCCGTATCAAAACCGTCAAAAAATCTACCTATCAATACATAAGGAATACCAAGTTTTTTCATAAACTTGATATTTTTCAAGCTATGCTGCGACGGACAGAGCAATATTCCGTCCACCTGCTTTGAGCACGCTGTAACTATTGCCTCATGTTCGGTTTTCTCGTTCTCGTTTGTGTTAAGTATAATAACAGAATAATTAAACCTGCGCATCTTGTCCTCAATAAGTTTTATCTGGTACGCAAGATGCGGATTTGAAATATCCGGAATTATTATTGCTATTGTATTCGTTTTTCCCGAACGAAGTGACACTGCAGACCCGTTAGAAATATACCCGAGCCTGTCAACAGCCTCAAGCACTCTTTCTTTTGTTTCCTCCGAAATATCGTCAATACCGTTTAAGACGTGCGATACTGCCCCGACAGTTACGCCAACTTCGTTTGCTATATCTTTTAAAGTTACTTTTTTCATATAAATCCTCCATTAAAGGCTCCCCTGTGTAAGGGGAGCTGTCACCATAAGGTGACTGAGGGGTTGTTTTTCGATTTTCACCTCATCGGAAAGGTGTTACCTTCTTGTACACCATTTCCATATATATAGTATAATATTTTCAAAAATTTGTCAATAATGTATTGACATTTTTTTCTGAATATGATACTATATTTATAACAAACTATATCGTTATAGTAAAATTATAGTACATAAGGAGGAATGATTATGTCATTTACAAACAAAAAGATAACATTCGCTTTATTCTTCGGAAACCGCGGTTTCTTCCCGGGTGAATTGATCGACGGTGCACGCGAGGAGTTAAAGAAAGCAGTTACAGATGCAGGTTATAACTGGATTTGTATGGATGAGAGCAAAACAAAGTATGGTGCAGTTGAGACTCCGACAGAGGGTGCAGCATTCGCTGAGTTCCTTGAGGAGAACAAGGGCAAGTACGACGGTGTAATCCTTTCTATGCCTAACTTCAGTGACGAGAACGGTGCTATCGTTGCACTTAAGGACGTTAAGGTTCCTATTCTCGTTCAGGCATTCCCCGACGAAATCGGTTTGATGGATTTTGCACACAGACGTGACGCAATGTGCGGTAAGTTCGCTATGTGTAACTTGCTCCGTCAGGCAGGTATCCCCTACTCACTCACAAAGAAGTTCACAATCGCGCCTAGTGACCCCGAGTTTGGCGGTGAGCTTAAGAGATTTGCAGCACTTTGCCGTGTTGTTAACGGTATGAGATCATTTAACCTCGGTACATTCGGTGCAAGAACAACAGCGTTCAAGACAGTTCGTGTTGACGAAATTGCTTTGCAGAAGAAGGGTATCAATGTTGAGACTATCGACCTTAGCGAAGTGTTCTTAAGAATCGACAAGGTATCAGATGAGAAGATAGAAGAAAAGAAAAAGCAGATTCTTGCTGTAACAGAGTTTGCAGGCTGGCCGGAAGAAAAGCTTACAAATATGGCTAAGACTCAGGCAGCATTCGAGGAACTTATCGCAGACTATAAGCTTGATGCAATTGCAGTACGTTGTTGGGATGAGTTCCAGAAATACTACGGTATCGCACCGTGTACGAGCTTGTCACTTCTTAACGATATGGGCATCAGTGCAGCATGTGAGGTTGACGTTGTAAACGCAATTATGATGCGTGCACTTTCACTTGCATCAGACGAGCCGACAATGCTTCTTGACTACAACAACAACTACGGTAACGAATTAGATAAGGCTATTATGTTCCACTGCGGACCTATCGCTCCGTCAATGCTTGAGGGCAAGGGTAAGGTTGAAGAGCACCTTATGTTCAAGAAATCATACGGTGACGGCAGCGGCGTTGGTATCAACAAGGGTCGCATTAAGGCAGGTAAGGTTACATTCGGTAGCATAAGAACAGAGAACGGTAGAATTCACGCATTCGTTGCAGAGGGTGAGTTCACAAATGACCCGATCGAAGAAGCATTCTTCGGCAGCGGTAAGGTTATGAAGAAAGATACAATCAACGATGTTTCAAACTTCATGGCAGAAAACGGTTACAAGCATCACATTGCAATTACATACGGTGAGCACCTTGATGTTATATGTGAAGCTTTTGACAAGTACCTTGACTACGATAACGTAGCATTATAATATAAGGAGGAACTTATTATGAACAAACTCGGAATTTTTATGAACTTCTGGGAGAAGAACTGGGCAGCTGACCACAAAAAGTACATCAAAAAAGCATCAGATATAGGCTTTGATGTTCTTGAATTCCAGGCACAGCCACTTCTTGAGATGAGCAAGGACCATATGACAGACCTTGCAAAGTACGCAGAGGAGTGCGGTATTGAACTTACATACAGCCTTGGTCTTGACAGAAACTATCACGTTTCTTCATTGGACGAAAAGATAAGACTTGGCGGCGTTGACTATCTCCAGAGAATAGTTGAGAGAATCGGATTTATGGGCGGCACTCTCCTTTCAGGCGTAAGTTATGCAGGTTGGGGAACTCCCGACAACTTCCTTGGTGACAAGCGTCCGTACTGGGAGCAGAGTATCAAGAGTATGCGTGAAATCATAAAGACAGCTGAAGATAACGGCGTTACATACTGTGTTGAGGCAGTTAACAGATTCGAAACTTGTCTTATAAACACAGCTGCTGAGGCTCTTGCATACGTTGCTGAGATTGACAGCCCCAACATCGGCGTTCTTCTTGATACATACCATATGAACATCGAAGAAAATAACATCGGCGATGCTATCCGTCTTGTTGGCGACAAGCTTACAAGCTTCCACACAGGCGAGAACAACCGTACAGCCCCCGGTAGAGGTCACCTTGACTGGGACGAAATCTTCGGTGCATTGGCTGATATCAACTACAAGAACAGAATCGTTTCAGAGCCGTTCGTTATGGAAGGCGGCGAGGTTGGTCGTGACATCCACGTTTACCGTAACCTCGTTGAGAACCCGACAGAGGCTCGCATCGACGAAGAGGCTAAGTATCTCCTTAACTTTGAAAAGGAAATGCTTAAGAAGTACAATATGGCGTAAATGCATTTTAAAAGGGATTGAACTTTCGTTCAATCCCTTTTTTATGTTCATTTTGCCATTTCTGCGCGTTCTATAAATTCATCCTGGAACTCTTTCTCCATCTGCGTGAAAAACCAGCTCCAGCCACTTATACGTACCTGCAAATTAGGGTATTTTTCCGGGCATTTCTGTGCATCACGCAGTGTATCAGCATCATGGACATTACCCTGATACCCATAGCCGCCACGTTTCATAAATACCCTTAAAAGTGCCAGCATTGCATTAAGTCCTGCCTCGCCTTTTACTGCAGTTGGATGAAGCATATAGTCAAACGGACAACCGTATGCAAGGTTTGTTGCATCTATCTTGGTAACAGACTGAATCAGTGCCGTTATTCCTTTTCTGTCACAACCTATTGATGCACTCATATTTTTTGAAAGCATATCGCCACGCATACGCCCGTCAGGCGTTGCCGAACACTTTTCTGCCCAGAAGTGTGCCCACCATATTGATTCACCATTTACAACAAAGTGTCCGCCACGTTTATTCTTTCGACTTGTTACCTTGTTCGTGAAATGATTAAGCATTTCGCAGGCAAGATTATCAACAGAATCAATGTTGTTTCCGAACTTTTCCTCATCATTAAACATTTCGTTTCTCAGCTCTTCATAACCCTCCCAATTATTCTTAAGAGCATTGCGAAGCTCTTCTATGCTGATTTTTTTCAGAT
This sequence comes from Candidatus Ornithomonoglobus sp., assembly GCA_045649185.1. Lineage (GTDB taxonomy): Bacteria > Bacillota > Clostridia > UBA1381 > UBA1381 > Ornithomonoglobus. The sequence goes on along the minus strand of JAZRPM010000020.1, from coordinate 23,390 downwards.
CATATACATATTTCTTTACCATCATCAACGAATCCGCCGCTGTTGCATGGCAACTCAGAAACATAACGGTATTAGTGTATTTCACTCCGTTATAATAAGCATCCTTTCCCGAATTTACACTGTCGGGCATAGTGCCTGAATAAAGCAAAGCCGGATTTATATCCAGAAGATGCGAATCAAAAAAATCCGAAATGATAAACGCCTTATCTATAAGCTTTTCTGTTTGGGCTATATATGCATTCTTAAAATCCTCAAAAGTTTTAAAACCACTTACATCACCGGTATCACATCCCACAAATGCACCGGTAGCAAAATCAACTCCGTTATTGAATGCAAGTTCAATTCCTTTTGCAAGATTAACATATACGTGCTCGGGGGTTGTTTCACGTCCCCGTGATGCAAAGTTATTACATCCCGTACCCACAAGACGTCTTGTTTCTTCTTCTGTTCTGCCAAGCTTCCTTGATATCTTACAACCAAGCTCTTCATTGATAAAAACAATTGCATTTCTGCCACGTCGTATCATATCAAGTGCTTTTTTCAGAAATTCGTCAGGTGTGTTCGGCATAACCTTAACAAAAAGCTTAGGATTTACTATGCACGATTTATCGTATGCGTCAAGCATTATATACGAGAGCTCGTTTATCAGAGATTTCCCGTTCTCATCAAATCCTCCAAAATAAAGAGGCTGTGCATGTGTGTGTCCCTGATTTGTATATTTCTCAAAAAAATATCTGAACAACTCTTCTGCATTTTCTTTTGTAAGCCGTCCGCTTTCCAGGTCTGATTTATAAAACGGATATCCGTCAACATCAATATTACCTAAGGTACGTGCCTGAATTCTGTCAACATGTTCCTGGAAAAGATGATAGAAATACGTCATTGTAAGATACTGATACAATGTTTTAGGCGAATCTGTGCATATATTTTCAAGACATTCGACCATAAGAGGCATCTTGTCATCATCATTGATGTGTTTTTTTGCACACTCCAGAAAACGATTGCATATACGAATCACCGCCTCATATGCAATTTCAACCGAAGTGTAGTATATCTCTTCTTCAGGAGTTATTGTTCCGTTTTCAATTTTCTCATTGTGTTTTTCCTCTACACGTCTGAGAAGTCCTGTGAAACCTAAACCTATAACCGAATCCCAGTCAGGAACACTGTGATCATAGTCAGGCCAGAACACACCTGCACCTGTCTCTGCAAAATTTTCGCACGCATCATCAAATTCGGGTGTGTGAGCAAGCTCGTTCTCCCAGTAGTTGCAAAGAACCTGAAGCGGGCCACGTATATTCCTATGACGTTTTGCTTCACCTGCCTGTGCAACAGTGTACCATCCGCAGAAGTTGAAACCAAACCAGTCAACAGGGTTCACCTCAATCGCCGCATTATCAAGTACATATTCAATTGCTCTTGCTTTTATCATCTGGTGGGGTTCACCCTCCATTGATTTTAATAAATCCATAACACCGTCTACTACGGCATCGCGGTCAGAAATACCGCTACCCGGTTCAAAATTCGGGTTCAAATATAAATTAAGTTTTTCTCTGTCTTCTTCAAAACGATTCCATAACATAGCAAAATCACCTTTTCCTTTTCATGTTTATTACTATAATTCCCGAGCTTATCAACATAAGTGAAACGAGATAGTTCCATCTGAAAATATTTTCTCCCAGCACGACAGCTGACATAATAACACCGAACACTGTAATTAAAAGATTAAATGAGGATACTTCCGATGCCGGGAAATATTTGAGTGGCATAAGCGATAACACATATGCTATTGCAGATATTGCTATAAGCATCAAAAGTGTTATAATTGCAGTTACACTTACCGTATGTATCCGTCCGCCTGCAATTATCGCAAATCCACAAAGCAAGATTCCGCCGGCAAGTTGTCCGTATCCGACAAGCTTCGGAGCTGAAATAGTTTTTGCTGTGTTTTTTGCAACAAAGTACGATGCTGTCTGGCAAACCACGGCACAAAGCATAATTCCCTCACCGCCTAAGCTGAAATCAAAACTCACACCACTTGTATTTATCACAAGCACTCCCATAAAACCCAGCACACAGCCGGCTATCTTTTTAAAATTCAACTTGTCATCTTTGAAAAACATTCCGCTTGCAAGTACGATGACAAACACGCATAGTTGGTCAAATATTGCACCCTTCGAGCCGTCAATTCTTGATAATCCGATATATGTAAAAGAATACTGCAACGCTGTTGCAAGCAGTCCATACAAAAACACATATTTAAACTGCAACGGTGATAATCGAATTTTTGTTTCTTCCTTAAAGGCACACCATAAAAGTGTCAAGAGTCCCGAGAACGCAAACCGTATTCCTGCCACAAGACACTTTGACATATTATCAGAATCCGGGATTCTAAAGCTTTCCATACATATCTTTACAAGCGGAAACGCCGTTCCCCACAAGAATGTATAGAAAATTGCAATCAAGACAACATTTCTTTTACTTTCAAAAAATGATTTCTTAGTTACCATACTCATATTCCCAACACGCTTACATAAATATCGCCACGCTTGATATACATTTCCTTATCACCCTTTGCTTGCCTTAACTCAAAATGCGACATATCCGGTTTTATAAGCTTTCTTTTGTCAAGTTCAAGTGCATCACAAAGCACATCAGATACCCTGTCACCCAAAAGTACAGTGGCCTCAGGTGTGTAATAGTGCGACTGGTCTGAGTGATAGCTTTCCGGCTTATCCTCCAAAAGCCTATACAGATCATTAACTATAACGCCGTGCTTTTCCATTACCTCGCAAGCGATTTCGTTATACTTTCTGATATCCTTATCGTAACGCATTTCAAAGTTCTCGATATATCCCGATTCTATACAGGGCGTGCTTGTTGCAAATATGATTTTTGTACCCGGGAACAGGAATTTGATTCTTTTTATAATACGCTCAAGATTATCACGGTAAACCTCCGGTTTTGTGAGGCAGTCGTCACCGTAAATTCTCAACGTATCCCAGTGTCCTACATTAAAATGAACAGCATCAGCTTCGTATAACTTTAAATTATCTGTCCATCCATGCAGATTTCTTAATATATTTGTTGTAAAAGCACAGTTTTCCTCGGGGAAATACACCTCTGCTACATTTGCCATACTTTCCTTTACATAGTTATCATATCCCATTCTTATTGAATCGCCGAGTAGTAATATCTTTTTCATAATTATAATTCCTTTCTTTTTATTGTCCGAGACTAATTGCTCGCATTATATATGCATCCTGTTCCTCATACGACATATGATTCCACAGTGCATTCCAGCCTGTAATTCTCACCTGTAAATCGCCGTATTTTTCAGGATGCTTCTGCGCATCACGCAATGTATCGGCATCAAAAATATTGAACTGAATACTGAGTCCGTCATTCTTCATAAAGGTCTTTATCAGAGCCTTCATAGCCTCAAGACCCTCTTCGCCCTGCACTGCTGAAGGGTGTAACATCATATCCACAACGCAGGCTTCACAAAACAGGTGTGTTTCAAGCTGCATCGCAGAACGCAGTGTTCCTGTTATACCCTTTCGTTCCGCTCCTGTTACCGGTGCAATGTTTCTTGACAGCTCCTCGCCCATTCTTCGTCCGTCAGGAGTAGCTTCTGTTACCTTACCCTGCATTGCAAACTCCATTGTGGACGGAACACCGGTTTTAAAGACTCCGCCACGACTGTTCGGACGACCGTTAACGTATGTTGAAAACCACTTAAAAAACTCTGCGGCAAATTCATCAGCTTCGCCATCTCCATTTCCGTATCTGTGCTTTATATTCATTGCTTTTTTCCGAAGATGCTCATAGCCGTCCCAGTTATTCTCCAGTGCTTTTTTCAACTCTTGCATTGAAACTTGTTTGCTATCATATACTAATTCTTTAACTGCAAGCAAAGAATCCACAGCACTTGCAAAGGAGCAAAGCAGGAGTGCCGATGTCGGATATTTCACACCAAAAGCATATGCGTCCTTCATGGTTTCGAGGCTATTGGGAGTTATCGCTGAAAGCAGTACTGACGGGTTAATATCGCCTACATACTTTTCACGGGAATTTGCTATGTCAATGCATACATCAACAATATTTGCCATCTGTTTCAGAAATGCATCGTAAAATTCATCAAACGAACTAAAGGAAGTCACATCTCCGGTTTCTAAACCAAGTTTTTTACCTGTAACAGAATCAAATCCGTTACTAAAAACATAATTAACAGCCTTTGCCGCATTAGGGAGTGCCGATATCATACAAGCTTCATTCGCTTTAACGTGTTGCTCATTGCAGCCGCTTATATCACACTCACAGGCTTCCTCAAAACTCGCTCCGTAACACGTCATAAGTGATTTGATAATTCCCGGCTGACAACAAAATACAACACTGTTTTTTCCGCTGCGGATCATACGGACTACTTTATCAAGCAGCTCATCCGGAGTTTGGGGATGCAATTTTATCTGCAGTTTCGGATTAAATATGTTCAATGATTCATAAACGTCAAGTATATCATAGGTAAGCTGAGAAGTCCTGTCTTTTCCGTCAGCACCCATACCACTTAAATAAAACGGATGCCCCTGCGGATGACCTATTGCATCAAATTGCAACAGGAAATACGCTATAAAGCTTTTAATTTCATCCTGCGTGAATTTTCCGCTCGCAATGTCGCTTTCATAAAATTTTACTAGCGTATTATCAAGTCCGTTTCCCAAAGAACGCGTCTGATATTGCTCAACATACTCAGAACACATAAAGAATATATACATCAACTGGAGTGCGTCGAAAAACGTTTTTGGTGCACCGTTTTTCAGATTTTCCATTGTCTGGACTATCAGCACTGCTTTTTTATGGCTCTGTTTTTTTGCATAATCACAAAACCTTTCAATTAGCCTAAGAATAGCTTCATATTCCAATTCCATTGAATCAAAATACGCTTTTTGCTTTTCGGTAAGTTCAGCTTCATTGTGATAACTACGATGTTTTCTCACATTATCCAGAATACCGGGGATTCCGAGCTTCATAATCATTTCCCAGTTTGGCACAAAGTGTTCAGTATCAAGCCACACGCTCGCTGTACCCGACTCTGATAAATCGTTAATCAAAGTCATCGTTTCGGGCATGCTTTCATCTATTTCCTTTGCCCATTTACCAATAAATGTTTCGCCTAACAGTCTGCCCCAGTTATAAAAGCCAACAAAATAATCATGCTCATTTACATCAATTCGCATATTATCAAGCACATAAGAAAACGCTTTTGCTTTGGCTAAACAACGTGGAACATCTTGCGTTGTTTCGTATAATTTTTCAAGTCCGCAAAGCATTTCCTTATCATTTAATCCAGTTTCTTCGTCATATTCATAAGCGTGATATGCATATCTTTTATACGGATCAAACGGTCGGTCCTGACGGTGATATTTATTTTCAATATAGTGTCTGTCTGAATCTGTTATATGTTTCATACCTCTCACTCCTTTTACAATACAATACTACTTATACATATTTTTGTAAATGCTTTTTACCGAATAGTAGTGCTTTTCCGAACAAAAATTTTCACTTGATTTTGTGTTGAATATCTGATATAATGGCATTATATTGCAAAGGTGGTGTTATTTATGGATATAATCGAATGGTTAGATAACTTGTTGATTTCGGAAATAAATTTTGTCAATTTATATGATATGGAGGCAGATTCATATCCTATGAGAAACCGTGGCAGATACCACCATGGATTTTTGTATACCTTAGAAGGTTCAGAAACTTATCATTTTCAGAACAAAAGTATCACTGCCGTCCCTGACTCTGTCATATACATACCCGGCGGAGCTGAATACGGTATAACCCTGAGCGGAAAAAGAAGTCTTGTGATGACAATTGACTTTGAGTTTGATGCTCATAGTCAGACTGAACCTTTTATTGTGAAATTTGAAAAAAACAATACTGTCCGGTCACTTTTTACCGATATAGAAAAAATATGGAACAGAAAAAAAGCAGGCTCTAACTCTGCCTCTAAATCCGTTTTCTATAAAATTGTCTACTCAATTATCAATCAAAAAAATCTATATATGTCACCAGATAAATATTCAAAAATTTCCGAGGCTGTAAATTACCTGCACACAAACTATCTCAATAATGACTTCAGAATTGAGTGTCTCTCGGAAATATCCGGCATCAGCTCTCGGTATTTTGAAAAACTTTTCCGGCAAAAGTTCGGTGCAACGCCAAAAGAATATGTCACCATTATGCGTATTGAACGTGCAAAAGAACTGCTTATGAGTGAAAAAAAACTGATTGGTGACATCGCATTGTCTTTAGGATATAGCAGTGTGTATCATTTTTGCAAAATTTTTAAATTAAAGACTGGACAAACCCCAAGTGAATACCGGCGTGAACATCACTTAAAAAGGGATTGAACGACTGTTCAATCCCTTTAAATTATCTCAATAAAACATCGCTTATAAGCATTATACAAAAACCTGCAAGGAGTGCATATGTCGCTCCCCTTTCACAGCCGTGTGCGTGCGTTTCGGGTATCATTTCATCACTTATTACGTAAAGCATCGTACCGCCGGCAAATGCAAGAGCAAACGGCAGAATGAATGATGCTACACTCACTGCAAAATATCCTATCAGTGTACCGATAACCTCAACAACTCCCGTAAGCATCGCACATACAAACGTCCTGCCCGGCTTTACGCCTGCAGCAAGCATAGGTGCTATTATAACCATACCCTCAGGGATGTTCTGCAGTGCAATACCGCCTGCTATCAAAAGTGCCTGAGATGCATCTCCCGAACCGAAGCCGACACCTGCCGCAATTCCCTCCGGCAGATTATGTATAGCAATCGCCGTCACAAACAGCAATACCTTGCCAAGATTTGCATTGTTGTGTTCTTCTATATCCTTTCCCATAAGCTTATGCAAATGCGGCACAAGCTTGTCTATTAGGTTAAGGCACAATGCACCTGCAAAAATCCCTACAACAGTTACTATAAGTCCGTATTTTCCTCCATACTCAATTGACGGGATTACAAGTCCCAATACCGCCGCCGCAAGCATTACGCCTGCTGCAAACGAAAGGACAATATCCGAAAATTTATGAGACATTTTTTTGAAAATAAAGCCTATCAATGCACCAAACACCGTTGCTCCACCAACGCCGAGTGCCGTAATCAACACCATTTTCATAACAATCCACCTCTATGTAAAATTCCCATTACTGCTTCTTGCAGAAACGGGAATTTCCTTTCTTACTCTTCTGAGAACATATCCTTGCCCACACCACAAAGCGGACATACGAAATCGTCGGGTACATCCTCAAACTTTGTTCCGGGTGCAATACCCATGTCAGGCGCACCTGCTTCTTCATCATACACCCAACCGCAAGCGTCACAAACGTATTTTTTCATATTTTTCTCTCCTTCTTTGATTATATATCATATTAAATTTTTAACAAATATATGTTTTTTTATTCCTAATTAAAATGCTGACATTATAAGTACTACTACTATTATAACCGGTAATACGTATTTAAAATACGGTTTAAAGAATTTTGCAAGCTTAAGACCTTTACCTGTATTAACCTCTGCAAAATACTTGTCCCAACCCCAGCCATAACGTGTTGTACAGAACAATACATAGAATAAGCTACCTACAGGAAGCAGAATATTTGAAACTGTGTAGTCCTCAATATCCATTATCCCCTTACCGGCTATTACTATATGATCCCATACGCTCAATCCGAGAATTGCAGGCATTGACAATACCATCATAAGAAGAATGTTTATGATTGCAATCTTTTTACGGCTAAGCTTTGTAAGGTCAAGCCAGAACGACATTATGTTCTCGAATACCGCTATAACAGTTGAGAGTGCCGCAAATGACATGAATACAAAGAATAAAGCGCCTATAAGTCTTCCTCCGGGCATTGCGTTGAATATGCTTGAAAGCGTAGTAAACAAAAATCCTGCGCCAACGGTAGATGCATCAGCTGTTACGCCGTTATTGTATGTGTAGCACGCCGGGAATATAATAAGACCTGACACGAGTGCAACCATTGTGTCAAGTGACATAATGGTGATTGCCTCGCCCGAAAGACTTCTGTCCTTACTGATATAGCTACCGAATATCGCAATTGAGCCGATACCGATACTTAGTGTGAAGAACGACTGACCCATTGCCGCCGAAATAACTGTCCACCATCCGTGTTCTTTCACTGCATCAAGGCTCGGTATAAGATAGAACTTCAATCCCTCTGCTGCATTACTGAGCGTACAGGAATAGATTGCAATACCTATCATAAGTATAAAAAGTGCAATCATCATAACTTTTGTTATACGTTCAACACCCTTCTGCAGACCAAGCGAGCATACGCCAAAGCACAGAATAATCACTGCGAACGTAGACATCGTGAGCAATCCCGGATTTGTAACAACTCCGCCAAACACCGCACCAAGCTCCTCTGCCGTCTTGTGAGCAAGTATAGAGCCATTTGCGTACTTAAGGAAATAGATAAACATCCATCCTGAAATCACTGTATAGAACATCATCAGGAGATAGTTCCCTGCTATACCCATATATTTGAGCCAATGCCATTTCTGTCCCGGTTTTTCAAGAGCATCAAACGACGCTGCTATACTTTTCTGGCTTGCTCGTCCTACCGCTAGCTCCATTGTCATAGCCGGCAGTCCAAGGAGTAACAAGAAACCGATATAGATAAGAACAAACAACGCACCACCGTATGCTCCTGCCATTATCGGAAAACGGTACACGTTTCCAAGTCCTATTGCACATCCTGCCGAGATCAGGATAAAACCTAATCTTGACGAAAATTTTTCTCTGTTTTGCATTTTTAAATCCACCCTTTTTTAGTATATAGCCTATTATACCATATAGTGTACAGATTTGCAAGCAAATCACAAAAAAAGAGTAAGTCAAAATCGACTTACTCTTAACCTTCTCAGAATCAGAACGGGAAGAACTTTTCTTTAAGCTCGTCTGTAAGTTTTCCTCCGTATTCGCAAAGCATAAATGCCTCTGCATAACGAATCTTGCTTCCTCTTTCCTCACCGTAACGCTCGATAAGCTCTTTTCTGAAACGTGCAGCAGTCTTCGCATTACGAACAGCATAACCACGTTTTGCTGCCATAACTTCTTCGTCTGTGGTATCTTCAGTTATGTTCATACCCTTAAGATACTCCCAACGTGCTTCCTCACCCTCGGGAACTTCCTCGCCGTATGTGTACGGAAGCCACTCAAACACCTGAGATACGTTTATTCTTGCAATCTCAAGCTTTATATCATTCTCATCGTCCATATCAAGAACTATATCACCTGAGAAATCAGGGTTCGTGAAGTTATCCTCGTTATACATGATAACAGGCATCTTACGCATTGCAGGCGCATCCGGGCACTCGTGCGGTACGATAAGCATATATGATGCGTCCTGAACAAGCTGACCTACTGCTCTGTGGTCTGCATGATAGTCATTCGGACGGTGTGATATAATCAAATCCGGGTTTATTTTACGGATATAACGGATAAGACGGCGACGTGTTTCAAGGTCTGCTACCAATGAACAGTCATCATTATCCCATACATCGTATGTTATGCCAAGAAGCTCTGCAACCTTTGCTGACTCCTTTGCACGTGTTGCAACAGTTTCTTCCGGTGTAAGAATGTGGTGTCCACCGCTACCGTTACACATTGAAAGAAATGTTACATTGTGGCCTAATTTTACATACTTATGTGCAAGACCACCGCAACGGAATTCGTTATCGTCCTGGTGTGCACCAATCATTAGAATATTCATAGTTATTTGCCTCTTTCTAAATTAGTTACATTCTGCTGTCAACGGACCTGCAAGTTCTTTCAAGTAGAACAGCTTACCGGGCATTGTCGGCATAAATGTTGATGTGATGTTCATATCCGGTCCGTAATGGAGAGTTGTAAGGAAACTCATTCCCTGCCAGCCCATGCCACGGCCGAGTGAACCGTCACAACCGCCGATGATGTAATCAGCCTGAAGGAAGAGTCCGGGGCCTACAGTGTTTGCACGGCACGGAACAAGGGTTGTACGGCTCTTGAAACTTGTTATAGCGTTCTGCTCGATTGTCATCGGGTGAAGCTTTGCAGCTATTCTGTAGCACTGCTTCTTCCACTCTTCAACTGATGAGAACTCGTCTGCAAAATGCGGCTCCCAGAAAGCGATATGGCAAGCTCTGCCGATACCGAATACAAGTACAAGCTTTGCACCCTCTGCCTTAAGCTTTGCAATCTTTTCGGGATATGTAGGAAGATTTTCCTTTGTAGCAAAGTTTCTCTGTGACGGCGGAATTGTGTTCTCGCCAAGCTTATCAAAGAAAGCCTGCTTCATGCTGTACTCAAATGATGCCGGGTTGTCGTTTGCAAGTGTGTTACCCTCTGCATCTGACCACTCGTCCATATTGAATGTGTAAACATGGTCACACTTTACATTCCACTCGTTAAGGAAGTAAACTGCCCACTTATACATACCCATCGGACCAACCGGAAGAATCATTGCAAGCTTTTCACCTGCTTCACGTGCTTCTTTGATCTTCTTTGCAATTTCGTGACCCATGAATGTATCAAACTCATAAATGTTATCACACTCAATCGGGTTAAAGTCCTTGTGCCAGAAATCTTCTCTCTGAACGCCCTTTTCACAACACTCGTCAATCTTCTTCATGTCCCAGCCCTTCGGGAAAAATCCCTCAAGAAGGCTGCCTTCCAATGTACTTAAAAAATCCATTTTAATTTCTCCTTTTCTTTTTTATATATTTTGATTTTTAATAAAATCCAATGTTTCCTCAAATGTTTTTGTGCCTGAGGTAGCACCCTTTGCAGTTACACAGTGTGAACCGACAGCATTGGCAAATACCATACAGTCTTCAAGCTCCATTCCGTTTGCGTATGCAGCAAGGAAGCCTGAACAGAAGCTGTCGCCTGCACCTGTTGTATCAACAGGATTTTCAACAAAGAACGGTTTAAACATCTTACCCTTTGTTTCACCCTCTTTGCGTAAGTAACTGCCCTTTGAACCAACCTTAATTATAACGTTCTTAACACCGTTTGCAACAAATACGTCTGCAATTTCCTCGACATCTTCTTTCTTTGCGATACATACAGCCTCGTCAATACTGGGCATAAAATAATCAATATACGGCATTGACATATTAAGAAGGTCTCCCCACTTACCTGTCGCGTCCCAACAAACGTCAAGGAATGTTGTCTTGCCCATTTCCTTACAACGCTTTAAGAACTCCATTGTTTCAACACCGTCAAAGCTGTCCATCAAGAATGAACCTGTAACAAATACCATATCGCACTTGTCAACTGCCGTATAGTCAATGTCAGCACTTGTAAGCACGGCATTGGTACCCTTGCAGTGGAAGAACGAACGCTCGCCTGTCTTATCTATCATAAGCACCGACGCTGATGTCTGCACCTTATCGCTCACCTTTACACCTGATGTATCTATACCTGCCTTTACAAGTCTTCCGGTCAGAAACTCGCCGAACATATCGTCACCAACCATACCTACCATTGATGACTCAACACCGAGCTTTCTAAGGTTTATAGCCGCAGTCATAGCATTACCGCCGTTATGCATTGTGATTGAGTTTACAAGCTCCAAAACTCCCTTTTCAGGATAGTTTTTAACCGGCTCAACAATAACATCGGCAACCAGTATACCTACACATGCAACTTTTTTGGCATTTTTTCCGCAATTACACATAAAACTTCATCCTCCTTTTTCTATCTTAACAATATATTACACCTTTATTATACAGTGTTGTTCCATTTTTGTCTTTACCAATAATTGCGAATTTTTTATCATTTTGTCCGACGACGTTCGTTTTCGATTTAATTTGTTCTTATGATGAGTTCGTTTTTCTAATAAATACTGCAATTAAAAACGAGGCATAAAGCCTCGTTTTTAATTGCATAACTGCTTATATTTCGGTTTTTCTGACGGGTCATCCTCGCCCGGTGCTAAAAATGCACATTTCTCCGGCGGATAGAATTCATCCATCGGGAACTCTATTCTGTCAAACAGATCACATGGATTATCGTCTGTTGCACCTACACATTCCTTACTCGGAACACAGTAGTCATAACTCGGAATCAGCAGCTGAACACGTCTTTCAAGCTTAACTATCGAGAACACGCCCAATGATACGAATACACGCTTACATTCACCGCCTATTACCAAAGCATCGTCAAATATCTTACACACTGAATCGGGTACTGATGCAAGGTCAAAATCATCGTCACATGAGCAGCAGCAGTGCTTGTCGTTTCTCACATCTACAAGCTTTGCGCCGAGAGTTATCGGCTCAACCACCTCTACCACTGCGTACGGCATATTTGTCTTCTTCCAGAGCTGGGCATCAAATGCGTTCTGCTTATACTTTGATGAGAATATCTTTGCATTGCCCTCTGAACCAAAGAGAATTACACGCTTATTAAATACCGATAAACCTTCTACCAAAGTCGGTTTTCCTACGCCTGTAAATACCTGAAGCGTTATTTTGAAGAAATACTTGAGGTCTATTGAGTAGAAACCACGGTTAAAGGGTACGCTCTCAATATCTGTAGACCGCCCAATGTACAATATTTATTCCCATGCCCAGAATATCTTAAGCATTGGCTTACCTGTTTTTGGGTTTATTTCTCCAAACTCTATTCTGTCAACAAGGTTATCAATTATTTTTCTGTCTATGCATTTCTTTTCGAGAAAATCACAAATCGCAGACTTCATTACATTTTTATCGGGTTCTGCACTTGCTTCCAGCTCCTCCTCTATATGACAAATTTGCTTTCTTAGCGACCGCAACTTTTCATTAAAACTTTTGTTATATGAAATATATTCTTCTACTGAAATAATTTCATTCAACCTGTCATCATAGAGATGTTTCATTTGTTTTTCGATTTTTTCTGTGTCTTTTTCTAATTCCGAAAGTTCTGCCTTCTTCAGTGCTGTTTCATTATCTTTTTTTATCAGCGAATTAAAAACACTTTCATCATCCAATTCATTTATTGTTATATTTTTGAACTTTTCTATTAGTTGCATTTGAATTGCCTGAATAACTGTATCTACTCTTATATTTGGTATTGGACATTTTTCTTTTGTGGCATATGCGTATTTATCACGGCATCTAAGGTAGTTGATGTCACCTTTAGTGGATTTGCTATGGGTTTTCTGCATTGGTTTGCCGCAGAAATGGCAGTGTACCTTTCCCGATAAAACATGTACTTTCCCCGTACCCATAGCATGCCGTTTTTGCGAAAGTCTGACTTGTGTTTCATCAAACAATTCACGACTTATTATTGGCTCATGCATATTCGGTATAACTATCCTGTCTTCAGGTGCTACCTTCCTTGAACATCTCGATTTGTAACTGACTTTTTCCCTTATATGTTGCACAACATCGCCACAGTAAACGCTATTGTTCAGAATATCCCCGATTGTAGTGGTACTCCATATTCCCTTTTCTTCGGGCGAATACATATATGTTTTACGTAATCCGTCTATTTCCTGCTGTTTGCGTGGATTTGGTATTCCTCTGTCATTTAACATACGGCTTATTTTAGCTGCACCGTATCCTTCAGAATGCCATTCAAATATCTGTTTCACGACCGGTGCTGTTTTAGGATTAATAATAAGTTTGTTTTTGTCATCCGGACTTTTCGAATAACCATATGGCGGGAACGTAGCCAGGTATTCTCCACGTTTCATTTTGTCACGAAAAACAGCTCTTATGTTATCTGATAATTCTTCCAGGTACCATTCGTTTATGAGGCTGTTTATCTGTCTTGCTTTTTTGTTTCCTTTAACATCTGTGTCGGCATTATCTATAAGGCTTACAAAACGTATTCCCCATTCCACAAAACGTCCATGTATGTATTGTTCTATCACCTCCATATTACGACTGAATCTCGACTGACTTTTGCAAAGTATAATATCAAATTTACCGCATGCAGCATCATCTATCATTTTATTGAAACCCGGCCGTGTATTCTCTCTTCCTGAATATGCTCCGCTGTAATCTTCATCACAATAGATATTATAGATTGCCCACTGGCTTTTTGCTGCATAGTCAATCAACATAGATTTTTGATTTTGAATTGACTCACTCTCCCTCTCACCACTATTCAAATCCTCTTTTGACAGTCTTACATAAATAGCTGTCCGATTATTAATTTCCACAATAGATCTCCTTTCTCTAAAAGATTTCATATTGTATTATCTGCAATCATTATAACACGCCTTGTCAGACAACACAAATTTCAACTAAACAAAACTTTATTTATTGTATCTTCTACAATTTCTTTAATATGTTTTTTGTTTTCAGGAGAAGAAATATCTATCTTTTCCCTTTTTCGATTATAATGCAGTATTTCCATTTCAAATGCCTTCATTTTTATCACCTCAAATCATTATATGTTTCAAACGTTTGTCCGTTTGTCAAATAATTATTTTTATGTTTATTAACACAGATTAAAATGTCAGATATCACTCTAATCTCTGCCAATATTTTGTTTATCAACATAAACGAACGTCAGGTTCCCCTGCACCATAGGACTCTCACCTTCCCGGTCTCCCCGGACTATTCCCAATGCCTGCGACGCTCTTAACGCTCTGACTATGGCTGAATAGAAGTATCATTATATGTATTCGTTATGCTCCCTATACTGCTCCGGCATTATCCTCCGAGCTTTCTTTTTAAATGTTCAATATATAATGAATAATTCCATTAATCTTATAACAGTCCCCATTCTTCTTTAATAGGATTTTTACTGAATTTTATAATTATTTCTTTCATTTGACGTTTTTTAGCATCACTTATATTTTGCATAAAATCATATAAAAACTCTTCTTCTTGATCAGAAAGATACATTCTATTATTTCTTCTGTAATCATACAGTAGCAAAACACCCCCTCTATTACCTTTTTTAAAGTCGATGGGATAATTCTGCATGAGATAAATTATATCTCTACGAATCGTATCTACAGAAACATTAAATGTTCTTGCAAGCTCACCACATGTTGATTGTCGTTTATTCTCTAATATACACAAGATTTTATTTCTTCTTTCAGAGACACATAATTTCTCAAACACAGCGTTATCCCTCCTTTCGCAGACAATATAACATCCAAATATTGCAAATTTTTCCATATTTGAAAAAATTCCTAAAAAAAATTGAGCAAGTCAAAAAACTATGTTTTTGACATTGCTCAACTAATTATTACATTCATTATAACCTGATATAACGTATTAACTATCGGTCGGCTTTTGCTCTCATCATTTATATTCAATATCAGATTATGTGTAATATCTCAAACATCACCTATACAGAGGATTATTCAATTTTGCATCAACTCTATTGATGCATACTGTGCACTACCGCTTATATTACTTATTTTTATTGCAATCTATATTTACCGTTTAAATTATATCCGTGCCCCACACTTCGATCTGATTAAGTGCTGCAAAATTTTCGCTTTGTGAATGCTGTAACGGATCCAGTCTTGAAAGTTTGAGATATGTTGTTATATGCTTACCTAAACCAAAATACTGTGTTTCTGCAAGTTTTTTAGGGTTTATTTCCATTTTAAATCCATCAGACAATTCTACAAGTGCGGTATGCCAGTATGTATCGTGTTCTTTATCGTCAATATACTTATTATAATCGCTTCTTAAGCACAAACCTACCTTATCTGCTCGTACCTTTCTGCCAAAGTATATTGCAAGAGTCAAATCCTCGTGAACCGCCCCGCCCCATGAGTGATAAGGATAACATCCGTGTCCTCCTGGGGCAGAAATACCGTCAATTGCATTTCTGGCATAAAAACACCCCTCGTTACGTGTCACACGATTAGCATACGCATGCGGAAAAGCTTCTATTATACCCTCCGATACTGCTGATGAATCAGTAGGATTTGCCCAGTCAGGTGCATCAGGATCAACTATTTCTTCTTTTACTCTATAATCCAGCGGATTAAGACAAAGATTTCTGTAACTCTGCAACTCATCTCTTGTTGCGGGACGAATTTCCAAAAGATTGTCCTTTTCAAATACCCCTTGTTCAAATCCCCTTCGTCCCTGAATATCAGGTATAGGAAACTCAAACTTTCCATTCGGAATATATATAATAAAATCTTTTATAACGTTTTTCCATGATATATGAAGATATTTTTCAGAAGCTGACTCTACAACTATTCTTTCAACATTTCTACTATTTAAGATCATGGCATCAACCGATGAGTTTTCTGTTTTATTTATAAAAATATCATTATTTTTCAAAATCTGTTTAATAGTTATACTCATTACTAATCACATCTTTCTTTCTGTTTTTATAAACAGAGCTTCATCTACACACTAAAAGATGAAGCTCTATTTAAGCGGTTAAATATTCACTACTTAACCAATATATACGTTGAGTTTTTAACAATTATCTTATCACGGTAATATTATTGATATCTGCACCGGTAGTTTTTAGCACAACATGATCCCCGATACAAAGTTCACTTATCGAAATAGTTGTGCATAAACCGTGATCGTAAACCACCGCTGCATTCGAAAGCAACTTAAAGATATAATGACTTCCCTGACACTCAACAACAAGAGTCCCAGCAGCCCTATCAATTTTTTTCACTGTAGCACCAAATAAATTATTTGAATATCTGTTGGTATTGTATGCAAAGTCAGGATAAATACCCTCCTGATACCTATGCAGAACTGTGAATGTTGTAACCTCACCCGCACTGTTTGTCGCAACACGTATTACATCGCCCTGCTTCATATTTGCCGAATCATAGTTACTATTTTCAGTTGCTATAAAAGTTGTCAATGTAGAGCCCGACCAACATTCAACCATCTGGTTTTCATCACCGTCAGCATCAAGAACGCTTCCGCTATTCTCTACAATATGAAAAGCATGAGTGTTTCCATAGTAATTTATACTACATACAACATATTCAGCTGTACCAAATTCATCTGCATTATATGCAATATAGTTATAAGTTGAATCATTAGCCAGCTTACTTCTGTCAAGCAGTCTGAAATCATCCTCATTATCCGTAGTGGGAATAAAAAATACTTTTGTATTTGCATCTAATGTAACATATAAATCAAATGAATAGTTTGCCGATCTATATTTAACATTACCGGCGGATGATATTCTAAACACATTATTCGCCCGTGCTTCCTCTCCCGCTTCGGTAAAGACAGGTTTATTCTGAGCAGTATCTATCGCACTGATTTCGCCATCTTCGTTAAATTTAAACCTGATTAACTGCTTATAGTCTTCTAATGTCTGCCAATCACTTATTACCTTTGTTCCAAAGTCCTTGGCAGCACCGTTATAACGTACTTTTTCTGCAAAATTATATTCTCTGAATACGCCATCTGTACCAAATACTCTTATAGCACCGCGTTCTTCGCAATCATCATTTTCTATAATCTTGCATTTGTACAAATAACCCACCTCGTATGAATCCTTGTCAGTTTCAAAGTATGCAACATATCCGAAACTGTCCACGTAGAACGTGCAAGAAACACTTAACGGAACCGAATTATAAATTGACTTACGCAGCTTATAATTCTCATCACCTATTGTTATCTCACCTCTTGCCGCCGATTTTGAGGAAGCTTTACCGACCACAGTTTTTGAGCTCACATAGAAAGTCTTAACTTTTCTGTCAGGTTTTAAAGATTCTGCATACGAAAACACGAGCGGAGCAGTAAAAACATCAATATCTTCACGAACCCCATCAAGATATATAGTTATATATTTATCAGAGTCGGCTTCGACATCAAAAACTCTGCCCGACTTTGTAACAAGCCTTTTCTCCGTCAGATTCACATCGTCAAGTACATAAGTAATGAACTTATAAACAAAAACAACATCGTAATAGTTATCGTCATTATTATCTACGAGCCTGATAAATCCGTTATCTGTATTCATTAAATCTTCATTAGGAACTGCAAATTGTCCGTTGTAAATCAACGAATAAGTCGTAGATAATTTAGCTGTTCTTACCTGGTTTTTATCTTCATAGCAGTAGTAACCATCTTTATATGTGATATCAGAAGAATCCTTTTGCAAAACATTGTTCTTTCCTGCAGTTTCTTCAATATATCTCAATATTTTTTCATCTGTTGTTTTATCAATACGATAATATCCCGTGCAGTTCAGTCCAAGATAATCATCACACAGAAGCCCCTCTCTTATATTCATATACAAATTCCCGATGCACACTTTCATATCCGATCGTGGGTTTTGCGAATATAAACCGGTGGCACCTGCCTCTGAAACTATTCCCTCAACTTCTCCGATGCCAAGATGATCCGCCAAGGTTTCGTCACTTATATATACTTTAACTTTTTCTCCTGAAAAATCCTTCATCGGCAGTTTTGCCTCCAGAAATGCATCAAGAAGATCTACACCTTCATTTAGTGTAAGTGCTGTGTCTTTTTCTACTTTCAGCTCCGAAAGAATTCCGCTGTCTCCTGCACATACAAGGTATCCTGCAGGAAAACCACCCATCTCTTCAGCAATAGTATGATACCCGAGAATTTCCATAAGTATTTTTGCTGCCTCTGCCTTGCTGATTGCTTTATTGGGATAAAAACTGCCACCCTCTCCGCTTATATAGCCGAGATAACTTGCAGCATTGATATATTTCCTGTTAATCGATGTTGATTCCAAATCATCAAAACAATCACCATCGTCTTTTAAAACGGGGAGTTGTACATCTGCAATTTTCATTGCAAGTCGGAGAAAGTCACCGCGTAGCATTTGATCTGTATCAGTAGCATCTGTCTTATCCAACACCTCAAGAGCTACCATTTTATCAAAAAAGGCATTTATAGCACCTTTATCAGCAGGCATATCATCAGCAAATGCACATATGGATAAGAGCGAGAAACATAATGTCAATGCCGTTATAGTCAAAATTTTAAAAATTTTCATTTTCGCCCCTCCTTATCCTCTTATTACATTCATAAAAACTGTAATGATTTTAGCTGCCTCGGCACGTGTTAAAGTACCTCTTGGGATGAACGAGTTGTTATCATATCCCGAGATTATACCTAAAGTACGCAATTCATAAACTGCTGACTTTGCATAATCCTCGATATTTGTATCATCCGTAAATTGATATGATTTGTCCCATTCTGTATAATCACGATTAAGCGCTCGCCAGCATACAACCGCTGCATCCTGCCTTGAAATATTATAGCCGATGCCAAATCTGCCGTCATCATAACCATTAATTATACCGCATCTAACAGCTGTAGCTACATAATCTGCATACCATTCTCCAGAATATATATCAGAGAATATGCCATCATCATATGTAACTATATTAAGATCTGCTGCTGATACAAGAAGCTTTAAAAACTCCTCTCTCGTAATCAAATCATCAGGACGATATCTTCCATCACTTGCATCAGAAATTATACTAAGCTTATGCAAATGCTCAACATAATCCCTGCTCCAGTGATTTTTTATATCATCAAATGAATATTGACTTATATCGTTATCTGTATCGGGCTTTGCAATTCCTGGTGTATTATTCGTTGGATTTTTCGCACCTATAGAGGAAACTCCGTTTGGAGAATCGTTGCCGAGAGGCGGAATAACACCACCTGGAATAGCAGGGATTGTACAAACTGTTGATAATGCAGTTCTGAATGCTGAAATGCTTGATGCAGGCAAGTAATTTGCAAGCGACTGTGCCTTCAGATTTCGTGCACTCTCCTCAAATCCGCTGAAAACAAGCCATTCAGAAGAATTATTCGTCAATAGTTTTGAATTTGTTGAAATAATATTGTAAAGTCCACTCCAATGTGTACTGTTCACATCAGCTAATGCCTTAAGTGCCTGATTTGCCAACGCAATCATACCTATATAGTCAGAAAATGCATCTTTATTTTCATAAATGACCAAAGATACACTTTCAAGCTCAGAATCTGTATATCCCAGATGTTGCTTAAACGGATTCAATGCTGACCTTACATCTGCACTTGAACTGGCTACCGCTACTTGTGCGTATATGCTGTCGCGGTCAGTCTTTCCTATATAGGGCACATTATCAGCTAAACCAGAAACATTACCATAGCTTACAGCATTAATAGTATAAAAACCTGTTTCCACCGTATCATCCGGTTTAATTGAACCTGTAAAAATTCCATTACTATTCGGATATACCGGAATCTCGATGATTTTGCCATTGGCACCTAATAGACTTAATAAAATATAATCAAGTGCATTTGTTTCTGTACCTGTAACTTTTATTCTATCAATGTCAGTCATAGCCTTAACTGTTACCGATTTTGTGTCGGTAGGCTCTGTTGGGCTAAACGGAACATCTGTCGCTGTCCCCAATCCTGCAAACTGTGTAGTTACAGGAATACCATTTTCGTCGGTTATCCATGCACGCACAGATTTATTGGTATAGTCTGACAAAGTTATTTCTACCTCTGCCGAAATTCCTGTTTGTCCCGCTAAAAGTGTGTATGAATTGCTTACAGGTACTATAACGGTTTCACCTTTTTCGTCATACACACACATATTGAGAACAAAGTTCACCAGTTGAGAAGTATTGTTATTAAGAGTGGTTACAGCCTTAATCGCTCCATTTTCGGGAAGTGCAGTAATTTCTTTTCCGGCTTGCATAAGTCTTAGCGCAGAAATTGTCGCACCTGACGTAACCGTACTGAACTTATATGAAATTGGAATCTCTATTTCTCTTTCGTATTTGTCAAGACCCTTTATCTTTCCCGATACAGTATATTCTTTACCATATTCAAGAGTATCTGTAATATTGATAAACAAATCTTTTTTGATAGCCGTCTCTAAATTCAAATCGGTTGGTATTCCGTTTTTGGTGCACTCCACATTACTTAACCCAAACACCTCTGCAAGCATTTCGTCGGTCATCAGTCTGAACTGTGCACCGCTTACAGGCATAGTTTTCGTTCCGCTTGCCGGGAAATAGCTCTGTTCAAATGCAATCTCGGGATGAACCGTATCCAGCCAAATTTTGTCTATGTATAATCCTGTAATATTTGTATACGGAGCAGTTGTTTCGTTCCAGTACTGTGCCGGCTGATAGTTTGGTATCAATAAATATGGAATATTATTTATACTGATTTTACTTGTATCACCGTAAGCCACAAAATCCGTACTGTTACCATTCTGGGTTGGTAGCAGATAACTCACTGTATGCCATCCGTCTGCCGTAGGTTTCTTGTTTGCATAAGACCCCGCCTTGATTCTGTATGCTCCAGCTGTACCGTCAAGACCATTTGAAGTAACCCAGTTCTTTGCAGTAGTCAAATATACTGCAGGCACTTTGCCGATTTCAGGCGTGTAATAACGAATGTTAAGCACTTCATAATCCGACCAATCTGTTTCAAAACCAATCGCCTCCAGATCGAAGAATCCCGTTGTATTGCTTGTTGCCCCTGAAATTTTAGCACTCTGCACTGCATTTCCATAACCCTTGGATGCATCCTTAGTAAACTGTGGCATACTTCCAACTATTTCCCAATCGTTTGATGATGCAAAGTTGATCGCATTCGATTTTTCGAGCGCTGTTGCCGGCAACGGTGTAGCCGTTGGAGTTACATCTGGGCTCGGGTTTGGACTTGGGCTAGGGCTAGGGCTTGGGCTAGGGCTTGGGCTTGGGCTTGGAGTTGCTACTGTTTCAAGCCAGATTTTATCTATGTACAATCCTGTTATATTTGCATAAGGAGCTGTTGATTCGTTCCAATACTGTTTTGGATTATGGTTCGGTATCAATAAATACGGTATATTGCCTTTATTTATATTTGTTGTATTGTTTGGATATTTAACAAAATCAGTTGACAAATCAAATGAGACCGTATTCCAACCTGCAGTTGCAGGTTTCTTGCTTGCGTAAATTCCTGACTTAAGTCTGTATGCACCATGTCCACTTGCAAGTTCCGTATTTTTTGAGTCAAATACTTTTCCGCTGCTAGCAACCCACCCCTGATATGTTGAAAGATATACTGCCGGAACATAACCTGCCTCTGGTGTATAATAACGCATTTTTAAAGTAGTATAACCAGACCAATCTGTTGTAAAACCAACATCTTCAAGGTCTATAAAACCAGTCCAGTTAGTTGATGCTCCCGTCACCTCTGCACTTTGTGTTTTTTCTTCATATCCAAACGTCGTACTCCTTGTAAACTGTGGCATTGTTCCTATAACCGCCCAGTCATTATCCGACGAAAAATCAATTACAGTTGAATTTGCAACTGCTGTCGGAGCGGGAGTTGCAGTTACGCTCGGTGTTGGACTTACTGTCAATGTCGGAGTTGGAGTCGGTGTTGGTGTTACAGTTGGTGTCGGTTTGGGCACTGACTCAAGCCATATGCTGTCTATATAGATTTCGTCTGTACTGTTCCATCTTGTGTATGTTACAGCACTGTCTTTGTTCCATATTTCTTTCAAGTTGCCTGTTGCAATATGCATATACGGAACATTGCTCCATGAAATCAAATCATTTGTATGACGCTTTGTGAAATCACTTGCCAAATTGAAGCTTACTACCGTCCATTCATCAGCAGTTGTCGCTTTTTTGCTTGTATATATTCCACTTTTTGGCTTATAAGCATTAGCTGTTGTAGAATCTCCTGAAGCTACCCAGTTTTCAACAGTAGTTAGTCTTACCGGCGGTACATATTCAGTGTTACTTGTTCTGTACCGAATATTAATTGTATCATACTTTGACCAGTCTGTAGTAAAGCCTATAGCAGCTAAATCAATATATCCTGTGGTGTTGGTTGTATGACCGGTAACTTTTGCACTCTGTGTTTTCGTACCGTAACCGACTGTTGTATCTTTGCTGAATTGAACCATTGTTCCGAGAGTTTCCCAAACACTGTCACTGCCAAAATCAATGACATTCAACCCTGTCTGATTAGTTGACTGTGGCTGCGCGGCATAGCCGCACACCACAGTAGATATAACCAAACAAAATGAGAGCAATATGCAAAGTTGTTTTCTACACATATTTATCATTTTTCATCACTCCCGTTTTTCGCTGTTAATTTAAAATTATTTTGATAGCCATATGCTGTCTATATAGATTTCGTCTGTACCGTTCCATCTTGTGTATGTTACAGCATCGTCTTTGTTCCATATTTCTTTCAAGTTGGCTGTTGCAATATGCATATACGGAACATTGCTCCATGAAATCAAATTATTTGTATGACGCTTTGTGAAATCACTTGCCAAATTGAAGCTTACTACCGTCCATTCATCAGCAGTTGTCGCTTTTTTGCTTGTATATATTCCACTTTTTGGCTTATAAGCATTAGCTG
>JAZRPM010000019.1:0-66531 GCA_045649185.1 Candidatus Ornithomonoglobus sp. | reverse complement strand
GGGCAAAGAGAATTTGAACAATGGAAAAAGGACCTTGAAAACAAGGAAAATGAATAATTTTACTAACGGGCGTCGCTGATTGCGATGCCCGTTTTGCATCACACATTTGTACAATTAAAAAGTTAATGATATAAAAGGTATATACCAAGAAAGGAAGTGAATTTATGAATGCGGTAATATATGCACGATATTCTTCAGACAATCAGCGTGAAGAATCTATCGAAGGTCAGCTTAGGGAATGCAAAGAATTTGCAGAATCAAACGATATGACCATAGTTGATACATATATAGACAGAGCTTTATCTGCTAAAACCGACAATCGACCTGACTTTCAGCGAATGATTAAAGAAAGTGCAAAAGGTGCTTTTGAGTTAGTTATAGTTTGGAAATTAGACCGTTTTGCCCGTAACAGATATGACTCTGCACATTATAAAGCAGTATTACAGAAAAACGGCGTTAAAGTTGTTTCCGCGACAGAGAAAATTTCTCAAAACTCCGAAGGTATTTTGCTCGAATCCTTACTTGAAGGTATGGCTGAATACTACTCGGCAGAATTATCCGAAAAGGTAACCCGAGGGCTTAAGGAAAACGCTCTTAAGTGCAAATATAACGGAGGTACTTTGCCAATAGGTTATTCTACTGATAATAACCAACATTTTGTCATAGACCCACTTACTGCACCAGCGATATTGGATGCATTTAAGCATTATGCAGAAGGTGCAACAATGCAACAAATTACCGATGAATTAAATTTAAGAGGTGTTCGTACTAAAAAGAACACTCGGATTACATTAAATACAGTAACCCGAATGTTACACAACAGAAGATATATTGGCGAATACAAATACAGCGATATAACAACGCCAAACGGAATACCTCCGATAGTTCCGGTAGATTTATTTGAAAGGGTGCAAGATATGATGAAAGCAAACAAAAAGGCTCCAGCAAAGCACAAAGCAGAAGATGAATACTTACTTACCACCAAACTGTTTTGTGGCAAATGTAAATGTCTTATGGCAGGCGAAAGCGGTACAAGCCATACAAAGCATGTTCACCGCTACTATAAGTGTGTCAGCGTGAAATATCACAGAGGGTGCGACAAAAAGACAGTTCGCAAGGAATGGATTGAAGAGATTGTAATTTCACATCTTATGAAGATAATCTTTGACGATGACTTGATGGACAAATTGGCAGATGCACTCCTTGAACATCTGCATAAAGAAAATGATACTCTGCCGATTCTTCAAAAACAATTTGCAGAAACACAGAAAAGTATTGATAATATGCTCAACGCAATTCAGCAGGGTATTTTTACAACCTCTACAAAAGAACGACTTGAAGCTCTTGAAAGAGAAAAAAGCGAATTATCCGTACAGATAATGAAAGAAGAATTGAGCAGACCTAATCTTACAAAAGAGCAGATTCTCTTTTGGATACATAAATTCAGAAAACTCAATCCGAAAAGATTGGAACATCGCAGAAGGCTTATAAACAGCTTTCTCAATTCTGTTTACTTATTCGATGACAAAATCATAATTGATTGTAACTACAAAGATGGCACAGAAACTATTACTTTCGAGGAAATAGAAAGCTCTGCCTTGGGTTCGGATTTAACATCACTCGCCGCACCAAAAAAATGGACATAACGTAAGTTATGTTCTTTTTTTGTGCACTTGTCAAAATTCGCATTTTATGATATAATTCTTTTATAACCTCAAAAGGAGAAATAATATGAAAGCACTTATAACAGGAGCGAGTTCGGGACTTGGCAGGGATATGGCACGGGTTCTCTCTGAAAAAGGATATGATATAATAGCGGTCGCAAGGCGTGAGGACAAACTCCGCGAGCTTGCAGACGAGCTGAAAACAAATGTTGAAATCATTGTTGCTGACGTTTCTGACCCGGATACTTGCAAAAAGCTTGCAGAGCATGCGAACGAGGTTGATATTCTAATCAACAATGCAGGTTTCGGTGTGTTCGGTGATTTTACCTCAACTGACCTTTCAGATGAACTGCGTATGATTGATACAAATGTACGTGCCGTACATATACTGACAAAGCTATTTGTAAAAGAATTTGAGAAAAAGAACAGCGGACATATTCTGAATGTGTCGTCACTTGCATCATTCTTCCCCGGACCGCTTTTCAGCTCATACTATGCTTCAAAATCCTATGTTCTACGTCTTACGCAAGCAATCGCTGAAGAGCAACGACGCAAGAAAAACAACGTGAAACTTAGCGTGTTATGCCCCGGACCCGTGCGCACGGAGTTTGGCGAGGTCGCAAAGGTTTCTTTCGGCACAGGCACCGAAAAAGCCGGTAAAAAAGTTATAATAACCAGCCGTGACGTTGCAGAGTATGCAATAAAGAAAATGTTTTTAGGAAAGCAAGTTATTATACCCGGAACACTTATGAAGATTGCGGCATTTTTACGCCATATTCTGTCGGACAAGATGCTTGCAAAATCTGCATACGCTATCCAAAGCAAAAAATGTATAACAAAGTAAAAGAAGCTCCAAAAGGAGCTTCTTTTACTTGCAAAACACATGGTTTCCTATCCTTGCAACAACGGGTCGTGACCATATCCAGTCACTTGTTGCAGTTGCAGGGTTATAGTAATAAAGTGCACCACCTGACGGGTCCCAGCCGTTTAAGGCATCACGTGCGGCATTGTAACAGCTTTGTACGACGGGTTTATTTATCTGCCCGTCCGATACAGCAGTGAATGCACCCGGCTGATAGATTACGCCCGCAATCGTGTTGGGGAATGACGACGAGCGTACACGGTTCAAAACAACCGCACCCACCGCCACCTGTCCGGTATAACTCTCTCCCCTTGCCTCACCGTTTATGATGCGTGCAAGCAGGTTCACATCACTTGTCGTTTGAGAGCTTTGTCCCGTCGGCAGTCCTATTTTTGCGAGCGTTTTCGGACCACATATTCCGTCTACCGTAAGTCCGTGTTTACGTTGAAATTTCTTGACTGCCTCCGCAGTACGCCAGCCGTAAATCCCATCAACTGTGTAGAAATAATATTGCCACGCCTTAAGGCGTGTCTGGATATTCCGCACTTCTGTGCCACGTGAACCGATTTTTGACAACGCAAAAGCCGACTCACAAAATGACAAAGAAATTACAAGAGTAAGTATAAAACAGAGTCTTTTCATATTTCTGCCTCCATAAAGATATATATCTTTATTATTGACAGATTAAAAATTATTATACAAAAAATCCCGCCTGCACTGCCGGCGGTATTTTTTTAAGCTTATTTATAATTAACCAAGCTCTGCGAAGTACTTGATTGTTCTTACCATCTGTGATGTGTATGAGTTCTCGTTATCATACCATGAAACAACCTGTACCTGTGATGTGCCATCGCCCATATCAACTACCATTGTCTGAGTAGCATCGAAGATTGAACCGTATGTTGAACCAACGATATCTGATGAAACGATTTCATCTGTGTTGTATGCGAATGACTCTGATGCAGCAGCCTTCATAGCAGCGTTGATGCCTTCAACTGTAGCAGCACCCTCAACAACAGCAACAAGGATTGTTGTTGAACCTGTCGGAGTCGGAACTCTCTGTGCTGAACCGATAAGCTTACCGTTAAGCTCCGGAACAACAAGGCCGATAGCCTTTGCAGCACCTGTTGAGTTAGGAACGATGTTGCAAGCACCTGCTCTTGATCTTCTCAAGTCACCCTTTCTCTGCGGACCGTCAAGAATCATCTGGTCGCCTGTGTAAGCGTGAATTGTTGACATGATACCACTCTTAACCGGCATATAGTCGTTAAGAGCCTTAGCCATCGGTGCAAGACAGTTTGTAGTACATGATGCAGCTGAGATAACCTTATCGTCTGCTGTCAAGATGTCGTGGTTTACGTTGTAAACAACTGTCGGAAGATCGTTACCAGCCGGAGCTGAGATAACTACCTTCTTAGCGCCTGCCTCGATATGAGCCATAGCCTTATCCTTTGATGTGTAGAAACCTGTACACTCAAGTACAACGTCTACATCGAGCTCGCCCCAGGGAAGCTCTGCAGCGTTAGCCTTTGCGTAGATTGTAATCTTCTTACCGTCTACTGTGATTGAATCCTCGCCTGCCTCAACTGTGTCAGCAAGAGCGTACTTACCCTGTGATGAATCATACTTCAAAAGGTGAGCAAGCATTTTCGGGCTTGTCAAGTCGTTGATTGCAACTACTTCGTAACCCTCTGCACCAAACATCTGTCTGAATGCAAGACGACCGATACGGCCGAAACCGTTTATAGCAACTTTAACTGCCATTTCTGTTTCCTCCTAGAAAAATATATATATTTTTATAAGTGATGCTTTTTTTACATCCATTCTATATTGTACCTCAATTCCCATAAATATACAAGCCTTTTTGGCAAAATTCTAATTTTTGCACAAAAAGGCTTGCTGTTTTTACGATATTATTGAGGATTTTAAGGTATTAAACCTTCAAAACTCCGATATTTACGTTCTCGCCGTTGATGTTAAGCTCCTTTGATGCGTCGCAGTCGCTACCGATTACGATATTTTCTGCAAGCACCTGTGACTTAATATACTCACCGTTACGGTTGAAGATTTCAGCAATCTTATCGTTACCTGAAACGTAAACCGTGATATGGTCCATAACCTCAAAGCCTGAATCCTTACGCATATTCTGAAGCTTTGATACAAGCTCACGAACATAACCTTCTTCAATAAGCTCGTCTGTAAGCTTTGTTTCAAGAACAACTGTGAGTGATGCGTCTGCATCTGTTACATAATCATCAGACTTAACTGTCTCAATGAGCAAATCTTCTTCTGTAAGAGCCTCGGCTACGCCGTTAACCTCGATTGTAACTGTACCGTTTGCAGTAAGCTCTGCCATTGCCTTTGCACCATCGATGTTTGCAAGGATTTCACGAACAGTGTTGATGTCCTTACCGAAACGTCTGCCGAGTGTCTTAAGCTGCGGCTTAAAGCTGTATGACGCAAACTGCGATACATCGTCAACAAACTCAACGTTCTTGATGTTAAGCTCTGTCTTTATGATGTCCTTATAGAACTCCTTAAGCTCCGACTTTGCCTTAACGTAGATAGCGTTAAGCGGCTGACGGCTCTTAAGACCTGATGTGTTACGGCACGCTCTGCCAAGAACAACTATATCCACAACCTCTGCCATGCTCTCCTCAAGCTCTGTGTCGATAAACTTATCGCATACTTCAGGGAAGTCACAAAGGTGAATACTCTCGATTGCATCGGCATCTATTGAACGAACAAGGTTCTGATAGATGTCCTCTGTCATAAACGGAATCATCGGTGCTGCTGCTTTTGCAATTGTAACGAGTGATGTATAAAGCGTCATATACGCATTTATCTTGTCCTGTGTCATTTCCTTTGTCCAGAAACGCTGACGTGACAGACGTACATACCAGTTTGACAAATCGTCAACAAGCTTGTCAAGAACCTTTGTTGTTTCTGTTATCTTATAGTTTTCAAGATTATTATCAATCTCGCGGACAGATGAGTTAACACGTGAAAGCATCCACTTATCCATTACCGAAAGCTTGTCATAATCAAGAGTGTACTTTGTAGCATCAAAGCCGTCGATGTTAGCATAGAGCACGAAGAACGCATATGTGTTCCAGAGTGTACCCATGAACTTTCTCTGACCCTCGATAACTGCCTTGTCGTGGAAACGGTTCGGCAACCACGGAGCTGAGTTAGAATAGAAATACCATCTGATAGCATCTGCACCGTGCTCTTCGAGTGCATCAAACGGGTCAACTGCGTTACCCTTTGACTTTGACATCTTCTGTCCGTTTTCGTCCTGAACAAGACCGAGAACGATAACGTTCTTATACGGTGCCTTGTTAAAGAGAATTGTTGACTCTGCAAGCAGTGAGTAGAACCAGCCACGTGTCTGGTCAACCGCTTCACTGATGAAGTCAGCCGGGAAGTTTTCTTCAAATATATCCTGATTCTCAAACGGATAATGCCACTGTGCAAACGGCATTGCACCCGAGTCAAACCAACAGTCTATAACCTCGGGAACTCTGTGCATCTCGCCACCACACTCAGAACACTTGATTGTCACCTCGTCAACGAACGGACGGTGAAGCTCGATATCGTCAGGACAGTTGTCCGACATTTCCTTAAGCTCTGCAATCGAGCCGATAACGTGACGATGTCCGCATGAACATTCCCATACGTTAAGCGGAGTACCCCAGTAACGGTTACGCCTGATGCCCCAGTCCTGAACATTTTCAAGCCATGAGCCGAATCTGCCCTCGCCGATAGTTTTGGGTATCCAGTTGATTGTCTTGTTATTCTTTATAAGGTCGTCCTTGACCTCTGTCATCTTTATAAACCATGTGTCACGTGCGTAATAGATAAGCGGTGTGTCACATCTCCAGCAGAACGGATAGCTGTGCTCAAACTTCGGAGCGTTAAAGAGCAATCCACGACTGTCAAGGTCCTCAAGCACGAGCTTGTCTGCATCCTTGCAGAATGTTCCCGGCCACTTTGTCTTGTCTGTAAGACAACCCTGACCGTCAACAAGCTGTAAGAACGGAAGGTCATAACGCATACCAACCTTTGAGTCGTCCTCACCGAATGCCGGTGCGATATGAACGATACCTGTACCGTCTGTAAGTGTTACATAGTTATCGCAAGTTACGTAGTATGCCTTGTCCTTAATATCTTCCTGCTCGAAAAGACCTACATATCCTATACGCTCAAGGTCTTTACCAACATAGTTTTCTACAGTTTCAACCTCTGTGTCCTTGAAGTTAGCCTCAACCAAAGCCTCGGCAAGAATGAAATATTCATCCTCAACCTTTACCTTTACATATGTTTCGTCGGGGTTAACACAGAGTGCAACGTTTGAGGGAAGTGTCCACGGAGTTGTTGTCCATGCAAGGAAATATGTGTTCTCCTCGCCCTTAACTGCAAACTTTGCAGTTGCACTGCGTTCTTTTACGTCCTTATAGCCCTGTGCAACCTCGTGTGATGAAAGCGGAGTTCCGCAACGAGGACAGTAAGGAACGATTTTGTAACCCTTGTAAAGAAGTCCCTTTTCCCAAATCTGCTTGAGTGCCCACCACTCTGACTCGATAAAGTTGTTATCGTATGTTACATACGGGTCGTCCATATCAGCCCAGAAACCGACGGTTGATGAGAAGTCCTCCCACATACCCTTGTATTTCCATACGCTTTCCTTACATTCCTGAATGAACGGAGCGAGACCGTATTCTTCTATCTGCTCCTTGCCGTTTATACCAAGCTTTTTCTCAACTTCAAGCTCAACGGGAAGACCGTGCGTGTCCCAGCCGGCCTTTCTTATAATTTTACAACCCTTCATTGTACGGTAACGCGGAATCATATCCTTGATAACACGTGTTAGGACGTGACCGATATGCGGTTTACCGTTAGCGGTAGGCGGACCGTCGTAGAAAGTATAAACAGGACCGTCTGCCTTTGTATCGATACTCTTCTGGAAAATATCGTTGTCTTTCCAGAACTGCTCAATCTTTTTTTCTCTCTCAACAAAGTTCAGATTAGCATCGACTTTTTTATAAGTAGACATTTTATTCCCTCCATATAGTTTATATTATCGGTTTTTCCGATAGTAATCCAAAATATACCCAATTATTATATTACAAATCCGCGTGGTTGTCAAGGTTTTTTTGCTTTTAATGAACAAAGTCCCCGGATTTTCCGGGGACTTGATTTTATATACAATACCCTGCCACGATTCCGACAACTGCCGAAAGGCAGATAATGATTATCGGATGCACCTTGCGGAATGCAAGGACGCTCATAACAATCACCGTTCCAACCGATACCCACAAATGCGGGTCTGAAAAGTTTATTGCGTTTACAAAAAACGGTTCAAATACGGTTTTTCCGATTGAGATTACCGCCGTTGCAATAAGTCCGACAACCGCAGGTTTAAGTCCTGACATAACGCCCTTTACGCCCTTGCTTTCCTTGAACTTTTCAAAGAACTGCGCAACTATGAGGATAATTATAAACGAAGGTAACACCACGCCGAGAGTTGCACAGAATGCGCCAAAGATACTTCCCCCCACACCGAACTGACTGCCCATTTCAGAGCCGATATATGTTGCGGTGTTTATCGCAAAAGGACCCGGTGTTGACTCTGCAACAGCAATGAAGTTTACGAGCAAATCCTGCTCAATCCAGCCTTGCGAAATCACCTCTGCCTGAATAAGCGGAAGCATTGCGTAACCGCCGCCGAACGTGAACGCACCAATCTTAAAGAAGGTCAGAAACAAATCAAGAAAAATCATTATTTTGCCCTCCTCTCATTGATGAGCGATGTTACAAGTCCGATAACTCCTGCGCAAACGATTACGATAAGGACATTTATATCAAATATCGCCGTTGCCAGAAACGCCGGAACTGCTATAAAATATGCAAGCATCTTCTTCGGCATCTTTTTATACATTCCCCACCATGCCTTTATAATAAGCGCAAGCACGCCTGCACGTATGCCGTTAAACGCATACTGCACCGCCTTTATGTCCTGAAACTCACGCAGGGCAAATGATATTATAAGTATAATTATAAACGACGGCAAAACAACGCCGAGTGTAGCAAAAAACGAGCCGAAAACGCCTGCGACCTTGTAGCCGATAAAGGTTGCTGAGTTAATGGCAATCGGTCCGGGTGTTGATTCGGCAATTGCGATTACCTCCAGTATATCATCGTCACTTATCCATTTATGATTTTCTACCGTTTCACGCTGAATAAGCGGTATCATAGCATATCCGCCGCCGAACGTGAAAAGCCCGATTCTGAAAAAAGTCAGAAAAAGGTTTAAAAGTTTATTCTTCATTCCGTTACCTCCGTTGTTATATATCTGATATTTTACTACTTATAGTCAGATATGTCAATTAAAAACAAACTTTTTTGCCAAAAATCGATACTTATTTTCTTTACAAAGCTTATTTTTTATGCTATAATGCATATGTAATTACTTTTGAAAAGGTGTTTATAATGAATATACTCGTAATTGATGCACAGGGCGGAGGCATAGGAAAGCAAATAGTTTCTGCCATAAAACAGAATATACCCGATGCGAATATTACAGCTGTGGGCACAAACGGTACGGCAACCGCCGCAATGCTAAAAGCAGGCGCTGACGGTGCGGCAACGGGCGAGAATGCAGTTGTTGTAGGATGCCGTAACGCTGATGTTATAGTCGGACCGATCGGAATTGTTGTTGCCGATGCGATGCTTGGCGAAATCACGCCCACAATGGCACTTGCTGTTGCGCAGAGCAGTGCAGTTAGGTTTTTGATACCGTTTAACTCCTGCAACACACGAATAGCAGGCGTTGGCGGACAAAGTGTTTCGGGACACATTGATGAAATAATAAACGAGATAAAAAAGCTTTAACCGATACAATACAAAAGCCTGAACATGAAGTTCAAGGCAGAATGCTGAAGCATTTAGTAACGGTTAGATATATTTATGAATTAGTATACACTGAAGGTATACATTTTCCCTGAAGGGAAAGTGTATACTTTTTGTTTTTTAAGAGGTAAACGTATGTCAAAACACAAACGAATAAACACAAAAATCTTAATACCCGTACTTATTATATGCGCAGTACTTACACTTATTTTAAGTATAGGACTCGGACCTGTATCGGTATCACCGGTAACCACGGCAAAAATACTCATAAGCCGAATTCCGTTTCTCGGCTCTATTATCCCCCAAACATGGGAACAGCTTGATTATAACATAATAATCGGATTGCGACTACCGAGGGTGCTTCTTGGTATGGTGGTGGGTGCATCGCTTGCCGTTACAGGCGTTACTATGCAAGCACTTGTAAGAAACAAGCTTGCAGACCCGTTCATTCTCGGTGTATCATCGGGCGCATCGGCATTTGCGACACTCGGAATGCTCTTTGGTGCGTTTTCATTTTTAGGTCGTTACTCACTATCATTAAGTGCATTTATCGGCTCAGCAGTGACGATAATTTTCGTATACATACTCTCACGCAGAAACGGACGTATAAACATTGCACAGATGCTCCTTTCGGGTGTTGCGGTTTCAATGATAATGGACGGGTTCACTAATATTATAACCTTAAGTGCACCAAATGCACTGGGTCTTCACAATGCAAGTTTTTGGATGTCCGGAAGCCTTGCAGGCGCAAAGCTTGAATATCTGACACTTCCGTTTGCAGTTTTAGTCATTTGCACGGTTGTGCTTATGCTAAACTACCGTGGTCTTAATCTCCTGGTTCTCGGCGATGAGAGTGCAGGGACTTTGGGCATAAACGTTGGCAGACTTCAAAAGCTTTTAATCCTTGTTGCATCGCTAATGTCGGGCGTTACAATTGCAATAAGCGGTTCAATCGGGTTTGTGGGACTTATGGTACCGCATTTTACACGCCTTTTGGTTGGTGGTGACCACCGCAAGGTTCTGCCCGTGTCGGCACTTCTGGGCGGAATACTCGTTGTATGGGTTGACGTTCTTGCAAGAACGGTTATCGCACCCGAAGAACTGCCTGTTGGAATATTAACGGCAGTAATAGGCGGTCCGATATTCATATGGATGCTACGGAGGAAACAGCGATGAGAATGGAAGTAAACGGACTATCCTTTTCGTACGGCAACGGAAACACCGTTGAGGATATAACCATAAACGTTAAAAAAGGTGAGTTTGTCGGAATAATAGGCCCTAACGGAAGCGGAAAATCGACGGTTCTCAAAAACCTCTACCGTGCACTTACACCCTGTACGGGAACAGCAGTGCTTGACGGTGAGGATCTGCTTAAAATGAGCTATAAGAAATCAGCACAGAAAATGGCGGTTGTCGGTCAGGAAAACGAAGTCCCGTTCGATTTCACAGTTTCCGAAATTACTGCAATGGGCAGAACACCGCACAAAAAACTGTTTGATGCAGACACACCTGAGGATGTATATATGACGCATCACGCACTTGAACACGTGGGTATGCAGAACATGGCAGACCGTGATTTCAGAGAGCTTTCGGGCGGAGAAAAGCAACGTGTTATAATAGCACGTGCCGTTGCGCAGGAAAGCGATTTCTGGATACTTGACGAGCCGACAAACCATCTTGATATAGGTTATCAGATGCAGATTTTCGACTTTATAAAACGCCTTGATGTAACAGTGCTTGCCGCAATCCACGATTTGAATATGGCATCGCTTTATTGCGACAGGATATACGTTTTAAAAGACGGAAAAATTGTACATTCGGGCACACCGACAGAGATTTTTACACCCGAAAATATACAGGATGTGTATGGTGTAAACTGTACCGTTGAAATACACCCTATAACAAAAAAACCATCAATAACATTTTTGCCAAAAGGAATAAACTAAAATGAAAAAAATAATTGCATTACTTATCTCGGCTGTTATGCTTACAGCCTGCACAAATACCGCAGTAAACAACACACAACCTGATGAAGGCTACCCCGTAACCGTCAAGAACTATGACAGAGAAGTTACGGTTACAAAAAAGCCCGAACGGGTGCTCACGCTTGGTCCGAACTGCACAGAGCTTTTTGTTGCTTTGGGACTGGAGGATTATATCGTGGGAACATCGCTTAAAAACCACAGCCGTGGTCCGTTGCCCGAATACAAGGAAATTTACAAAACCCTGCCCGAACTCAACTACGGTTCAGCAACACGTGAGGCGACAATTTCAAGCGGAGCTGATTTTGTTTACGGCATCGACTGGGAATTTGGTGAGAGCGCTCTTGATATTGCCGAGCTTGAAAGCTACGGAATGAATGTATATAAAAACAGTGCAACGACACTCGACGAGCAGTACACAGAAATCCTTGACATAGGCAAAATATTCAAGATAGAAGAAACCGCCCAAAAATATGTTGATGAGCAAAAATCACGCATAAAAGCAGTTGGCGATGCGGTAAAAGACCTTGACAAACCCAATGTATTGGTATATGATAGCGGTAATGACGGAGTGTTTACCTGTAGCGGAACAAACTTTGAATCCTTACTTATAGAGCTTGCAGGCGGTAAAAATATATTCGCTGACCTTAACGAAAAGCAGTGGGTAACCGTCAGCTATGAAGAAGTGATAAAGCGTAATCCTGACGTTATTGTGATTCACGATTACGATTCACCGTCAGTTGAAGAAAAAATCGCGGAAATCAAGGCAAACAAAGTCCTGGCACAGCTTGATTGTGTGAAGAATGAACGATTTGTTATAATCGACCTTGAAAGCGTATTGCCGGGAAACCGTATGGCATATGCGGTTGAACTCCTATCGAAGGGGTTCTTCCCTGATGTATTTTAATGAGGACAAATATGAAACTTTGTGAATTTTTTAAAGAAAACCCAAAAGTCGCAATCGGCTTTTCGGGCGGTGTTGATTCGGCATATCTTTTGTATAAAGCAAAAGAGTGCGGTGCCGATATTCAGCCGTACTATATAAAAACGGCATTCCAGCCGGAGTTTGAGTTTTACGATGCGCTCCGTTTATGCGAAGAAATCGGTGTGGAGCTCAAAGTAATAGAATACGATATACTCGCAACCGATGAGATTGCCAAAAACCCCGAAAACCGTTGCTATTACTGTAAAAGAGCATTGTTTGGAGCATTAAAAGCGCAGGCGGAAAATGACGGTTACACGCTTATAATCGACGGAACAAATGCATCTGATGACTTATCCGACCGCCCCGGCTCAAAAGCAATAGCCGAGTTGTCTGTACGCTCGCCGTTAAGAGAATGCGGTCTTACAAAACACGAGATACGAAAGCTTTCAAAAGATGCAGGACTGTTCACGTGGGATAAGCCATCGTATTCGTGTCTTGCAACACGTGTGAGAACAGGAAACCGCCTGACAAAAGACTTGCTCGCAAAAGTTGAAAAAACAGAGCTTGAGCTTATGTCGCTCGGATTTTCGGATTTCCGTGTGAGAACGGACGGAAAAACCGCAAAACTTGAAATAAAAAAAGACCAGCTCGAAAAAGCCCAAGACATACACGATGAACTGTTACAGACAGTGAAAAAATATTTTGAAAACAATAATCTGGAAGTAGGTGAAAGATAAATGGAGCAAAAAGAATTAAAGAACCTGTTAAACGGCATTGCTGACGGAACAGTTTCCGTTGACGATGCACTGCTTAAAATCAAAACAGCACCGTTTGAGGATTTAGGCTATGCAAAGCTTGATTATCACAGAGGTGTGAGACAAGGTGTTGCCGAGGTCATATACGGCGCAGGCAAAACGCCCGAGCATATTGTGGGAATCGCAGAGAAAATGCTCGAAAACGGGCAGAAAACAGTGCTTATAACAAGAATGAGCGAGGAGGCGGCAGAGCTTGCAGAAAAATCCTTGCCGTTTACGTATCATAAAATGAGCCGTATCGGTATTGCAGGAATTATGCCCGAACCCGATACAGAGTCAAGCATCGTGATTGCAACAGGCGGAACAAGCGATATCCCCGTTGCAGAGGAGGCGGCACTCACTGCCGAAGTACTCGGAAACAAGGTTTCACGACTTTATGATGTGGGCGTTGCAGGAATTCACCGTCTGCTTTCACATTCAGAGGATATAATGAAAGCAAAAGTAGTAATAGCCGTTGCAGGTATGGAAGGTGCACTTGCAAGCGTTGTGGGCGGTCTTGCAGACTGTCCCGTAATTGCCGTTCCTACAAGCATCGGTTATGGTGCGTCATTTAACGGACTTTCGGCACTGTTGTCGATGCTCAACTCCTGTGCAAGCGGAGTTTCGGTAGTAAATATCGACAACGGCTTCGGAGCAGGTTACTTGGCAAGCATGATAAACCATATAGGAAAATCCGAATAAATCACCCGTATAACACCTCAGCACTCGCTCGCGTACCTGTGTACAGCCTCGCTCGTGCTTTGGCACTCTTCGGGCAATTTATTCGAATTTTAGTGTTCTATTAAAGGAGAAATGTTATGAAAATATTATATTTGGACTGCGGTATGGGTGCGGCGGGCGATATGCTTACATCTGCATTGCTTGAGCTTTTGCCTGACCCGGACGCATTTATTAAAGAGCTTAACGGACTTGGTATTCCCGGTGTGAAGTTCACAGCCGAAAAATCGGTCAAATGCGGTATAACGGGAACACATATGTCGGTAACTGTCGACGGCGAAGAAGAGGGTGAGCATCATCACCATCATGACCATGAGCATCATCACCATCACCATGACGGGCATCATCACGAGCCGTCTCATGCAGAGTGTCATGAACACCATCACGAGCATCATCACCACAGCGGTATGCACGAGATTGAGCATATAATATCACATCTTAAAATCAGCGACAAGGTGCGTGAGAATGTCCTTGCGGTATATAACCTTATTGCCGAGGCAGAAAGCCACGCACACGGCAAGCCTGTTACCGAAATTCATTTCCACGAGGTCGGAACAATGGATGCAATAGCAGATGTCACTGCGGTTTGTATGCTTATGGAAAAGATTAACCCCGACAAGGTTTGTGCAACACCTGTTCACGTCGGAAGCGGACACGTGCACTGTGCACACGGAATTTTGCCCGTACCTGCACCGGCAACCGCATATATTTTAAAAGATGTTCCTATATACGGCGGAAAAATCAATGGTGAGCTTTGCACACCGACCGGTGCGGCACTGCTCAAAACCTTTGTTGATACATTCGGTGAAATGCCTGTTATGAAAACCGAAAAAATCGGCTACGGAATGGGTAAAAAGGATTTTGAGGCGGCAAACTGCGTGCGTGCAATCCTGGGCGAAGCAGAGAACAGAGAAGATGTTGTGCTTGAGCTTTCCTGTAATGTTGACGATATGACAGGTGAGGCGATAAGCTTTGCAATGGAGAGACTTTTTGATGCGGGTGCGTTTGAGGTATATACCGTACCCATCGGAATGAAAAAATCACGTCCTGGTACTTTGATACGTGTGATGTGCAGTGAGGCAAAAAAAGACGAAATTGTACGAACAATTTTTAAACATACAACAACAATCGGAATAAGGGAAACCGTGACACACCGTTATGTACTTGACAGACATATGGACACATTCGTAACGCCATATGGAAATGTACGGTGCAAAACCTCATCAGGCTACGGTGTCACACGCAGAAAGTTTGAATATGACGACCTCTCAAAAATCGCAAGAGAGCAAGGCATCAGTATTGAAGATGTAAAGAAAATGATAAAAGAGTAGTCAGTGACTACTCTTTTGTTTTTCCCTATTGCAATTTTTTTAAATTGGTGATATAATGTAATAGCCACGCAAGTGAATACAAGTTTATTTATACGGGAAAATACTTTAGGTAAAAAGTGTTTTCTCTTTTACTCATTCCCGTAGGAACTTGTATTTGCGTGGCAGCAACTAAGGGATACACTTTTTCGGTGCGTCCGCTGTGGCGCACTTTTTTAATTCCCTATTGCAATTTTTTAAAAAAAATGTTATAATGTAATAGCTACGTATCTCAATTTAATAATGACCCCAGGTTTGCGTTTGGTAAAAACGCAGGCTTTGATATTCATACCTGGGTTCAGAGATGAGATGCGTAGCGGCAGTCAGAGCTGTGTTTTTCGGTGCGCCAGCTATGACTGGCGCACTTTTTTAATGGAGGGAACACGTATGAATAAGCTTAAAAACGATTTAATAAAAAAAGAAGTTGCACGTATTATTGCCAATAATATTGAAGATTTGGAAATTGATATTGATGCTGTAGCAGATACAACAGCAATAAATATGATAAGAGAAATACAGGCAGTTCTCATAAAAAATCCTGATGATTTTGAAATTGTCGAAGAAATAGTGTGCATTTTTGAAAAGTACGGCGTATCGGCAGGGGTATGTCATGACTTCGGATAAAAAGAGTAGTCAATGACTACTCTTTTCTGTTTCTTCCATATAGTTCTGTCAGATTTGCGATTTTTTTGGTGAGCGCATCGGTTATTGCATCCTTTTTCATACGCCACTGCCAGTTGCCGTAGGGCATTGAGGGCGTGTTCATACGTGACTCTTTGCCAAGCTCAAGGCAGTCCTGCATAAGCATTATTGAAGTATCGGCAACTGATACAAGCATAAGCCGTATCAGAGACCATATAAAATCACTGTCCGTTTTGCCCGAATAGTCCATATATTCCTTGCAGAATTCCAGTTCAGCATCGGTAATTTCCGTAATCCATTCCTTAATCGGTGCATTGTCGTGCGTGCCGACGTAACAGATGCAGTTTTTGTCATACCGAAACGGCAGATAGTCGTTTTCGGTGTCGGAGAACGCATACTGCAGAACTTTCATTCCGGGATATCCCGAACATTCGAGCAGTTTCTTGACACTCGGCGTCAAAAATCCCAAATCCTCGGCAATAATCGGAAGTTTGCCGAGCTTTTCTTCAAGCGTTCCGAACAAATCCATTCCCGGACCCTGACGCCAGCTACCGTCACGTGCTGTTTCGTCACCGTAGGGAACAGTGAAAAATTCGTCAAAGCCACGGAAGTGGTCAATTCTGATAACATCATAAAGCTCTTTTGCTGATTTCATTCTGTCAATCCACCAGCCATACCCCGTTTCCTTGTGTCTTTGCCAGTTATATATGGGATTTCCCCACAGTTGCCCGTCCTCGGAGAATATATCGGGCGGACAGCCTGCAACGGTTTTTGGCATAAGCTCATCATCAAGGTCAAATAAATCGGGCGAAACCCACACATCGGCACTGTCGAGTGCGACATAGATAGGAATATCGCCTATTATCTTTATCCCGTTCTCGGTTGCGTACGCTTTGAGCTTTTTCCACTGCTCAAAGAACATAAACTGCACAAACTCCCAGAACTCAACGTCCTCTTTGTGCGACTCCTTAAAAAGCCACAGCGAATGCGGGTCACGGCGTTTTAATCCGTCCTCCCATTCAAGCCAGCACTTGCCGTCATTTTCGTTCTTTATCGACATGAACAGTGCATAGTTTGAAATCCAGCGCTCGTTATCGTCAAGAAACTTGTAAAAGTCCGTTTTGTCCCTGTCGCAAAACTGCTTATATGCCTTTTTCAAAACATCAAAGCGGTTATTATAAAGTTTTTCATAATCGGCATATTCAGGGTTATCGCCCCAGTTGATGTCTGTATAATCCGTCTCAAGAAGCAATCCGTCTTTTTTGAGTAAATCAAAGTCTATAAAATACGGGTTTCCTGCATATGTCGAAAACGACTGATACGGCGAATCTCCATAGCTTGTCGGGCATACAGGCAGTATCTGCCAAAAGCTCTGCCCGGCCTTCTTTAAAAAGTCTATAAATTTATATGCCTCACGACCCAGTGTTCCGATACCGTAATCAGACGGAAGTGAGGAGATATGCAAAAGTATTCCGCTTGCTCTCAATTTTTTGTGTCCTTTCAGTTTATAATATATCTATTATACCAAAATCGGATTTTTATGTCAAATAAATGTTAACCGAATATGAATTTTCGGCAAAACACTTGATTTTTTGAGCGTGATGTGGTAGTATATAAACGATAACAAAACGAAAGGATAAGATAAATAAATATGAAAAAAATATTAGCAATATTAGCAGCAGCATCACTTGTTCTCTCATTAGCAGCTTGCGGCGAGCCGAGCGATGCGGGAAGTTCTGTAACACAGGGCGGTGCGGCAGTAGACGAAAAGGGTAACGAAATCCCCGGCACTACCATTGATGGTGCAGGCAAGGAAGTTGACATGAAAAAGGTTGACGGCAAAAATCTTGACAGCAATTCAAGTGCTAAGCTTGCAAAAGGCGACATCGGTGCAAATTATGTATCAATTGACAGTGCAAAGCTGGTAGAAACAGAGGAGTCAAAGATTCTTGTTATATCATTCACATATGAAAACAACTCAACTGAGGCTGCGGCATTTTCAAATCGCTTCACGGTTGATGTAACACAGAACGGTGCAAAAATGATGCCGGCAGTAGTTAATATGGAAGGCATAAATGTTCTTTCCGGTGTTGAGGTTATCGACCCCGGACAGAAAACAAGGGTTCAGAAGACTTATTTTGTAACCGACGAAGAAACACCGATTGATGTAATGGTACAGAAATACGGCTTGCCCGAAGAAGGTCAGGTAGAGAAAGTATTTAATCTTAAATAATAAAAATGGTTCAGGATAATAAATCCTGAACCATTTTTTTATTTGAAGAAAAGAGGTAATTTCTCAAGGAATATTATATCGTCACGGTCTGCCGCCTCACCCTCTGCAAGCACTGCCGCCTCACCGCAGATTGTTGCATTGGCTTTGTTACAGAACTGCTCGATTGAACGCAGTGATTCGCCCGTGCTTATTACGTCATCAACGATAAGCACTCGTTTCCCTTCAAGTTTTGCCATATCGTCCTCACCAAGATACATTGTCTGCTCATTTGCAGTTGTAATTGATTTAACAGTTACCTTGGTAGAGTTTTTCATATAAAGTTTTACTGATTTTCTTACCACTACATACGGCTTGCCCGACTGACGTGCCATTTCGTATGCAAGCGGAATTCCTTTTGATTCTGCTGTTATGATAACATCAAAATCCGGAGTTTTTTTCAGCAGTGCTTCTGCACAGGCAACCGTAATTTCTACATCCGAAAACATAATGAATGCCGCAATATCAAGCTTTTCGTTTATTGCACATAACGGCAGTTCACGTTCAATTCCTGCGATTGTCATTTTGTAACTTTTATTCATTTTATCATTACCTCATTATAAAGTATTATTTCCATACAAATTATAACATTATTTTTCTTTAAAGTCAATGTCTTTGTTTTTTATTTTTCATTGACTACAATAATACGTATTCTGCCATTTTGGGTATCGTCACTATAGCAGGTATAGCTGTAATTCCCGTCAATTGCATCAGATATGGAAATCTTTCTGTACTGCGTACCGGATTTTTCATAAATCTCTGCCTTGTCACTGAAAAGATAACGTGTGTTCTTTATTATGGCATAGCCGTTTGCAAACTCGCTTACCGTACCCGAAACAGCATCAAGTTTTACAGCATAGTCTGCCACATTACCGTTCTTTATAAACTTAACCGGCAACCCTACTGCCATACCGCTCATACCTGTTACTGTGTATGATGAATTGCCACTCATTATAACGGCACTGCCCGGAATATCGGATGTACCCTTTGTGACAGATGTCACAATACCATACGAATACATATCGCCTGTTGCATTCTGAACAATCATTGCACTGATTTCGCCGTTCGAGTTCGTTTCGGTATAAAGCACGCTTCCGCTCTTAAGAGTTATTCCGTCAAGACGCTGCATATAGGTTCTTGTATACAACGGCACATCTGAGTATGGGTTCTTTGCAACGTCAATGATAACAACATTATCCGATACCTTTTCTGTACCGATTTTCATATCACTATAGCTGACCTCGCCAGAAACTGATGTTGCACTCACCGTTGAGCCGACCTGTGCTTTTCCGTTCTTTAATGTGATTTTAACTACTTTATTTACACTTGTTTTCTTATCATAATCTGTGGGGTATGTGTATGCAGTACCGTCGGCTGTTACAACATCAACATAGTAGCTGTTGTATGTTGTACCGTCTCCTTTTACAAAATTCTTTTTGCCTGCACCTGTTATATATCCCACGATTGAGCCGGAGGCTTCATTAAGCGTTGCAACACCTGCAACCT
Source organism: Candidatus Ornithomonoglobus sp. (assembly GCA_045649185.1). Classification (GTDB taxonomy): domain Bacteria; phylum Bacillota; class Clostridia; order UBA1381; family UBA1381; genus Ornithomonoglobus. The sequence goes on along the minus strand of JAZRPM010000019.1, from coordinate 46,870 downwards.
TTTCACCGTCACGGCCCAAAAGGAGTGTCACAGTGTCGCCTATATTTACAGTGCCGTTTGATGAGAGGTCGTTAAACGCATCAACGCCTTCAACCTCGTATGTTACACCCGATACAACGATGCTTCTCGGCAAATCCTTTGACGGGATTGCGTCCTCGTACACGCCCGTTACCTTTTGGGTATATGCAAGAATCATATTGAGCGAGTCGCTGTAATAGAGTATATCATTTATCTGTATGCTTTCTTTTGTAACCTGTTTACCGTCACGCACGATTTTTGTCTGTGAATCGGTATCAAATCTTGAAATCCACGTATCTCCTGCAACTTTAATCGGGCCATTAAGCGTACCCTCACTGTAGCTTATATAGTCAACCTCGCCGTTATCACGGTAACGGATACGAACAACATCTCCCATCTCCATCTGTGAACGCAGATTCGCGTAGGTATATGCTACAGAATCCTTATAACAGGTTGTACTGTCGCTCAATCTGAACTGCTTAATCGTTGTGTTATTTCCGTCGGGGTAGCACAAAATTGCATCATTAAGTGTCGAATATACTATATATTTTTCGGACTTGAACGCTGAATCAGTCGAAAATGCTATAAAATACTTGCCATCCTTTATTACCATATCACCCTTACAGCCGACATACGAATCGTCAAAGCTTTCGTCTATGCGATATTTTCCTGCAGATGTTGAAATCTCGTCCGAGCCAAGTGAGCTGTCATCGGTCTGCGATGCAACGATTGTAACATCCTCGATGAACTGACAATCGTGTACCGAAATCAAGTCCTGACCGCTGGTTTTTGATTTTGTGTCAAGCGTGTTGCAGACAAGCTTTGCAACGTCACGGCGTGTCATAGGCGTACCTATTTGGCCATTTATTCCGCTTGTCATTTTAAGTCCGTCTGCTGTGCCTATTTGTCCGTAAGGATATGATGCACCGAAATCTGTTTCAGTATAACCGAGAACACGAAGCATCATTGTAATCGCCTCTTCATAGGTTACAGTACCGTTAGGACGGAACGTTCCGTCAATATAGCCCTCAACTATTCCTGCCGACACCGCTGCACGGATATACGGCGCACCCCAGAATGTACCCTTAACATCCGAAAACGGCGAAAACTGCAAGCCTAATGCAACCGTATTCTTATAGCTTGATGATGCAACGGCGATTTTTGCCATTTCGGCACGTGTTACATAGTTGTCGAAGTTGAAGTTGCCATCATCGTCACCAACCATTATGTTAAGTCCCGATAAAAGCTGTGCCATTTCATTGTCCGACTGCCACCTTTCGTTTGCCGCAGACACAGTGCCGCAGTAAAGTCCTGATAGCATCATAACCGTAAGCACAAGTGCTGTTATTTTCTTTCTCATAGTTATAACCATTAGTTCCTTTCCCAAGTCTAAAGTTTGAATAAATTGTTCAGAGAGTGCTGATACGCGAGCGAGACTATAGTGGTCTATGCGAACGAGCGTAGAAGTGCTATATGAGTGATTTATTCAGACTTTTTATTCATTTCTCAATGCGTCTATCGGGTTTAACCTTGCCGCCTTACGTGCAGGCAAGAATCCAAATACCACGCCGATTGCAACCGATACACCGAATGCAATAAATACTGCGCCTACCGACGGCGAAACTGCCATTTTCAACAGATTTCCGAAGGTTACGGCGCAAATAGAACCTGATATAATACCTATCACGCCGCCAATACAGCTTACAACACCGGATTCCATTACAAACTGCGTCATAATATGCTTGTGTTTTGCACCGAGCGATTTTCTTATACCAATTTCACGTGTACGCTCACTGACCGAAACAAGCTGGATATTCATAATTCCGATACCTCCGACAAGCAACGAAATCGCCGCAATCGCAACAAGTACCATTTCCATTTTATCCATCATTTCGAGCATACTGTCTATTATTGCCTGGAACGATGTTACGGAAAAATAATCATCGTCGCCTACAACACCCAAAAGATAGTCCTCAAGCTTTGTTTTTGCTTCCTGTGCCACTTCGTCAGAGGCAGAGTTTACAATATATGTATTTATCACGCCGGTGTTGGTCACTTTCATTGCGGTGGTGTACGGGATATACATTGCGTTATCACTTGATGATTCGGTCGAGCCTGCTTCCTCCTCAAGAACGCCGATTACAGTGTACGGTATGCCGTTTAGCCGTACCTTTTCACCTATTGCCGCCTCAAGGCTTCCGAAATATTCCATTGCCTGAAACGAGCCGATAACAGCAACATTGGATTTATTTTCACAGTCGGCGTATGCGATAAATCTGCCAAAGCTCAGCTGTAGCTTTTGTATATCGTAATAGTCCTCTGAAACACCCTTTGCACTGACCATTACCGTGTTGTCACCTGCGTCAGGGGTCTTAAATTCACCTGAAACTGTCAGATTCGGTGATACACCATTGTATAAATCGGGGTGTTTGTCGGCAAATTCGTAAAGCTCCTCCGGCTTAACCTCGATATTTGGTCTTTGCTGGATATTAGTCGTAAGTGAGGTTGTGCCAAATTCACTGAACACCTTTTCTATTTCAGTGGTGAGTCCGTTCATAACAGATACAAGGATTATAACGGCTGATATGCCGATTATAATGCCGAGCATAGTAAGGAATGCACGGACCTTATTGTTGATGATGCTCGATATTGCCATTTTAAAGCTTTTCCCCATACCCATTAAGCATCACCCTCCTCGTCACAGCCTGCCGATGCCTGCTCATAAACAAGCTTATCACCCTCTACGGGACCATCATAAACAATACGACCGTCGGTTACACGTACAACACGTGACGCACGTGCAGCGATTGAATTGTCGTGCGTAATAAGTATAATGGTGTTTCCTTCACGGTGGAGCTTTTGCAGGAACTTCATCACATCGTTGCCTGTTTTTGAATCAAGTGCACCCGTAGGCTCATCGGCAAGAATGACCGATGGGTCACCCGCCAATGCACGTGCTATTGATACTCTTTGCTGCTGTCCACCCGAAAGCTGTGACGGCAGGTTTTTTGCCTTATCGCCAAGCCCTACTCTATCAAGTGCCGCCATTGCACGCTCACGCTGTTCACGTTCCGATACACCGCCGTAAAGCAAGGGCAGTTGCACGTTTTCAAGTACAGTAAGTTTCGGGATAAGATTATACTGCTGGAATATGAAACCAAGCATTTTATTGCGTACATCTGCAAGCTCATCTGATGTATAATTGCTTATCTCTTTGCCGTTGAGCTTGTATGAGCCGCTTGTCGGGACATCAAGACAGCCTATGATATTCATACACGTTGATTTTCCCGAGCCGGACGAGCCGACAATTGCAACGAACTCGCCCCTGTCTATCTTCATTGTGATTCCGTCAAGTGCACGCACCTCGGTATCGCCCATCTGATATATTTTATATACGTCTGTAAGTTCTACTAAATGCGACATAGTTCTCTCCTTATCGGGCACCGCCCATGCCGCCCATTTGTCCGCCTCGATTGCCACCCATTCCACCGGCTGGCATTCCGCCACGGTTACCTCCCGAGGGCATACCTCCCATTCCTCCGGCAGGCATTCCGCCGCTCATACCGCCCATTTGCGGCATTGTATGCATTTGCGTGCCCTCAGCTTCAACACCGCTTCCCTTGATAGCAGTCATAACCTCGTCGCCTTCTTTTATGCCCTTTTTGATTTCAATAAACATTGAATCTGTAACACCGGTTTCTACCGGCACAGTGTAGTATCCGTCAGGAGCTTTGTCATTTTCGTCTTTCTTATCGCCTTTTACATATACGGTGTTTCCACGCTGTATCGCACTTACAGGGATTGCAAGGACATTCTCAACTGCCTCAACCTTGATTGTACAATCAACGTTCATTCCGGGTAAAAGCTCACCGTATTCGGCAATAGACACCTCAACGGGGTATGTTGTTACACCGTTTGATGATGTTCCGTCTATGCCAACCTTTGTGACCTCGCCGATAAACATTCCTGCTACAGCATCAGCTGTAACCATTACCGCCTGACCTGTCTTTATACTGCGTATATCAGATTCATCAATCGTGAGCTGAACCTTTAACACTGACATATCATAAATGACCGCCATTGGCTCGGTATTTGCACTTCCCTGCTCAAGCTTTTCACCTGCCTTTTTGTTTTTGGTTATGATAGTTCCGTCAATCGGTGCTTTTATAGTGTAGTCCTCAAGATTTTCCTCTGCTTCTTCAAGAGATATACGGGCAGAGTTTACATTTGAATCAAGTGCATATGTATCACTCTCAATAACAAGCTTTTCAAGGCTTCTGTATGCACTATCAAGCTCCAGCTGTGCGTTTTCATAGCTGTTTTTTACGCTGTCGGAGGTAATATATCCTACTGTTTGTCCGGCTGTTATGTAGTCGTTTTCTGCAAGGTATAAATCGCCTATTTTGCCGTTTGTTTTAGCTGTTATATATCCGCTCTCGCAGTATTTGAATGTACCAAGGTCGCTGCACGCAACGCCGTTAATTACAGCCGCGGCAGTTTCTGAAACCGTTAATGCGCCCGGATTTGCAACCTCGACTGTTACATACCGCACAATTGCGTGTGCCGCTGTTGCCACCGGCGCTGATGAAATGTGCGTTACTCTACCCATCAGCTTATCGCCCGATTTTGCGAGTGTAAGCTCGGCAGTGCTTCCCACACTAATATAGCCCACATCAGCTTCATTAAATGGAAACTGTATCTCAAACCGTGATGTATTTTCAATTTTTGCAAGCTTTGTTCCGTCACCTACACTGTCACCGTCATTTACAAGCACCTCTGTTATTGTGCCTGTGTAATCAGACCTGATTGTGAGATTGTTATAGTTGTTTCTAGCTGTCTGAAGATTATTTAATGCCTTTGTAACAGAATCATTAGTATTATCCTTATTAAGCTTGTTAGAGGCTATGGTGTCAGAACGTTTTTTTACAGCATCTGTGAAATTCTGACGCGCCTTTTCAAGTGCATTCTGTGCGTCGGAGGACTCTATAGTATACAGTACATCGTCTTTTTTTACCGTATCTCCCTCATTAAATGTGTCGGTGAGAATTTCACCCGTTACAAGTGCTGTTACGTTATATGTATCGTTTGCCTCAATGATTGATGAGCCGGTTACCGTTCTTGAAATACTACGGCGTTCCACTATTGCAGTTTCGTAACCCATATCGTCCTCTCCGACGCCTGCAAGCTTTGCTATACCCGTTATCGCAAGAGCAATGGTCACAACGCCTGCTGTGCCGATGATTATAAGCTTCTTTCTAGGCATCGCCTTTAGTGCAGACGGTATATTTTTTACCGCCTCAAGCATTTTTCCGAATTTTAACATACCACGCCTCCGTGAAAGTATAATATACATTCTATTATATATCGAATTTACTGTTCTTTCAATAAAAAAACAGCACAATTTATAAAAGATTTACAATTTATTTAAAAAGTGCATTTTAAATAAACAAAAGACGGTTCTGATAAACCGTCCCTTATTCAGTTCTTCCCATCTGCAACGGGGATTTGTGCGGGGGTGATATATACGGTATTATAATGCTCGTATATCACCATTCCCGGTTTTGCACCGTTGGGTTTTTTTACGTTTTTGATTGTTGTGTAGTCCACAGGCACCTGCGAGCTTTCGCGCGCCTTTGAATAGTAGGCTGCCAATGCCGCCGCCTCAAGTATCGTCTGTTTGGGCACGTCCTTGTCAAGCCCGAGCTTTATAACGGTGTGCGAGCCGTGAATGTCCTTTGTGTGAAACCACAAATCTGATGAGTTTGCGAGTTTCAATGTGAGATAATCATTCTGCGTGTTATTTCTTCCCACATATATATCAAATCCGTCACTTGACACAAAATGCATCGGTTTTGACTGTTCTGCCTTCTGCTTTTTCTGTGCATTGGTGCTTTTCTTTATATAACCCTCCTGGGCAAGCTCACGGCGGATAACGGAAATATCCTCAAGTCTGTCTGCCGTTTCAACCATTGCGAGCGTACTTTCGATATACTCAAGTTCTTCTGCGCTCTGCTCAAGCTGTTTTTGTGCTTCTTTTAAAGCCGTTTTTGACTTGTTGTACTTTTTATAATACTTCTGTGCATTCTGCGAGGGCGAAAGTGATGGATCAAGTGTTATTTTTACAGTCCCCATATTTTCGTCAAAATAGTTTTCAAGTTCCACACTTTTATGTCCCTCTTGTATGCGATAAATGTTTGCCGTTATAAGGTCTGCATACTGACGGTACGTGTCCATCTTCTCTGCATCAGAAAGCGTTGCACGCAAGATTGACATCTTCTTTGCGATACGCTCAGCGTGGTTGTTTAAAAGCTTTACAAGGTCTGCCGTTTTTTGACGCATTCTTTCTGCGACATCACGCTTATAATAGAACTCGTCAACAAGCTCTGACATACTTTCGTACTTAACAACCTTTGCAAGTGTTTCATACTGCTCAATCGGAATTGCCGAAAACTCGACAAGCTTTCCTGTTTGCGTGTCCTCTATCATACACGGCTCAAAGTCGTTATTTTCCGTACGTGATTTAAGCTTGTTTATTTCAAGCTTAAGCATTGCACTGCGGTTAGTATTAACCGCATCTGAAAGAACATCCGTTGTTCCAAACACTTTATAGACCATCTCACGTGCCGTAAGCGGGCTTATGCCTGCTATCTGCGAAATTATTGTCTTGTCAACTTTTTGTGTCCCTATAAATTCAATATCGTTTTCCGTTTCCCAGTCAGATAGCGCTGTTTTTGACTGAATTGGCGGAAGCTCATAAAGACCACCGGGTAAAATCTCACGTACCGAGCTCATCGACTCGTCTATACGCTTTATCGAGTCAATAATTCTGCCCTCGTTATTCACAAGAATAATGTTTGAATGTCTGCCCATTATTTCGATATAGAGAGATTTCTCGGTGTAATCGCCAAGCTCGTCATAGCTTTCTACCGCTACTTTTACAATTCTCTCAAACCCAACCTGCGTTATACCTGTTATACGTCCGCTTGCAAGGTGCTTTCTTAAAAGCATACAGAAAAGCGGTGCAGTTTTCGGGTTTGACTTTGAGTGTGCGCTTAAGTGTATTCTCGGATGTGCAGGACTTGCTGATATCAGAAGCTTATAGCTTGCATCGTATGTCCTCACACCGATTGCGATTTCGTCACGCTCCGGCTGATGCACCTTGTCAACTCTTCCGCCGACAAGACACTGCAATTCTGCCACAAGCGCCTTAACTGCAACTGCATCAAGTGCCATTTATGCGTCCCCTCCTGTTATTCTTTCAAGCTTGGCAAATGCCGCCATAAGGCGTTTGTTGCCTGCGGTATCGAAATCTATAACCACAATTGCATCACGGCCGATTGCCTGTGATGTAACAACAGTTCCGTCACCGAACTTTCTGTGACGAACTCTGTCACCCGGTTGGAAGTCAAACTCATTTATCGCCGGTGTCGGCTCCTTCTTTTCTTCATACCGCATCATTTTCGGTTCGGGTTTTATATTTATTCCGATGCTCTCAAGCGTGTTTCTTGTCTTCATCATACCGCCCGATGCGTCTTCTGTAAGCTCTCTGGGAACTTCACGCAAGAACCGTGATTCGTCACTCGGCAAGCGCTGTCCGAACTTAAACCGTGACATAGCACGTGTCATATACAACTTCTCTTTTGCACGTGTTATTGCAACATAGCATAGACGGCGTTCCTCTTCAAGCTCTTCTTCCGCATCGAACTCTTTTAGTCCCGGGAACAGCTCCTCCTCCATACCCGAAATGAACACAACCGGAAATTCAAGACCTTTTGCACTGTGTACGGTCATAAGAACTACACTGTCCTCATTCTCGTCATATCCGTCTATATCCGAAACAAGCATAACCTTTTCAAGGAACTCATCAAGCTTACCCTCATACTCGGCATTGTTCTGGAATTCGTATGCCACGTTTATAAATTCTTCCACGTTCTCCATACGTGTTCTTGCCTCGGTTGTTTCCTCATCACGAAGCATTTTCATATATCCCGATTCTTCTATTACAAACTTCACAAGCTCGCCTACGGGCATTTCTTCGTTGTACGCTTTTACTCTGAAATCCTCTATTAATTCATAGAACTGTTTGAGTCTTACCGCCACACTTTTGAGGTCAGAATACTCATCAACCGAGCGCAACACCTCATAAGCCGTTGTATTCTCTGTCGTTGCGTGTGCCATAATCTTATCAATCGTTGCCGCACCGATTTTTCGTTTCGGCTCGTTTATGATACGTGCGAGACTCACGCTGTCGCTTGGGTTATAAATGAGTTTCAAATACGCAATAACATCTTTAATTTCCTTGCGGTCATAGAACCTCTGACCTGCAAGAACCTTGTACGGTACCGCCTCATACATCAATGCTTCTTCAAGTGCTCGTGACTGTGCATTTGTACGGTACAGAATTGCACAATCACCAAACCGTTTGCGTTCCTTGTACTGACGGCGGATTTCGCGCGCGATAAACCCTGCTTCTTCCTTTTCGGAAAAGCCTGTAAATACCGTTATCTTCTCGCCCTCGTCCTTACTTGTCCACAAGTTCTTGCCCATACGCTTTGTGTTGTTGGAAATAACGGCGTTTGCCGCATCAAGAATTGTCGAGGTTGAACGATAGTTCTCATCAAGTGTGATTCTTACTGCACCGTCATAATCTTTCTGGAAATCGAGGATATTATTTATATTTGCACCACGGAATTTATATATACTCTGGTCATCATCACCCACCACGCACACGTTTGCATCACCGTTAACCAAAAGGCTTATTAGCTCATACTGCGTGTTATTGGTGTCCTGATACTCGTCAACAAGGATGTAGCGGAACTTGTCAACATACTTTTGACGTATATCATCCTCTGATTTTAAAATGCTTACAGTGTGCATAATAATATCGTCAAAATCGAGCGCGTTATTCTTTGCAAGCTTCTGATTATAAAGCTCAAAAATCTGTGCAACACGTTTCATTCTCGGGTGTGAGCCGTATTCTGACATAAAATCACCAGGTGTTTTCATATCGTTTTTTGCGTGCGAAATAATGTTCTGCACACTTCTTGGCGGATATTCCTTATCGTCAAGCCCGAGCTCCTTTATGCAATCTTTTATGAGTGTGCGTGTATCGGAAGTGTCATATATAACAAACTCACGTGTATAACCAAGACGTTCAATCGAAGTACGCAAAATACGCACGCATATTGAATGGAACGTGCCTATCCACATATCCTTTACGTCCTCGCCAACGTATTTCTCTATTCTCTCACGCATTTCCTGTGCGGCTTTATTTGTGAACGTGATTGCCAGAACCTGCCAGGGCTGTGTATATGTACTCTGCATTATGTACGCCACACGGCTTGCAAGCACCGTTGTTTTGCCACTGCCTGCACCTGCTAAAACAAGCACAGGTCCTTCGGTCTGTTTCACTGCCTTTAGCTGGTTCGGGTTTAATTTATCAAGATAATTTTCCATTTTATTCTCCGTTATGTATCTGTTCTTAACTCTATTGTATCACACTTTTAATAAAAAATCTATGTTTTTTTACACCAATTTAAGAATATGTTTTACAGTATAAGAAATCCGACAAAAAGGGACAATATTAGAGCCTGAAAAACTCGGGCAAAATCAAGTAAGGAGGTACACGTATGAATGTATAAAATTTCCGTATTTTTGTGTGCGATGCTGATAAGCTGTGCAACAAGTGTCAGTGCACAGAAAGTAACAGTTTCGGGTGAATGTGTCGGGGTTAAGGTCTACACCGACGGACTTTTGATAACCGATACGGTTACACTTACCGAAACGAACGGAAGAAGAGTTAATGTAGCGTCAGGCTACGGCATAAAAAAAGGTGATATAATAAAAGAAGTGAACGGACTGCCTGCAATAAGTGCGAAAACAATTTCGGATGCTCTCACAAAGGGCGATATCTCGCTTACGCTTTTGCGTAACGGCAAAGAATTTCGTGTGACCGTTACGCCGGCAATGACAAAAGACGGAGCAAAGCTCGGATTATGGCTTCGTGACAGCACGGCAGGACTTGGTACAATCACCTGCTCTATCGGTGACCGATTTGTGGGGCTCGGTCACGGAATCTGCGATATTGATACCGGTAATATTATGCCCGTAAGATATGGTATTATTCAGAACTGTTCCCGATTCGGGATAATTAAGGGTGAAAAAGGTTCACCCGGAGCAATTACGGGCGACATTGACGGCGAAAGGCTCGGCAATGTAACAGGCAATACCCGGCTCGGAATTTCCGGCACACTTTCACATCCAAGCGAGGGCAAGGATATGGAAACTGCCGATAAAACCGAGATTAAAACAGGTGCCGCTACTATCCTTTGCGATATTGACGGCGAAGGTGTTAAGGAATATACAATTGATATAAAGCACGTTGCACTTTCAAAATCGCAGGGCAAGGATATGGTTATAAAAATAACCGACGATGATTTGCTCAAAAAAACCGGCGGTATAGTTCAGGGTATGAGCGGTAGTCCCATCATCCAGGAGGGTAAGCTCGTGGGGGCTGTAACCCATGTTTTTGTAAATGACCCGACTCGTGGATATGGGATATTTATTGAGAATATGTTAGTGGAAGCGGAGAAAATTAAATAAAAAATGCCCGTTTAGAAACGGGCATTTTTTCTATACTGTTTTGGAGTCTTTCCGTTATAGACTCTAAATGCAGAATAAAAGTTATGGACAGTTTTGTAGCCGGTAGCTACAGAAATTTCTTCGACAGATTTATTTGTGTCTGTCAGTAGATTTTTTGCTTTGTTCATTCTTAATAATAAAATCCGTTCACGAAAGGTCTGGCTGTAAAGTTTTGCAATTATTCTTTGTGTTTGCCCAACACTAAGGTGAAGCAAATCCGCCAATTCGGTTATCCTTGGTGCCTTGTCATATTCTGACTGAAAATACTGCTCAATAATATATATCCTGTAATTGTTGTTCTCTAAAGTAACGGTTTTTTTTGCATCAGTATCCTGTGACAAGTAAATTTCTGCAAGCATTGCGGCAAGCTCGTGCATGCAGGCAGCTATAAGTTCTTTCTTGTATGTATAATTATTATAATAATACTCTAAAATCCGTTCAAAAGCATTGACAGCCGGAAAGTTTTTGAAAACCATTATATTCTTTTTGGTCTGCCATTTATCATCATTCCAAAAGGACAAAAACATACAGTAGGTATCGTCATCGGCAGAAAGAGAGTGTACTGTTTTTTCTGGAATCAGAACCATCTCACCTGCTGTGATTTTTTGAGTCTCTTTTTCGTATGCAATTTCTACAGAACCCTTGAAGCAATATATTATTTCATTGAATTTATGCGAATGATTTTCAGAGCGATAAGCATTCCTTTGTTCAAAACCATTATCTATAAAGAAAATGAATTCTGTGTCCGATACTGTAACGCGGAATTCGTCGTATAAAGACCTGCTGTTTTCTTTCAATTACAACACCTTCTTTCGTATATATTATATCAAAACAAAGGCTGATGTGCAAGAAGAAACTACCATTATATAACATTAACTGTGTTAAAATGTTGCGTTTTTGTATTGTCTGTGCATAATAAATATGATAAACTGTAAAAAAAATGAAGGAGTATAAAAGATGATAAATTTAGGTACAAGAAGAGAAGTCTTTTTTGATGATTATCTTATTAACGAAGATAAAAGCACAGCCGATATATTACTACACAAGCCCGTTCCTGAGGATATTGTAATGTCGTTTGACAAAGAGTGGGAGGTTAACTCCAGTTATGTGCATTTCTTTGAGGATGACGGCATTTACAGAATGTATTATATTGCGTGGGACAAGGAGAAAGTTGTCTCACAAACATCAGATGCAGATGACAAAAAGCTTCGTTGCTGTTACGCAGAAAGTAAAGACGGATTGAACTGGACAAAGCCTGACCTTGGTATATATGAGTTCCATGGCAACAAGAACAACAACATTATCTTTATGGCAGACTGGCTTGATAATTTTTATGTTTTTAAGGATACAAACCCTGCCTGCCCACCTGAGGAAAAATATAAAGCCATCATCCAAAACAACGTTAATGTAAGGCACGGACTTACATCTTATTTCAGTGCTGACGGTATACATTTTACCGAAGGCAGATTTATCACAAAACAAGGTGCATTTGACACACTTAATGTTATCTTCTGGGATGAAGAGGCAAATAAATACAGAGGATACATAAGAAGTTTCCATGACATACCCATCAAAGGTGGCGGAGATTATATGGATTATCTTTCACACTTTGAAACCGGTAAAGAATTTGAGATAATAGCTGGTTTTAACACCGACAATACCCACAATCTGGGTGCCGGCGTGCTTAATCTTGGCATAAGAGATATCCGCTACATTGAGTCGGAGGATTTTGTTGCGTGGACAGAGCCAAAACTCCTTGATTTTGGTGACAGCGAGGATATACCGCTTTATACAAACCAGATTTCACAATATGAACGTGCACCCCATATTTTTATGGGGTTCCCTACCAGGTACAAGGAAAGATTTGAGTGGAACCAAAGCTTTGAGGTCCTTTGTGGTAAGGAAAAAAGGCTCTATAATATGGAAAATCTTTCAAAACGACATGGACTTGCCCTAACCGATTGCGTGTTTATGTGCTCGAGAGACGGTAGGAACTTTAAGCGTTATGACGAAGCCTTTTTCAAAGCAGGTCCGGAATATGGCTACAACTGGGTTTATGGCGACTGTTATCCTGCAAAAGGTTTTCTTACAACCAAGTCAAAATTTGACGGTGCTGACGATGAACTTTCTATGTTGAATCGTGAGTACACGAGCACTTGTGAAGTGTTAAGACGTTACACCTTAAGAATGGACGGCTTTACATCTGTTCACGCTGGAGCCACAGAAAAGGTTCTTGTGACTAAAGCATTTATATTTGAAGGTAACAGGCTTTTTGCCAATATGGCTACATCTGCCTGCGGATATATGCATTTTGAAATAGCGGACAAAGAGGGTAATCTTGCTTCAAGCTGCGAAATGTTCGGTAACAGCACCGATAAACTAATAGGCTTTGAAAAGGATTTGTCCGCATTTGCAGGAAAAGAGGTGGTTATGACTGTTCGTATGTGTGATGCTGATCTTTACGCAATACGTTTTTTAAAGGAGTAAATAGGAATGAATAAAAAAACAGTAAAAAATGTTGTGCTTTGGACAACTTTTGTATTAATTGTTGTTGCAGGAATAGTTTTTAAACAACCTTTTATACGAATGTTGCCTCTGTTGATTTCACTGTTTATTATGCTTTTTCAGGCAGAAGCAAACCGTTATTCATTTATAGCCGGAGGAGCCAACGCTCTGTTTTATACTTATGTTTATTTTCAAGTGGGGTTGTATGCATCTGCTGCAAGTGCCTTGTTTTTCTCATTTCCAATACAAATTCTGACTTTTATTAGCTGGAATAAACATTCATATGAAAAAACAACCAGATTTAAGAAACTATCAGTCAAAGCCAGAGTTTGTATCTGTATAGGATTTGTTGCGGTATGGCTTGGTGTATTAAAAATACTGCAGCTTGCAGGTTCAGGATATGCTGTTTTAGACAACACAGCATCACTGCTTGGGGTACTGGTTTCTGTTCTTACAATGATGGCTTATGTTGAGTATTCTTATTTATGGCTGGTTTCAACAAGTTTAAATATTATATTAAATATTCAGGTCACATTAAATGCCCCAAGCCATATACCATATGTAATATTTACTGTTTACAATATGTGGTGTGTGGTGAATGCATTTAAAAATGTACAGAAGCTTTACAAAAAGCAACAGGCAGAAAGAGTAAAAGATTAAACAAAATAACCATCTGAATTTCAGTGATTTGTTGTCCCCCATTGACAACACTCGTGAGCGGAAGCCCCATTATCCAGGAGGGTAAGCTCGTGGGTGCTGTAACCCATGTATTTGTAAATGACCCTACTCGTGGTTATGGGATATTTATAGAAAATATGCTGAAATAACAATAAAATGCTCGCTTATGTTTTATGGGCGAGCATTTTCTTTATCAAAATATCCACTTTGTTTTCCAGTCCTTTGTACTGCCCTCAGGTGCTTTGTCTGTAACGATATAAGATATATCCTCTGCACTACAAACAGTGAAGGTTGTTGATTTTTCAAATTTGGTATTGTCACAAAGGAAAACTACTTTGTCAGTGTTTTTCATGGCGATTTGGCGAATCGCTGTTTCAGGCTCGTTAATATCGGTAATCATACCGTTTTTATCTATTGCCCGGGCTGAAAAAAACATGATATTTGTATGAATAAATTCACAAGCCTTTTCAGCCAGTGCACCGGTCGCAACAAGTTCATTCAGCCGTAAGAGTCCACCTGTACAATACACAGTTATATTTTTACTTCTTTCAAACATTTCCGCTAACTTAAGACTGTTGGTTAACACCGTTATGTTATTCTTGCTTTCAAGTAAATCAGGTAAATAAAGGCAAGTTGTAGAACCGTCAATAAATATTGTATCTCCGTCATTCACAAGGTCAATGGCTTTTTTGCATATATCCCTTTTTATGGTGCTATTTTCCTGCATGCGTAATTCATAAGGAGTCAGTGTGTTGGTGTAGTCTATGGAATGGACACCTCCATGGCTTCGCTTAACAAGATTTCGAGCCTCCATGACAACCAAATCCCGACGGACACTTGATTGACTTATATGTAAGGCTTCTGATAAAAACTCAACAGTAACATAATTATACTTATTCAATATTTCCAGTATTTCATCTTTTCGTATAGCTTTTCTCATCTTCGCCCTCCTGACATTTGAATATTTGAGCATATAAAATGCTCATTTTTCTATTTTAACGCACCATCTTGACTGTTTTTGCGCATATTGGTATTATTATAATACAAATCATAAAAAATATCAAGAGGTGTATAATATGTATTTCGAAAGAATTAATCATTACAAACAAAATCTTATTAACCAGATAAATAACCTTGACAACAATGCGATATGTTCTGTAATCGACTTGCTCTTAAAGGCTCGTGATGAGGATAAGCAGGTGTTTATTATGGGTAATGGAGGCAGCGGTGCGAGTGCATCGCACATAGTAGGTGATTTCAACAAAGGATTAAGTCTTGGGATGCCAAGAGACAAAAGATATAAATTTATAAGTCTTGTGGACAACTCCCCTACCGTTTTGAGCCTTGCAAATGATGTTTCGTACAATGATGTTTTTGTAGAACAATTGAAAAATTTTATAAATGAAGGGGATTTGGTTATAGCTATATCCGGAAGCGGTAATTCGGAGAATGTTCTGCGTGCGGTAAATTATGCAAAAGAAACAGGTAATACGGTCATTGGCTTTACCGGTTTTGACGGTGGTAAATTAAAAAAGATTTCGGATGTCTGTGTTCATGTTCCTTTGGATGATATGCAGATTGTAGAAGATATACATATGATATTGGGACATCTTATTTTCTCCGTGCTTTATAATATGTAAAGTAAATGCCTGCTTATAAAATATAAGCAGGCATTTTTCTTTATAGTGGGCTACCCGGTATAAGAAGTTGCATTTTTATTAAATTATTTACCCGAAGCGGACGGAGAATATCCGTACATTTTCTTGAATGCCTTGCCAAAGTAAAGCGGGTCGCTGTAACCAACAGACTCGGCAACCTCCCCTATTGTGTCATAATCGCCGGAATCAATAATGGATTTTGCGTGAACAAGACGTTTTGAGATGATGTAGTTCTGAGGTGAAATTCCGAACCGCAAAACAAAGATTTTACGAAAATACGTGTCCGAAACTCCGCAGATGCGATGTAGCTTATCTGTTTTAAGATTGCAGTCATAAATATGGTCTTTTAAATATGCTACGGCAGGCTCTATAACCTCAAATTTCTTTTTATGTGAGTATTCTGCATTTTCGATGTTAAGAACAAACGAAACAAGGTCATAAAACATCGACATACACTTATATTTGTCGGGAGCAAGTCCGAATTTCCATAAATCAGCAAAATTATTACTTATATACTCCTGATGATGAAAACCGGTAAGAGAATAAGCCTTCGGTTTTTTAATACCGATATCTCCCAGGAAATTTATACTTGTGTAAAAGCTCTTGTCCTCGCCCTCAGTTACATATTCATATGTTATGCCCTTTGGGAGGAACATCATTTCACCCTCATTGACTGTTATCGCTTTGTCACCGAATTTATATGTACACTTTCCGTTTATTCTTATAATAAACGAGTTTGTGGGTCTGTTTTCAATTTTTGCAGATTTCCTGCTTGCTTTGTGCATGGACCCGATTATTTTTAAATTTTCTATGCTATCGGTCACGCTTATCACCCCTTTTGGGAATAATTTTAGCATATCTCCGAAATTCTGTCAATGGAGAAGCAGAAAAAATATGTTCGGATTTTTCCATATTGTTCGTTATATTCCATTTACATTTTCTGTCTTTTTATGTAGGATATAAAGGTGTTTTTTAAAGGGGGCATTATTTTGAAGGAAAGAAACCTAAAATTTGACTATTCATGGGTTATTATAGGCATTGCATTTTTAATGATTCTTACAAGCCTTGGTTTTTGCAGTAGTGGCAAATCTATCTATCTTAATGCAATTACCGATGCACTTAAGATTCCGAGAGGGTTGTTTTCTATATCGGACTCAATCAGATATATTTCAACAACAATAATAAATATCTATTTCGGAAAGCTTGTTGCGAAATTCGGAACAAAAAAGCTTATATGTGCCGGATTTCTATGTCTTATAGCCTTTGCTTTAATCAATGTGGTCGCAACAAACATATATGCATTCTACATAGGCAGTATTTTTCTCGGAGCAGGTCTTTCCTGGACCGGAACCTCAATGGTCAGCTGTATTATAAACAGATGGTGCAAAAAGAACAAGGGCACAATAACAGGTGCAACACTCGCTGCAAACGGTCTTGGCGGAGCGCTTGCAATTCAGATAATATCACCGATAATTTACGCACCCGGAAAACCGTTCGGCTATCGGACCAGCTACATACTCGTTTTCTGCATCCTGCTTGTTATGCTTGCACTCGTTTTGATATTTTACCGTGAACGACCTAAAGATGCAGAAGAAACAAATGAAAGTGTATCAAAAAAACGTAAAGCACGAGGCGAAGGCTGGATCGGAATGGACTATAGCGATGTAGTGAAAAAGCCGTATTTTTACATTACGTTACTCTGTATTTTCCTGACAGGATTTACGCTCCAGGGTCTGAACGGAATAGCTTTTCCGCATATGTATGACATAGGTATGGACGTAAAATATGTCACTCTCCTTTCGAGCATCGGCAGTATTGCGCTTATGTTTTCAAAATTTGCAACCGGTTTTTCATTCGACAAGCTCGGTATGCGTATTACAATGAACACTTGTCTTGTTTGTGCCTTTGTTTCGGTTTTCGGTTTGATTTTGCTCACAAACACACAAGCGGGTTATGTTCTTGCATTTATACGCAGTATTTTAAGCTCCTTTGCCCTACCGCTTGAAACGGTTATGTTGCCGCTTTATGCAAGCGAATTGTTTGGTAACAAGAGCTTTGATAAAACAGTCGGCGTGTTTGTTTCGGCAAACTATGCAGGGTTTGCAATAGGATCTCCTATGGGAAATATATTCTACGATATGTTCGGAAACTATAATACGGCATTTCTGATTTTCAGTATAATGATGGTAATAGTTGCGGTTCTGATGCAGTTTGTACTGTCTGCGGCACACAAGTACAGAAAGGAGTTGCTACAAAGCACTTGAAAAGCTTATAAAATAAAGATGAAACTCCCGATTCAATTGTCAGTTTTTATATTGACAATTGACACGGGCCTTTTTTGATAGTATAATAAACAAAAACACATACCTATACGGAGGAAATCGCTATGATTTATAAAGGCGAATACTTAAACGAAATTTCGTTCCCGCTCGGCGGAATAGGTACAGGCTCAATCGGCCTTGCCGGAAACGGCAGTTTTGTTGACTGGGAAATATATAACCGCCCCGATAAGGGAAGCTTCAACAGATATACATTTTTTGCAATCCGTGCAGAATATCCGGACAAAAAAAGTGTAACAAAGGTTCTTTACGGTGACTATAACAAGGATCTTTCCGGAACTTATTATAACAAAAACTGGATGGGCTTCGGCTATGGCCCGCTTGCAGATCTTATGTACGGATACCCGCACTTTAAAGAGGTTATATTTGACGGAAAGTTCCCGATAGCTGAACTGACATTCACTGACCCCGACTTCCCTGCTGATGTCATTATGACAGCGTTTAACCCGTTTATTCCGCTTGATGCAGACAATTCAAGTCTGCCTGCGGCGTTCTTTAATATAAAAATTAAAAGCAATGCGGATGATATCCGTTATACCATTGTGCTTTCAGCACAAAACGAATGCGACCCATGCATAAACGAAAACACAAGTACAGACAAATACACTGCCGTTACTTTTAAAAACCCCGACAAAAAAGAAAGTGACAAGGATTATTCGGACATCACCATTGCAGTTGATGCAAAGGATGCAATTATACAGCAATACTGGTACCGTGGCAGATGGAGTGACGCCCCCATCACGTTCTGGGACGAACTTACTAACGGTAATCTCCGTCAACGTACATATGACGAAATAAAGAAATGGGACAAGGCAACAGTAGGAACCCAAATCACCGTTAACAAGGGCTGTGAGGGTAACGCACGTTTTGTTTTAGCATGGAACGTTCCCAATAACTACAACTACTGGGATCCGTACAAGGACGATAACGATAACGACATAACGTGGAAAAACTATTACGCAACTGTGTTTGGCAACTCACAGCACACAATGGAGTATGCACTCAATAACTGGGATATGCTCTATGGGAAGACAAAAGCGTTCTGTGATGCCCTGCACTCATCAACGCTTGATAGTGCCGTTATTGATGCAGTTTCATCAACCTTGTCTGTGCTCAAGTCCCCGACAGTGTTAAGACTTACCGACGGTACGTTCTACGGCTGGGAGGGTGTTCATCAGAATGCAGGCTCATGCGAAGGTACGTGTACGCACGTATGGAGTTACGCCTATGCACTATGCTTCCTCTTCCCCGAGCTTGAGCGTTCGATAAGAGATACAGAGTTTAAATACGATACTCAGGAAAACGGCGATATGACTTTCCGTACGGCATTGCCAATCGGCAGAAAACCGACATACTTCCACCCGTGTGTTGACGGGCAGATGGCATCTGTTATAAAATCATACCGTGAATGGAAAATCAGCGGTAATGACGAATGGCTTAAAAAGAGCTGGGCTGATATAAAGAAAGTCCTTGAATTTGCGTGGGACAAGACCAACGAATACGAGTGGGACTCTGACCACGACGGTGTACTCACCGGCAGACAGCATCATACTCTTGATATGGAGCTTTTCGGACCTTCAGCCTGGCTTGAGGGTATGTATCTTGCCGCACTAAAGGCAGCGGCTGAAATGGCAACCGCTATGGGTGAACCCGAAAAAGCCGAAGAATACACAAAAATGTTTGAGAACGGCTATCAGTGGACAAAGGACAACCTTTTTAACGGCAAGTACTTTATACAGAAGGTTGATTTATCAGACAAAGGCTACGTTGACCATTTCAACGCAACCGACTACTGGAACGAGGAAAGAAATCAGCTTAAATACCAGATTGGCGAAGGTTGTGAAATCGACCAGATGCTCGGTCAGTGGCACGCAACACTGTGCGGTCTTGGCGATATTTTCGACAAGGAGCAACGCAGTACCGCACTCAAAAACTCGTTTGAGATTCTTTACAGACCTAAAATGCGTGATTTCACAAACTCGTGGCGTATATTTGCAATCGGTGACGAGGCAGGCTGTGTTATGAGTAACTACCCCGAAGACGCAGAACGTCCGGTTATCCCCATCCCTTACAGTGATGAGTGTATGACAGGCTTTGAGTATTCATTTGCAGGTCTACTTATAAGCGAGGGATATATTGAAGAGGGTTTAAAGGCAGTACGTGCAATTCGTGACCGTTATGACGGCAAGAAACGAAATCCGTGGAACGAAATCGAGTGCGGAAGTAACTATGCACGTGCAATGGCAAGCTTTGCACTGCTCCCGATTTTCAGTGGCTTTGAATACCACGTACCAAAAAAACATATCGGTTTTACCCCGATTGAAAAGGGCGATTTTAAGTGTATGTGGTCACTTGCTCCGGCTTGGGGCGAGTTTGTGCAGAACGCAAACGAAAGTATTATTATCATAAAAGATGGCGAAATTGAGCTTGCATCGGTTAAGCTTGGCAATATGAAAAATATAAAATCAGTTATTGCTGACGGAAAAGAGATTTCGTTCACTAAAAACGGCGATACAGTGGAATTTGACGCTATAACCTTAAAAAATGAGATAAAATTCATAGCATAAATATCATTTTTCCCATAAATAATAACAAAAAACAGAAACGAAAAATTCGTTTCTGTTTTTTCATTATTTCCATTCCTTTAATGTGAGCCATGCAACAAGGTCATTTGTCCATTTTGCGACATACGGCTCTGTGGGTGCAAGTCCAAGCCCGTGACATCCCATAGGATAAACGTGCAGTTCAAAACCTACATTGCAAGCACTCAACGCACTTGCGTACAAAAGTGAGTTTTCAACCGGTACTGCACTATCGGGTGATGTGTGCCATATAAATGCCTCGGGAGTATCTTGTGTCACCTGCTTATGAAGTGACATAAACTCTTTCATTTCCTCTGTCGGCCTGCGTCCTATAAGATTTATACGTGAACCGTCGTGACGGTACTCGCCCATATCAATTACGGGATAGCAAAGAATTGAAAGGTTCGGCTTTGCACACTCGTTGTCAATCTCATCTGTCGGCTCATACACCTTTTTATCATAATGAACTGATGCCGAGCCTGCAAGATGACCTCCTGCACTAAAGCCCATAATGGCAATTTTATCAGGGTCAATACCGTATTCGTCTGCGTGATGTCTTACGTATCTTATCGCACGCTGAACATCTGAAATCTCTGCCGGATGTCCATACGGTGCAACACGGTATTGAAGAACGAATGCAGTTATGCCAATACTCTTGAACCACTCGCCAAATGTAGTGCCCTCGTGCTGTGCACGGTTTACGTACCCGCCGCCCGGAAGCACAATTACCGCACCCTTTGAACCTGCCGGATATGCAGTTATATACGGCTCAAATTCAACACCGTCAAAAGCGTTTGTGTTCGGCTCAATCTCTTCGAGCTTGTATGGCATATTGCCGTTCCACACCTTAATCATTTGATTTTTCCTCTTTTTTAACTATCTTTATTCCAAGCTCCTCAAGCTGTGCCTCGTCAATATTTCCGGGTGCCTGTGACATAAGCTCTGATGCGTTCTGAACTTTGGGAAACGCTGTTACGTCACGCAAGCTGTCACAGCCTGACATAAGCATTGCAAGTCTGTCAAGACCGATACCCATACCGCCGTGCGGTGCTGCTGCGTATTTGTACGCCTCAACAAGGAAGCCAAACTTCGCTTCGATTTCTTCTTCTGTAAGACCCAAAAGCTCAAACATCTTCTGCTGAAGCTCATAGTCGTTAATTCTTATAGAACCGCTTGAAAGTTCAACGCCGTTTAATACAAGGTCATATGCCTTTGCATTTACCTTGCCGGGGTCTGTGTCAAGATACTCGATGCACTCATCATTGGGCATTGTGAACGGATGATGCATTGCAAGCCACTTGCCCGATTCCTCGTCATATTCAAAGAACGGGAAGTCTGTAATCCAGAGGAAGTTCCACTGCTCGGGAATCATTTCCATACGCTTTGCTGTGATAAGACGGAGTGCGCCAAGAACAGGAAGTGTAACCTTGTCCTTATCAGCAACGATAAGCACAACGTCGCCCTTCTTTGCACCGAGCTTGTCAAGCAACGCCTTAAGCTCATCGTCTGTAAAGAACTTCTTAAAGCTTGCATTCGGCTCGTCCTCGTTCCAACGTACATACGCAAGGCCCTTTGCACCGATACCCTTTGCGTGATCAACCAACTTGTCAATCTCTTTACGTGTATAGGTTTCAGCCGCATCGGGAACAACGATTGCACGTACCGAACCGCCCATTTCAAGTGCAGACTTGAATACTACAAATTCGCTGTCAGCTACTGCATCGCTTATGTTCTGGATTTCCATACCGAAGCGTGTATCCGGCTTATCCGAGCCGTAACGCTCCATTGCGTCCTTGTAGGTAAGTCTGGGCAACGGTGTCGGGATTTCTGTGTCAAGTACAGTCTTATAAAGGTATCTGATAAAGCCTTCTATCATTTCCAGTACATCTTCAACGTCAACGAATGACATTTCAAGGTCTATCTGTGTAAACTCCGGCTGACGGTCTGCTCTTAAGTCCTCGTCACGGAAACAACGTGCAAGCTGGATATATCTGTCAAAGCCCGAAATCATAAGTAACTGCTTATAAATCTGCGGTGACTGCGGAAGTGCATAGAAATTACCCTGATGCACACGTGACGGAACGACATAGTCACGTGCACCCTCCGGTGTTGACTTAATCATCATCGGAGTTTCTATCTCTATAAAGCCGTTGTCATAGAAATAGTCACGGGCCGCCTTTGCAATCTGTGAACGCATTATGATGTTCTTCTGCAATACACTTCTTCTCAGATCAAGATAGCGGTACTTAAGACGCAATTCCTCGTTTACGTTTGTGTTATCGGTAATCTCGAACGGCGGTGTCTGTGCCTTTGCGAGTATTCGCAAATCGTCAACATAAATCTCGATATCGCCGGTTTTAAGCTCCTTGTTCTTACTCTCACGCTCACGAACAACGCCCTTTGCCATAAGCGCGAACTCACTTCGGCAGGATTTTGCTTTCTTTAAAATCTCAGGTGCTGTGTTATCGTCAAACGCAAGCTGAACAATACCTGTTCTGTCTCTGAGGTCTATGAATATGAGGTTACCCATATCTCTTATTTTCTGTACATATCCGCCTACTACGACTGTTTTTCCGATACCCTCTGTATCACCACAGTAGTTTGTACGCTTTAAGCCTTTCATTGTATCCATTGATTTATTCCCTTTCTTATCTCAAAACTTCTGCAAGCTTGTCAAGTGAAACCTCAGTTTCCTCGCCTGTTGCCATGTTCTTTACTTTTGCAATGCCTGTTTCAATCTCGTTGTCGCCAAGAACAAGTGTGTTCTTCGCACCGAGCTTATCGGCATATTTCATGCTCGCTCTCAAGCCTCTGCCTAAGTGGTCGGTATCAACACTGATGCCTGCTTTTCGCAAATCATACGCAAGCTTCTGTGCCGTTGATACTGCCGCCTCGCCCATCGGTGCAATGTAGAGTGTTACCGCATCGGGCTTTGGTATCTCAACACTGTTCTCTTCAAGACGGAGCAGAAGTCTTTCTATACCAAGACCAAAGCCTACAGCAGGTGTACTCTTACCGCCAAGCTCCTCAACAAGCCCGTCATAACGGCCGCCACCGCATACAGTAAACTCACCGCTTATAATCTCAAATACTGTCTTTGTGTAATAGTCAAGACCACGGACTATACCGCTGTCGATTGTATATTTAACGTCCATAGCATCAAGGCACGACTTAAACTGCTCAAAATGCTCACGGCAATCGTCGCAGATATAGTCAAGGAGTGTCGGTGCGTTTTTAACGATATCCTGACAAACCTCCGACTTACAGTCGATAATTCTTAACGGATTACGCTCATATCTGCCCTTGCACGTATCGCAAAGCTCATCATATCTCGGTTTGAGATACTCCTTCAATGCGTCCGAGTACGCCTTACGGCATTCGGGACAGCCGATTGAGTTGATGTTAACCGATAAATCGGTAAGTCCCACACTTGTCAAAAAGTTTATCGCAAGTGATACGATTTCAGCGTCCATTGTCGCATTCTGTGCACCAAACGCTTCAACACCAAACTGGTGGAATTCACGA
Source organism: Candidatus Ornithomonoglobus sp. (assembly GCA_045649185.1). Lineage (GTDB taxonomy): Bacteria > Bacillota > Clostridia > UBA1381 > UBA1381 > Ornithomonoglobus. The sequence goes on along the minus strand of JAZRPM010000019.1, from coordinate 22,924 downwards.
AGTCTGCCCTTCTGCTTGTTCTCGTAACGGAAGCACGCAATGTTATAGAACGCCTTCATCGGCATAGGCAGTGCATACAGGCTATTCTGCAAAAAGCTTCTTACAACCGATGCCGTACCCTCGGGACGGAGCGTGATACTTCTTCCGCCCTTGTCGTTGAACGTGTACATCTGCTTTTCAACAACGTCTGTGGTATCGCCCACGCCACGCTCAAAAAGCTCGGTATGCTCGAATGTCGGGACACGTATCTCCTTATAATTATACGCATCTGCGGTTTCTTTAAACTTCTTTTCAAGATACTGCCATTTGTAGCTGTCCTCGGGCAGTAAATCCTCTGTTCCTTTCGGTGATGAGGTAACTATCATTTATATGTCATTCCTTTCAATCATCATTTGACTACATTATATCTATAATATAATATCGCAAAAGCTTTATTTTGTCAAGAGATTTAGCCATTTAGGGGTTGAAAAAATTAAAGAAGTCACCGAAGCGACTTCTTTTGATTCAATACATTTATAATTTCCTTTTTCTTTTTCACGGCGTAGTCGTATGCGACAGCAGTTCCGCTTTTAGGTTGATACTCAACCAAATTATGTCTGCTATTTTTTCGCCTTTGCGGAAGATAATTTTCATCGTAATAAACCACGCAGAATTTGCTGTGATTTATCATTTCCTGATTACGTTCCACATAGGAAGCTCTGCCTGCATTTTTTATATGTTCAGGGAAGTAGGTATCTTCATAATAGTTCAACAAAGTATCTTTATATCCGTCGGAAATATGCCAAAATGCCGATCTGACATATATCCTTCTGATATGAGGATGTTTTTCTTTCAGTTCGGTAACGGTTTTATGGCATAAATCATCAAATTCGCTTTTGCTACCGAAGAAAAAAGTGTTGACCTTATCATTTATTATTAAATTTTCTATGATTTTACACAGATTGTTTTTTAATTCTTCTGTTTCTTCAATCTTTCTGTGTCCGAAAAAACAACAGCTGTGTTGGTTGTTTTCGTTTGGCATATTCATTCTCCTGCAATAAAAAAGTGCGTAGCTCCCTTTTGCAAGAGAAACTACGCACAAAAAAACGCAGTGACTCTGTTTCAAAAGGTTGCTACACACTTTCAACATAACTCAAACTAAATACATCGACCGCAAGAGTATGACGAAACAAGAGTGTACGCTTTTTACAATAGCGTACCTCTTACAGTCTCCAAATATTTAATTTGATGACCGCCAATTTATGACAATCGTTGAAAGTTGTAGCATACCTATTATATCACAGTCATTCCGGTTTTACAATGGTTTTTGAAAAAATATATCAATATAAAACAATCTCCCCTAAAAGGGGTTGAAAAATTTGCTGATTCAATGTATAATATACTTATCATATTATGGAGAAGTATGCTATGAATAAAATCAAGTCAGAAAAAACACATTCGTTTATGGGCAATGTTGCTATTATTCTGTTCGCACAGATAATGGTCAAGGTGCTCGGACTCGTATACAGAATGGTTATAACAAATATAGACGGATTCGGAAACACAGGCAACGGATTCTATAACGCAGGCTTTCAGGTCTACACGGTTCTGCTTGCCGTTTCGTCGGTGGGTATACCCAATGCAATTGCGAAAATGGTCTCGGAGCGTGCGGCACTTAATGACTACCGGGGCGCACACCGTGTGTTTACGTCGGCGTTAAAGCTTTTTGCCGTTATAGGCATAGTATGTTCAGTTATCCTTTTTGCCGGCTCGGATTTCATTGCAGTGCACATTATGAATATGGACGGCGCGCAATACGTTATGCGTGCACTTGCCCCGTCGCTGTTTTTTGTCTGTATTTCATCGGTAATACGCGGATATTTCCAGGGACTTTCGGATATGCGTGCAACAAGCTTTTCACAGATGCTTGAGCAGGTATTCAAATGCACACTCACAATAGTTTTCGTAATACTTACAGTTGGTGTGATGCCAAAGGCAATGCAGTTTTTAACACGAATCACGCTTTTATATGCACCTGACGGCGTAACACCGCCTGAAATTATGGCGGCTTGGGCAAACTTTGCATCATCTGCGGCAACGGTGATTTCGTTTGTGTATCTGTTGATATTCTATTTAAGACGGAGAACCGCAATAAACGAGCGTATCAGAAACTCAACTGCCGAAACCGAAACCGCATCAAGTAAAAAGCTGATGAAGATGATACTTATGCTTTCGGTGCCTATTTCGCTTGCATCAATTATAACGGCAGTCAACCGTGTGGTTGACCTTGCAACAATAACACGTGGAATCGAGCTTGCGTTTGCAAACGGAATCCCCGAAATTGCAGGTGCTAAAGCTATCGCTAACCCGACAGCGGCACAGCTTAACACTGCCGCAGTTACACTTTCAGGTATGCTTTCAAAGAGCGACACACTCTTCAATATGCCGCTTGCGGTAAATATCGCATTCGCAACGGTGCTTGTGCCGTCAATATCGGGCGCAATCGCAAAAGGCGAAACAAAGGAAGCCTCGGAAAAAACATCATACTCGGTGCTTATCTCGATACTTATAATCCTGCCGTGTGCTATCGGATATATAGTGCTTGCAGAACCGATTTACAACATAATCTACCCTGCAACACCCGATGGTTATGACCTTCTTTCACTTATGTCTGTCGCATTGGTGTTTAGTGCTTTGACACAGACAATAACGGGTGCATTGCAGGGTATAGGCAAAGTATATGTTCCGGCAGTTTCGATACTTATCGGATGCATTTTCAAGGTAGTGCTTAACGTAACACTTATTCGCATACCGTCAATAAACATCTACGGTGCGGCAATATCATCAATCGTGTGTCAGATAGTGGCGTTTTTGATTAATTTCTTCGTTCTGATACGCTATATTCCGATAAAGCTGTCACTCGGTAAATATATTATAAAACCGCTTGTTTCAGGAATCGTTATGGGTGCGGTTGCATTTGGTATGTACACACTTCTCGCAAAAGTTATGGGTGCAGGCTATATCAATAACCTCATTGCAACGGTAGTTTCAATCGGGATGTCGGCAGTTGTATATTTCGGCTTTGTGTTCGCACTGCGTATAATGAGCAAGGACGATATACTTCTTCTCCCTGCCGGCGGACGGATTTTAAGACTTCTTATAAAACTAAAACTCTACAGATAAAAGGACATAAAAACATGGCATTTTCAATGAAAACTTTTATAGGCGACAAGGCTTTTTACAGACGCACACTTGCGGTAGCAATGCCGATAATGATACAGAACGGTATCACAAACTTTGTCAGCCTGCTCGATAATATAATGGTCGGCAGAATCGGCACGGAGCAGATGTCGGGCGTTGCGATAACCAACCAGCTTATTTTCATATTTAACCTCTGCATTTTCGGTGCAACAGCCGGTGCAGGAATTTTCACGGCACAGTATTACGGTGAGCATAACTGCGACGGTGTTCGCAACACTCTGCGGTTTAAGCTCATTATCGGTGCACTCGTCACCGCACTTGCGTTTACAGTTTTCCTGATTTTCGGCGATAACCTTATCTGGGCGTACCTTTCGGGAAACAGCGATGGCGGCGATATGCAGGCGGCGTTCGGGTATGCGAAAAGCTACCTCAACCTTATGCTCATAAGCTTTATTCCGTTCATGGTGCTTCAGAGCTATTCGGGAACAATGCGTGAGTGTAATGAAACGATGCTGCCGATGAAAGCCGGGTTTGTGGCGGTTGCCGTAAATATAGCACTTAACTATGTTTTAATCTACGGTAAATTGGGTGTTCCCGCACTCGGCGTTAACGGTGCGGCAATAGCAACGATTACGGCACGTTTCACCGAAACGGCAATAGTTATATCGTGGCTTCACCGCCACAAGAAAGAGCACCCGTACGGTGAAGGACTTTATCGGAACTTCTCTGTTCCGAAAAAGCTGTTCAGAGCGATTTTCCCCAAATCCTTGTCCCTTATGGTCAATGAGGGACTATGGTCAGGAGGTATGGCAGTTCTCGCAATGTTCTACTGCACACGCGGACTTAATACCATTTCAGGACTTAATATTGCAAACACGCTCTATAACGTGTTCAGCGTTGTGTTTATCGCACTCGGTTGCGCTATTTCGATTATTGTCGGTCAACTGCTCGGCGCCGGAAAGTTTGAGGAGGCTAAAAAGACAAGCACAAAGCTGATGTTCTTCGCAGTTATATGCTGTACGGTAATTGCATTCGTGCTTGCAGGATTTGCACCGTTCTTCCCCAAAATCTACAACACCACCGCCGAAGCAAAACGGATTGCAACACATTTCCTCATAGTTCAGGCGATATTTATGCCGATTTCCGCACTTATGAACGCTGAATATTTCACACTCCGTTCAGGCGGAAAAACTACTATCACACTGATTTTTGACAGTGCGTTTATGTGGTTTCTGTCGGTTCCGGTTGCATTTATATTAAGCAAATTCACCGGACTCAGTGCAGTTCTCGTATTTGTCGGAGTACAGTGTGTGGAAATCATAAAATGCATCGTCGGTGCAATAATGGTTAAAAAAGGAATATGGATACATAATCTAACAAAAGAGTGACGGCACACCGTCACTCTTTTTGCGTTATTCTTCCCCATCTGACATATAATATTTCATATATTATTATTTAACAGTTTTTCCACCTCGGTACACATAAAAACAAACGCTCCGGAGCCGTGTAAATTGTTCGTCTCACGCATCATATTGAAGTAAAAAGATATATCACTGCTCACACTGCTTCTCATACAAATATCATTTAAAAGCATTTCTTCGGATTCACCGTAGCTTATAATATCAATAACTCCGACATAACCACGGATTGCCGCACGTGCATACTGATCTCCGGCTATGCCCAACTTAACAGCTTTTGCCAATGCATATACTATAAAACACGAAGCAGAATTTTCAAGCCAGTTGCATTCATAGTCAACTTTATCAATAATCTGATACCAACGCCCCGTCTCATTCTGATATCTTATAAGTGCATCAAGCAACGAAAGTTCAATCTCTATAATGCGGTCCCGCTTCGGATGTGCCTCGGGCATATATTCTATCAATTCTGCGACAGCCGCCACATAATATCCCATTGCTCTGCCCCATACAAACTCTGAAAGTCCTGTTACGCTGTCTGCCCACTCCATTTTTTTGTTTTCGTCTCTGCCGTGCCGTAAAAGTCCCGATTCTTTGTCAAAATGAGTCTCATACATCTTCTCTGCCTGAAATACAGCTATATCATAATATTCAGGTTTGTTTTTAAGCTTCGCATACATACAAATAACAGGAATAGTCATATATGCACCTTCAAGCTGAACGACACCCGGTATAGTTCGCCTGTGCCAGAACAGTCCTTCAGTCGTTGTCGGATAATCAAGAAGAGACTCAATACTGTGTTCAATAAGTTTCAAATACCGTTCATCACCGGTTTCTTCATATAATGGGAACAGAATCCTGCTCGGTTGGCGAAAATCAAGACATCTCACCGAAAGCCAGTCAAGAGAACCTATCATATGCTCGTGTATCTTTACATTACCGTTATCATCAATAACCGAATCCACCCATTCTTTGATGTAGTTGAAGTATTTCTTTTCTCCGCACATATCAAAAATCTGATACATACCCGACAAAAAAAGTCCCTGATGATACGAATAAAGTCCCATATCCGCAACTATATCAAACGGTTTGAGTTTTCTCGGCTCATTCGCAAGCATAATCGCATCACACTTTTTTCTCGCGTAAACAAGCGGACGCATATCCTTCATTTCAATTATTCCCTTGAATAGCTCATAGTTATTGAAATTTCTTGTTTTATACTTTTCAGGTGACATGCCTGTTTTATCTTTAAATACACGGTAGAAGGTGCGTATAGAGCCGTAACCGACATCATTTGCCGCCTTGCCCAACGGCATACCCGCCTCTATCAGGATTTTCACTTGTTCGATTCGTTTTTCCGAAAGATATTCCATAGGAGTAAGACCGTAGCGTTTTTTATATACATCGTTTATACGCATAATTGAATACCCTGTCAGCTCTGACAGAAAATCAATCGAAATCTGCTTATCTGCATAGTGCGTGTCAATATATTCTTTTATGGTTTTTATAAAGTCTTTATCTTTTCCGTTTTCTTTCATGTTCATCAGCCCCCTCCCCAATCTTATTATAACATCTGTAAGCACAAATGTAAATTGTCAAATCTTAAAAAATGAATACCACATAAAAAAGCTGTGCAAACGAGCATTATAAAATGCTCATTTGCAACAGCCCCTGATTTTATTTTACATATGCACCAAGCTTTGATGTAGAAACCTTAAGCAGGTCTGCGAAAATATCTGCAACAAGCTTTGCACCGTTAAGATTTATGTGCACACCGTCACGCTTGTTAGGTTCTATAGTCGAGCCTGATAAATCCCAACCGTTTTCTGCCGGATCCCATACATAGTACTTGTCTCGGATTCCCTCCATTGTAGCACCTGCAGTAATTTCTGCATTTATGCGTGCCGCCATTTCAGTACTTATATCAATACATACAAGACCCATATCTCCTGCGACCTTTTTCACAACTTCTTTCTGTGCACCGTATCTTGACAGATTGGGTGCAGTTTCTGTTGCAGTTGTTGTAATAGTTGTCGTTGTGAGAATCGGGGTTGCACCACGGTCAATTATTGCCTGTGCAATCTCTCTGTAGTTTGCCTCATACTGTTCAATAGAAACATTATTCTTTTCGTTTGAATCGTTTATACCCAGTCCGATTACGGCATAATCGCCCTCTTCTATATCATCAACAAACTTTGCAAGTGCATCATAGCTTGTGCTGTCAAGATATGTAGCAGTTGTCCATCCGCCGTGTGCGTGGTTTTCGATTGTTACACGGTCTGAAAGGTAATCTCCGACTACCATTCCCCATCCCGTCTGCGGATACTGGTTATCAGGATAGATCGTCATAATAGAATCACCAAGCATCCACAAAGTCGTATCAGGCATATCAGAATAATATACCTCTGCAAGTGGCGTCATATTATCCCATACAAACACCCTTGCTTCGTATCCGTTAATATCTGACGGTAGTTCAATCGGAGTGTCAAGCATTACCGTTCTTACCTCTTTTGACTGTGCATCGCTCTTAAGGTCTGCGGTTGAAACCGTCACAAAACGATCGTCTTTATACAATGCAACATACATCTTCGCCGACTTTGAGTAGTTATTGAGAATTTCAACAGCTGTAATCTCACCGTCTGCAACAAGCTCATTTGATGTTGTGCCGTCTGCTTTTACAACTATTCCCTTTATCTCGTATGCCGCTCTGCCCGAAACGGTTACGATAAACTCCTTTGTATCGGTTGCATTGCCTTTTGTGATTGTAGCTGTAAGGGTTGCTGTCTTATCCTCTTTTGCAAAGCTTACAACACCGTCTTTCGTTATTACAGATGCATCGCTTGTTGCCCATGTGATTGTTGTGTTTTCCTCACCTGCTAACGGCAATGTTATATCCGCTGTTGCAGTTCCCTGCAATGAAAGCTTTTCCTTGGCATAAGCTACTGCTTCTGTATCTGTAGTCGTAACGTCTGTGATTGATAAATCGTCAACATACCATACAGAGGTTTTTGTTTCTGCACCTATAGAGTCATCTGCCGTACGGCTATGGATACCGATTGAGGATATACTCTTTGCTGCAGTGTCTACTATTTTATCCGTCTTTGTGTATGTTATGCCGTCCTCTCTTGTAACAGAAACGAGATATGTTGATGCATCAAGGTCAAGAACCACCCTGACATCGTACCACTCATGCTTTACTCCTGTACCTATTGATGCGTACAAATCTGCACCGCCGAACTTTGTATAGGCTACGTTTGATCCATACTGTATTTCTATACAGCTATTGTCTCTGCCGTTATTAACATTATTGAACCAGATAGCCATACGCTGGCTCTCACCTGTTTCGAACATCATTCTTGCCTTAAACTGAATCTTACCGCTTTCTACGGGCTGGTTACCGTCTGTATCGGGGTCCGAGTCAAGAACAAACATCGCTGCCTCGTCACGGCTCGGTCCGTTACCGGTTTGTGCCTCGCCGTTAAGATACCATGTGCTTCCGTTTTTTCCGTAATAACGGTTAACCTTGATAACCTTATTGGACTCGTTTGTCGGGTCTTCTTCGATTGTATAATCAACACCCTTTACTCCGGTGCCTACAGGGTTAGTCCAGCCGTCAGCTCTTGAAATATCTGTTCCGATATCGAAAGAGTCAAAGCTCTCATCAACATAAACAGTCTTGCCTGTTACCTGCTCGGCAACCGCTGCATTGTATGTATATACCTCACTGTTTACATAAGCAGTAAGGCAAACAGGTGTGTTTCTTACAACCTTGCCGATTGTACCGTCAGAAGCAAGAACACTGCTGTTTGAAGTTCTCCAGTCTACATCATAAGACGTACCGCCTGCTGTTACAGTCGCCGGCAACGTGATATTCTTTGTTATTGCATATCTGTCCTCACCGCCAAGACCGGCATTAAATGCCTTTGTAAGCTCACCAAGGACTGTTATTTCAAATGTCTTTGACGAGCCGGTATTTGTACTTGTTACAGTAAGTGTCACATCAGCATCACCAAGCTTCGGGGTTACCGTACCGCCAACCGCGATAATATCGGTGTCTGATGATGTCCATGTAAGGTTATGAGTATATCCGTCAACAACCTTTGTTTCGGGAAGAGTCAGATTGGCAGTTACTTCTCTTATACCCTCTTCACTTATGTCAGCAAATGTAAAGCCTTCAAATGCATCGACATCCTCCCATGTCTTCTGCCATGCAAGTACGGGATAGCCGTCGTTTATATTACTCTCATAATTATCGGGATAATAATTATCAAAATCAACTATACCCGAAACAAGCTCATCCTTTGTAACAACCTCAGCTGTAGTACTGTTAATTGTAGTTTCAACAATTGCATTTGTTGAGCTTGTGGCAGTGATTGCTGTCGAATAACTGTTATTCACTTTCGGAATAGCATTCTCACCGCCGGCATAGCAAACAAGGTTATATGCTGTCTGGTTAGACTTAACTGTTACCGATGAAGTACCGCCTACATAACAGTTCGTAAATATAAGTGCACATCTTGATTTAACATTACCCATACCGGCACGTCCCATCAATGCACCCGCATTCTGACCGGATTCTACTTCGGCGTTCATAACATAACAATTTGTTATATTAGTTCTGTTTGAACTGTTTGTGTCATGATTTTCCGTAGAAACAGCACCACCGATAAGTCCGCCCGTGCCGACATTTTCCGCACACGTGCCTTTATTGGTATTCTTTGCTTTAACATTCTTCGCATAACAGTTCTCAACTGTTCCGCCACCGATTATACCTATAAGTGCACCTGCACCCTGAACACGTCCACTGCCGTTGGTAACGGTTAATGATGCGTCGCCGCTTGCATTGTAGTCAAGAACACTTGACGATGCATTTGCATATGTGAGGTCAGCACCATCAATTCCTACATTCTTTATCATTACATCTTTGCCGGTTGCACCAAACAAGCCCATTCCGTGATACAGCGTATCGACGTTCAGGTTTGAAATAACGTGACCGTCACCATCGAATGTACCATTAAAACGCATACCGTATCTTCCGATAGGCTTCCAGTCCACACCGCCGAGGTCTATATCAGCAGTAAGCTTGAAATATGTATCGGTATATGCATTGTACATTCCATTAGTCGATGTGTCTTTAACCGGAATTGAGGTTGTGGTCGGAACTGCATTATACACATTGTTTGCAAGCAATGCAAGCTGTTTACCGTCAGCAATAAGGTACGGGTCAGTAGATGTACCGGTTCCGCCTGCAAATGCAGTAGCTGCTGTACCGTTCCAGAGCCAGTCTGCTTCCCATTTGCAAACAGGATAGCCTTTATTTATATTACCCTTGTCTGTAACCATGCCGTTGTCGGCAGTAGTCATTGCAGTTACCATATCAGACTTTGCCGCACCGATTGTTGCAATTTCGGTCACCTGAGTGCCTGTGTTCGTGCCTGTTGCATAGACATTTGTTGCACTGCGCATATTATTAAGATCGGAACTGTAGTTAAAACACATAAATGCATAATAATTCGAGCCCGACATTGTAAGGTCTGCTGTGTAACAGTTTACAAATACTGTTTTGACTCTCTTGTTGCCTGTGGCGCCGGGATAAAATCTGCCCATAAAGCCTGACTGGATAGCATTAGTCGAGCCTTTTACTGTCGTATTTGCAACGTAACAATTCGTAAACGTAGCAACCTTACGTGTTGACGCACTGTCGCCGAATGTTCCCTGACACGTTCCCTGTCCGGCAAAACCACCCGTAACCCCCTCCGATGTATCATTCTGTTTGTTTTCGATAACCGAGTTTCTTACATACACATTAGTATACGTACCGCCTCGAACATATGCTACAACAGTACCGGCACTATTACATCTTGTTGCACCTGTCGTTCCGTCAGGATAACGGGCATTGTTATAGCTTATATTAGCATTTGTAAATCCAAGATCAGACACTTCAGTATCATCTGAACCGCTGCCTATAAAGCCTATTGCAGCATAAGAACAGGTGATTGTCATATTCTTAATTATATGACCGTTACCATCAATCTTACCGCTGAAATACTTTGTTATCGCATTTGCAATCGGCACCCAGTCATGACCCGCAAGGTCAATGTCAGCTGTAAGCTCATAATACACACCCGAGCATACGTCACCGTCTGCAGAACTGTTTGCATCAGCCGCAATCTTTGCAAGCTGGCTTGCTGTTGCAACCTCGTACGGATCTGCTTCTGTTCCGCTACCTCCCGCAAACGAGGTCGCCACAATACCTTCATCTGTCCAGTATGTTGTAGCCGCTGATACCGCAGTCGGAACAACTACCATCGAAATGAGTATTGCAAAAGTAGTCAGTAAACTAAATACTTTTTTCATTAAATTTGCCTCCTTAAAATAATTTGTTGAGTTTATATTTTGATTATATCAATATAATTTCAAAATGTAAATTGACAATTTTTAAAATCAGGTAAAATAAATAGCGACGGTACACCGTCACTCTTTATTGCATCCCTTTTTAGCACAACTGTCACTATACGGACAGCCGATGCACTTTTTGCCACTGCGTTTTGCTTTTATTATGTATCCGACCGCCAGAGCTATCGCTATAACGATTATTACCAATATGATTATATCTGCCATAAATCCACCTCTTAATAAACAAATATTGACAAAAATCCCCAAGAATGCTATAATTAAACACAAGCAAGAGGAAGCGGTTATTCTGACACCTTTATAGAATGGGGGTGTCTGATATGAATATTGATTTAATAATTGATACAGTTTTATTACTTATCTTTTTAGAAATAATCAAGAACATAAAGAAATAACCGCTCTACTGCAATAGAACGGTTACATTTTTAAATAAAACCTTTTTGCAGAATAACCGTAGTTATTCCTCTTGCTACCATTCTAACATATAAATTCTATTCTGTCAATAAATATTTTCAAAATTTTTCGTCTGAGCAACCGCATTGGCGATTTTTTTATGCCTGTCTTTTCTTGACAAAACAATCTTAAAAATATATAATATTATTAAAGAAGGAGTTGATATGTATGGCAAAAAAACATTTTTCTGTTACGGGTATGACCTGTGCGACTTGCTCGGCACGTGTGGAAAAGGCAGTTTCTGCAGTTGCAGGTGTTAGTTCGTGTGCCGTAAATCTCCTTACCAACTCAATGACAGTTGAGGGAACGGCAACAGATAAGGCAATTGAGGATGCTGTTATAAAAGCCGGATACGGCATTAAAGGTACAGACCGTCCCGATAATACCGAAGAAAAAGGGCTTCGGACAAGGCTTGTTTCCTCGCTCGTTCTGCTTATCGTTCTTATGTATTTTTCTATGGGATATACAATGTGGAACTTCCCGCTTCCCGACTTTTTTGACCGTAACCCCGTGTCGGTGGGGCTTGTGCAGTTAATCATCACCATTGCGATTATGATTATAAATAAGAAGTTTTTTATAAACGGCACACGTGGAATACTGAACAAATCCCCAAATATGGACACACTTGTGTCGCTCGGTTCGGGTGCATCGTTTATATATAGTCTGTACGCACTTTTTGCTATGAGTGACGCACAGGCACTTGGAAATTTTGAACACGCAAGGCATTTTCTGCACGAATTCTATTTCGAGTCGGCGGCGATGATTTTAGTACTCATAACCGTTGGTAAAATGCTTGAGGCACGGTCAAAGGGTAAAACAACGAGTGCACTTGAGGGGTTGAAAAACCTCACACCGAAAACGGCTGTGATACTGCGTGACGGTGTAGAAGTGACGGTTGATATATCAGAAATAAAAAAGGGCGATATATTTATAGTCCGAACGGGCGAAAGCATACCTGCCGACGGGCGTATCATTGACGGACACTGTGCTGTTAATGAATCCGCACTCACAGGCGAAAGTATACCCGTTGACAAGAGAGAGGGCGACGAGGTTAGTGCCGCTACGATAAATGTATCGGGATTTATAAAATGCGAGGCAATCAAAGTCAGCGATGACACGCTTATTTCACAGATTATTAAAATGGTGAGTGATGCATCAGCAACCAAAGCACCCGTTGCAAAGGCGGCAGACAAGGTTTCGGGGATATTTGTTCCCGTAGTAATCACAATTGCGGTTGTTACGCTCATTATATGGCTAATCGCCGGCGAAACTGTCGGTTTTGCACTCGCTCGTGCCATTTCGGTGCTTGTTATAAGCTGTCCGTGTGCATTGGGACTTGCAACACCGGTTGCTATAATGGTCGGAAACGGAGTGGGAGCAAAGAACGGTATACTGTTTAAAAATGCGACCACGCTTGAAAACGCAGGCAAGACAGAGATTGTTGTGCTTGACAAGACAGGAACAATCACCAACGGTACACCGAAAGTTACTGATGTTATTCCATTTGGCATAACCGAAAACGAGCTTTTGAAAACGGCATATTCACTTGAAATAAAAAGTTTGCATCCGCTCGCACTCGCAATAGTCGACGAGGCAAAAAAACAACAGTTGACTGCAGACGAAACCGAAAACTTCAAAGAGGTTTCGGGAAACGGACTCACGGCAGAGCTTAACGGCTCACAAATAATCGGCGGAAACAAAAAATTTATCGAATCTTCAGCGACACTTTCCGACGAACAGAACACCGCATCAGACCGCCTTGCAAACGAGGGCAAAACACCGTTGTTTTTCGCAAAGGACGGCGAGGTTATCGGCATTATCGCCGTAGCCGATACAATAAAGCCCGACAGCCCAAAAGCAATAGCCGAGCTACAAGGTATGGGTATTCGTGTAATAATGCTCACGGGCGATAACGAGCGTACGGCAAATGCGATAAAAGCACAAACGGGTGTCAGTGAGGTAATTGCCGAGGTAATGCCCGACGAAAAGGCGAAAGTAATAAGCGAACTGAAGAAACAGGGCAACGTCACAATGGTCGGCGACGGCATAAATGATGCGCCTGCACTTACTACCGCAGATATTGGTATCGCAATCGGGTCGGGAACGGATATCGCAATAGATTCATCAGATGTGGTTCTGATGAAGAACAAACTTTCTGATGTGCCTGCGACAATTCGCATAAGCCGTAAAACGCTTAAAAACATTCACGAGAATCTGTTCTGGGCGTTTATATATAACGTTATCGGAATACCCGTTGCGGCAGGTGTTCTCTATCCCGTATTCCGTATAAGCTTAAACCCCATGATTGGTGCTGCGGCGATGTCGCTCTCAAGCTTTTTTGTGGTAACAAACGCATTAAGGCTGAATTTTGTCAAGATATACAGTCCCGATAAGGACAAAAAAATAAAGCATAAAAAGGAGAAAAAAACAATGGAAAAGATATTAAAAGCAGAAGGCATTATGTGTATGCACTGCGAAGCAAGAGTTAAAAAGTGCCTTGAAGCTATTGACGGTGTAACAGAGGCATCAGCAAGCCACGAAACAGGACTGGTTACGGTTACTCTTTCAAAGGATGTGCCGACAGAAACTCTTAAATCTGCAATAGAAGCCGAGGGATATAAGGTTGTGGAATAAACATAAAAATAACTGCCGATTCGGCAGTTATTTTTTACATCTCTTCGTATAAAATTTCATCGGGGTCTTCAATTTCAAGTGCTTTGCACATAAGTATAAACCCGATTAACCCAATCGTTTCCTCACCTTTTTCATATAAATCAATCTGTTCTGCTGTTACATTTCCGTCTGTCATATCTGCAAGTTGCTCCAAAGATAAACCTTTTGATTCTCTTATTTCCCTGAACATATTTCCTGCTTCTTTCTTGGAACGTAGTTTCATATTCTTTTCCTCCGTAAATTAAAAAATGCGCCGGACAAACCGACGCATGCAAAACGTCAGCTTGGTCCATGCGACTGGCTTTTCGTTTGCAATGTAACAGAACAAAAAGTACCAAGACTAACATTGTTGCCAATGATAGTCTGCTACATTGCATCAAAACAATATTCAAGCCAATCGCAACTATATTTTACCACAAGCTGTCCGATTTGTAAAGAGGAAAAATAAAAACTGCCTTTCGGCAGTTTTTTACAATTCTATGAAACCGAAGAAATCCGGCACATGATAATCGTGGCTTTTAATCTCAACGGGTGCCCATACCGTATAGTGCTTGTGGTCTGTTGCATCGGCACACTTATAGAAGTTCGCACGGCAGACATAGTTTATGGTCTCGAAATACTTGTGCAAAAACGCATCGGGGATATAGTATTTCAATGTCCAGTCACCGTCGTTAGGAATTGACTCGATTGAAAAAGTTGCTCTGTCCTCGTCTATAAGTAATCTGTCATAACGGTCCTCACCAAGTCCGATATGTGCAACACCCTTGGGGTTGATTTCAAAGTTTATATACTTTGTGTTCCACGGGTCGGGCTTGAAGAAAAACTCCATACAGCTGTCCTTGCAGACCATACCGTTTTCTTCTGTAACCTCTGCACGAAGATTTTTTTCGGTTGTATGCATCATTACGCTTATGCCCTCAGGACCTCTTAACATCTTGAACTTTGTCCGGATCGGTTCTTTAACCTCTACCCAGCCGGTATCGGTAAGCTCTGCCCACTCTGCCTTTTCCCATTCCGCCGAATTGATATCGGGGTTTATTACGTCTGTTTTTCCTGCTTTATATCGCATTTTTATTTCCTCCTGATGGTTTTCATTTTTTCTATTTTACTATAAAATATATGTATTGTCAATTATTCTTCATAAATATCATATACTGAAAGAATATGTTTTGAGATTTTATACAACAGTGAAACTGCCTCTCTTTTTATGTCAATATTTACTTCGGAAAGCGGACCGTTAAGGTCATCACCGCGGTTTTTGCCGAAAAACGAATTTGCTTCAAGTGTGAAATACCCTTCATAGCCTGAGTCGATAAGTCCTTTTACTATTGCATCATAGTCACACGTACCGAGAAACGGTGAGACGTGTTGGTCTCTCTGCCCGTTATTATCGTGAACGTGGATTGCTTTAAGATTTTTGCCAAGCTCTGTTATTTCCTTGTACTGATCTCTGTTGTCAAGGTTTGCATGGCCTACATCCCACGCCGCACCGAAAAGCGGATGGTTCATAAACTCAATAAAATCATTGAGTTCCTGTGCCGAGGCAGGGAAAAAGAGTCCGTTAGGACAAAAATTTTCAGCGTAGTTTTCAAACAGAATATTGACCTCGTGTTTTTCCATTGCAGGTATTAACGCCCTGAAAAATGGCTCGTTTGCTTTATAGTATGCAAAGCTTCCGTCGGCACGTTTCCAGTCATCATAATATGCCGAGTGTATTACCATATTCTCAATGCCCAGAATCTTGCAAGCTTCAATTGAACGGATTGTTGCAATTATTCCTGTTTCAGCTTCCTTGCCACGGATTTCGCATATCGGTGCGTGTGCCTGAACGAAAGTAAATCCTAACTCGTCCGCCGTTTCTTTTGCTCTATATACACGGTCTTTCCAGTCATCGGTCAACAATGGGTTTTTTTCAGGGTTTATTACCGAGTCATAAAAGCTGTAGTCAAGGTACTTAAAACCCGTACCCACATACGCCTTTACAGCCTCGGCAGCATTTTCAACATGCGGATAAAATTCTTCTATTGTAGTAGCTATTTTCATTTTATCTGTTCCTTTCGTCACGTTTTTTAAATCTCTTTTACCTTAATCTGTGAAAAGAACTTATCCACAAGCTCTTTTGTCACCATTCCGGTTTGTTCAAACTGTGTGTTGGCAGTTCCTGTTGCCATTCCAAGTTTTATGGCGTCTTCTAAACTGTATCCCATATCAAGTCCCGATGCAATGCCTGCAACGGTGCTGTCGCCCGAGCCTACGGCATTTACCACCTCAACCGGCTGTGTTAAAAACTTGTAGCAACTTCCGTCTATCATAGCCGCCGCACCGTCTTTTCCCAGGGAAAGAAGCGGAACTTCTACACCTCTTTGCTTAAGATAGAAAAGCGCTTCTTTTATATCTTCATCTGTTCTGATTTCCTTATTCATAAGTGCGGAAACTTCGTCCTCGTTCGGTTTAACCATATATGGCTTGGCACAAAGGATTTCTTCAAGTGTTTTTCCGCTCGTATCTATAATGATTTTCTTGCCTTTTTCCTTTGCAATGCGGGCAAGCTCTGCATAAAAATCGCTTGTCAATCCACGTGGTAAGCTTCCCGAAACACAAATGATATCATACTCCTCAATATATGCAGAATAATCATTGATAAATCTTTTTCTTTCTTCCTCGGAGACTTCGGGGCCTGCTTCGAGAATTTCGCCCGAAAGACCGTCTCCGTTTGAGATATTTACACAAGTCCGTGTTTCTTCTTTGATATCGGTAAACAGATTTTTAATTCCCTGCTTTTCTATCTCGGACTTGATAAATTCGCCTGTGTATCCGCCGACAAACCCCATTGCAGCGGTTTTTCTGCCAATAAGGTGTGCAACACGTGCTACATTAAGACCTTTTCCTCCGGCAGAACACGAGATACGATTCGCCCTATGTACCTTGCCTATTTCAAAGTTTTCGATAAAATACACCCTGTCTATTGCAGGATTTGCTGTAACTGTTAAAATCATGATTTTCTCCTTTAAACATATATGTCAATTATACCACGTCAAAATCAAAATAACAAGCCTTTCCACAAAAAAAGACACAGCGGATGCTGTGTCTTTTGATTTTAAACTTACGCCTTAAGGTTAGCCTCAAGCTTTGCAAGCTCGTCAGCCATTTCCTTCGGAAGTAAATCCCCGAACTGCTCAAAGTACTTCTTGATACCTGTTTCGGGATCTTCAACGTCCTTAATCCACTCGTTAACGTCGATTGTAAGGAGTGCTTCAAGATCTTCCTTAGACATATCAAGGTCTGTCACGTCGATATCCTCAGCGTTGGGGATGTAACCGATTGCACACTCGTTAGCGCCAACCTTGCCGTCACATCTGTCAAGAATCCAGAGAAGAACACGCATGTTGTCACCGAATCCCGGCCACATGAAGTTGCCTTCGTCGTCTTTTCTGAACCAGTTAACGTGGAATATCTTCGGAGCCTTTTCGCCAAGCTTCTTACCCATCTCTAACCAGTGACCCCAGTATGATGCCATGTTGTAACCAACGAACGGCTTCATAGCCATCGGGTCACGACGAACAACACCTACTGCACCTGCTGCAGCTGCTGTTGTCTCTGATGCCATTGTAGCACCGATAAATGTACCGTGCTGCCAGTCTCTTGACTGATATACCAACGGAGCGCACTTTGCACGTCTGCCGCCGAATACGATTGCTGATACCGGAACACCCTGCGGGTTCTCGAACTCGCTTGAGATGCACGGACAGTTGATTGCCGGAGCTGTAAATCTTGAGTTGGGATGAGCAAGCTTTTCGCCTGATGCGATGAACTCAGGACCGTTAACCTCTGCACCCTTCCACTCTGTTGCGTTAACAGGCGGGTTCTTGTCAAGGCCTTCCCACCAAACTGTCATATCATCGTTATTGATAGCAACGTTTGTGAAGATTGTGTTCTTCTTTGTTGATTCAAGTGCGTTGAAGTTTGTCTTTACTGAAGTACCCGGTGCAACGCCGAAGAAACCAGCTTCGGGGTTAATAGCATAAAGTCTGCCGTCCGGACCGATGTTAAGCCATGCGATATCGTCGCCGACTGTCCATACCTTGTAGCCCTTCTCCTGAAGGTACTCCGGCGGAATAAGCATTGCAAGGTTAGTCTTACCACAAGCTGACGGGAATGCAGCACAGATGTACTTAACCTCACCCTGCGGATTCTCAAGACCGAGGATGAGCATATGCTCAGCCATCCAGCCCTGCTTCATACCGAGGTATGATGCGATTCTCAATGCGAAACACTTCTTACCGAGAAGTACGTTACCGCCGTATGCTGAGTTAACTGACATGATTGTGTTGTCCTGCGGGAACTGAACGATATATCTTTCCTCAGGATCAACGTCCTTCTTTGCGTGGAGACACTTAACGAACTCTGCATCGTCTGCATCGCCGAGCTGGTCGATAACTGCCTTACCTACTCTTGTCATGATAGCCATGTTTAATACAACGTAGATTGAGTCTGTAAGCTCAATACCTATCTTTGAGAACGGTGAACCTACCGGACCCATTGAATAAGGAATGATATACATTGTACGGCCCTTCATTGAACCCTCGTACAAAGCGTTGAGCTTTGCGTACATCTTTGCCGGCTCCATCCAGTTGTTTATCGGGCCTGACTCTTCCTCTGTTTCTGTACAGATAAATGTTCTGTCCTCTACACGTGCAACGTCGTTTGCTGCTGTTCTGTGATAGTAACATCCGGGAAGCTTTTCTTCGTTGAGCTTAAGAATTTCGCCTGTTGCAACAGCTTCTGCTCTCAATGCTTCAAGCTGTGCTTCGCTTCCGTCAATCCACACCTGCTGGTCCGGCTGGCACATATCTGCCATTTCCTTTATCCATGCAAGTACTGTTTTGTTGTTTGTCATGGTAAAAACCCTCCTGTTAAAATTTCATAATTAGCTTCATAAGTAAAGAAAATCCTACTTAGACATTTTCTATTATACCACAACCTTTGTTTTTTGAAAAGCTAATTCGGCAAATTTTATATAATTTTGTAATTTCAGTGTATTTTGGCGGGTTTATGCCATTCGGTTTAATCAAAATGCACAAACAAATAGGTCTTGCAAAATATGTAATTTTATGTTAGAATATATAAATATTGAAATGGGGGATAAAAAAATGCAGGGCGCAATATTTGATGTTGACGGTACTATTCTTGATTCGATGACCGTGTGGGTTGATATAACAAACGAATTTTTTCACGACCACGGCATAGCTGTTTCAAAAGAGGAAACGCTTTCGTATCAGTCAATGTCTTTTGAGGAAAGCCTTGTAGGAATACAAAAGGACTATCTTCCCGATATGTCGGTAAAGGATATGTTTGCCGAGTTTTCACGCCGTGCGGCTGAAAAATACGCAAAAGATCTCCCGGCAAAGCCGTATGTGTGTCAATACATACACAAGCTTTTTGAAAACGGCGTAAACATCGCCGCCGCAACATCGGGATTTCCCGAGCTTGTATATTCTGCGTTCAAGAGACTCGGAATATACGATTGCTTCAGTGCATACGCATTTTCAAGTGAGGTGGGATGCAGTAAATCATCACCCGATATATACCTGCTCGCCGCAAAACGGCTCGGACTCGAACCGTCGGTATGCACGGTATATGAGGACATCGCAACAGGCATAGAAAGTGCAAAATCTGCAGGGTTTATGACAGTGGCTGTCGAGGACCCGACAAATGCACATATAAGAGATAGGCTCATACAGCACTCTGACCGCTATATTACGGGGTGGGACGAGTTGCTGAGCAACATATAAGAAGGGCATGGTCGGTGCAAGACGACCATGCCCTTTTGTTAAAAAACAGCACATAACGAACGAAACTCACCACTCGGAGTACCCATGTACGCCGTCGGGCAAGGGCTTGTGCAAAATAGCACAAGCCTTCGTTTCGTCCGTTCTGCACTATTTTTCCGTTCCCTCTTTATTATCGGGTTTCGCCCACATTGTATATGTGAATCGGTCGGACGGCACGGTAACGATAACTTGAGAGCTGTCTGCAATCGCTGTCGTTTGAATGTGCCGCAACAAGTATAGTATCCGGCGTGCCGAGTCCTCTGTCAACAACCACAGGTGTGTGGTCAAAGTCCTCGTCACTGTCAAAACGGAGCTGGATTACATCGCCGTTTTGTATCTCCGATAACGGTACTACCCTGCCCTGCGGTCCTGCACCACGGTTGTTTACTAAAAATCTGTACAGTTCATTCACTCCCGTCCACGACGGCGTGCGGTTGTTTACGTTTATATAAAACCAACCGTAAAGCGGTGTGTAATTCATCACTCCCGCACCGGAAAAAATGCACTGCGATGCAAAATTTGTGCAGTCGCCGCCTAAATCAGAAAAGTCGAAATATGCCGGATTTCGCCTGTATGCCCATTCTTTTGCATAGGCTACCGCCCTTTCTCTGTTATAAATCATAAAATCCCTCCCCATTTATATTATAAGTTTTTAGAAAAAATGTGCCGTTCCCGACCAAAATATATGAATAATACATAAATTTTTAAATAAGTAGAAATTTTTCACATTTATTTGTAGACAACCTATTACTTTTATGGTATACTAACATGGTAGACGTACGCGGTCTAATAATTATTTTCAAACCAGGAGGAGATTCCAATGGCAAAAAAGTATGTATATCTTTTTTCTGAGGGAGACGCGTCAATGAGAGAGCTTCTCGGCGGTAAAGGTGCTAACCTTGCTGAGATGACAAAGCTCGGTCTTCCCGTTCCGCAGGGTTTCACAATTTCAACTGAAGCCTGCACACAGTATTATGAGGATGGCAGAACAATCAATGATGACATCCAGGCTCAGATTAACGAGCACATCGTAAAGATGGAAGGTATCACAGGCAAGAAGTTCGGTGATCCGATGAACCCGCTTTTAGTATCTGTTCGTTCAGGTGCAAGAGCATCAATGCCGGGTATGATGGATACAATCCTTAACCTCGGTATCAATGAAGAAGTTGTTGATTATATGGCTAAGCAGTCAGGTAACGAGCGTTGGGCTTGGGACTGCTACAGAAGATTTATCCAGATGTACTCAGACGTCGTTATGGAAGTTGGTAAGAAGTACTTTGAAGAGCTTATCGACAAGATGAAAGAGGCAAAGGGTGTTACTCAGGACGTTGACCTTACAGCTGACGATCTTAAGGAACTTGCTAACCAGTTCAAGGCTGAATACAAGTCAAAGATCGGTGCAGACTTCCCGTCTGATCCGAAGGAGCAGTTGATGGGCGCTGTTAAGGCAGTATTCCGTTCATGGGACAACCCCAGAGCTAACGTTTACCGTCGTGACAACGATATCCCTTATTCATGGGGTACAGCCGTTAACGTACAGATGATGGCGTTCGGTAACATGGGTGACGACTGTGGTACAGGTGTTGCATTTACACGTGACCCGGCAACAGGCGAAAAGAAGCTTATGGGTGAGTTCTTGACAAACGCTCAGGGCGAAGACGTTGTTGCAGGTGTTCGTACACCGATGCCGATTGCTGAGATGGAGCAGAAGTTCCCCGAGGCATTCGCACAGTTCACAGAGGTTTGTAAGAACCTTGAAAACCACTACAGAGATATGCAGGATATGGAGTTTACAGTAGAGCACGGTAAGCTTTATATGCTTCAGACAAGAAACGGTAAGAGAACAGCTCAGGCAGCTCTTAAGATCGCTTGTGACCTTGTTGACGAGGGCATGAGAACAGAGGAAGAGGCTGTTGAGATGATCGACCCGAGAAACCTTGACACATTGCTTCACCCGCAGTTCGATGCTGCTGCTCTTAAGGCTGCAACACCGATGGGTAAGGCTTTGGGTGCATCACCCGGTGCTGCTTGCGGTAAGGTTGTATTTACAGCTGAAGACGCAAAGAACTGGGGCGCAAAGGGCGAGAAGGTAATCCTTGTTCGTCTTGAGACTTCACCTGAGGATATCGAGGGTATGAAGGCTGCTCAGGGTATTCTTACAGTTCGTGGCGGTATGACATCACACGCTGCCGTTGTTGCTCGTGGTATGGGTACATGTTGTGTATCAGGTTGCGGCGACATCACAATGGACGAAGAAAACAAGAAGTTCACACTTAACGGTAAGACATACACAGAGGGAGATTATATCTCACTTGACGGTTCAACAGGTAACATCTACGATGGTATCATCCCGACAGTAGACGCTTCAATCGCAGGCGAGTTCGGCAGAATCATGGCTTGGGCTGACAAGTTCAGAACATTGAAGGTTAGAACAAACGCTGATACTCCTGCTGATGCTAAGAAGGCAAGAGAGCTTGGTGCTGAGGGTATCGGTCTTTGCCGTACAGAGCATATGTTCTTTGAGGGCAACAGAATCGACGCATTCCGCGAGATGATCTGTTCAGATACACTTGAAGAAAGAGAAGCAGCACTTGCTAAGATTCTTCCTTATCAACAAGGCGACTTCGAAAAGCTTTATGAAGCTCTCGAAGGCAACCCCGTTTGCATCCGTTTCCTTGATCCTCCTCTCCATGAGTTCGTTCCTACTGAAGAGGCTGACATTAAGGCTCTTGCTGATGCACAGGGTAAGACTGTTGAAGATATTAAGAATATCATTTCTTCTCTCCACGAATTCAACCCCATGATGGGTCACCGTGGTTGCCGTCTTGCAGTTACCTATCCTGAAATTGCAAAGATGCAGACTGCTGCTGTTATGCGTGCAGCTATCAATGTTAAGAAAGCTCACGCTGACTGGAACATTGTTCCCGAAATTATGATTCCTTTGACCGGTGAAGT
>JAZRPM010000018.1:0-114415 GCA_045649185.1 Candidatus Ornithomonoglobus sp. | reverse complement strand
ACGCAAAACTTTATTCCAGAGGCGCAGATAATAAATCCATTGTAGTATGTTATACATTTTCAATCCCCACATCTGCATCCACACCCACATCTGCATCCACACCTGCATCTACGCCAGCACCGGCACCTGCTCCATCAACCTCTACAGGCTTTGTCGATGTTGCAGATAATGCATATTATGCAGACGCAGTAAAATGGGCGGTAGAAAAGGGTATTACATCCGGTACATCACAAACAACATTTTCGCCCGATGATACATGCACAAAAGCACAGATTTTAACATTCCTGTGGCGAGCTATGGGTTCGCCAAAGCATGAAGGTGTTTCCGAATTTTTGGATATGAGTGAAGCCGACTATTATTATCATGCCGTTCATTGGGCTAACAGCAAGAATATGATATCAGGCCCGAAGTTTAATGCAAACGAAAAATGCACCCGTTCCACAACAGTTTTTTACTTGTGGAAGCTTGCAGGATGTCCCAGGGATATGTACAGCCACAGCAGCCAATTTACCGATTTGCCGTTCGGCAGTGATACTATGCGATCCTATATCGGTTGGGCAGTTGCAGAAGGTATCACAAGCGGAACATCCGAAACAACTTTCTCACCCGATGCAACTTGTACAAGAGGTCAGATTGTAACCTTCCTGCAAAGAGCATTTAAATAATCAGGGGGAATTTAGAAATTGAAAAGATTATTAAGTATTTTGTTGGGTAAGCGTCAAATGATACCCACATTTACACCATCGAACCAATGTGCTACAATAAGCGCAGGAGGCGATGAAAATGAGACATTCACAAGAAGAATGGAAAGAATTAATTAACAATTTCAAAGAGAGTGGATTAAGTCAGAGGAAATGGTGTGCAATTTATGGCGAAGACAGAAACAGGCTACAGTATTGGTTGTTGCGGTTTGAATATTTGTCATTAGGTACAAATGTTACCTTTGCAGAAATAGTGTCAGGAGGTGACAACAATGATGTTGAAGCTTCCAAATGAAATATATATATCATCCGCAAATGTAGATATGCGAAAATCAATAGATGGTCTTGTTTCAATTATTGAGAGTTCATTTAACTGCTCATCAACAGATGATGCACTGTTTGTGTTTCATAACAGATATTGCGACAAGGTTAAAATGTTGTATTGGAATAGAGAGGGATTTTGTCTTTTGTACAAGAGAATAGAAAAAGGCAAGTTCAGGTTTCCGAAGTTAATTGATTCATCTGTATATTCGGTAACCGATGAAGAACTTCTATGGCTTCTTCATGGACTGAAAATCGAAGATATAAAACACTATCAGAAAGTTGTTTCAGAATGATAAATACTATGTAAATAAAGTCTTAACAATAGGCTTTCTTTCTTGTTTTTTGGGAGAATTTATGGTATAATAATATCAAGGAAAAAACTTGAAGGGAGCAGATTTTAATGAATAACGGACGCACAATTATTGAGCTTGAAGCACAAATATCTGCTCTGAAAAGACAGCTAAAAAATATTGCAGAAGAAAGCAAAAAGAAGGAAGAAAAACTTAATTCACAAATCAAAACATTAAAAGCAGAAAATAATAATCTGATGGAGCTGCTTAAACTCAGCAAAAAGAAAATGTTTGGTTCATCTGCTGAAAAGGTTGCACAAGCTTATGGGCAAATATCATTTTTCAATGAGGCAGAACTGGAAAGAACTCCTTTAACTCCTGAACCCAAAATCGAGGAAATAGTAATACCCAGGCATACAAGAAAGAAAAAACGCAGTTATGATGAAATATACAAGGATCTACCGGTAGAAGAAGTAATATATGATATTTCTGAAGAAGATAAAACTTGTAAGAAATGCGGAGAAAATCTTACATTTCTAAAATACGAAACAAGACGTGAAATAAAGCTGATACCTGCAAAGGTATCTGTTGTTGAGCATAAAAAGGCTGTTTACGTTTGTAGAAGCTGTGATAAAACAGATATAGAAGCTAATTTTGTTACTGCTGTTGCACCAAAGCCACTAATAGAGAAAAGTCTTGTATCGGCAAGCATGTTGTCTGAAATAATAAATCAAAAGTATTGTATGGGAATACCACTGTATCGTCTTGAATCACATTTTAAGAATATGCAGATAAACTTAACAAGACAGACAATGGCAAACTGGATAATATCAGCATCGAATCTGATAAAACCGATTTATGACAGAATGCATAAGGATCTTCTTTCATCAGAAACACTTCACGCAGATGAGACAACTCTTGAGGTTCTGGAAGAACCCAATAGAAAGCCCCAGACAAAGTCATATATGTGGGTGTATGCAACTGGTAAGCATGAAGAGAAAAATATCATTTTGTACGACTATCGTCAGGGCAGAAGCGGAATCTATGCGAAAGAATTTCTTGGTGATTTTAAAGGATATCTTCATTGTGACGGATGGAATGGCTATGATAAGCTTGAAGCAAAAAGAGTAGGCTGTTGGGCTCATGCGAGAAGATATTTTAAGGAAGCAATGGAGGTGCAAACAGATAAGAATGATTACTCTACTATTGCCGGACAAGGCTTTTTGCTGATAGAAAAAATATTCTCAACAGAGTATAAAACAACAGATGAGAAAAAAATAAAAGAAATCCGAGAAAAAACCGGAAAAGAAGCGGTAGCAGAGTTCTTTGATTTTTGCGAAACGGCTGAAACTTTACCAAAAAGCTTGACAGGTAAGGCTATTTCGTATGCAATAAATCAGAAAGATAACCTGATGAGATATCTTGAAAACGAAAAGCTTGAGATGACAAATAACCGTGCAGAACGAGCGGTAAAACCGTTTGTAATAGGCAGAAAGAACTGGCTGTTTTGTAACACTCCACAAGGAGCAACGGCATCGGCAAGAATGTATTCTTTAATAGAAACAGCAAAAGCTAATGATTTAAAGGTTTATGATTATCTGACATGGATGTTTGAAAATATACATCTCCTTCCATCTGATGATTTGTTGCCATGGAGTAAAAAAATTCCGAAAAAAGTTCATAAAAGTTGAGGATGCCCGATGGCATCCTTTTTGGTTCGGATGTGTATCATTTGACGGTTACCAAAAAAATAAGAATTGGCATATTTTACCGCTGTTACTTTCATAAATATTTCTCCCCGTATAAAAATCTGAAACGCTTTTTATTGAAAAAAGCACCAATCTTTTATCAAGATTGATGCTTTTTTTATGGTGCGCCCGAAGGGACTCGAACCCCTGACCTACTGGTTCGTAGCCAGTCACTCTATCCAGCTGAGCTACGAGCGCATGTGCTCTTGTTAAACACAACTGATATATTACCATATTTTCAAGCGTTTGTCAAGAGCTTTTTTGCATTTTTTTAGCTTTATTCCTCAATTTTTAAAATATCAGTTTCAAAATTGATTCCTTCTATATGGATATTTACGGCGGCAACATTAAGACCCGTCATTGATTCCACGTTTTCCTTTACCTTTTCCTGCACATTCCATGCTAGCTCCGGTATTTTTACTCCGTAATCCACAACAAGATATAAATCAATATTGGTCAAGTCTTCTGTTATCTCAACCTTTACGCCCTGAGCGGAGTTCTTTTTGCCAAGCTTCTGTGCAACTCCACCGACAAATGACTTATACATAGCCGAAACTCCGACAATTTCCGTTGCCGCAATGCTTGCTATTTTTGCAACCACATCAACTGAAATCTTAACATTGCCAATTGTTTCGTCAAACTCAGTGTGAATCTCTGTTTCGTTTACATCATCGTCAAGGTCAAAAGCCTCCAGCATTTCTTTATCCAACATCTTAAATTCCTCCTTTGTTGTTAGTTTATGCTTTTTTCTTCGTTATTAACCATCTTTACTTCAAGACGTTTATATGCCATTTTGATTCCGTTTCTGTTATAGGCTTGTGCAACGGCTTCCATAAGTGCAAATTTTGCCGAGAAATAGTTTGCCGTTTCTGTCCACGCCATTACAGTGTAGTTTACCGCATTATCGGCATACTCCGAAATACCGATCACCGGCTCCGGGTCATCAAGTAACAAATCAACACTGTCAACAGCCTCTTTCAACGTGCTTTTTACGGTTTCTACATCATACTCATACCCCGCATTAAACACAAGGTCAATGCGTCTTGTCGGCTCACTGCTATAGTTAATCAGCTTATCTGCCATTATCTTCTCATTCGGAATGAATACTTTTTTGTTATCGGGTGTTGTAAGCTCTGTATAGAATAACCCTATATTTTTAACTGTTCCCGAAACATCAGTCTCTATAAAATCGCCTACTGAAAACGGTTTTAAAGTATGGACAGTAAAACCGCTCATAAGATTACTCAATAAGCCCTGTACTGATAGCGAAATCGCCAGTCCGAATAAGCTGAATACCGCCAAAAGTGACGTTACAGGCAAGCCAAGGAAATCACATACAATAAGTATTGATACAAAATACATTGCATACTTTGCAATAGTGGTTATAAATCCGGCAAAGCCTATGCCAAGCTTCGTCTTGGCAAGCAGTTTGCCCATAATACGTGCAATACACTTGCTTATTACTATAAGTGCTACAAACAGCACCACTGCACCTATCACTTTTGACACTGATATTTGAGCAAAAACCGCACTTATATTTTTAAAAAGGTCTTTCAAATTCATAGTACATATCCTCCGGCAGGTTTGCTTGTGCCTTTTGCAGTTCTTCCTTTACAACACGTGATTTTATACTTAAGACGTCCTTGCCACATATAACCATATGGTCAACCAGTATAATGTCCATTGCATGAAGTATGTTGTCAACATGTAAGGTCATTTCTATGTCAGCATACGAAATTTCCTTTTTCCCATCAGGATGATTATGTACAAGCATCACGTATTTAGCTCCGCTCATAGTTGCGGTTTTGAATATTTTCTCCGTGCTTGTATATGCGTATCTCGGCCCGCTTTGTTCAGTTATATTTGTTATACTTTTTACATTCATAAACCTGTCCATGCATATCATAAGAATGTCTTCACGGTCAAGCTCAAATCCGATTACGTTTATGATGCTCGCAAGGTTCTCAACATCAAGCCTGAACGGTTCATATTCAAGTTCCTCACGCCTGTAATAGTCAATAAACTCTTTAAGACTACGTAAAAACAGAACTGCAGATTCGCCGACATTTTTCACATTTTCAGCCATCGTGAAATCACGTGCGTTGCGCATCACGTTCACTATACTACCGCCACTGTAGCGCAATATCTCATGAGCAATCGGGTTAGTATCTCCCTGACGATACACATTATAGAGCATATACTCTAAAATTTCATAATCCGACCATCCTCTAAAACCTGTTTCGTTGAACTTTGCACGCATACGCTGGCGATGGTTTTTATGAATATTATCGTTTCCCATTATACATTAAAGCGGAACAGAACAATGTCCCCGTCCTTCATAACATATTCTTTACCTTCACTTCTTACAAGGCCTTTTTCCTTTGCCGCCGCCATTGTGCCGCATTCCATAAGGTCATTGTAATGTACAACCTCAGCACGGATAAATCCACGTTCAAAATCCGAATGGATTTTGCCCGCTGCCTGCGGTGCTTTTGTGCCGTCTTTGATTGTCCACGCACGAACCTCCGGTTCACCTGCGGTTAAGTAGCTTATTAAGCCAAGCAGTGAATAGCTTGCCTTTATAAGACGGTCAAGACCTGACTCGGTCATACCTAACTCCTCAAGGAACATTCCACGCTCGTCAGCTTCAAGCTGTGATATTTCTTCCTCGATTCTCGCTGAAACCGGCATTACCTCGGAGTTCTCGCCCTTTGCGTATTCCTTAACACGAGCAAGAAGTGCATTGTTTTCTATACCGTTTGCAAAATCGTCCTCTGCCACGTTTGCCGCATATATAACCGGCTTCATTGTTATGAGGAATACCTCTTTCATTAACTCAAGTTCTTCAGGAGTATAATCAAGCGATTTTGCGAGTTTTCCTGCCTCTAAAGCCTCTTTCACACGCTCATAAAGTGCCAATTCACCTGCAAGCGTTTTATCGCCCTTAAGCGCCTTTTTGGTTCTCTCTATCTTTCTGTCAATCATCTCAATATCAGAGAAGATAAGCTCAAGATTGATTGTTTCTATATCACGTACCGGGTCAACAGAACCGTCAACGTGAGTTATATTTGCATCCTCAAAACAACGTACAACGTGAACTATAGCATCACATTCACGGATTGATGCAAGGAACTTATTTCCCAGACCCTCTCCCTTTGATGCGCCTTTTACAAGACCTGCAATATCAACAAACTCAATAAACGCACGTGTAACCTTTTTGGGGTTATACATCTTTGCGAGCTCGTCTATTCTCTCGTCCGGAACATCAACAATTCCGACGTTCGGTTCAATTGTACAGAACGGATAGTTCGCACTCTCCGCACCTGCCTGTGTTATTGCATTAAAAAGTGTTGATTTGCCGACATTCGGCAAGCCTACTATACCTAATTTCATATATTATTACATCTCCTTTGTTAAAGAAAAGCATTATGCACATATTTCATTATAACATAATTGCCCAACAAAGTCAATCACCCACGCAATTTTATTCCCTGTCGAGTTTTTGCAATCAAAAAGCCACTACTACGTATGCAGTAATGGCATATAATAAAATCCCAGATTATATATTAGTCAAAACAACTACAATGTTGCCATTGAAGTGAATTTTCACTTTTTTCACCTCTAAGAAATCCATTGCATGTTACAGAATCAGCAAAACTTGGTGCACACATCGCAACTGTTCTCTACAATGTGCTTATGCAAGCTCGTAAAACTCATCCTTTTTTATTTTTCTTACTTCCATCATTATTCCCCTCTATATGCTTTTATTGCTTTGGGGATACTGAAATCATTTCCTTCAAGAAGCTTTTCAGATGTTTGTGTGTCTGTACCGAGTATATCTGTTACTATGCCAATCATTCTTGCACAAAGCTTAACATTTGTCGGTTTGAGATTTATCATCAGATTTTCATAAACCTTGCCGGTCTTTACCATTGCACAAGTGGAAATCATATTAAGCACCATCTTCTGTGCGTTTCCGGCTTTCATTCTCGTTGAGCCCGTTATCACCTCGGCTCCCGTTTCGGTAACCATTGCATAATCTGCAACCTCGGCTATTTTGCATTTGCGGTTACACGAAAGCGATGCAGTTACACAGCCAATCTCCTTTGCCGTCTCAAGTGCCGAAACAACATATGCCGCATTACCTGATGCTGATATTCCGATTACAATATCGTTTGATGTTATATTTCTTGCAAGCAGGTCTGCCTTGCCACGCTCTGCAGAATCCTCAGCATTCTCAGATGCACGCACCAATGCAGACTCGCCGCCGGCTATGACTGCAATAACCGTATCGTAATCAACTCCGTATGTAGGCGGGCACTCCGCAGCATCTGCTACTGCAATTCTGCCCGATGTTCCGCAGCCGACATATATTATTCTGCCGCCAGCCTCAATTGCTTTTGTTGCCGCATCAACTACGGGTACTATCTCTTTTAGTGCTCTGTCTACTGCAAGAACAGAGTTCATATTCTCCTTGCTTATCATATCAAGCATTTCATATGTTGATGCTTTATCTATATTCTTTGTTAATGGATTTCTCGCTTCTGTTGCTGATTTCATATCTGCTTATGTTCCTTTCTGATTTTATTGTAGTCATCGGCAAAAGCCTTATGGAATTCGTCCATATCAAT
Organism: Candidatus Ornithomonoglobus sp.; assembly: GCA_045649185.1. Classification (GTDB taxonomy): domain Bacteria; phylum Bacillota; class Clostridia; order UBA1381; family UBA1381; genus Ornithomonoglobus. The sequence goes on along the minus strand of JAZRPM010000018.1, from coordinate 106,721 downwards.
TACTGCTGAATCCTCATGACAGAATTTCAGTGTTGCTACTACCGCACCGTAAATCTGCGGTAAGTCAGGAAAAATAAAGTTATATTTATCATCCAGTATGTCTCTCAGACATTCTGTAATTATATCACTGTCCTTAGTCAGTCCGCCTGATATAATGACATCACAATTTTCATTATTAAAACTACATCCGTTTGCAGACTCAATAAGAAATGCAAGGTGCCCCATATTTCGCTTAATAATTTTCTTTGCTACCTTATCACCTTGTCTGTATGCTTTGAATGCATACGGTGCAAAGCTCGCTATAAAATCACGCTGGCCTGAATAGAACTCGTTTAATCTGTCAATTGCACGACCACCAAGTTTTTCCTCCGCCAGCCTTGTTACAAGGCTTTGCTCACCAAAACCGTCATCTAATGCAAAACATTCACGTAAAATGTCACATCCGATGTCATAACCGCTTCCGGCACCGTCGAAAAGATATCCCCAGCCGCCGTATCGTGTAAGCTCCTCACCGTTCCACGCAAATGCAGACGAGCCTGTACCGCATATTACGGCTATGCACCTGCCTATATCCGGTACACTGTGAATAACATTTAAAATATCCGAATTAACATACACAGGTATATCCCCGACACGTGATGTTATAGCATCAGTTAAAAGCTCATTGTTTCCGTGCGTCATACTGCCGGCAACTCCTGCAAACACTCCACACGGTCTTATACCTATTAACAACTCATCAAGTCCGCCTGTTAAATTTATTTTTGCCGTTTCTGCTCCCACAACATTGGGATTTGTGCTGCCACGAAGCAGATGCCTTATAATATGTCCGTCCTCTGTAAAGGCTATGAACTCTGTTTTCGTTCCGCCGCCGTCAATCGCAATGAATGTACGTCCTAAATAGCTGTCCGGTCTTATAAGTTCATCAACAGTAACATTGAGCAGTGTCGCAAGCTCAATAAGGTTGTCAATATCAGGCGCTGACAGTCCTCTTTCCCACTTTGAAACAGTTTGTGGCATAAGGTTTAGCCGTGATGCCATTTCCGCCTGAGTGAGTCCCATAATATGACGTCGTTCACGTAAGTTCTCTGCAAACTTTAATAAATCCATATTTCCCCTCCATATCAAACTCTTTTGTGTTAATTGTAATATAATCCGGACGAAAAATCAATAACGTATCAGTTTATTTTTATTAATGTTTTTTCAACCGGCAGGATTAGTTTTTTTTGAATCATTTGTATTTTTTTGCAATTTACAGTTTATATTCCATATATTAAATTTTCTTTCTCCATTCCTTCCCATTTTACTTTGCGAAAAAAAATCTGCTGATTCTACTGAACCAACAGATTTTATAATCCGTTTATAATAACTTTTAATTGAACCTATCGGGTTTCTTGTCTGATACGCCGAACTCATAGAGTATCGCCTCACAAGTACGTCTTGATGCTTCACCGTCACCATACGGGTTTGCCGCCTGTGCCATTTTCGCATACTCTGACGGATTGTCAAGAAGTTCTTTTGCAAGTGATTTTATAACTTCCTTATCGACACCTGCAATCTTTACCGTACCTGCGGTAACTGCCTCAGGACGCTCTGTTTCACGACGGAGCACAAGTACCGGTTTTGCGAGTGCCGGTGCTTCTTCCTGGATACCGCCCGAATCTGTCATTACCATAAAACTTCTTGCTATTGCATTGTGAAGCTCCATAACATCAAGCGGGTCAATGAGATGAACACGGTCCTTATCGCCGAGTATTCCCCATGCAACCTCACGCACGGCAGGGTTTAGGTGAACCGGATATACTACCTCTGTATCCTCGTATTCATCTACAATTTCCGCAATTGCTGTACATATATCTTCAAGCGGTTTACCAAGATTTTCTCTGCGGTGTGCAGTTACGACAATAACACGCTTGTTTTCAAAGTCAATATTTTTCAGACACTCATTTTCAAATTCATAATTGTCTTTTACCGTTGTCTTTAACGCATCAATTACAGTGTTACCTGTTATATAAATCTTTTCAGCGTCGATGTTTTCCTTTATGAGGTTGTCAAAGTTGCGCTGTGTCGGTGAGAAATGCAGCTTTGCAATTCTTCCGGTCAGCTGACGGTTCATTTCCTCCGGGAACGGGCTATAAATGTCATATGTTCTTAAGCCTGCCTCAACGTGACCTACGGGTATCTGTTCATAGAACGCCGCAAGCGCCGCAACAAAGCTTGTTGAAGTGTCACCATGAACAAGGACAATGTCGGGTTTTTCTTTCTTAAGAACGTCCTCCATACCCTCTAACACACGGGTTGTAATACCTGCAAGGCTCTGTCTTGTTTTCATTATATCAAGGTCGTAATCGGGTTTTATGCCGAACACGTCAAGCACCTGGTCAAGCATCTCTCTGTGCTGTGCTGTTACACATACAATCGGTTCTATATTCTCGTATTTTTTAAGCTCAAGCACAAGCGGACACATCTTGATTGCCTCAGGTCTCGTGCCAAACACTGCCATAACTTTAACTTTCTTCATCATTTTTCTCCTCTGTCTCTGTTTCCTGCTTATGAACAAAACTGTTCTTTCCCATCATCGTAGCAATAAGCAGGAATATCAAAACGCATATCAACAAAAGCATTGCTCTTAAAAATCTCTGTTCTGCAAGAAGTATTGAGGTTATACCCAAAACACCGCTTATAGCATAGAGAATAAACACTGTCTGCTTCTGCGAAAATCCCATATCATAAATTCTGTGATGGAGATGCCCACGGTCAGCACTCATCGGATTCTTTCCTTTAAGAATACGGCGAAGCATTGCAAAAAGTGCATCAAAGAGTGGCAGACCAAGCATTATAATCGGAACGGCAAATGAAATTACTGCATAGCTCTTAAACATTCCCTGCACCGAAAGTACCGAAAGCATATAGCCCAAAAACATCGAGCCTGTATCGCCCATAAAAATCTTTGCCGGATTAAAGTTGAACGGCAAGAATCCGAAACATGAGCCCATAAGCGCAAGTCCCATAAGTGCAATTCCGTACTCGTGGTATGTTATAGCGATAAACACCAGTGACATTGACATTATCGCAGACACGCCTGCGGCAAGTCCGTCAATGAAGTTAACGGCGTTTGTCATAAACACAATCCACAGTACTGATACAGTACCCGAAACCCACGGATTCAATACCACAAACGGTGCTTCACTGAATACGTTCGGGTTTGATATTACAGATATTCTTATGTCGCCGTAAAGAACAACCACAAGTGCCGCAATTATCTGTATAACGAACTTGATTTTTGCATCAAGCTGTTTACAATCGTCTATAACGCCAAGCACCCCAAGTATTCCGGCTCCGATTAATATTGCTATAAACTCCTTTGACCATTCGTCATTAAAGCTTACAATCGCAACCAAGAAACCAAACAGAATCGCAAGACCGCCTATTCTCGGAGTGGGTTTCTTATGCACACGCCTTTTATCCTTCGGCACATCTACTGCACCGATTCTATATGCAAGTCTGCGTACTAACGGTGTTGTGGCGAATGTGAATATAAATGCTATCACAAACGCAAATATCATATTTGCATAATTCATCGCTTTTGTTCCTTTCTGTTTTACGGTTCAGAATCAGTCTACAATAAATCCGACTTTCTTATAAACCTTTTTCAGAGTTCTCTGTGCTATTCTGTGTGAGGTCTCGGCACCGTTCTTACAAATTTCCTGAAGATATGCCTTATCTTTTATAATTCTGTCATACTCTTCACGTATCGGACGGATTGCCTCAACAACAGCATCTGCTACTGCACCCTTAAACGTACCATAGCCCTGACCTTCAAAATCCTTTGCAACAGCCTCAGGTGTCGAATCAGTCATCGCCGCCATAATTGTGAGAAGGTTATTTATACCTGCCTTCGCCTCATCATCGGGACGGAATTCTATAACGCCCTCACTGTCGGTTACGGCACTCTTTATCTTCTTTGCAATTACATTGAAATCGTCCATCATTGAGATAAACGCCTTCGGGTTCGGGTCAGATTTTGACATCTTCTTTGTCGGCTCTGTAAGGCTCATTACCTTTGCACCCGATTTAACCAAAAGTCCCTCCGGAATTTTAAATACATCACCGTACACACCGTTAAAACGCTGTGCCACATCACGGCATATTTCTATATGCTGAAGCTGGTCTTTGCCGACCGGTACAAGCTCTGTCTGATACAGCAAGATGTCTGATGCCATAAGCACAGGGTATGTAAAAAGTCCTGCGTTTATGTTATCGGCGTGACGTGAACTCTTGTCTTTAAACTGCGTCATTCTCTGAAGCTCGCCCATATATGTGTAGCAGTTAAGCACCCACGCAAGCTCTGCGTGTGCACTGTTATGCGACTGAACAAAGAGTGTGCTCTTTTCCGGGTCGATACCGCACGCAATATATAGAGCCAAAAGCTCCATTGTGCGTTTTCTTAACTCTGCCGGTGTCTGACGCACGGTTATACTGTGCAGGTCCATCATTGCAAAAATGCACTCATAATCATCCTGCAACTTTACCCAGTTCTTTATCGCACCAAGATAGTTGCCGAGCGTGATATTTCCCGACGGCTGTACGCCTGAAAATATACGTTTTTTCGGCTCTGTTATATTCTGTTCCATTATTTTTCTCCTTTATTACAGAAGTTCTGTCAATACTTCGCCAAGACGTCTTACTCCCTCGGTTATGTTTTCCTTTGTAGCCGAGGAGAAGTTGAGTCTGAACTGATTTGACGGTAATTTCTGGTCAATTGCGAAGTTGTTACCCGGAACAATTGCAACCTTTTTCTCAAGTGCCTTGTTCACAATTTCTGAAACATCAGTGATTCCCGGGCACTTACACCATAAGAATATACCGCCATCAGGCTCTGTCCACGTAACCTTACCCTTGGGGAAGTACTCATTCATTGCATCAATCATGCAATCGCACTTTTCCTTGTAGAGCTTTCTGTTCTTCTCTATATAGCTGTCGATATTGTACTTTTTCATAAACTGCACGCACATAAGCTGTGTAAGCATAGGTGTATGCACGTCGTTTACCTGCTTAAGCATTTCTATCTTCTCAAAAAGCGGTGCAGGTCCGATTATGTAACCAAGACGCATACCGGGTGATAAAATCTTTGAGAATGAACCACAGTAGATAACACGGTTTTCTGTATCAAGAGATTTGAGTGTAGCGATTTCCTCGCCTCTGAATCTCAAATCACCGTACGGGTTATCTTCGATTATGAGAACATTGTATTCTGACGCAAGCTCAAGCACTCTCTTACGCTTTTCAAGGCTCATTGTTGTGCCTGTCGGGTTCTGGAATGTCGGGATTGTGTATAAAAGCTTTGCATCGGGATTTGCCTTTAGTGTTTCTTCAAGCTTTACAACGTCCATTCCGTCATCCTCAACATCAACGCCTACGAGCTGACATTCATAAGTACGGAATGCGTTAAGGCTTCCGATAAAGCTCGGATTCTCAACAATTATTTTGTCGCCCTTGTTTATAATTGCTTTAGCAGTGAGGTCTATACCCTGGTTGGCACCGGTTGTTATAATTACCTCATCGCCATCATTGTACGCACCTGCTTTTTTCGCACGATCAATAGCACATTCCTTCATTTTGGGATGGCCGTCTGTTGTGCCGTACTGCAACGCAGGAATCGGGCTTGTCATAAGTATCTTGCCGGCAATTTTTGAAAGCTCATCTGACGGGAACAACTCCGCCGCCGGGTTACCGCCTGCAAGCGAAATTATTTCGGGGTCTGCCATACGCTTGAACATCTCACGTATAGCAGAGCCTTTCATCGGTTTTACTCTGTCTGCGAAAAACTCGCTGTAATCTATCATTATTATACTTCCTCTCTGTTTTTAAGTCTGAAAGTTTGAAAGAAAATTGTTCACAGTGCTGTTTGAAAACCCGACGACGTATGTTTATACTTCAAGGGTTTGAAAATAGTGCTGTGGGCGATTTAATTCAAACTTATTTGTTGATTTTGCTCCAGGAGTCCTTTAGTCCAACTGTACGATTGAAAACTAACTTTTCTTCTGTTGAATCCTTGTCAACACAGAAATAGCCCTGCCGCATGAACTGGAACTTATCTCCGACTTTTGCGTCCCTCAAACCACTCTCTATCTTGGCATTGGGCATAACAATGATGCTGTCGGGGTTGATATTTTCTGTAAAACTTTCAACGCCTGTTTCGTCTGACGGATTGGGGACAGTAAAGAGCCTGTCATAGAGTCTTACCTCCGCATCAACTGCGTGAGCAGCACTTACGAAATGGATTGTACCCTTTACCTTACGCTTATCCTCTGTGTCGCCGCCCTTTGAGTCGGGTGCATAATCACAGTGAACAACTGTAACGTTACCGTTTTCGTCCTTTTCACAGCCTGTAGCAGTTACATAATATGCGCCCTTAAGACGAATTTCTCTGCCTGGTACCATTCTCTTGTACTTGTTCGGTGCTTCCTCCAAGAAGTCGTCACGCTCAATATAGAGATACTTTGAGAACTCAACCTCACGTGTACCCATTGACGGATCTTCAGGGTTAACCTCAACCTCAAACTTCTCAACCAGGTCCTCGGGATAGTTGTCAACAACAAGCTTAATCGGGTCTAAAACCGCCATTGCACGCGGTGCACGCTTGTTAAGGTCTTCTCTTATGCACGCCTCAAGCATTGCAAAATCAATTACGCTGTTCGCCTTTGCAACACCGATTCTCTCACAGAAATCACGGATTGATTCAGGTGTGTAACCACGACGACGCATACCGCAGAGTGTTGACATTCTCGGGTCATCCCATCCGCTTACAATGCCGTCCTGAACAAGCTTTAAGCAACGTCTTTTTGACGTCAATGTATAGTTGAGGTTCATTCTTGCAAACTCAATCTGACGTGACGGATGCTCATATCCTACTTCCTGCAGGAACCAGTTATATATCGGACGGTGATCCTCAAACTCAAGTGAGCAGAGTGAATGTGTTACGCCCTCATAGGTATCTGAAATCGGATGCGCGAAATCGTACATCGGATATACGCACCACTTGTCACCCGTACGGTGATGTGTTGCACGCAAAATTCTGTATATAACCGGGTCACGCATATTAAGGTTGGGCGATGCCATATCAACCTTTGCACGCAAAACCTTTGAACCGTCGGGGAACTCACCGTTTGTCATACGCTCAAACAAGTCAAGGTTTTCCTCAATTGAACGGTCACGGTAAGGACTGTTCTTGCCCGGTTCTGTCAATGTTCCACGGTATTCTCTTATTTCGTCAGCTGTAAGGTCGCACACAAACGCCTTGCCTTTCTTTATAAGGTCGATTGCCGCACGGTGAAGCTCATCAAAGTAGTCTGATGCATAATACACATTCTCCCACTCAAATCCGAGCCACTTGATGTCTTCCATTATTGAGTCAACGTACTCAACATCTTCCTTTGTCGGGTTTGTATCGTCAAGACGCAGATTACACTCGCCGTTGTACTTCTTTGCCATACCAAAGTCGATGCATATCGCCTTTGCGTGGCCTATATGCAGATAACCGTTCGGTTCCGGCGGAAAACGTGTCTGGACATGGTCGTAATGACCTTCCTCTAAATCCTTATCTATTGCTTCTTCAATAAAATTTCTTGAATATACTTCTTCCATCTCTTTTTTCTCCGTCTGTTATATTTTTTCTATTGCAGAATTTATACGTTCCTTTACCTTGTCACAACCCAATGTCTGCATAATTGAGTAAAGATCGGGGGTGTTGAGTCTGCCTGTTACAGCAACTCTTATAACGCCCGCAACGTCGCCTGCGTGGCCCTTAAATGCATCGGGGTCTGCCTTGTAGTCCTTGGGTGATTTTGCAAAACCAAGTTCTTCTGCCAAACGTTGCACTGTCGGGAACCAATCCTCCTGCGGTGCATCGTGGTCATACTTTTCAAGATATGCTGTAAGAATTGCTTTCTTATCTTCGTCTGCAACATTCTCTGCCCAGCCAAGTTCGCCGTCAAAGAGCTCATCATAGAAATATGCAATGTAGTCCTTAACCTCACTCCACTTGCCTATGTCCTTTCTCGGCTTTTTATTGCCACGCTCGATTGAGAATATGCTCTTTGCATAGTTTGTATCACGCATAATGAGTGAGTTAAGCTCGCTATCATATTCTGCACTCCAGGCAGTAACTGCGTCAAATACTTCGTCTGTGTTCATTGTCGAAATGTATGTCTTTGAAATATCGTGGAGCTTTATCATATCGAACAATGCGCCTGCCTTGCCCATCTTTGAAAGCATAAATCCGAACTTGTCGATTGATTCGTCCTTGTTTGCACGGCGCCAGTCCTCATAGTTTGAGTTAGCGATTGTCATAAGGTACTCATTCACCGCACCTGCAGGATATCCCGCCTCGGCATAAAAGCTTACTGCAGCCTCGGGGTCTTTACGCTTTGAAAGCTTACGCTTACCGCCTGTCTCTGCATCCTCTTTCATAATCGGTGAGATATGTGCATATTTCGGGGCTTTAAAGCCAAGCACGTAGAAAAGCTGTAAATGTATCGGCACAGATGAGAGCCATTCATCACCACGTGTTACGTGGGTTGTGTGCATCAGATGGTCATCAACTGCGTGTGCAAAGTGATATGTCGGTGTGCCGTCTTTTTTAAGAAGAACTATATCAAGTATATTCTCCGGCATCTCAACCTTGCCCTTTACTTCGTCCTTAAAGGATATTCTTCCGTCAGGCTTACCGGGTGATTTTAAACGTACAACGTATTCGTCGCCGTTTTCTATTCTTGCCTTTGCATCTTCAAATGATATATCACGATACTTTGCATACTTGCCGTAGATACCCGGAAGTTCTTTTTCCTTTTCCTGTGCTTCACGCACCTGGGCAATCTCGTCCTCTGTCATAAAACACGGATATGCAAGACCACGCTCAACAAGTGATTTTACGTATGCATGATAAATATGGTTTCTTCGGCTTTGTGTGTACGGGCCGTAATCGCCTGATTCATCGGTTTCGTTTAATGCACCCTCGTCGGGAACAATGCCGAAATCCTTAAGGCCGTTAACCATTCCAATAACGCCGTTTTCAACCTCACGCTTTTTATCAGTGTCCTCTATTCTTAAATAGAACACACCGTCATTACCTGCAGTCTTTGCCGCAATAAATGCCGCAAACAAGCTTCCGAAATGCAAAAAGCCTGTCGGTGACGGCGCAAAACGTGTTACTCTTGCCCCCTCTGAAAGTCCTCTTGCAGGATACATTGCCTCATAGTCTTCAGGAGTTTTATCAACTGAGCCAAACAAAAGCTCTGCCATTTTTAAATTATCCATTTATATCAACCCTTCCATTAATTTTATCCATAAGTATAGTTATCTTATCATATGTTACTTATTATAACTCATATTGGCAAAAATATCAAGTGCAAATAGCAAAAAGAATACGAATATTTTTATTTTTTTGGCAAAAAGTCTTGATTTTTTGATATCTGTCTGTTATAATAACATAGTTGATTGATATGCGGATATGGCGGAATTTTCCGATGCCCCAAGAAAGCGAGCGTTTGCGAAGCTTGATTGGCTGGCAGAGGTTATGCAGGGAGCGAAGCGAGTCGCTGGCAGACGCTTGCGTCCTCACTGTAGTCCAGGCAACACGCAACAGATCAATAAAAATTTAACATCTGCGGATATGGCGGAATTGGCAGACGCGTACGGTTCAGGTCCGTATGAAAGCGATTTCATGCAGGTTCGACCCCTGTTATCCGCACCACGTCGGAGCAAAGGAAAGCTTTGCTCCGTTTTTCTTTGTTCGAAAAACATCCGCCCGCTTCCTTGCTCCTCCTTTTTCACAAAAAGTCACGCTCGGCTCGTCTGTTCAGTTGTAAACGCCTTCACGACGACTCGCTGTCGCTACCAACTTTTTGTGAGTTTTGTTCTCCCGTAAGCACTTTTGTTTGCATAACGAAAAGATACCACATGATCCTTAAAGGAAAAGTGGTATCTATAAAAATACTTCATCTATAATAACTATCTACTTTGGCAACTCTTATATATTTAAGATGTATTCCCAAAACTCTGCTATTAATTTTCTGCTATAACAACAATTTGATCACCTTCGCCAAAAATAATAATTTCATCCTTGATAGGATTAACAATTACATCTGACTTTTTGCAATCATTTTGTCTGTACCCGAGGTATATCTCGCCCTTTCGAGCTGCACTTTCAGTAAGTATGTATGAGTCAATCGGCACACCCAGAGGAACATAATTGGCAATAGGTTTCATATACATTTCAGATCCGCTTTCATCTAACAGATCGTCAATTAACGGAATTATCTTTGGATTTTCAGAAATCTGAGCCATTATCAAACTGGCAAAATTGGATCCAATAACAAAATCGTCTACTCTCGCTCGAGATGCTAATCGTTGATTATCCAGACTTCTCATTTCTGTTGTTATAGAAAAATTCAAACCATTCTTATCTGCAAGGTCACGCAGAAGGATCAGTTGCAATAACGTCTGAGAATCAGAGTCTTCAGGATTTTCGCTATCATCAGCCAAAAGCAGGATGTTACCTGCATCCTTTTTTATAAATTCGCAAAGGAGATCACGTGTAACCGGCCTAGCACATATCGTAATATCCAGATTATCATAATCACCTAATTTTGCTTTATCCAAATCATCATCAACTATTACCACTCGTGTGCCAGGCTCAACATACTTAGAATATTCATCTAATATAGTTGACAACTTCCCGTTACTGCCTAAAACTATTAGATGGTCATTAGCTATCGCAGAAACACTTTCGTTATGGCATATTTTTGACTCATCAACTTTCTTTGCAGGATGATACTTATATTCCCCATCATCCATCTCCAACAGAACAACCTCATCCTCTTTTTCAATCACAGTATCCATAGGAGGATTTAACTTTACATGGCCGTCCGTTACTAAGGCTACTACTACCGCATTCGAAAAACTCATTGTTGCTTCCTTGAAGGTTTTCCCTTCTAATTCCGAAACTTTTTCAAAATATAACTCATTGCCGCTAAAGTTAAATAGCTCAGTCAATACTTGTGATAACCCGTGTTGACGACACGTATTGGAAATAATTCGAGCAATAGCATCTTTTGCGTAGATAATTGCTGCGTGCCCTTCACCTGCAATATTTGCTACTTCCACATAGTCACTATTCTGTAAAGATACAACAAAACGAATATCAGGATTTACAAGTTCTTTGTTTTTTATGTATGCTGCCAGTGCCAATAATATTTTAATCGTTTCTGCATCATCACAAACATTAATAATTACAGATTTGCAAGTTGTCACAGAACATCGTTCTAATGCATAGGTCTCATGTAAATTGCCGCTACGACAAATAATTCGAGTAGATCCTGTATCGGTAATATGTGAAGAAATCGCATCTTCCATTTCTTCTTTTGATTGCTCTCCCAATATTACAATGCATGCTTTTTTCTTGTTAGAGTTTGCTTCTATAAGCTCCTGAAGAAGCGTATACACATTATTGTCAAACCCAATAATTATCGTATGTCCATTCTCCTGAACAACCGATGTGCCTTTACGTAAATCACTAAGTTTCTCCTCTACACCTGTTGCAACAATACCGACCAATACGCTAGTCAGGAATAAGCCACAAAGCGTAGCAAGGAACATTAAAAACAAATACACTATGTTATCTGTCGGGACACTTGCAAGATTGCCGGCATCCAATGTGTACATCAAACTATCCCAAACTTCATACAAAACTTGTCCCTCATCAGACACAAATGATGCTACAATGCCAAGCACCACAACTATCGCTCCTGTAATAGCAAATAACAAGATCGACATAGCAATCGGCCCTTTGGACATCATACAATCAATCCGATATCTGATTCGTTCGCGCAAAGATCTTTTCTTCATTTTCTTTCTCCGATTGTGGCTGTATCATTAATCAAACAATTTTTTTCTGTATTCGTCTAACGACTTTCCAAATGTTGTTTCTATTGCATGTTGTGTTTCTGCACATTCCCTACAGATTGTCTGATCTTCATCTGATATAACAGCCGTAATTGCGTTAGGTTCATATCCTGTGCCCATAAACCATTTTTCACAGCTATCACACTTCTGTATTAGTCTTGGAGCTAAATAAATGATTGCACAAACAAAAACGATAACTAATAATAATTTGAATAGTTTTTTCATAATCCACCTCTTTTATAAAGTTCTCGAATCAGTATGGTTATACCCAATATTTTAAATCTAACTTACTTCCTAATTAACTGCTACGGATTACAATTCCCGCATGGCGAATATCCATTGTCTATCAACCATGCCCTTGTACCATTAAAAGTTTCTTTGTTTTCAGCTTTTATAGTTTTAACTGAAGAACATCCTTCCTCATGAAATCTCATAGTATTCGTATTCAAAATGCATACTGTATCAGTCGCTCTACCTTGAACGCTTTGTTTTCTTTGAACCGGGGCATTTTCGGAACTATGTTCCGCTTTGCTTGTCCCATCCATATAATTTATTTCAACACCAGGTTGAATGTTGTTGACAAACACATTAAATGATATGCCTTCGCCATCATCTTCCACTGAAAGTGCCTCCATCTGTACACCTTTTGCAAGCAGGTTTTTTCCTTCAAAAACAGGTGTTACCCTGTACATAACATGGTTTTTAGTCTCTTTTATGTAGTCTGCCACCAAATTTTCAAAAGGCAGCATGCCATCTACATTCATATACCTAGTTCCGGTAATCAAGTTTTTCTCATTAGCATTTTCGCCTGAAAGCTGATAACCAATAAGATGACATCTGTTATAAAGATATTTGCCATCGACAATATCATACTTTGCCATTTGCCATCCTGATGGTTTAATTTGACCTATGGCGCTTCTTTCCTCTGTTGGCATTATCTCTTCACCAATGCATGCAAAAGCTACGCCACAACGTTTCAATTCGTCTAATTCACTATAATCTTCAAATGCAACTGTTGTAATTTCACTTTCGGTAAACTCAGGTACATTGTTGTTTAATACGGTGTAAGCCTCATTTACATCCTGCGTTGTGCAGGCAGTGAATGAAATGACCATATAGATTAAAAGGATAAATATATTTATTTTTCTATGCATCGTATTCATGTTTGAACCCACACTTTCCGCAGTAGTAGCAATGTTTGTCTTTTCCTAAAAAATCCTGCCAATACACCAACTTTTCCTATAATGGCAGCACCAACTAATGCCTTTCCGAAACTGAAATCTTTTTTCGAGGAGTCAATAAGTCTCCATTTTTCATTTTCGCGACACATCGGGCATTTAATTGGTGCTTATCCCATAAACGTTCCTCTTCTCAGTTTAAATTATTTCCAGCTTTTATCTTCATATGGAGTATCTTCAAAACCTTTTTCATTAAGAGACTTAACCATCTTGTCGAGCTTTCCTTTAAAAAGATTTTTAAACCACTGTGTTTCTCCAAACCACTTAACGAGTGTTGGACTTATTGCATAATATGTATGAATAAATGCTCGTCCAAGGATCGATTCTGCCAATGTATTATCACGATACCTTCTAAGCGTCCATACTTCAGGGCAATCATATGATCCATAAACTGCTGTTGCAACATAGCATCCACTTGTCTGTGCCGGAAGAACAGGTGTCTTGAATGTCGTATCAACCGTTCTAATTTCTTCTCCAAGCCTATTGAGTGTTGTGGTTACAAAATCTCTATTAAACCATTTTATATTACTTGTCAAAAATATTGAATACACCTTTTGGTGTTGTGCGATACGCTCTTTCCTATCAGGGAAAACTTTCTTCAATCCGTCCTCTATCTCAGTATATATAGATGCTACAGAAACAACTCTGTTCACACATTCACTGAATGCATTGTTTGTTGTAGAGAACTGATTATAGTGAGAGACTGCACTTGATACAAACATCACACCGATTGTGATAGCTGAAGAAATAACATCATCTATTGCCTTTGTTTTTTCGTCTTCATCAACCAAATCACCAATAGCTGCAAATGTGCTGTAAATACTGTTAGCAACGGAATTTGCTGCTGAGCCAATGTTCATAATTTTGCATGACATAGCTTCGTAATACACACTGTAAAAAATAGCTTCCCAGTTTCCGGGAGCTTTCAACAGAATCTGGTCGTAGTATTTTTTTGCATTAGTGCTGTCAGATGATTCTCTGGAACGATGTGCCAGAACAAGTAACTGTTCAACTTCTTTTGAAACATCGGTTTGATTAGCAACAGCAGGCACCTCGTTTATAGGGCAACCACAATCAGGGCAGCTTATCGCACGATCAGAAATTTGTTTTCCACATTCAGGGCAAGAAATAATAGCCATAATAATATCTCCTTCTTTTCGATGTTTAAAAACATCTTTGTTTGATTTGTTTTTCTAATTAGTCTATTGGATATGAATCCTTAGTAAACGGTGCATTATCACATACAATTGTTCCATGAGAGAGCGGATATTGATTTTCAATCATTTGGAAGCCCTTACCATATTCATCCTCTCGGTTCCTCGTGATAAATTCTTCTCGTCTGGCAACTGCTGTTTCGCCAATAAGGTACAGATACTGAATCTCTACCCATTTTGCCATTCCCTCATATATAAGAAGACGTTTTTCTTTTGGGCATATTGGGAACCCTTTTTTGTTATCCCAATTTATATACTGCCATATATGAGTAAGTTCATGAGCAAAAGTTGCAACAACAGAAATTCTTGGTGCCCCATTTTCTAAATATATGCTGTATCCTTTTTTGTCTTTTACTGCAGCACCAAGAATGAGTATGCTCTGATCGTCCACTACACTTATAGGGGTTTTTATTTTTTTCTTGAGTCTTCTTTCCTCTAACACCTCAATATGTATTTGAATATTAATTGATACGCCAAAAAAAGCCTCCATATTTGCTTTGACCCTGTCGCATAACTCTTGTATCTCGCTTTTTACCAAAGTATTACTACATGTAGTGCATCGCAATCTGCCATCAGGAAGCCTTTGATATTCAACTCCCGAAATTTCCAAACCACAATATGAGCAAATCATTTGATTTTTACCACAATCTCCGCTCTTGTACGCCTGAAACTCTTCTTTGCCTTTCCGGGCTTGCTTTAATTCTCCTCCATCAAACCCAAGAGTCTCCAAAAAACTCCTTGTGCCATCTAAATCCAAATAGTTTTTCTCTTTGTTTCCATAAAGGAGATAATAATTTTCAGCATATGCATTGTTTGCAACCGCATCAATCAATTGAGAATCTGAAGTGCTTTGAGTTTCGCTATTAACATCAGAATCAAGAGTTGTCTCTTCTGCCGGAGAAACAACTTCCTCTATCTGTTCTTTGTTTAAATTTTTATTATCACTCACTGTATACCACCTCAGACTCTCTTTCGGATTCAGTTGACACTTCTTCAGTTTCCGGATTCATTCGCTCTCCATCATTTTCTGACGCTTCATCTTCAACAGGTTCATTAATCTGTTGATTTTCTTCCTCTTTAGTAGTTTCCTCTACTACTGTTCCTTCGGAAACAGTTTTCTTCTTTGATTTTTTAAAGATGGATTTAAGCCAACCACCAATTTTACTGAACGGATTCTTTTTTTTCGGTTTTTCTTCAACTTCTTTTGGTTTAGCTGTTACCGGATCATTTTCAGTATTTGCCTCTTCATTTTCGTTGCTTACTTTATCACTTTCAGTATTATCAGTTGAATTTTCTTCTTCCTGTTCAAGCGCAACGTTTATTCGTTCTTCCTGTTTAGCTTCGATTTTTTCTCTGTTCCATAACAGATAGTCCGAAATAATTTGCATGATTCTATCAAGATTTCTCTCAACGGCAACCAAGAGTCCAATATCAAGTTGGCTGTCCTCGATAATGAATATAGATTTACTGAAATCAGCAGTCTCTTCGTTAACACTAATACTATACGTAGCAGGTATATCGCATTCTCCCATAGTGACAGCCGAAATAAAGGGCTGATTTTCTGCAAACAACGTTACAAACACTTCGTTTAACAACACTGTAAGCGTTTTTCTGACAGAATCAGTAAACATTTCACCAAACCTTGAAAAATCAAGTTTCAAAATCTGTTTATTAAAGTATTTACGCACAGGAACAGCATTGATTTCTACCAGTGAACCATTTTCAAAATCATTGTGCGCCTTAAGTTTCCAGTATCCGCTGGTTTCAACCTCGAAATCAGAATACAGATAATGAATGTCTATATTGTTGATGGTTTTTAATGCACCCATATCTTCAGAATTTCTAATTTTGTCCAGAGTATATTTTCTTACTTGACGATAAGATATTCTGCCATTGATATGTTCTGATGCACGGCGAACCATAATTTTGTTATCGACTGTAGTGGAAACCATTTCATAATACTTACCGTTTAATGTAAAGAACTGACCGGGTAAATACTTTTGATAAACATGGCCTTTGAGTTCCGTACCGATATAATAATCTTTTCCTTCAAGTTCTGCAATGTAACCTGCGTTTTGAAGGTCATCTAAAATGATGTCGGCGAATTCTTTATTTTCAATAGTGTATACATTCTCAAATTTACCACTATCAACAGAATATTCGCGTTTGAAGATAATCGTTGACTCTTTCTCAAACTCAAGTTTTCTTTCCTGGTCAATGTAGTCAATTATAATGATTGGATTTCCATTTTTATCAACTTCATTGCTAGCACTTGAAGAGAAAAGCACACACATTTCTTCCCAAAGTGCCGTATCACAAGCATCATTTTCAACACCCATAAGCAAAAGTTTGCGTTTGAGATCTTTTTCTGACACATTTCCAACACAAAGCAACAAACACAGTGCAAGTACGGAATTACGCTTTGTTCTTGCATAATCTGCTGTTATGTATGGGATAGCCTTTGCATCGGCGGTGAAGATTCCTGTATTGTCAGCCATATATTCTCTGAGCATATATTCAGAAGATATCACATTTACAAAGCCTTGATTTTCTGCAATTGTTGCAAAGTTTCTTCTTGCTTCAAAAAGGTTGTTTCTATCATCTTCTACTGTCACATACGAATAATCGCTGACAGATTCATTGCACATATTAAACGATGTTTTAAAATATTGATCAAAGCTCTCCTGTGTGGTAGGCAGATTTGCATACTTCAAAAAATCATAATAGTACTGTTTTGATATCCAATGTGCATCAAGAACTGGAAAGGCATCCCCGCCATACCATACAGTCTGCTTAACCTGATTCTTTAGTGCAACAAAAGATAGTTCGGTGCCAAGGCCGAGGTATCTTGATACTCCCGGAAACAGTCTGTGCTGAAGGTATTCATCATCCGCTCTCCAACACATAAACGAACTCATCCCGTGTGGGTACTCTGTTGCTGAAACCTCAGTAATATTTGTCATCAATATATGTGACAAAGAGTCTACAAGCCCATCACAGTTTCTGTCAATTGAACAGAAAGTAATTTTATTATCATCCCCACAGCATTTTATTAAAAGATTTAAACCTATCTGTGCCGTAGTAACTAGCCTTGAAGGCTCAACAATAATAACAAAACCTACTTGTTTCAGGAAATTGATATTAGCTTTATGAATATCAAAATCATGCACTCCTGATCTTGATATAATACCTATGTCAGTAACATCTTCATCTGCTACCGTCCCTGAAAGAACTGAAATCTTGTATAAGTTAGGAACATTTGTAACAGAAGTTATTCCTTTTTGACACCACTTAATTAAGTCATCTTCCGTGCCATGTCGTCCCATAACAACAAGTACTTTCTTTCCGGATAACAAAGATCTGTTAACCGCATAAAATGCATACGGAATAAGCTTATCGTAAAAAGGTGTATTGAAAAGAAGACTTTTCCCGATAGCTAAATCATATCCCGAGCGTAAATAATCCACATTAGGCACCAGCCCGCCGTCTATCTTTTTGCGCATAAATGCGGCATAATTTTCACCAATATGTTCTTCATTTTTCTCTATGTTTGCCAAAATATCTTCAGCAGCACCGCCACTTTGACCTGAAACGTTTATGGTTGTTCCTTCTGCAGCAAGTTTATCACCGAAGAGTTTCTTGAGCGGTTTTCGAAGCAGTGCATACATAGCAATCCGCCTTGAATAATCATTACTTACAGAAAAAGTAGTTTCGCCCTCTTCTTTCATCAAACCGTCTACGAAAAAGGCCAGTTCACCCATAACAATTATTGAAAGTATGGGACAGAAAGGTGCAGCTAACAAGCCCCGGTAAAAGAGTTCATAAGACTGAAAAAGTGTAACTGCAGATAATATGTAAACAATATAGTATGCGGTTTTTATAAAAGTTCGCATCTGCCCACATGGTTTTTTTACATACCAGCAATTATCCACCTCGTCATATTCATAGAATAATCCTACTATCGAGCCTCTTACGGTATCAGCATCAAAATCCCCTTTGCAAAAAGCCAATATAACCTTTTTTATCGAAATGTATAATAGTAATGCAACGGTGCTAAGTAGAACAAGTGCAATATATACACCCATGCCAGCTAAAAATTCTTTGATGCTATTTAGCAAAGCAAACGAGCTATATTCGTTAAGAAAATTATTTACTACTTCACCAAAGGAAGCGGACCACTCGTAAAATTTACTTATAAATCCGAACATTAATACAAAGTATATAATTGATACGATAGGCATAGCAAATTGTTTATACCGCACTTCTTTTTTATAGTTTGCACGTCTGTTCAAGAACTGAAAAAGTATAAATGGTAGAAATATTATAAAAAGTTTTAAATACTGCATTATATTACTTATCATAAATTTCCTCCATTCTGACAGAAATGTCTGTAATATATCCTGATGGAACTTCTACATGATTTCCTTTTTCTAAAAAGTCAATATTTCTGCAAAATCCTGCAAGGAATGGTGCAGCATATTCGTATTCAACTTTCTTATCAAAATCGTAGTCATAAGGCTGAATCATTGTATTTTCATAATACTTGCTATCTCCAATAAATTCGGAATACATCTCTTCAAGTTCAGCACGTTTTTTTCTGATATCTTCTTGGTGTTTCCTGCGAATACGGATGCTTTTTGTATATTCATCCAGATTCTTTGCTGCATATTGTTGAACTTTGTATCCTCTCCTGACATTTGAAGAAAGACTGAAATATTTTGAAAACCGCCTCATTCCATCATTGATTTCAGCGACAACATAGTGCATAGTACTATTAAAACCCTTAACCGCTTCCCTTAGCGGAAGTTTCAATATTATCAAGGTTACCGCAAGTGCAATAGCCAAAATCACAAGAATAACTCCCAACATCCCAAGAGATGTAGCAATAGTTTCAGATGTGGAAAGATTGGCTACAATAAAAGGAGCATACAAAAATAATGTTAGCAATAAAATCATTGCACTTACTATAGCTGCCGTAATTTTACTCATTCTTTTCTCTAACACATGTTTTACTTTATCCGCTTTGTCTTTAATCATCTCTTCAAACTTTGATGCCTCAGCAAGATTAGGCGGCAGTGATGCTACCATTTCATTTTCGGCATTTTCAGTATAATCCTGAATATCATCCAGTTGAAACGGAGTAAGTCTGCTTATGTTTGTTTCTGAAAGTTCACTGCTTAAATTTAATTTATCAATACCCTTTTTCACCGATCTGCGTTGCTGGCGTATTATGTTTTCATAAGATTTTTGAACCCGCTTAAAGTTCTCTCTCCAATTTGCTACCTCTGAATCAGGCGAAGAAGGAAGTATAGCAAAACTATCTTCCGGATAAAGTGCGTCAAAATCGCAATTCTCATCTAGCCTAACCTCAACATTTATTGGAGAACAAAACAAAGCTTCTGCCATCTTGTCAGTCAGTTCTCCGGGTATTTCACCATAGATACGATCAATCTCATTAGCAATAACGTCATATGTATCGGCAAGTTTCTTATCGTATGAGGTTGTAAGCGTAAATAGTGGAACATCATCGTTTTTGCATTCTAAAACATATAATTTGCGCGCCTCCATTGTGCTGGTTGGAACTGTATTAGTGGCAAAAACCAATAAGGTTGATAAAAACCTTATTTTGTCACAGCGAAAATCTTTATGTTTTTCAGGCAAAAGATCAAAAACCAAAAAGCGTATTTTATCAAAATACATATTTCGGTCACAAAATTGTGAATATTCGTTTTTGGAGCGTGTATTCCAAAAGGTTTCCGGATTGAAAAATCCATTTTCGGAAGTTCTTCTTGAAATACAGTATATTTCACCAGGGCTTGCAATACCTAATGTACTATCCTCGACAAAGTTCCTGCGAAGCATTTCCTTAATCTTAAGCTCGCTACGATACTGCCCTCTTTCCAACCTCTCAAGTCTGACAAGAGGGTTTACTTCGCCTTGGCTAAGCTCATTGAGTGCCCATTCATGAATGTCATCTTTTTCACCCACATCGTTTAACACAAAATCTGCAGGTTTAAAGCTTAACCAAGTTGTAAGCCTCTGTAAAGGAAGTTCCAAGGACTTTTTATAAATTGCCTCTTTTTTTGATATTAAAAGATTATAGTAAGACCGCCACGCTTCTTCCCATTCATCCCAATCCTGTCCTGCCATAGGGTTCTGAGATGGCTCGGTTAAGTCTGTCAACTCACCGCAATCAACTATATCAAAAGGATTCATCTGCTTTGCCTGATCATCAGTACAATTGTGAATAATAATTGCCTTCCAATCCTTTTTTCTTCCTACTGTATCAACGAGATCTGGGACAGACTCTTCAAGACTCTGTCCCTTTGGATTCCAATAGCAAAACGCTAATTCTTTATTCTCCAAAAACGGTTCGAAAAACAATTTGTTTTCCAGTCTTATGGCATCAATATATGGTTTTTCGGCTATTAAAACTGTAAACAAGTCTCTCATCTCCGTTCTTTTTAATTATCCTTTGTTTCTGTAAACTCCTTTGTTACCTTGTCAAGCAATACCTCGTAATCTTCCGGCTCAGGAGATTCCAGAATAACTTCTTTGATTTTTCTTTGAATAATATCAATTACTGGATTTTCTTCCGCAGCAGGTGCACGCATCATATCTACATAAATATGATAATTTCTCTTTAACAAGTTGAATTCATCAGTAAGACGTGTGCAAAGTACAAACTTAACATCTTCCGCTTTTTCCCATTTTGTATATTCTTCACGGAATACATCGATAACAGCTTCAACCATGGCCGTAATCTCAGATATGAATCTTCCTGAATTTGGCAATGAGCAGTAGAACATCAACGGAATAGCAAAAAGGCTGGTCGGATTTTCCACATAAATTTTGCCATCATCAGGCATTTCACTGATAGCGTCTCCAATTTCATATCTGTTCTCTTTATTTTTACGGATTATTTCCTTCAAATCTTCCAAGCTCTTCTGGCTGCCATCACAATTGTCATGATCTCCTGCACCTTCAAATCCCGGGATGGTGTATAGTAAATTAAACCCTGACATATCACGGAAAAATTCAGTGTCTTCGTAGTTACAGTTTTTAGCTTCGCTCATAGCTCTCTTGCGTGCCTTGATAAGAGATATGTCCTCTACAACCTTTGCATTCACATACAAAGCATCAAGTATCTCATAAAATTCATCGCAAAGCGTTCCATTCGGAACCGTGAGTTCTACATCCCTGTTATTAGAATCCTTATACAAGAATATCTTTTTACCGTTTGCAACAACAGACAACGGTTTGAGCTGAATTGCTTTGTGAATGAGACCATATATAAATGCCTTATGAATTTTTCTGACAACTTGCGCCTGATAATCAAAATCAATTTCAGGCATACTCTTTATAGAATCCCATCTCTTGTCAATATGTGTAGAAATTGCCGCATTTTTAGTTGAATCCGGACCGATACTGCGTGAATAATCGGTATATGCTTTGTGGTATGTACCGGCAGTCTTAACACCCGTTTCGGTTTCAAATGGTGCTGCAAATTTCTTTAACTTGTTCGGAGTAAGGTTATACAATGCGTTATAGAAATGGATTTCATATTTTGAAATCGTCTCTACAGGTTCACCATTTGGCATTAGATCCTTCACTCTGAACTTTCTGTTATCGAGAAGTATTTTGTTGTATGCACAAACTTTTATTTCTCTCGGCTCTTCGTTAATTGCACGCTGAATAGAAGGAGCTGCAATTCTGCCTCCCATTGCAATAACTTCTGCGATATGACGCTCAGCATCTGCAACAGTTACCTGTTCAAACACCTGAGTATCTCCATCACTTTCTGAACGTAAACGAATTCTTTCCTTTAAACGCTGTTCAAGCTCAATCGCACTGATAATATCCTTATCGATATCATCACATTTTTCACGAACGCTCTTTTTGAAGTAACCAAGTAATATATCATCAAAAATATTTACACGTCTGTCCTCTTCGATATATCCATCGCCAGCAGCATCTAATTCAAGTTTAAATATAGCATTGTTTTTAACTGCGTCAAAAATACCACCGTTTACATCAGAATTGAGCATGGTAGTCTCTTTCTGTGCCTTCTGAAGTGAATACTTACTGAGTTCTACCAACAATTCTTCAGTTGCACAGATATTAACATAAGAATCACCCTTCTTATACTTGAGTTCATCAACTAAATCAATCTTCTTACGGCTTAATTCTTTAACTTTGTATACGAATGTATTGAAGAAGCTATCAAACTGAGAAATAAATTCAGAAATATAAAGATATCCCTTTACATATGCAGCATGTGCAGCTGTCTTTTTACAATAATCTTCAAGTGCATCGAAGTATCCCGGAATATCCTGGTTTGCTTCATCATACAGTCTGCTGTATCCGTTCATTTTCTCAATGATAGACGGTTTCTTTTCTAATGAGCTGAGTTCTTCAACGCCATAAACCTTTTTCTTTGAGAATTTAAAGGAATATTCTTTTTCTTTGAAAGAATTTATCTGCGCAAATGCATTTTCGTGCATTGTTGATCTTGTCTCTTTCTCAAACTCTTCTTTGAGTTGATGCAATACATATCTGATTGCACAAGGATGGAATACATCACCCTGAGCATTTTTAAATAGTGATTCTATACTATATGCATCGTTTATGGTTATGGTTTTTTGTTCACTTGTGAATACAGATTCAGCCCAACGAGCTGCTATGCCTTCAGAAATCGGTCTGCCATCTTTACCTCTTGATTCAACTGCTTTGTCATAAGAAGACAGGGCATCAATTGCATCACTGATTCTATCTTCGCTGGTTTCTCCAAAATTAGCACTTTTCCAACTCTGTGCAGACTCATAAACACTTTTGAATCTTGCATCAGCTAATACAGATGTATATGCTGCTTTTTCAAAATTGTTTTTAAATTTTCTGATCCTTGCATCAAGTCCTGCAAGTTCGTAACTGTTGTTCAAATCAACAGAGAATGGATCTCTACCGTTTGCAAGAGCTTCATTATATTTTTTCTCCTTGCTATCCCATGTTGATCTTGGAACACCACGTTTTTTCTGCTCAGCCTGGTATAGAGCAACCGCATTATCATATTTTGTCCACTTAGTTGCTTCACCTTCTCCTCCAATACTGTCAATTGCAAGATCATACGCTACATAATCTGCAATTTTCTCATACGGATATCGGATAACACCTGCGCCAATACCGCCAAAACGATTTCTTCCGTAATTACCCGGTTTTGTCATTTCCTTTATTATGTTATCTTCTACAGAAAATGCTTTTTTCTGCATAGGTCCGATATTTTGTTCATAAAGAGCCTGAGCCGCCTGATCTATATACTGACCAATGCTTATCATCGTACTGTCTTCAGCATCCTGTCCGTCCATAAGGAAACAGAAATCCATTGGCAAAAGTGATAATTTCTTCTGTCCGTCCGACCCTGCTATAGATACATTTACACCTAAATTACTAAACTGCTTTAAATCCTCGTCCAAATCAATAAAACCTGAACCTTTCATCATAAAAGCGTTTATCTCTTTAACTGTAGCATATGCATTACGTGCCTGGCTATCGCGTTCAGTCTGCGAATCAATTACACTATCCAATGTTTCAGGAAGAAGAATCAATGAACGAACAATCAAGCTTGTGTTAGGATATTTTTCTTTTATATAATCACGTATAAACATTGAAAGAGGAAGAATTATTCCCGATCCAGTTCCGCCCGAAGCCGTAGACGCAATAACAACACGCATAGCCTGCTTCATATCTTTTCCTGTTTTTCTGAACAAGTCATCAATTGAATCATATAATGGTCGAATTTTTCCTGTTTTTATAGTAGAATTCAACGCAAGTCGTGAAATTGCACGAACCTGTCCCGCTCCTTCTGAAACAGTCTTATCGTACATAACAGCATTTTTAGGGAACCATTTTTTTCTCGCTTCATCATCATAGTCAAGATAACTACCTACGGTCTGCGTATTTGATGTCTGTACCCAATAAATCTTTGATTTTCCGTTTGCTACAGAAGAAAGATCATTAACATTCGTGTCCAAACACAAAAAATTAATATTCTCCATTTCTTCAGGCGCGCACAATTCCGCAACCTTCTTAACAATTTTACATCCGGTTCCACCCACACCTACAAACAAAGTAGGTGCAGATACCTCATTTGTTTTTAAAATTTCTTTGTTTTCTGACATTGTTTTATCCTCCTGTTTTTTATTTTTTTCTGTAGTTTAATTTAACCTTAACATAGAAATCTTCAGTTACACCATTTAGTTGCATCGTTCCTGAATACATAATCGTATTTCCGTTGCTTAAATCAAAATTCTTAGCACCGTTTATTGCAGGTTCTAATTTATATGTTTCTTCATTAAGAATATATTTTCTGTTACCAATACTTACATCTTCAATAGATGCAGCACCAAATTTTTTCACAGTTGTCGCTTCAACCATTGCCTTTCGTTTTACTTGCTTTGTCATCAGATAACTATCAGTACCCGGTTGAACCGCCATTTTGATACCGGTTTTCGCCCCGGCATATTTTGCTTCGACAGTAAGAGTGTCGCCGTCTATTGCTGCATTAAAGGCAGTGTTTTTAGTCACATCTTCACCTGCAATGTTCATTACACAATCTCTCTTATTGGTATGCAGTTTAGTAGGTAACCGCTTTATGTGCAAAATGAAATACATCAGGACTGCTAAAACGATAAGCATCAAAATTATAATTATCCATTTGAGCCACAGTGGAATGTTGCTTAACTGAACATTCAAACTGTCTTCGGCTGTCAATTCTCTTCCTAAACTATCCTTCTGGGTAACTGTTGCAAGTATTTTATATTTACCTTTTTCTTTCTCTCCTGTTGAATTTAATTTTATTTCATACGCCGATTCATCCGGGAGTGGCTTAACGGTATACCCAATACCATCACAGTCAATCTTGAAGTCAAGTGTTTTGAACTCTTCATTTGAAAGTTTCTTTCCGTTAGTTGTTATAAAGGCTTTTATGTTCTTTCCTTTATCAAGTTTCGAGATTTCAAAATACTTTTGCGGCGCACTCAAGGTTATTTCAGGTGTTATAACCTTGTCTTTTATTACGTATGTTAACGGTGCTTGTCCGCTTGTTTCACTACTACCATCAGCAGTATAGAATGCATGTATAGTTACCGTACACTTTCCGCATTTAGTTTCAATCGGATTATTGGGATCCTTATAGTGTAGCGATAATGCATAGTGATCATCTTTAAAATCTTTTTTAATTTCAGCATTACTTTTTTCAGGTTCCCATTTAAGGTCAACTTTTTCCAGCTCTTTTCCTGTCAGCTGCTTTCCCTGATAATAAACTTTTGCAGTATATGTACCACCCTGTTCGAGATTGTTTAAGTTATAAATTTTATCACCACCGCTTATTTCAAGTCGAAGATCTCCTGCTGGTTTGGCAGCAACTTTCAGCGAACCCTCAGGCCACCCAAAATCTTTGGCCGTTTTTGTGATAGAATAGCCATTAAGATATGAAGCAGTTAGTTCGGCGGTAAATGTATCTCCAACATCTAACGAAACAGGAGTTTCTCCACTTTTTCCGCTATGCTTAATTGGATATTCCTTTCCATTTACAATATATTTTCCTTCATATACTGGATCTCCCAGCAGATCAGATGTGATAAGTTCTCCTGTTTTAGCATCCTTGAGTCCAAACTGGACCTTATAATTTCCTTTATACAAGGATTCCGGTTCGACTAGGTTCCCGTCCTCATCTGTGAACACAAAATCCAGATCTGCATCAGGTTCGTAATACACCTCAACATTTGATGCTTTTCCTGAATATGAAATATCATATTTACCTGCTGGACAATCTGTATATGTTACAAGCATCCCTTGAAGCGAAGAATCAACCGGAGACTGTCCTTTCTTTTGATAATTCCCCGCTCCTACATCTGAATATTGTGTTTTTGCACTTCCTGACAATGTTGCCGTTGCTCCATTTTTTCCTGTAACTTTCACATCGGTAACATCTTCACCTTGTACAAAAACGATCAACTTACTCAAAGTTATATCAAAATTAATTGTTTTTCCGGATATATGTGATTCAGGCAGCACATCCCTGGCAAAAATCTTATTGCACATCATTGTAAGTGCTGAAAGAACATTCTTACTGTCCGATGCTTTTTCACCCAGATAATATTCTGAATTCATTTCAGGCATCGCCACTTTAGAGCCTATACCAAGATATAAAATATTCAAGTCCGGCCCTACACTTTTGTTAAACCTTTCCGCCAGTTTCTTCTTTGTCTCCGAAACGGAAAGTTCCTTGCCGTTTTCGTAAAAAACTTGTCCATCTGTTAGGACGATCATATAATTCTCGGTTGCCTCAGATGATGATAAGTATTCTATCGCAGCATCTATTGTCTCAATGTGCGTGTCCGCCGCCTTCTCTGTACGTATATTACGAATTTGCGCAGACTGATCAGGATTCGTGATAACAAAAGGAGAATCCATTGTATATTTCTTTTTATTCACCTCAATCGGATTCATCGGATGAATAGAAAGCGAATCTCCTTTATTGAGCATAGCCGCAAACACTTCCATTGCATACGTCGCTCTGCACCATGCTTTCTCTCCCTTTACATACATTGAACCGGAATTATCAAAAACAATCGCTATATTTCGTTTAATTTCGGCCTTTTGTGCTGAACCGGGCAAAGTGCATATAAATAGATTGCTAAACACCATCACAGCAATCAAAATCTGCTTTAATAATTTTTTCACATAATCACTCCTTTAAAGTTCTATTTTAAATTAGTCTCTATCAGGTAAACACATTTCACAAGGACTGTATAACCTTTTCTCAAATTCTTCTTTACTTAATTTTTTTATGTTTGTTTTGTTTTTCACAAACACACATTCTTTCTTGTGATAGCACTTTCCTGTTGAAGTAACATAAAATTTTTCTTCATACACAATCCTGCTCCTGATTATCGAAAGTGTTGTCATTGAACTAGCAATCAAACATAACAGAATAATTGTTGCAATGAACGCTTTTCTATGCACGATAACGCTTTTCTTTAGCTTCCCGAGCGTTCCTTGATGCAGTAAGTAGTGAGCGAATTCGTTTGCCTCATATTCTTCTTTTACATCACTACCAATAATGGGCACAACTGAAAAATGCTCGCATATTATGTGCCCAATTTCATGCGAAATCACTAATAATTTTTCTTCATCGGTTAAATCTTCATTTACAAAAATTAACCTGTAATCTGAGCTGACATACGTAAACCCCCTTGACTTAAGAATTTTTTCACTCAATTCGAGATTTTGTATAACGGTTTCTATATTTTTGTCGTTAAATAAACTGTTAAACTCTATGATTGTGTACCCCATTTTTACAACGGTATTTTTTAAACTAACATAATCAATGCACATCAGTTTATACTTTTTTATGAATCTCTTTGCTGCTTTCTTTATAGTTTTATTCACCATTCAGTTTTCCTCTTAGTATTTTTATTGCACGTGTGGTATTGCGTTGCTCCTCCGTAACTTCTTTTGGCTTTAAATCAATTCCTTCAAAAAATCGAACAACCGCCTCTCCGGAAACATTATTGCATCTTGAATATTCCAGCATTAAAACGGTTTTTATTGTAGAAAGAGCTTGTTCATCCAACGATTGCAGAATGTTCTTTTTATCAGCTTTGAACAATAACCCAAGTTCAAAATCCTGAGGTTCATCGCCATCGTTAAATTTTTTAATAAGCTCATGAGGAAACGCCTTCATATTCCGTATCATTTTATGAGTCTTTCTATTATAATCATAGAACCATACCAACGAAAGATACGTGTTCCAAGACATTTTTCTCACTTTTCTCTCAATTGCTCCATACGTCTGCCGAGATGTTCCTATAATATTAGCAATCTCCTCTTGAGATATTTCTGCCTTCGTTCTAAGAATTGATAACTCCAGTGTTAAATTTTTTATCAGCTCATTCTTTTCTTCCTCTGAAAGATAATATTTAAATAACTCTTCCATCTCTAATACTCCCTTTCGCAGAGTTTTTAACTAAACGAAAATCTTGATTTTGTTAACATTATCTATATTTGCAAATTTGATGACTAAATTGCTGACGGCGATAAACAAGTGTATGAGTACAACTTTTCCATGTTCAATTTTTTTAATTTCATGCTGGAATGTACGTACCTGTTTAATGTTATATTTACGCTTGAATGCCCTAAAATTTCACTCAGACTCTTTGCGTCAACACCTGCTTCAATACAATTGCTTGCAAAAGTATGTCTTATCATATGGAAGGTCGCGTTTTCAATATTGCAGATAGAAGTTATTTTATTGAATTTATTTTGTAATGTGCGTGGTTCTATAAACCTGGAAACCTCGCCTGTCAGTAAAAAAGCATCTTTTCTATATAAATTATTTTTTATGATAAGATCTATAATAAATTGGGGTATAGGGATCTCTCGTATAGAACATTTGCTCTTTGGTGAAGAGATTAAAATATCGGTTTTGTTTTTGCCTCCCCTGAAATTTTGTATACGCTGCATAGTTTTGCTTATCTGTATTGTGTTTGTCTCAAAAAATATATCATTGAATTTGAGAGCACATAATTCACCTATACGGATGCCTGTATAAAGAGAAATCAAAATTCCGATGTTAATGTGGTTTATATTTTTCAGCAGAATATCTGTTAGCTGTCTTGACTGAATGCTTGTTAATCCTTTAACAGTAGGACTTGGGGATTTTATAGAAACAGCACTAAAATCGCAGTTGCAGTGCATACCGAATTTTTCTGCATATTTTATAACCAGCTTTACAATGGATAAAATGTCTTTTACACTTTTGGGTGAAAGATTATAATTTTGTAATTTCTTATAACAAAATGTATTTATCAAGTTTGTGTCTATTTGATACAACTGATAATTACCAAGTTCGGGCAGTATATGCTTCGTAAGAGTGTTTCTATATTTGACATACGTTGATTGTTTATAATTATTCATGGTAGTTTCAAGCCATTGGATAGCCAGATCTGATAATTTCATTTGAACGTTTTTTTCTAAACAGTTGACATTGTATTTGTTTTTTTCTCTTAACAACCTTTCCTTCACTTCACTATATGTTTTAGCGTAAGCGTACCCATATATTGCTTTTCCTTCGATATCTCTTCCTTTGATGTATCTGCCCTCCCAACGGCCATCTTTTCTTTTATATATGTTTTCTCCTCTTCGTGCCATAAAAAAACCTCCTTGTTATGACTATAATTTTGACGGAAAATATCCAAATA
Organism: Candidatus Ornithomonoglobus sp.; assembly: GCA_045649185.1. Taxonomy (GTDB): domain Bacteria; phylum Bacillota; class Clostridia; order UBA1381; family UBA1381; genus Ornithomonoglobus. Next base: position 77,048 of record JAZRPM010000018.1, on the reverse strand, counting down.
AATTATATCACATTTAAATTTTCCGTCATTATGTACATATAGATTTATGGAAGTTTGTCGGTATTTATAGAAATAAGTCGAATGATATTGACAAAAATAACACCATTGTGGTATGATATGAGCAGTTATTTGTTTCGTTTAGTTAAAAACTCTGCGAAAATTTTAGCGCTCTTTTTCGGGTGCTTTTACTTTTAGAAAGAGATGTTTCTATCGGATCCACCCTCAGGTCCGTATGAAAGCGATTTCATGCAGGTTCGACCCCTGTTATCCGCACCAAAAAACACTCGCAACTCTGCGAGTGTTTTTTATTGCATTCCTCGGCAATAATCCTTTTTTTGACAAACGCTGTATGTATGGTGCGGCAAGAATACGTGATTTTTGCAACAAAAAAGTGCATATTAAAATATGCACTTATATTGAACTGATTATTTGCATCACTGCATCTTTTGTGGTGTTTACGGCATATATGTTGTAATACACGCCACCGCTTATTTTATATGCGTTATATCCGTTTCCTGCCTCAGAAACCACTCCCGACATAGCCGAATCGAATAAAACGTGTTTTGAAACAGTTATTCGCAAGGTTGCGCCGTCTGCTGTTACAAAGTTCAGAACCGCCGTATCATCAAGCGGTATTCCGTCCGAACCAAGCTCAAATTCAAACATGTCAGAGCCTGTGTACTGACCGGATATTTTTTGCGATACGTTAACGCCTAAATATTCATAATACTGACCAAGCGTCCATTTCTCAACCGTCGGCATCATATATTCATCTCCGCCAAGCATTCTCGGTTCCGGACCAATTTCATTAAGAGGCATTATTTCGTTGTTTGTTTCACCGACTTCCGGAGACTGCGTTTGAGCTGTTTTTGTTTCTTCGGCCTCTGCCGGAGGAGTTGCTGTAACGGCTTTATTTGGTTTTATTGGTTCTTGATTAGTTTTGGGTGCCTCTGTTGCTTTTGACACAGGTTTCTTTTCTACTACAACAAACTCTGCTTTTGGCAATGGAGTTGAAACTATGGTTTCTGATATCACTCCGCTTGTATCTTTTTCAAAACTGTAATCGCTTACTGCTGCAAATATCATTATCGCCGCTGCAACCGTTCCGATAGTTGCTTTAAACGGTGTTACAACCCGACGTGGTTTTTGCGGTGTGAGATTTCTAACTGCTGATTTCAGTTCGTCACTTGCACAAATACCGTCGAATTCTTTCTTATACAGTTCTCTGAACTCTTTATCTTCCAACAGTTTCATCCTCCTCCATCAAATCCTTTAACATCTGCCGTGCACGGTGTAGCTGTGATTTCACAGTACCGGATGTGGCGTTTACAATTTTTGCTATTTCATCAACTGAATAGCCTTCGTAGTAATGCAGATGTATCACTGTTCTGTATTTTTGAGGAAGATTCATAACCGCATAATAGATATCACTTTTTTCTTCGGGTGTATATGAAACGTCCTCATCAAGCTCCGCAGATTTTTTGTACCATGACGATGCAAACAAATCTTTTGTGAGATTTATAGTCACTCTTAAAAGCCATGCCTTTAGGTGTTCCTCGCTCTCAAATTTCTTGTTCACGCTCATGAACTTTACAAATACATCCTGCGTAATGTCTTCGGCATACGAATGAGATTTTGTCCGTGATAAAGCAAGCCTATAGATTGTATCTATATACTTATCTGCTATTTCGTCATATGTATAACGGTACATTATATAAACCTCCCGCAACCGCAAAACACGCCTGTGTTTTACTTCACATTAATAATACGATTCAAAACCCGAAAAGGTTGCATCAAATTATAAAATAATTCCTGAAATTAAATATGTTATATATGCGCATACCCACGCTATCGTACACTGACCGATAACTACTGCCGTCGCCCAGCGTCCGCCAAGCTCACGTTTTACGGACGATACTGCCGCAACACACGGTGTATAAAGCAGGCAGAACACCAAAAGCGACCACGCCGATGACGGTGTCAGAAGCCCGATTACTCCGCCGGACAATACGCTGAGCGTTGAAACCACGCTCTCTTTTGCCATAAATCCTGCAACAAGAGCTGTACATATACGCCAGTCGCCAAATCCAAGCGGCGCAAACACCGGTGCAACCACTCCTGCTATGGCTGATAAAATACTGTCGCCCGGGTCGGTTACAACATTTAGTCTGAAATCAAACATCTGCAGGAACCAGATAACAACCGAGGCTATAAATATAATCGTAAACGCACGCTGCAGAAAATCCTTTGCCTTATCCCACAGAAGCATCATAACATTTTTAAATCCCGGCATTCTGTAGTTGGGCAGCTCCATTACAAACGGAACCGCATCGCCTTTAAACATTGATTTTCCGAGCACAAATGCAACAATAATTCCAACTGCTATGCCTATAAAATACAACGCAATCATTACAAGTGCACTGTGATTAGGGAAAAATGCACTTGCAAAAAACGCATATATCGGCAGTTTTGCTGTACAACTCATAAATGGCGTAAGAAGTATCGTCATCTTACGGTCACGTTCACTCGGCAGAGTTCGTGTTGCCATAACCGCAGGCACAGTACAGCCGAAGCCTATGAGCATCGGAACAATACTTCTGCCCGAAAGACCTATACGCCTTAAAAGCTTATCCATGACAAACGCAACACGTGCCATATATCCGCTGTCTTCAAGCAGTGACAGGAAGAAGAACAGCACTATTATTATCGGCAAAAAGCTCAGCACACTTCCCACGCCGGCAAGTATACCATCTATAACAAGCGATGTTATGGTTTCGTTTACCGACCACACCTCAAGCAGATTTGCGAGCTTTCCCGTTACCGTCTCAATGCCCAGTTCAAGTAAGCCCTGAAGCCATGCACCAATGACATTAAACGTAAGGAAGAACACGGCTGCCATAATAAGAACAAACATCGGTATTGCCGTATACTTTCCCGTAAGCAGCTTATCTATTTTGCGGCTTCTTTCACGCTCACGGCTTTCCTTTGGTTTTATAACGGTCATTTCACAGACTCTTGTTATAAACGAGAACCGCATATCGGCAATCGACGCAGCACGGTCAAGACCTCGTTCTTTTTCCATCTGGACGATTATATGCTCAAGCATATCCTTTTCGTTATCGCTTAAGTTCAATGCCTCAAGTATATGTAAATCACCCTCAACAAGCTTGCTTGCCGCAAAGCGTATCGGAATACCTGCCCTTTCTGCATGGTCGCTTACAAGGTTCATGATTCCGTGCAAGCATCTGTGAACAGCACCGCCGTTTGCACTCTTATCACAAAAATCTATATCTGTGGGGTATTCACCATAGCGTGCAACGTGCATTGCGTGACCTATAAGCTCGTCAATACCCTCATTTTTCGCCGCCGAAATCGGGACCACAGGAATACCAAGCAATGCTTCAAGCTCATTTATATATATCGCACCGCCGTTACCACGCACCTCGTCCATCATATTAAGCGCAAGTACAACCGGTACATCAAGCTCCATCAACTGCATTGTAAGATACAGATTACGTTCGATGTTGGTCGCATCGACAATGTTTATGATACAATCAGGTTTTTCTTCAAGAATGAACCGACGTGTAACCATTTCCTCACTGCTGTACGGCGACATTGAATATATACCCGGTAAATCGGTTATTTCTGTATTCGGTTTATTTTTTATATGACCGCTTTTTCTGTCAACCGTTACGCCCGGGAAATTGCCCACATGCTGGTTTGCACCCGTCAGACGGTTAAAGAGAGTGGTTTTTCCGCTGTTCTGGTTACCTGCCAGTGCAAATCTGATTTTCTCTGTTTTCTCAATCGGCTTTTCGCCCGTGTGGATATGAAATTTTCCACCCTCACCCAGACCCGGATGATGAATGTTATGCTTTTTTCTTCTTTCGCACACATTTTCGGAAGCATCAACATCAATCGGCTCAACTTCGATTTTTTCAGCATCATCAAGTCTGAGGGTCAATTCATAACCGTGAAGCATCAGCTCCACCGGATCGCCCATAGGTGCGTATTTTATCACTTTGACTTCAGCACCCGGGATAACGCCCATATCAAGGAAGTGACGGCGCAATTCGCCTTCACCGCCTACCTTTATTATCCTTGCCGATGCACCTTTTTTTATATCTTTAAGTGTCAATATCAACGACACACCCTTTCTGTTTATACTGCTGATATTGTATCATAAATCACGCAAAATATAAAGTCTTTTTTTGAATTTTTTATTATTTTGTCATATATATTCACAATTTGTTTTAAAAAATTTAATCAAAACCCCTTTATTCTTGTTCCATAATATGGTATAATATAAAATATATTACTATGAAACGGAGTGAGTAATGTGTCAAAAGTATTAGTTGTAGATGATGATTTAAATATTGTAAAGCTTATAAAACTATATCTTGAAAAGGAAGATTTTACAGTCTGCACCGCATCTGACGGTTTACAAGCACTTGATGCCTGGAAAAAAGAGAATCCGGCAATTATCGTTCTTGATATTATGATGCCCGGACTTGACGGCAACGGAGTCTGCCGTGAAATCAGAAAAACTTCCGAGGTGCCGATTATCATGCTCACGGCAAAAGGTGAGACATTTGATAAGGTGCTGAGCCTTGAACTGGGTGCAGATGATTATATTGTAAAACCGTTTGACCCAAAAGAGCTTATCGCCAGAATAAAGGCTATACTCCGCAGAAGTGAAGCAAAGACAGCTCAATCAAATGATGAAATAGTTAAGTTTGATAAGCTTGAAGTAAATCTTGTTAACTACGAGTTAAAAATAGACGAAAAAATACTCGAAATCCCGCCGAAAGAGCTTGAGTTGTTGTATTTTCTTGCATCAAACCCCAACCGTGTGTTTACACGCGAACAGTTACTTGAAGAGGTATGGGGCTTTGACTACTTTGGCGATTCAAGAACCGTTGACGTACATATAAAGCGTCTGCGTGAGAAACTTGAAGGAACAGATGCCAACTGGCAGCTCAAAACCGTATGGGGCGTCGGCTATAAATTCGAAGTTCATTAAAACAGTGTGCGCCTTATCATCTGATAGGGCGTGCAGTTTATAGAGAGGATTTTTTATGTTTAAAAGTATTTTCGGACGAATGTTCTGGACCTACGTTATAATTCTGATGTTCGTGTTCTCAACACTTGCACTTTCGCTTTCTGCATTGTTTTCACAGTTTAATGAGCGTAAGCAAATAGAAATGCTTTCATCTGTTGCAGACACCGTTGAAGATTGGACGGTTACTTTACAGGTAGAACAGCAGGATGCAATTTCTGCACAGGCTTATTCTTCTGTTCTGCACTCCTGGGCAAGTTTCACAGAATCAGATATTATTATAGTAAACCGTGACGGAGATGTTTTTGAAGGAACACAACAAATCACTGATATTCCCGAAAAAGTTATGGACAGTATTTATGAGGACGAAACAATCGTTTTTAAATCGGATTTCAATAACTTTTATGAAAATCGTGTTTTAAGTGTTGCATATCCGCTCCATTACAAAAATACGCCTATCGGTGCTATTGTATTTAACAAGAGCCTGCCCGAACTCAGGCGTGACGTTATAGAACTGTTGCTTATATTTGTACTGTCGTCGCTTTTATCTTTGCTTGTTGCATTTATAATCATTTATATACAGGCGAAAAAAATATCACGTCCGATAGTGCAGATAAATACAGCGGCACAGAAAATCGCACGAGGCGATTTCAGCGAACGTGTTGCAGTAACAACAAAAGATGAGATAGGTCAGCTTGCGTCGACATTTAACTTTATGGCAAGCTCCATAGAAAAAGCAGATGCGAACAGGCAAAGCTTTGTTTCAGATGTTTCGCATGAACTGCGCACTCCGATGACAAGTATAACGGGGTTTGTCGAGGGTATGCTTGACGGAACTATCGCAGAAGACGACAGAAACGATTATCTTAAAATTGTGCGTGATGAATCTGTCCGCTTGACCAAGCTTGTAAACGATATGCTTGAAATGTCAAAGATGCAGTCAGAAGAGTTCAAAATGAATATTGAGCCGTTTGATATAAATGACCTCATATGCTCGTCACTTATAAGCCTTGAAAAAACTATTGAGGAACGCCATGCAGATATAGATGTTGATTTCAGACCTGAGCATCTTACAACACTCGGTGACAAGGACCAGCTTAAACGTGTTTTGATTAACCTGATTGACAATGCAATGAAGTTCTGTATTCCCAACACGCAGATTCTGATAAAGACGTCGGTTGCGAACGGAAAAGCACTTGTGTCAATATCAAATATAGGCGAGAAAATAGACCCCGATAACTTAAAGCATCTTTTCGACAGGTTCTATAAAACGGACAAATCCCGTGAACATGACCGCACCGGAGCAGGCTTGGGATTGTCGCTTGTTAAAAATATTCTGCGTCTGCATAACCAGCCAATAACTGTAAAGAATAAAAAGAATCCTGATGACGATACTTATACGACAACTTTTGAGTTTACACTTGAAGTTGAATAACAAAAAATCTGTGACTTTTTAAAGTCACAGATTTTTTGTTATTTTACTATTGATTTTGTTTTCCATTTTCCGACTTTATAGAATATCGCTGTCAGCACCGCACCGATAATCCATGTCATAAGAAGTGAAATCTGAATACATTCACAGCGTCCGATAGGAAGCTCAGGAGTTCTTGTGAGATACGATATTCCGTATGCTATGGGAATACGAATCGCAATAGTGGTTATAAGCGAAATAACCATCGGCGTTACCGTATCGCCTGCACCACGCATAATTCCCGAAAGACTCTGTGTTACCGCCATTGCAATATATCCTGTCGCAAGTATCATCATAAGCCTGTAACTCATGTCTACAAGCTCTTTGGTATCTGTAAATACACCCATAAGTGCTTTTCCGAAAAGCAGTATAATTCCCGTTATCGCAGCAGAACAGCCTACAGCAAGCAACATTCCCTGTTTTGCGCCTTTTGTTACTCTGTCATAAAGCCCTGCACCCACATTCTGACCTGCATATGTTGTAAGTGCTGTACCAAATGAGAAGTTGGGAAGCATTGCAAATCCGTCCACTCGCATTATAACAACGTTTGCAGCTATAAAAAGCTCTCCGAACTGGTTTGTGAGAGACTGCACAACTATCATTGCAGACGAGAATATTGCCTGCGTTGCACCTGATGGCAAACCGAGTCTGATTATTGTTTTGACATATCTGCCCACAGGCTTGAGATATTTAACTTTAAAATCAAAATATTCACGCATTCTTGAAAGCTTTATAAGGCACAATACCGATGAGATTATCTGAGCAATGACCGTTGCAAGTGCAACACCGCCAACGCCCATATTTACGTATGCAACAAACACAATATCGAGTACAATATTTATAACCGTCGCAATAAGCAAGTAGATCAACGCCGAGAACGAGTCGCCCAGACCTCGTATTATTCCGCTTAAAATATTATAATATGCAAGTCCTGCGACACCTATAACCGAAATCATAAGATAGTCCGCACAGCCGTCTATTATACTTTCCGGAGTGTTTAACCATACCAGAATCGGCTTTATAATCGGTGCAAGCACTGCAATAAGCAAAAGACACGCAATCGCAGTTACGGTTATACAATTTCCTATTGTATGAGAGAGTGCATCTCTGTTTTTTGCACCGAAATACTGCGATACCATTATACTTGCTCCTGCAGATATGCCTATAAAGAGTACAAGTATCATATTTACAATAGGCATTGCACTTCCTACTGCGGCGAGTGCATTATCACCTATGTATTTTCCCACAACGATACTGTCTACTGTATTGTAAAGCTGTTGTGCTACATTGCCTATTATCATCGGCAATGTGAAGATAAGTATGCTTTTCCACGGTGCACCTGACGTCATATCAGTCGGTGCGGTTAATTTTTTTATCAATTACGTTCACCTCTTATTTTTATGTCTTCATTTTTTCTTTTATAGCTTTTAAGTATATTAACTTGTAATAATCTTCCGTACGTGGTATATTAAGCGTTTCATCAATTTCTTTTGCTTCCCTGACTTTGTAGCGTGCATGAGCCTTTATGAGTTCTTTTTCATCCGTATCGAACTCGACATCGCTTGCATGGACTGAGAAAATGTCATAGACATCACAATTATACAGGTCTGCAAGATATATGAATACAGTTAACGGAACCTTCTGTTTCCCGCTCTCATACGCCGCAAGAGTGTTGCGTGATATACCAAGATATTTTGCAACCTCCTCCTGCGTCATATTATTTTCATGCCGTTTCATTTCCAATGCAGTTCCGGGTGTCAACATATACACCTCCCTTAAGCTACCAGTACCCACGAGCTGAACCATTTTAGCCATTTCTCGGCAAAATCAAGGCTCACGGGTGCTCCGCTTATAACAGGATAGAATAATACAAACAATCCTACAACAAGCACCGCATAACCCAGCCCTACAGCTATTACAGCCTTTTTGTTCTTTGAGTTTTCATACAGGCTCTTGAAGCAATATCCTATCATAAGCACCGCAAATACAACACACGGAAAATAATGATAGATATATGTTGTTCTCAATACAAGCATCCACGGCATATATCCGGCAAAATAGCCTATAACAAGGAACAACGGTGTCCGCATGGAATTTTGTTTGTGTTTTTCGTCAAACATCACTACAAAGAGGAACACAAGTATCATTATTGCCGCATACACCATAACACACGGCAACAGACGTTCTGAATTAGCGTCTCCGCCAAAATATGCAAATACACATAGCAATTCTAAAATTACAGCATATGCAACCACAAAATAATATTTATTCTTGCCGAAATAGTTCTTGTTTCGCAACGGAACCATCAAGGATACTGCAACACAATATGCAGCTGCAGGTATTCCAAGCCACCATACGGCAGGGTTACCCATTGCACTTATGCCCTGTTTCATCCCGTTATCAAGCGTATTTGAGAAATACCATAACGGACGGTATATTATAGGCCATTCATACCAATGCGACGAATACGGATGCGTTGATGCTACAACCGTCTTTCCGTGATACGTAAGCATCGACTCTGCGTTGGTAAATATGGTCTTAAACCCTTCACCGCTGGGTGTGTTCATATACGGGATATATGAGAGTGTATATATCGCAAACGGAACGGCTATAAACATAACACAGCAAAATGCCAGAGTTACAACTGTATTCTTTGTGAATTTGTCTATAACTGTTTTATGGCTTATTCCGTCAGTTTCGCCTTTCGGGTCTGAAAGTGCATATTTATATTCTTTATACCGGTCAGCAAGTGCTATAAAGAATATTATTGCAAGGCCTACACCGGCATAAAGACCCGTCCATTTTGATGCGACAGACAAGCCGAAGAATATACCCGAAAGTCCGAGAGGAATAAGTGTTTTCCATAACGGTGTGTCATAAAAACTCTTTTTATAGTACTTATACATATAGTAATACATAAGCATTATAAAGAACGTTACGTAAGTGTCGATTGTTGCCAGACGTGTCTGGGTAAAGTGCATAAAGTCAAATGTGAATATCAGACATCCTAGAACCGCAATCCATCTGTACTTTAGACAACGTCTTGCAAGCAGGTACACAACAGGCACCATCAGAACACCAAACAATGTGCCGATAAATCTCCAGCCGAACGGAACCATTCCGAATATGGATATTCCTATACCCATCAAAACCTTTCCGAGCGGTGGATGCGTCCATTCATAGACACTCATACCGTGCAGGAATTCATACGCTGTACGAGGATGGTATATTTCATCAAAGTACGAGCCGGACATATACGATTTTTCTGTTGTAAGATATTCCTGCTCATCGAAGAGAGTATTAACATCATCGGATTTTGCATTCGCAGGTGTTATCACGCCTCCGTCAGCATCAAGGAAGCATACCTCATTAAGATATACTTTATCGCTTGGGTCAGACGGATTTTCCTCACAGTTACTTGAAATAACCGCATAGCGTGCCTTTGTATCTATTCCCTCACGTATTGTCCAGTAAAATACTGCACCCGAGTCAATAACGTCCTCTTTTACAACCTGATTATTTTCGTCAAAATACGTAAACGCAAGGTTTCTTCCGTTTTCAAGATTTCTTGCGCCCAGGAAGAAAGCGGTTTTTGATATATTCGTTTCTTTACCAAAATCGACCGTCACACTGTTCTGAGCGATTGCAACATTTGTCTGCGGTGCATATTTATCGCCCAGTTTATAAAAAGCGATACATCCGTAAACCAGCGTTATAGCAATCATTATTGCAATATCAACCGCAGTTATCTTGACAAGCTTTTCACTCAGGCGGAAAACGCCTGTCTGTTTTGTCTGTTTTGCTTTTACAATTTGTTTTGTTTGTTTTTGCGGCTGCTTGATTTTTTGCTGTGACGATTTCGCCTCAATAACCTCCGACGGTTTAAATGCCTGATACGCCATCCAAGCAAATACCATAATATTTATAATCGACGCTGCTACGATTACAGATGACTTGAAATACATTCCCGGTTCTGTTTCATAGACCAGAAGAACCCAGGCAATATTAAAGAACTGCGAAAGCGAGAATAAACCGTAACATATAAAGTTTCTCCATGTCGGTAGAGTTGCTACCAACATAATCAACATAAACATTCCCGGGAACGCATATCTCTCGTGCATCTTCGGAGCAAACATATATATTCCGAATACGAGCACAGCAGAAACAAGATAATATTTCTCCTTACCCTCTTTTTTGAAGAAGATGATGCCTGAGAGTACCACAACTGCTGCCATTAAAATATAGCCGATTGCAGATGTCACAGTGGTTAATTCTGTCCAGTTCTGTCCTAATGCACCATAAAGGTTAAATGCATTTATTGTCATGAAATTATACTGTCCCACAGTAGCCATATACTGCTTTACTATGACCTCTATACCGTGTATCGGATTTGTTCCGAACGGCATAAAGAGTATAAATACCGATGCTATAGCTGCCAAAGCCCAAAGTACTGTATTGAGCAGTTTTTTTGCATCGAATGTGTTGTTTATAAATATTTCTTCTATAACGCCGAATACAAGCACCGGTGCAAAGAAGATTGCCTGCGGTTTTATAAGTATAGCCGCACCGAACGTAAAGAATGACGGTGCGAATTTCTTTTCTGCCATAAAGTACACAGAAAGGGCACAGAAAATAGCCAAAACTGAATCGACCTGTCCCCACAGACAGCTGTTGAATATAATTGCAGGGTTAAAGACTATGAATGCCGAAATTATAGCTCCTGCTTTTTGAGATAACGATTTCGTTGCTATTTTATATGCAAGATAGCCCATACCGAGGTCTGCTATAATCGACGGGAGTTTTAAAAGCACCCACAATGCAGGGCCATCACTATTAAACACAGACTTCAGTGCGCCAAGAACCCACATCACATAGACATAACCCGGCGGATAGTCATGGAATCCGTCAGAAAGATAAAACTGCGAAATACCGTTATTGAATATCATATCCGACCAGCCAGAAAAACAGTTCATATCTGTTTCGTGGCCTCTGTAGCTTGCCGCTGCAACTATACGCACTATAAATCCCAGAATAAGTATAATCCATATTATTAAACTTTTCCTTTCGGGACTTTGTATGCGCTTGAATGTATTTTTCCCGATAGACGCCCATGCGACACTTCCAAACATCGCTGTAAGAACCAACGCTCCTATTATTGCCGTCATATTATATTTCTCCCCTCTCTATTTACCATGTTATTGACATACCCTGTTTTACATCGAGTACCGGTGCAATCGAGCCTGCATATACAGGAACCTCATAGCTCATATTAACATCCGTAAAGTTTGCAAATAATTTTTCCAGTATCACTGACTGCGACACTGCCCACGCTATATCGCCGGCATATAGATGCTGTCCCGGATTTGCGGGATTCCAGCGCATTTTATAAAGCGTGTTCTGTCTTTGAGGTGCATTGATATAGTTTTCACTTATCCATTTTGCTCCGCCCATAATAGCCGCTTCGGGAGTTGTCCAGCCTTCTTCGTATGCCTTCTTTGAGCCGGTACCGATTACATCACTGTCAATAGCTCTGATTCCGAACATATTATATACTCTTACACCGTTATATGCAACGCCCGTTGCAAGCTGTGATGTACCGTAGCCTGTTTCCAGACACGCATGTGCTACAAGATAAAGCTCGTTTACTTTATATTGCTTTGCCGCAGCTATAAATGTGTCTGCCTTGCCGCTTAATATGCCCTTTCCGTCAAGGAACGCCGCAAGCTGGTCTCGTCCGACGCCGCTGTAGAACGATAAATCCATAAACTGATACTTATAAGAGCCTTGCGAGAACTCGTTCGGGTCAAGATATATCCGTGCACGGCTTCTGTCGGCATTCTTCTTGCCTGTACCGTCATTATAAGTAGGTGATGTCTTCATCAATGCATCAAGCGCTTGGTCAAGTGTTATATCGTATGCTGTATATATAACTCCGCCGGGTGCTACGTACTGCGGACTGGTCTCGGGTACAATCAGTGATTGTTTCTCTTTAACAGTTATATCAAAACTGTCATATACACCATCACTGCTTTTTGCATATACTGTTACAGTACCGGGAGTTATACCCTTTATCACGCCGTTCTGAGTAACCGAAATTATTGAATCGTTAGCACTCTCCCACGTGATATGCTTATTTCGTGCATTCTGAGGCGATACAGATACAAACAACCGTATTGTTTCGCCCTGTTCTATTTCTGTTTTTTCTTTGTTAAGTATATTTACGCCGTCAACCCGTATAGTTTCATTTATTACATTTACAAAGCATTTTGCAACCAGACCACCGTCTGCCGTTGTTCCTACAACCTCCGTCATACCGGTTGCAACAGGTTTTATATGCCCCGTCTGGTCTATCTGAACTATTTTTGTGTCCTTTGAATACCACTTAACGGCCGTGTTTGAGGCGTTTTCCGGATATATCATCGGGACAACCCTCACACCTGTGTCTGATGTATAAAGGTTAATAGAGCTGTTATGAATGTAGAACCCTTCAACAGGCTGTATAACCTGCAAAAATGCTTTTGCACTCAGACCCGTTGCCTCGTTTTTAACAGTGATTTCAACACTGCCGGTTTTCTTTGCGATTATGTTTCCGTCACTGTCGATTTCTGCACATTCAGGAGACGATGATATGAATGTCAAGGTTCTGTCCGAGAGTGTTATAGGATAGATTTGCGCATCAAGCTTAAGCGTCGTTATCTCGCCCGTCTTTAGCTTTGCAACATTGTCGTGCCATGACAGAACAAGTCCCGAATCAGGTGTTTTACCGTCAAAAAATGCAGTGGGATCGCCGGGGAAACGTGTGACAAGTCCGCCCTGTTCGACACGCTTGTTCACTGTGTCATTCTGTGTTGTGATAGACAGGATAAGAAACAGTACCACGCCAAAAACAATACCGCCGTAAGGCGCTATTTTAATCCATGGCAAGTTTTTAATCCATTCCCAAATCCGTTTCATCACTGTTTCCCTTTACACAACGATAGGATTGTTGCGCAAACAACAACCCCTTTATATTACTTTTCGTATCTTTTTACTATAAACTTATTTGCCTCTGTTTCAAGCTCATCTGATAGCGGAGTCAGCTTCGAGAATTCCATATACTTTTTGCGTAATGCAGTTTCAAGTATATAGTCGCAAAGCTTTGGATTTTTCGGCAATAATGCACCGTGCAGATGCGTTGCTATAACATTTTTATAAACAACACCCTCAGTAAAGTCCTCGCCATTATTGCCTCCGCCCGTTACAACCTTGCCAAGCGGTGTCAGACTACCTATATTGGTCTTACCGGAACGGTTTTCAAAGCCGACTATTTTGCCATCAAAAACATTTGATTCAACGACAACATCGCCCGTCATCCGCTTTGTGCCCGATTCTGTATGAATATCAAGGATTCCGGGGCCTTCTACTGTCTCGTCTGCGAACTTACAGTATTTTCCAAGCATATCCATTCCGCCACATGTGGCAAATATTACTTTTTCGGAATCTACATAAGCTTTAAGCTCGTCCTTTTGCTTTAACAGCAGGTTCATAACCGTTTTTTCTTCACGGTCTGTGCCGCCGCCCAGGACAATTATATCAATATCACCAAAGTCCGGTGTGCCGTTTTCTGATGTGTGTGTTATAACCTCAGCGTTTATTCCCCGCCATTGAAGTCTGTGGCATAAGCTACGTATGGTTGCCAAATCCCCGTAAAGATTCAACAAATCGGGATATAAATGCATTATTTTAATCCTCATTCTTATATCCCCTTTCAAGCTCGTGTAATATTGCTTCGGTTGAATACATCGCCGTATAATTCACCATTACATAAATTATATCTGAATCTGTATCAAGTGCCTTAAGGATGGCATCTTTCATACTATCCGTTAAAACGTCAACCTCTGTATCATCATATTTAAACCGCAGTGCTGTATCATAACGGCGTATTCCGGTTACAGAAAGCGTGTTTGTGTTTTCGTTACGCAGTTTCTGGAAATTAACGTCCCATATCCACGATATATCTCTGCCGTCACCTGCACCGTCATTGATAGCAAGAATTACGTCTTTTTTTCTTGTATCGGCATTTACAGTTGTTATTGCCTGATTAAAGCCTGCCGGATTCTTTGAAAGACTCAGAACAACCGTTTTTTTCAGGTTAAACTCCTGCATTCTACCCGATGGCGGTTTGTAGCCGGATAAAAGACGGTCAAAGTTTTCAACCGTTTCGCCTGCAGCACATAATGCAGTATATACCGCCGAAAGGTTTAAGATATTATAAAATCCTTTATAGTTTACCGTATACTCTTTACCGTTTATTGCAAAGCTCATCGGAACACCGAGTTTTACATTGTTTATCACATAATCAGGCTCAGGTCGCTTATAATCACAGTCGGGGCAGAAGAAATCGCCTAACTGACTGTAATGGTGGTAGTTATAAGAAAGAGCACTTCCGCATACAGGACAGAATCTGCCTTCCTTTGCGCTGTCTTCGTCTTCAAGCACTTTTTCCGATACCCCGTAATACAAAGCTTTAACATTCTCTTTTTTGCCAAACTGTGCACACACCGGATCGTCTGCATTTAAAACAAGCGTCACACCGTCTGCCATATCAATTGCATCGTTTATAAGCTTTACCGTACCGTCAAGCTCACCGTAACGGTCAAGCTGGTCACGGAAAAGATTGGTTATAACCATAACGTCAGGTTTTATCTGCTTAAATATAATTCTTGCGTA
The DNA here is from genome assembly GCA_045649185.1 of Candidatus Ornithomonoglobus sp. Lineage (GTDB taxonomy): Bacteria > Bacillota > Clostridia > UBA1381 > UBA1381 > Ornithomonoglobus. Next base: position 61,809 of record JAZRPM010000018.1, on the reverse strand, counting down.
CGCCTCGTCTATTTCAAGACAGGCATAATCAGCATTGATTTTTCCAAACAATGAAGCAGACTCAATATAAGCCGTAACTGCTCCCGAGAGCATGTTCGCACCTATTCGGTTGCACATAACCTTATAACCCTTGGCTTCAAGAGCTGAACATATGACATTGTTAGTTGTGGTTTTTCCGTTAGTTCCGCAAGTGACAATTATTTTCTTTGCCACTCTCTCATTCATATCACTTATAAGTGTCGGACAAATTTTAAGCGCCATTTCACCGGGTGCTGATGAGGTCTGTCTTTTTGTTATTTTTCCGGCAAGAAAAACCATTTTTCCGAGCCAGATTGCCAGAAGTCGTCTCATATGAATTGTTAAGCTCCTTTCAGCTTGTTATTTTGAAATCTGCATTTTGCCTTTTATTGCTTTTACATTAGTAGTTCTGCTTTCTGCTTTGTTTCCGTATAAGTCCTCGGTCGTATATGATATGAGGTATTCTCCGTCATCCAAATCCTTTTCTTTTATGTTAAGACCGCCAAAAACCAGATTAAGCTCTTTACCTTCAATATACTGATTTTCCGTACCGCCGTATATTGAATATATAGGTGTTATTGTGTCGCCCGAAGACGGGATTTTGTATTTACGGTCTGATGCACCGCTAAAGACACCCAACACCGTATACGTGTATTTTTCGTCCTCTTTCTCCTGCAGTATACGTAAATTGGTATCTTTCCCTTCGTATATCACAGGAATTGAATATAGTGTCATATCGCCACACGATGTTACCAAATATGATTCCACAGCTATTCCGTTCATCTTGAGTTGACTGTTTTTAAGGCTGTTTTCATACGTGTTTGTTATATTGCTGTAGTATACATCGTTATCGGTATGCAAACGCATATATAATCCGTCTTCCTCGCTGTATTTGTACAAATTAACGCCTATCTTTATAAAAGTATTATCATTTGAAGCCGAAAGCATATACCCGCCTCTGAGGTCAGGTTCTGCGTTCATATAACTGTCTGACGTCGTGCTGTACTGCTGCCATGCACCTGTGTTGCGGTAATCCGCAACCCTGCCGGTTATAGATTCACTGGCAGTGGATTTATCAATATATTCCTTATATTTTTCACTTTGGCATATTTTTTTATACCCGTTAATTTCCTGCGGAAGTCTGTTTTGGGGATAGTATACACTCAAGCCGCATGCCGATTCATAAAAATCGCCTGCAGTTTTATATATAACAGCACGGCTTATCGCATCTGTTATCTCGGAATCCCTGTATTTTGATGCCGTTGTAACTGCATTTGCAAACGCGTCAAGGTCTACAAGATTGGAATAGCCTTCATAAACAGAATTTGCACCCATAGACGGCGCAGAGTTTATAAGCGCAGTCATTGCACGCAGTTTACCTATGTCTTCGCATAAAGACACCATATTGTCTGCAATACGGTCGAATTCTTTCTCCACACGCTTAATTTCCGATAAATCAATTAAGGACATAAAAACAAGTACTTCCTGCTCATCGGACGCTTTTTCTTTAATATCATCGCATATAGTCTGACCTACAGTTTCGGGAGACTGTGCAGGTGTCTCTGATATAGTCTTAAAAAACTCACGGTAATCCCAGCCTGTATACGGCATTAAGTCCTGTGAAGCTATCATATAATCTGCATACGGAGCAAGTGCTGATGCGGTTTCCATATTAGACATAAGGCTTGAATCGAAGCCTATTATATCAAGCTTCGCTCCGGCTTTTTTCAGTGCCGTTGCTATCTCATTAGGCGTAAGCGGGTCATTTTTATATAAAGAATCATAGCCTGCTCCGTTTAACGGGCCACCGCCGTCGCCCCATATTACACCCACATATCTGTCAGCAGGGTATTTTTTCACTGTTCGGGATATGAAAGATGAATACGTATCGCTCTTGCCCATATTCTCAAGGTCTTTTTCCTCTATTAGTCGGATACCGTTCTTTTGAACAATATAATCCTGAATTTTGTCGGTCTTTATACCGTCTATGCTCCAGCCGTTTTCACAGCCACCGACCTCAACAATTACATTTATGTTTTGAGGAAGATCATAAGAGAGCGAGCCAAGCACTTCACCAACACGGTCGTATTGCTCCTCCATTCCGGATTCGAGCATATAAATCATAACTGTCCAGCTGTCGCCAGTTGATTCCTTACGCTTCGTTTCCTTTTCTGATACAATGTCACCGCCACTACAGCCACAGCCTGCCACAAACAGCATAATCCATATCAGAACCCCGATCAATCTGAATTTTTTCATCTTTCACACCTCCTTTTTGGTGTTTAATTTCTCACAAAAAATAAGGGCGATCCGATACCCCAAGGGGTATCGCATAACGCCCAACATGATATTAAATCATTCAGCAACCGGTGCACCAACCGGGCAAGTATCAGCACAAGCGCCACACTCAATGCAAGTATCTGCATCGATTACGTATGCTGCATCGCCTTCGGAAATTGCGTCTACCGGACAATCTGCAGCACAAGCGCCGCAGCTTATACATGCATCAACATCAATTTTGTAAGCCATGGTTCTACCTCCTGAAGATTTTTAGACTTTCGTCCTTATTATAATTATATCACTGTTTTGCCATAACTTCAAGTATTATTTAAAAATTATTTGTATTTTCAGCAATATTTCTTACAGTTATCGAGTTTATTCGGCATCATTTTTCTTTTTAGTGTTCTTTTTGCGGTTTCTGTTACGGTTTCTGTTGCGGTTTTTCTTTTCTGTCTTCTCTTCGCCGTCTCCTGACTCCGCAGCCACAGGTTCCTTTATCGGCTCAGGCTTTGCCTCTTCCTTGTTTTTCTGTGGTTTCTTGCCAGGATCGTATACCTCAACCTCGTTTACCCCAAAATCACGCAATGTCATTTCGTCTCCGTCCTCAAGACGCACGCTGACACGTCCCTTTAAGAGTGAAACTGAAGATACCGTTCCTTTTCCCTCGGGAGTGTCTACAACAGTGCCTGTTGAGGGAGTTTCACGGTTTAGTGCCTCATACGTGTCCTGCTCATACTTAAGACAGCACATAAGCCTTCCGCACGCACCTGAAATTTTTGTCGGGTTGAGTGAGAGTCCCTGCTCCTTTGCCATCTTTATTGACACAGGCACAAACTCCTCCAAAAACTGCGAACAGCAAAGGTTTCTGCCACAAACGCCGATAGAGCCAAGACTCTTTGATTCATCTCTTACACCTATCTGTCGAAGTTCAATTCTGGTTTTAAATACCGACGCAAGGTCTTTTACAAGCTCACGAAAATCGACTCTGCCGTCTGATGTGAAATAGAAAAGGATTTTGCTTCCGTCAAAAGTATATTCCACTTCAACAAGCTTCATTTCAAGCCCATGTTCTTCTATTTTTTCGGCACATATTTTATATGCTTCTTTTTCTTTCTCTTTGTTCTCATTAAAACGTCTTGTGTCCTCATCGGTCGCAATTCTCAAAACGCCTTTAAGCGGTTTTGTGATAACCGAGTCCTCCACTTCTTTTATGCCGTGTATTACTTCACCGTATTCAATACCACGGCTTGTTTCAACTACTACGTAATCTCCACGGTTTGCATCTATTCCCTGCGGGTCAAAATAATAAATCTTTCCCGCAGCTTTAAAGCGTACGCCTAAAATACTAACCATCTGTTCTTTCCCTTTCCTTTTCTATACGCCGTCTGAACTTTTCTGACGGCTCTATAACAACTGATGCTGTTTTATCATCCTTTGTTCTGTATTCTATATACATACTTTTCTTTTTGCTTATAATGCTTATCTGCATACTCTGTATGGGTTTGGCAAAATCATTCGGTTTTACACCAAACTGTGTTCTTATAATATCCTTACACGAAAATTCGATTTCCTTATTGCGTTTGCCTATCATACGGTTAATACGGAGTCTGTCGTTCTTTATCGAATACGTGAATTTAGATGTGAAATGTGTGAGCACAAAAAAGCCGAACACACAAAATATCAGCACTGAAATTATTCCGCCTATAAATGCATAGTTCCCGAACGCCGCCATCATAGTACCGCATAAAATATACAGAAACGCCGACCACAAAAGAACAAACAAGAACTGTTTTCCGCCTGACGAATACTCTTCCTTCACTTTTGCACCTCCAAACCAACCTAATTCTATTATACCTTAATTTATCGGCTATGTCAATACAACAGAATTAAAACAATTTGTTAACGGTTAGTGAGTTCTGTTATGTTATTTATCTTTATTGACAGGGTGCCGTCCTCGTTTGTTATAAGCTCCATAAACTCCGGGTCCTTATAGTGCTCAGGCGGGAACGAAAGTTCAACACCTGTGTTTGTTGAAAGCTTAATATTTGCTGTCATTTTCTTTGTTATGTATTTATTTACCTCAACCTTTTCGGGAACTCCAGCTTTTTCGAGTTTCTCCACAAATTCATCACGTACAGCCGGCATACCTTCAAACACCTTGTCTGCTACCTTGCGAGTGTCAACATATTCATAGTTCTCTTCTTCTATGCTTTCGGTAACATATTCCTTTATTCTTGCACGTGTCTCAAGCTGGTCTGCACCGTTTTCAACTGCTACTTTTTTTGCGATTTTTGTTACGGTATTTGCGCTCTCTCTCGGTGAAATTTCATATTCACACTCCAAAAGAAGCTCTGCAATTATATCTACCGTATCACCGTCTATTTTACTGTTTCTGCCACGGTACGAAATCTTTTTCGTCTCAAGGTCAATAAATGCACACTCGCCCACTCTGTTTGAGAGTGACGGCAATATTGCATAGTTGTTTACAATATTGTTTTTAACTTTGCCGTCAGACTGGACCACTGCGTGAGTAAAACCAATCTTGTTATCGCACTTTAAAAGCCCGAAAATTTTCGACTCATTTGACACAAATTCAATTGCGATAAGATCGCACGATTTTGGGTCTTCACTCGATGCCAAAGCATCATATAAACGCTCTGCTGCGGTTTTTGAAAGCTCTGCAAAGGTTATGTCGCCGTTATTGTACTGTTCTATTTTTGCACCAAAACCGCTTGCTGCTTTAAAATCCGCCTTTCTCAATACTGCAGATTCATAAATCTTCTCGATGTGAGTTGTTATAAACGTGTTTATCTGTGCATCAGCGACATCTAAAAGCTCATCGGAAAAAACACCTGTTCCCGAACCCATGTCAAGAATATGCAAAATCGCTTTTTTTAATCCTACTATCATCTTTTTCCCTCCCCGTCAGTTAAGAAATTCATATACTGTCTTTGACAGTTCAGTAAATCTAGACACCTGACCGTATCCGTTATTAAGGCTGTCGCCTATGATTACAAGTATATATGTACCGTTTGGTGCGTACACAATCGCCGCATCACCCTGCATATAATCAAGCTCACCCGTTTTATTGGCAGTTATAACCGTGTCGGGTATTCCCGACGGAATTTTATGCAGATGCTGCTGTTGTTTGAGTAGTGACAACATCTTTTCGGAATATTCCGGGCTTACAATAGTTCCGTTTAAAACCCCTCGCAGATATGCTCCGCAGTCGTTAACGGATGTAAAATTGTAGTTTTTATGGCTTCCCTGATAAAACTGACCTGTATCGCCAAAACCTGATTCCTGTGCAGTTTCGGTTACCTTTGCCATACCTCTTGAATATGAGCCGCCACCAAGCTTACGGGCGATATATTTCCACGCCTCATTATCACTGTATGTAATCATTTTAAAGATTTCGTTTTCAAGTTTCTGAGTAAGCACAAGCTCGCCCGATGACGCTTTCTCATAAACCGTCTGTGCAACAAACATCTTTATAAGGCTCGCCGAATATACCTGATGGCTGTTTATTGAAATCTGTCTGCCAGTTTTGCAGTCCTCAAAGTATAATGACCAGTCGCCCTGCCAGCCTGACATTTTTTCTGTGAGCACCTTTTCCATTGACTCATAATCAGGCATAACTATCTTTATTCTGCGGTCGGGTTCAAGATACATCATAATGAGCTTTGCAGCTTCAAAACGTGTTATGGTTATATTTTCTGAAAATGCATCCGTAATATTTGTGTCTGCCATCACGCCAAGCTCATACATTTTTTCTGATTCTTTTTTATAGGTAAAACCTTCGGTTAAAGCTGACCCTAAAGAATCATTGAGTTTTTTTGCTTTTTTATCGTGTTTTGCTAAAACTGCACTAAATTCCTGACGGCTCAACGGCTGACTGCCCGACGGAAATCTCTTGTCCCAAAGCTTATACTTATTCGCTTTTTTTATGTACTTCTCACCATCGTCGGCTTTGTAATAGCTAAACGAATAGTCTTGTCCGTTTTCCAGTTCATATATACGAACGGTCGCATATGCAGCCTCGGCTGCAGTAAATCCATCGTCTGTTCCGAATTCGCCGTTTGTTCCGCCTTTTATTATTCCCTTTTCATATACGGCAGTTATTATATCACGGTTTTCTTCGTTGATATCGTTCCATATCGGGAAAACTGCTTCATCATCTTTTAGTGTTCTTTGAGGCACAACCGCAGTTATGCCAAGAAATATAACAACTAAAATCGCAAGAAATCTGAAAAACACTGCGACACTATGTTTCATTGGCTATTCCTCTCTTTCTGTTTGTTCAGGCGTTCCAAAAGTCCCGTGAACCGTTTTGTATATGTGTTGTTTTTTGTCATATTCTCAATTATCCTGTCACTGCCTACAAGTATAACCATCGTCTTTGCACGTGTTATTGCAGTATAGAAAAGATTGCGTGTCATAAGCATCGGCATATATGACGATAGGGGCATAATTACATATGAAAACTCACTGCCCTGGCTCTTATGCACGGTTATTGCGTATGCAAGGTCAAGGTCTTCAACGGACGTGAACGGATATTCAATGATTTTACCATCGTCAAACGTAATTATCATATACCGCTCCTCCGTATGGATGGAATCAACCGTACCCATGTCGCCGTTATATATGCCGACACCCTTTTCACCTTTTTCGGTGGTGAATTCGATATCGTAATTATTGCGTGTCTGCATAACCTTGTCGCCCTCACGGAACACAGTCTGACCGTATTTATACTCATTTTTTGACTGTGACGGAGGGTTTATGGACATCTGTAATATACGATTAAGCTCAACCGTTCCCGTTATACCCTTTTTTGTGGGTGAGAGTATCTGTATATCACTCATCGGGTTAAGTCCGTAGGTCTTGGGCAGACGGCTTTTATAAAGGTCTGTCACCGTTTGTGCAACATCTGTCGGGTTTGCACGCTTCATAAAGAAGAAGTCGCGTGTTCTGTCACCAAGCTCAGGCATTTCACCGTTATTTATCCTGTGCGCATTTACTATTATAAGGCTTTCCTCCGACTGACGGAAAATATCCGAAAGCTTTACCGTAGAAACCACATCCGAGTCGATTATGTCACGAAGCACGTTTCCTGCACCGACTGACGGTAGCTGGTCACTGTCGCCCGAAAGAATTATTCTTCCGCCCGGCTTTACGGCACGCAGAAATGATGCCATAAGCGAGGTATCTACCATACTCGCCTCGTCAAGTATTATAACGTCACAATCAAGCGGGTTTTCTTCGTCTCTTGAAAACGTATGCGTGTTGCCAATCATTTGTGCACCCAAAAGACGGTGCACGGTTTTTGCGTCACGGTTTGTTACCTGTGACATACGTTTTGCGGCTCTGCCCGTTGGTGCGGCAAGTGCCACTTTTATATTGAGGTTTTCCATTATGGAAATGATTGCATTTATGGTTGTTGTTTTACCCGTACCCGGACCGCCTGTAAGCACCATAAATCCTGATGAGAGTGCGGTTACCACGGCTTCACGCTGTTTTTTTGCAAGTTTTATTCCGTTGTCACGCTCAAAATCGTCAACTTCTTCCTCGGCAAGGCTTGCACTTATTGCATATTTGCTCTCGGAGGTAGCAATTTCAAACACACGATTTGCGATATATTTTTCGTCGTGGTACATTCCGTAAAGGTACAAAACCTCGGTATTATCTATTTTATCAAGAATTATATCACGGTCTGCGATAAGCTGTGATATTGCGTTTTCTGCCTCGATTTCTGTTATGTCAAGATTATAGACAGTATGCTCTTTAATCACATCTCTTGGCATATATGCATGTCCGTTTGTATATGCCGCCTCACGCAGATAATATACAACACCGCACGCTATTCTTTCAGGGCTGTTTTTCGGGATTCCGATATTATACGCAATAACATCGGCAGTTTTAAAGCTTATGCCGTCAACGGCGTTTGCAAGTGCATACGGGTTCTCTTTAATTACCGATACCGCCTCGCTGCCGAATATTTTATGAATTTTAATCGCAGTGTTCGCACTTATGCTGTACTGCTGCAGAAACATAACTATGTTCTGCACACTGCGTTGCTCATTGAATGATTTACAGATAGTCTGAGCACGGTCATGGCCTATGCCTTTTATTTTTTCGACCTTTTCAGGCTCGCTTGTAAGCACATCAAAAACAGAGTCGCCAAACGCCTCGTAAAGCTTTTTCGCAGTTGCTTCACGAACGCCTTTTATGACACCCGACGAGAGATATTTAATAATTGCAATTTCCTCTTTGGGCATTATGGTTTCATAGAGTTCAACCTTGAACTGCTCGCCGTATTCGGGGTGATTTACCCAGTTGCCCGTAAGTGACGCACATTCACCCGGACGGATTGTAGGCATATATCCGACCGCATAGAAATCGCCCTCTTCCTTTGAGGAAACCTCGCAGATAACATAACCGTTTTCCGCGTTCTGATAAACTATGTTATCAATTATACAATCTATAACTATCCTGTTCATAAAATCACTTCAATTTTTCCGTCATTTAAACCTATGACCTCACCGCCATGCTCTGTTACTGCACTGATGTATTCCACAGCATCATCGCTTATCTTCTCGCCCGTAACGGTCACAGCCGTACCCGGCGGATATACCGATAAGGTCTGGGCAGAAACTCTGCCGACGGAATTTTCTATATCGACAAGTTCAGTTTCCATTCCCCAGCCGTCTTGCGGTGATATAACATCGCCCGTTGCTTTGGGCATTTGGGGAAACGGCTTTTTGTCTGTTCTCTTTTCCAAGCCACTTATAATGTCTTTTAGTGCATGGAACAAATTTATAAAATCGGAATGTCTGTTATATGGCGTTACTATCAAAACTATATGTACTAAATCCGCCATTTCTACATCTGTTCCGTAATTTTCTGAAAGTCTGTCTGCTATCTCAAAACCCGTAACCTCATACTCTGAAAAATCAAGCACAAGCCTTGTCGGGTCGTCGTTTTGAGAAAATTTAATACCCGTTTTTGAAACTGCTTCTTTAAATTCATTGCACTCTTTTATTATTGCAGTATAGTCTTGTTCTTCAAGCGTTGCTCGTGCAATATCTGCAGATGCAGCTATCATATATGACGGGCTTGTGGTATGTAGCATACGGATTGCACATTTTACACGGTTTATATCTATTCGGTCCGTTGCTATATGCAGAAATGCCGCACCAGTCAGTGCGTTGAGCGTTTTGTGCGCACTGTGGCATACCATATCAGCACCGAGTCTTACTGCAGTTTCGGGCAAACCAAACTGATTCGTGAAATGCGCACCGTGAGCCTCATCAACAAGCAAAACTGCTCCGTTTTTGTGACAGATTTCCGATATTTTCTCAATATCCTTTACTACGCCGTAGTAATTGGGCGATGTGACAAGCACTGCCTTGACACCGTCTGTAAAATCCGTCTCCGACACACTGTCTGTAAGTCTGATTTTTATACCTGCAACTGCACATATATTTATAACGCTTATGTGACAGTCACGGCTTGCAAGCAACGTATCACCGTGTGATAATGTGCTTAAGACCATCGCCTGTATGCACGAGGTTGAACCGCAGGTCAGAATGAAGCTTTTTTTTGAGCCGTAAAATGAACTTAAAAGCTCATTTGCAGTTCTGACCGTTTCATCGTCACCTAAAAGATTAAGGGTTTTTGAAAGCTCCGTAACGTCACAGCCCGTAAAATCGGCATCAAGCCCACGCATATTCTTATGCCCGGGCATTGCAAATGGTATTCGGTTCTCATTTCTATAGTCACAAAGACGTTTATATATCGGAGTTATCATTTTCTCTCTCCCGAAAAACAAGGCGGAGAGTGCCCCGCCTTTTTTAGTTTTAGTTCAATTGAACAGCTCCTATTATGTCGTTAATATCGTCAATCTTGAATCTGTCCATATATTCGTTTATCTCACGCTTAACGTCAAGAATCAAATCGGGCTTTGCAAAAAGTGCCGTACCGAGTGCAACAAGCTTTGCACCGGCAAGCATAAACTCAATAACGTCAGCACCGCTTGCGACACCGCCCATACCTATGATTGGTATTTTTACGGAGTTATACACCTGATGCACCATACGTACCGCAACAGGCTTTACTGCCGGGCCCGAAAGTCCACCCATATTGTTTGCAAGTATAGGACGGCGGGTGTTTATATCTATCTTCATACCGAGTAATGTGTTTATAAGTGAAACACCGTCAGCACCACCGGCTTCTGCGGCTTTTGCTATCTCGGTTATATCCGTTACGTTCGGTGAAAGTTTAACAACAAGCGGTTTTTTACAACGCTTCTGAACTTCAGCCGTAAGCTCCTCAACAACCGCAGCGTTTGTGCCGAATGCAAGTCCGCCGTGTTTTACGTTCGGACACGAAATGTTCATTTCGATAAGTGCAACGTCTGTTTCAGACAGGATTTCTGCCATTTCGGCATACTCCTCTATTGTGTTACCCGACATATTCGCAATTACGTTAGTATCATATGTCTTTGCAAGTTCGGGCATTATATACTTTGAAAAAGCTTCCACACCCGGGTTCTGCAAACCTACGCTGTTTAATATTCCATACGGTGTTTCTGCAATTCTTGGCGGTTTGTTTCCTGCTCGCTCCTCGCGTGTAAGACCTTTTGCCGCAAAACCGCCGTATTCACTAAGCGATACATACTGATCATATTCATAACCGAAACCGAATGTACCCGATGCTGTAACTATCGGGTTTCTGAACTTTACTCCGCAATAATCTATTTCAAGCTTTCCCATCAGAATACAACCTCCTTTGCATCAAATACAGGTCCGCAGGTACATACCTGCTTGTGCTCTGCCATACCCTTGCCTGTAGTTTTGCAAACGCAGGTAAGACAAGCACCGATACCGCAACCCATTCTCTCCTCTAATGAGAGCTGGCATGGGATGTTTCTGTATTCAGCTATCTGTTTAACTGCTTTAAGCATCGGTGTAGGACCGCAACAATAAATCATATCCACATCATTTTCAAGAAGATACTCACCCATTGCCGCAATCGCAAAACCGTCATAGCCGTAGCTACCGTCGTCTGTACAGATTGTTACATTGTCATTTACTGCCTTGAAATCATCTTCCATAACTACAAGGTCTTTGTTACGGAAGCCAAGGAAAACTGCACTGTCAGTTTCACGTGCAAGACCGAGAACCGGGAAAACACCTATTCCGCCGCCGATAACAACAGCTTTCTCACCCGGTGTTGTCTTGAAACCGTGACCGAGCGGGCCCATTATATCTATAAATTCTCCGACCTCAAACTTTGCAAGCTCCTTTGTGCCCTCGCCCTTTACCTGGAACGCAAAACGCACAAAGCCCTCACCGAAATCGCATATACTTATCGGACGTCTTAAAAGTGTTTTTCCACCGCAGTCAATATGCAAAAACTGTCCGATTCCGGCAAGCTCCGCAATCTCCGGCGCTTTTACAACGAAATCGAATATCCCCGGACAAAGCTCCGTTTTTGATACTAATTCACATTTATATACCTTTTTCACTGATCTGACCCCTTTCATGAATTCAGAGTAAATATGAGGCTTAAACCTGCCTCGCTATCTTATGGACGCAGAGGAGTGTTTGCGTAGAAAGCATTTCCTTTGGCGTTAGCTTTCGGAGTAAATACTCCTCTGCGTTCACTCCGTAAGTATATCCTGCATAGCATTACAGTACGCTGGTAATATCTTCCTTCATTCTGACAGCCTCGGCTCTTGCTGCCTCTGCAAACTGCTCGTCCTTCCAGTCGCCCTTTTTATATGCACACATAATACCACGTGATGAGTTTACGATTGCACCAAGGCCATCATCGTTAAAGCACGGCTTAACGCCCATAGCGCCACCACCCTGCGCACCGTAACCGGGAACGAGGAAATAAGACTGTTTCATTATCTTTCTTAAAACTGTTGCCTGCTCGGGGTATGTTGCACCTACAACTGCTCCTACTGCACCGTAACCACTCTCACCGATTGTATCGGCATTCCATGTATTTACAAGCTCTGCAACGTGTTCATATATCTTCTTGTCGCCTGCTGTTAAGTCCTGCAACTCACCCGATGACGGGTTTGATGTTTTAACAAGTGCAAATATTGCCTTGTCATATGCCTTACAGTCCTCAACAAACGGCTTGATACCGTCTGTGCCGAGATATCCGTTTACAGTTACACAGTCAACCGGACACGGCTCCTCTTCTATACCGTCAATATCTACTTTGCCAAGATATGCCTTCGAATATGCCTCGGCAGTTGAACCGATGTCGTTTCTCTTTACGTCAAGTATTACATAAAGACCCTTTTCCTTTGCATATTTGATTGTTCTGTGAAGAACCTCCTCACCATGAAGACCGTACATCTCATAAAATGCACTCTGCGGTTTTACGGCAGGAACTATATCATAAAATGAGTCTATAAGTCCCTTGTTGAATTCCCAGATTGCCTCACAAGCACCTTTGAGATTTTTACCGTATTCCTTATATGCTTTTTCTCTTAAGTATTCCGGAACATATGAAAGCACCGGGTCAAGACCTGCAACCGACGGGTTGCCCTTTTCTTTTATCTTCTTTACAAGTAAATCTATTGACATTTTTATACCTCTCTTTATTTCATCAGTTCTCCGCTGTTTATAACAACTTTTCCGTTAACCAACACGTATTCCGGCTTACCGTAAAGCTCAAATCCGTCAAACGGTGAATTCTTGCTCTTTGAGTGAAGCTCGTTTATATCAACTGTCCACGAGGTCTCCGGGTCAAAAATCACAACATCGGCACTGTGACCAACGCTCAAAGTACCCTTTGCAATGCCAAGCACCTCCGACGGGTTCTTTGACATTTTTTCAATTAGCTCACTCATTGTGAGATATCCCTCTTTTACAAGACACTTTATACCAAGACCGAGTGATGTTTCAAGTCCTACTATACCGTTCTTTGCATAACCGAACTCACATTCTTTTTCATCCGGATGATGCGGAGCGTGGTCTGTTACGATACAGTCGATTGTTCCGTCTTTAAGTCCCTCTTTTATTGCCAGTACATCCTCTGCCGTTCTTAACGGAGGGTTCATTTTTGCGTTTGTGTTATATCCACGGCACGCCTCATCTGTAAGTGAGAAGTAATGCGGGCAAGTTTCACACGTTACCTTTACACCACGCTTTTTAGCCTGACGGATAAGCTCAACAGTATTCTTTGTTGAAATATGTGCTATATGCACACGGCATCCTACAGATTCTGCAACAAGAATATCTCTTGCCGCCATAACCTCCTCTGCTGCAGGCGATATTCCGCGCAAGCCCATTTCTGTAGCAACTGCGCCCTCGTTCATATCCCCTTCGCCCAATGCCATATCCTCGCAGTGTGATATAACGGTTATGTCAAACATATCCGAATACTGCATTGCACGACGCATAAGTGCCGAGTTTTCAACCGGCTTACCGTCGTCTGTTATTGCAACGGCACCGTTAAATGCCATCTCGCCGATTTCTGCAAGATACTGTCCCTCAAGACCCTTTGAAATCGCACCTACAGGATATACGTTTGCATATCCGACTTCTTTCGCACGCTCTTTTATATAGCGTACAACAGTTTCGTTATCGCATACAGGGTCAGTGTTTGGCATACAAGCAACAGATGTTACTCCGCCGTAAACTGCCGCACGTGTTCCTGTTTCGATATCTTCTTTATATTCCTGACCGGGTTCACGCAAATGTACGTGCATATCAACAAGTCCCGGTGCAACAATTTTTCCCTGTGCATCAATGACCTGTACATTTTCAACCCCGTCAAGGTCGTCATTTTTTCCAATCTCAGCTATTACGCCGTCTTTTACATATATATCTGTAACCTCGTCAATTCCGTTTGCGGGGTCAATGACGTGTCCGTTTTTAATTAGTATTTTCAAAATCTATTCCTCCTGTTTTAAAGATAAATCAAGCTTCCGTCCTTTCATCAGGAGCTTTTAGAATCCACCATGAGTCACCATATCCATCACTGCCATTCTTACAGCAACACCGTTTGTAACCTGTTCGGTTATAACACTCTTGTCGCCGTCAATTACTGATGTTGAAAGCTCAACACCGCGGTTGACGGGGCCGGGATGCATAAGGATTGCATCGGGTTTTGCAAGCTTTAATCTTGACTCGTCCACACCGAAGAATCGGAAATATTCACGAACACTGGGGAACAAGCCTTTCTTCTGGCGTTCAAGCTGGATTCGGAGTCCCATAACAACATCTGCATCAATTATTGCTTCATGAACATTGTTAAACGCCTTAACTCCCATTTTATCTATGTCTTTGGGCATAAGCGTTACAGGTCCGCCAAGCGAAACTTCCGCACCGAGTTTGGTGAGTCCGTGTATGTTTGAACGCACAACTCTTGAGTGGGCAACATCACCGATTATTGCAACCTTAAGTCCCTCTATGTGACCTTTATGTTCAATCATTGTAAGCATGTCCAAAAGTGCCTGCGTGGGATGCTCGTTCATACCGTCGCCTGCGTTTATTACCGATGCTTTTACAATCGGCGCTAAAAGATGGGGCGCACCGCTCATATTATGGCGCATAACGAGAATATCTGTTCCCATTGCGTCAAGGTTTTCTGCCGTGTCAATAAGAGTTTCGCCCTTTGCAACAGATGAACCGCTTGAAGAAATGTTTGCCGCATTTGCACTCATATATTTCGCTGCAAGCTCAAATGACATTCTTGTTCGTGTGCTGTTTTCATAAAACAGATTTATAACCGTTTTTCCCTGAAGGTTCGGGATTTTTTTATTGTCACTCAATACCACTTTTTTCATTTCGGCGGCATGGTTTAATATGTTTTTAATCTGTTGAGCACTTAAATCCTTAAGACCGAGTAGATCCTGTTTCATTCGTGTTCCCCCTTTTATCTCTATATGCTTTACTAAAATTTCTCATTACCTTTTATTATACCTCAAAATCTCTCAAATGTCTATATAATTTTGGCAATTTCAGTATTAAATTTTAATTATAGGAAAAATTTTTACTTTTTTTTTAAAAAGACTTGATATATTTGTTTATTTTTGATAAAATAGATGTAACTAACATGTAATATTATTGTTATTGTAAACCACGAAAGGGAAAAATTATGGATACTACGATACTTATAGTAGAAGATGAGAAAAACATTAACGACATTTTGTCTTACACATTCACACAGTCAGGATATAAAACACTGTCTGCATATGACGGTGTATCAGGACTTGAAATGTGTCTTAACGAAAAACCGAGTCTGGTTCTTCTTGACGTGAACCTGCCGGGAATGGACGGAATGGATGTATGCAAGGAGATACGCAAGACTTCAAACGTGCCGATTATTATGCTTACTGCACGTGAAGACGAAGTGGATAAGGTGCTCGGCCTTGAGTTCGGTGCAGATGACTACATAACAAAGCCGTATTCTGCACGTGAGCTTTCAGCTCGTGTCAAAGCGCTTTTACGCCGTGCGGATATGAGAGACCAGACCACAGAGTCTGCAACACCGTCAAACATTATTACATCAGGTGATGTAACAATAAACATTGACCGTTATGAAGTTAAAAAGAACGGCAAAATAATAGATATAACCATGCGTGAATTTGAGCTTTTGAAGTTCCTCGCAGTAGAGCCCGACAAAATTTTCTCACGTGAGGTTCTTCTTGAAAACGTATGGGGTTATGAATATCTTGGCGACGTACGTACAGTCGATGTTACAATCAGACGTCTTCGTGAAAAGATTGAAGACGATCCGAGTCTGCCCAAGTATATTATGACTAAGCGTTCTATCGGCTATTACTTCAATAAGCTGTAAAGGATACATATATGTTCAAAGGCATAAGATTAAAAATAACACTGGTTTTCGTGTTTGCAATTATGGTTGCGGAAATCGGAGCGGGGCTGTTTATAACACTTCGTACAGTTAGCACGTATCATTCTTCATTTGATACGGTTTGCAAAGAAGTTTTCGATGACCAAATGCGAAAAACTCTCACCGATACCGCAAATGCTGTCACGGTTCAGCCGGGGCCGGAGGGTGAAGAAGCGATTGTTTTGTCCGAACCCGGGCCTGTGAATGCAGAAAACCTGAAAAATATACTTCTTGATACAAAGCTTTTCAAAGAATCATCAGGATTGCGTCTTACAATCATTGATGCATCCGGAAACTGCATGTATCAGAACGATGACAGCGAACTCTATAAATATTCACGTGTTACGGAAGAAGCACTTAAAGGAAATGAGGCTTTGAGCAATCATTTCTCTGCTAAAACCATAGAATATGCGATTCCCTTAAAGGATAATGATGAGGTACGTTTCGTTATATACATCCGTGACCCGATGATACAGCATAACGAGCTTGTACGTAGAATTGTAAGCGTGTTCGCTATTCTGATTCCGGTTTCTGCGATACTGATGTTCGTAATAGCGCTGTTGTTCTCAAAAAGTGTTACTGCACCTATGAAACAGCTTGCAACGCAGGCGAAAAAGCTTGCTGACGGAGATTCTTCAGCACTCTCACCTGCACGTGGCAGTGATGAGATATCGGAGCTGACGAATGCGCTCATATATCTGTCAGAATCCACACGTGAAAGTTCAGAAAAGGCAATTTCAGAAAAGACAAAAACAGAAACAATACTTCAAAATATGAGCGACGGCGTTATGGCTTTTGATACAAACGGTAATCTCAGCCATATAAACCCCGAAGCAATGCGACTTCTGAACAGAAAGTTCGTTGACGATATTACTTTCAACAAATTCTTTAAAGAAATCAATGCAGATATAACAATTGAGAGTCTGCAATATATGCCGTCAGATGATGCTACCGAGCGTCAGGTCACAATCGGCGAACACACATTGCAGTTGAGTTTCGCACCGATCCCGCAATCTGCAGGCGAAGGCGGAATTATTGTTATTATCCACGATATAACAAAGCACGAAAAGCTTGAACGCTCACGACTTGACTTTGTGGCAAACGTATCGCACGAGCTTCGCACACCGCTTACGGTTATTAAGTCGTATTCGGATATTCTGGCAGATACACCTGATGCAGAGCCTGAACTGCGTACACGTTTCCTTGATACAATCTCATCGGAAACCGACCGTATGGCACGTATTATTTCTGACCTTCTGACACTGTCAAGCCTTGACGAGAATGCAAACTACAAAAAACCGTCAGAGGAAATTGATATAAGAGCAGAAATTGAAGGTCTTGTAGAAAGACTCTCACTGACGGCGAAGAAGAAAGACCAAGAGCTTATATACACACCAATAAACGATGTTCCCAAAATCAAGGGCGACCGTGGCGGACTTGAGCGTGTGCTCACAAATGTCATTTCAAATGCACTTAAATATACTCCTACGGGTGGAAAAATACAGGTTTTCTCCCGTACAATGTATAACGATATAATTATCAAGGTATCAGATACGGGCATAGGCATTTCAAAGGACCAGTTGCCTAATATCTTTGACCGATTCTTCAGAGTTGACAAAGCACGTTCACGTGACAAGGGCGGAACGGGACTTGGTCTTGCGATTGCAAAGCAGACTATTGAATCCTCATTCCACGGCAAGATTATGATTACGAGCGAGCTTAACAAGGGAACGGATGTTACAATAACAATCCCCCTGCCAAAAACAAAATAACAAAAAACTCCTGCGTTTTAACGCAGGAGTTTTTGATTTAGTTTATTGCTTTCTTTATATTTTCTACCATTTCATCAAGCTCGGCCTTTGTCCAGTCGGGGTTAATGTTTATGTATGCAGTTTTTGAAAGAAGGTCGAGTGTCTTCGGACACATATCATCTGAATAATCAGGAACAATGTCCTTGTTTGCTTCCATCTTGAACGGGTCCATCAACGGATTTAGTGCACCTGTCTTTGTCATAATCGGTGTCCAGTTTTTGTAAACATGCTTGCCTGTGTCATACGGAACTGAACCGTTTATGCCCTCTGAATCAGCAAATGCACGTGCTTTCTCATATGACTCAAAGCATATCGGAAGTGTTGTACCGCAATCACCCTCGATGTCATTTGACGGAGCAAATTCACAGACGTCTGCAAGCGCATCCATAAGATACTTTTTATTTGCTCTTAAATCTGTTAGAATTCCGTCCATACGCTTGAACTGCTCACGCATGATTGCTGAGAGAATCTCATTTGCACGGTACTCGTTACCGCAGAAAAGCATTGAATCAACGTCGCTTAACTGGTCTCCAAAATATGCAACTGCACTACTGTCGTGATAAATAAGCGCACGGTCGAAAATGTTCTTGTCGTTAGTGAGCAATGCACCGCCTTCGCCGGCTGAAACTATCTTGTAATAGTTAAAGCTCAATGCACCTGCGTTACCGATTGCGCCAAGACGCTTGCCGTTATATGTACCGCCGTCTGCCTGACACGCATCCTCAAGCACTAAAAGGTTGTGTTTTTTCGCAATTTCCATAATTGCGTCCATGTTACAGGGGAAACCCTGAATATGAACCGGAACAATTGCCTTTGTGTTCTTTGTTATCTTCTTTTCGATGTCTTTGGGGCAGATTGTGAGTGTTTCGTCAGCCTCTGCGATTATCGGAATAGCACCTGCTGCTACAACCGCCATTGCTGTAGCTATGTATGTATACGCAGGAACGATTACCTCATCTCCCGGTCCTACACCCATTGCAATAAGTGCTGATGTCAATGCAGCATGGCCGCTTGTCATCATGATAGCGTGCTGTACATTAAAAATCTTCTTCATATCCGCTTCTGCATTTTCGGCTTCGTGCAAGCTGTTATTGATTTTGAAAAAATCCTTTGTTTCGATTACCTTTGCTACTGCATCAATTTCTTCTTGTCCTATTCTGTACATAATTTTATTCTCCTTTATACTATGTTAATATCATTGTACTACGTTTTTCCAATAATTTCAACCACTATATTTCTTAAAAAATTCCCAAAAATTTACGAAGTATTGACATATCTGAAGTTCTGTAGTATACTTTGAAATGTAACCGATAGATTTTTGTGTAAGAGGAGAATCTGCATGATTTACCAAAAAATTCTCACGGACGGCATGCCGTATGAGCTGATACTCTCAGAATTCGGTGCATTTACGGAGCACAGACATGCCGATATTGAATTCAATTACTGTATCAAAGGCAGCTTTGATATTATAATAAATAAGAAGAAATATCACGTTAATGAGGGTGAGGTATCACTTATAAGCCCTATGACGAGCCACGAGGTTCCGGCCAGCAATGGTGAAGAACGATTAGTTCTTACAACAATTGTTGGTGCAACATTTTTGCGCGAACATTTCGGTGCATTTACAAAATCTGTATTCTCAACAAATGTATTATCGCTTAACACACCTACACCAACAAATATAAAGCTTCGTGAGCTATTGGACGAAACAGTTGAACTTTATCGGAACCCGACAAGAAACAGCAATCTTATAATTACGGGAAATCTCTATAAGATATTTGCTTTTCTTATAGATGAACTTACCGAGCTATCCGAAAGCGAACGGGTAGAAAAACGTGATTTACGAATGATTGCCAATATCGAAAAAGCACTTGAGCTTATCTATCACGACTATACAAAGCCGATTACCATTGAAGACGCAGCGATTGCCACGGGTTATGGCAAGAGTAATTTCTGTAAGATTTTCAAGAGTATTGTAGGAGACAGTTTCCACAGTGTTTTAAACCGTCAGCGTGTAAAAAGCTCCTACGGACTGCTTTCCGAAACTACCATGTCAATAGCTGAAATCGCACAGGAAGTAGGATTTGGCGAAGCAAAAACATTCTGTCGTGTATTTAAAAATGTATCAGGGATAACCCCCGGTGACTATCGAAAAAACAAAAAAGCTATGCAGAAATAGACTGCATAGCTTTTTAATCAAATGCCAACCCGAAATATGACGGACTTTCACTGTCATCAAATGAACAGTACATGGCAAATTTTCTGCTGTTTCCGACTGTACGGAACTCTCCCTCTCTGTGCCCCAATGTTTTCAGCACCGACGGAATTTTTTCAGTATCGCCCAAAAACTCCACTCCGTAAAATACACCTTTTTCCACACGTGTTGCAATCACAAAACCGTCGCCCTTATAAAACTCCGCCTGTGTTTCTAAAAAGTCAAGATTTTCACGCTCCTGCACAACACCGCCATCGGGCAGATACATTCTGCGAAGTTTTCCATATTCGTCTTTTTCTATTTGGCACACTTCTGTTTTGTTCGTGCCGGACTTATACTTAAATTCACTAACATATGAGCAGGTCTTATACCCCATACCGCCGTAAAAGTCAAATAATGACGGAGCTACCGGCACAAGCACAACACCCGAATAGCCCTGTTTTTCAAGTTCTTTATGCGTATATTCCATAAGCTTATGGCATAACCGCTGACCTCTATAAGCTTTTGCAGTAGCAACGGCATAAATGTACGCCACACGAGTTCCCCGAAATTCACAGCCAAACCAGTAAAGTGCCGCCGCAATATCCTCTCCAACTGTCACACACGCACATCGTTCATCCGAAAACGCAGTTTTAAAAAACAAATCCAGAAACTCGTCCGTGTCACCAAACGCCTCTTTCCACAAAGCCCGAAGTAATGGCACTTGCCCTGTTTTCGGTCTATCAATAATCATATCCGTCCTCCGACAAATGCGCCCAACACTTTTCTACCATATGATTTGGTCGGTAACCCTCTTTCGCCTTACGAAGTCCCTCTATACCCATATCGTCCTCACGGTTGAAGAACTCAACTTCGGGGTACTTATCGCGTATATACCGTGCGAATTCGCAGTTAATAACTGCATATGCACCGTCAATTCCACGTACGGCTTTTTCAAAATGCACATCAAACGTGTTATGAGACATACGGCTCGCAAGTGTCATTGCAACCATTTTTTCACCGATATAAAGCGCAAGTCCCTCCATCCCGAGTTCCTTATAGCTTTGCATTGCCTTTGCGATTGCCGCCTGCTCCATCTGAAAATCACTGTCGGGAGCTTCGGATAGTCTGTCAACATACCACTTGTCAACCATTTCACGCACCCGTGCAATATTTTTATCACTTATAGGTTCTACCTTGTAATCGGGATATGCTGTCACAAACCGATTGAAATGGTTCTTCTTGCTGTGATATTTTCTGCCTTTAAGCTCTGCAAGGTCGTTTATATCATATACATAATCGAAAAAGTCTCGGTCACAGTGATAACTGAAATTTCCCGGGTAAAGCTCTTCTAAAATAGCTTTTTCACGGGCTGTCATACCCGTAAAACGGCACGGAATACCACGTTCTTTACTGTCTGCAATAACTGTGTCAAGCACCGGCTTTATATCGCCCTTTCCTACAGGAAACGGATAAACAGTGCGTCGGTTATACTGTGAAAAAAGCACAAGGTATCCGTTAATAATCTCGCCTCGTTGTCTGCCCCACATAAATAGGTTTGCAAACGAATATTCGCATCCACGCTCGTTTCCGTCAAAAAGGCAGTTCTCAAATTCTTCTTTTTTATCTGTTGTAATCGGTTTAAAGTCTATCATTGCTTTTCTTCCTTATTCGCATAATATACCATAATTATACTAAATTTCGTCCTATCGGTCAAGTCTGTTTTTATTATGTCCAAATAAAACAGCGAAGTATCCTTAAGATACTTCGCATAACCGCCGTACTTTTATTTAAGCATATCTATCAAATCCGGTATTGCTGTTTCAAACTTAACGCCGTACCAGTGTGATTCATCGCCCTGTGTGTTTTCGATACATTTTACAACGTAGTCTGCTGCAATCTTTGCTGCCTCAAACTTTGCCTTTCCACGCATAAGTGCACCGCAGAATGCTGATGCGTATACATCGCCTGTACCGTGACAGCCCTTTGATATTTTTCTGTGTTCATAATAGTCAAAACTTCCGTTTTCGGAAACTACAACACCTGTTGTATCGTCACCGTAGCTTACACCTGTCATTACAACCGTTGTTGCACCCAGTGTATGGAGCTTATCGCAAAGTAATTTTACATAAGCTTCATCATAAGCCTCTTTGTACTCTGTATCTGTTAAGAATGATGCTTCAGTTATATTCGGGATAACGATATCTGCCTTTGCACAAAGTGTTTTCATTGCATTTACATATTCGTCGTTAAACAACGGATAGAGTTTGCCGTTGTCTGCCATTGCAGGGTCAACTATATTAAGTGAGTCTTCCTTGCCGGTTGTATCCATTATGCTCTTTACGTAATCTATCTGCTCTGTGCTTCCGAGATAGCCTGTGTACACTGCGTCAAACTTAATATTTTCCTTTATCCAGTGTTTCTCGATTTCGGGGATATCAGCTGTAAGGTCACGGAACGTAAATCCCGTAAAGCCTGCTGTATGTGTTGATAGGATAGCAGACGGAATTATACCTGTTTCAACTCCGCACGCTGATATTATCGGTAGTGCAACTGTTAGCGAGCACTGACCTACACATGAAATATCCTGAATGGTTAAGACTCTTTTATAACTCATTTTATTTTTCTCCTTTGCCTTTTTTTTCAGTATACCACTACATTTACCAAAAATCAACAGTTCCGAAATAATTTTGTGAAAAATATTCATCAGCGTGCTTTTCGCAAGCTTTTTTTTTGAGTATTTTTGAAATTTTTACTTTATTTTTATGTAAATCTGTAGTATAATGGAAAAAGAAGGAGTGGTCAGAATGAATCGTAATATTGAATACTTAAAGCTTTTAAAGGAGCAGTATCCCACAATCGCATCAGCGTGTGCTGAAATTATTGCGCTTGAGGCACAGCAGAAGCTTCCCAAGCTTACCGAGCATTTTATGAGCGATATACACGGCGAGCATGAATCGTTTTTACATATTTTAAGAAACGGTTCAGGTGTTGTTAAAAACAAAATCGACCAGGTGTATGAACGTACGCTCTCAAATGATGGGCGTCAGACACTTGCGACTATTATATACTATCCTAAAGAAAAGCTTGAGCTTATAAAACTAACCACAAAAAACATTGATGACTGGTACAGAATTACTCTCTACCGTCTTATTGAGGTGTGTCGTGTTGTTGCATCAAAGTACACACGTGAGCATATACGCAAGATGCTTCCTGAAAACTTCGGCACAATTATAGACGAACTCCTTTTTGCCGATTCCGACTCAAACCCCGACAAGGATGAGTATTATAAGCAGAATATATCGTCAATCATTGAGCTTGACCAGTCTGATGAGTTTATAGTTGAGATTTCGCATCTGATTCAGAGCCTTGCAATCGGCAGACTGCATATCATTGGCGACATCTTTGACCGTGGTCCACGTGCGGATTTAATCCTTGACCGACTGATTAACTATCATAATGTAGATATTCAGTGGGGTAACCATGACGTTGAATGGATGGGTGCGGCAGCAGGTTCATATGCGTGTATTGCAAACGTAATTGCAATATCGACCAAATACTGTAACTTCAGTTGCATGGAAGACGGCTACGGAATAAATCTGCGTCCGCTTACGGTTTTTGCCCTTGAAACTTATGCTGATGACCCATGCACCTGCTTTATTCCCAAAGATCCCAATTCAGTAAATCTTTCAGCACATGATGAGGCAGTTTGGGCAAAACTTCATAAAGCGATTTCGGTTATAAAGTTCAAGGTTGAGGGACAGACTATTTTACGCCATCCCGAATTTGGCATGGAAAACCATCTCATGCTTGATAAGATTGATTACGAAAACGGAACGATCACAATTGACAAAAAGACTTATCCGCTAAAAGACAATAACTTCCCGACAATTGACCCCAATGATCCGTACAAGCTCACCGAAGCCGAGGACGAGCTTATGAAGTCACTACGTTCGTCGTTTATTCATTCAGAGAAACTGCAAAGACACATTCGTTTTATGTACGCCAAAGGTAGTATGTATCTTGTTTGTAATAATAATCTGCTCTATCACGGCTGTATCCCAATGACAGAGGACGGCGAGTTTGCAGAATATGAGATTTCGGGCGTAAAGGCATCGGGCAAAGCGCTCCTGGACCGTGCCGAGCAGATTGCACGCATCGGATATTTCGGAAAGCCGCACAGTCCCGAAAAGCGTTACGGTCAGGATTTTCTGTGGTATTTGTGGTGCGGTGCAGGCTCACCTGTTTACGGCAAAAATAAAATGACCTCGTTTGAGCGGTATTTTATAGACGACAAAGATACATGGACTGAGATTAAGGACCCGTATTACGAGCATATAAATAACGTCTTGGTGTGCAAAAAAATCCTTGCCGAGTTCGACGTTGACCCTAACAGTTTCTCGCATATTATAAACGGACACGTGCCCGTAATAATAAAAAAGGGCGAAAAGCCTATACGTGCCGAGGGAAAACTCCTCGTGATTGACGGCGGTCTCTCACGTGCATATCAGGAAAAGACCGGCATTGCCGGATACACGCTTCTCTTTAACTCACACGGGCTTTTGCTTTCTGAGCATGAGGCATTTGAATCGGTAAAGAACTCAATCAACGAAGATGCCGACATACATTCAACGCTTGAAACGGTCGAAATGGCACCCGAAAGACTGCTCGTAAAAGATACCGACCTCGGCGTTTCGCTCAAGCAGAAAATTGATGATTTACACGCTCTTGTAAAGGCAATGAAAGAGGGTATTGTTAAATGACAGAATACAGACTTGAACCGCTCGTTATAGAACTTAACGCACCCAAAGGCAATTATGAAATAACAGTATCCATAAAATCGCACAACGACACTGTTTTTTCAATTTTTGAAGAAAACACCGGATTTGTCACAAAGGACAAAGAAATCCAAAACGGTGCAAGCACAGATATAAAATTTGAAACGTCAACAAATGACGGCATCGTCGTCATAATCTACTGCGACGGAGATATCACCGCCACTGCAATGGCGGAATATATTAACTAAAAAAACGGGCATCGCCCGTTTTTTTATTCTTCCGTTTTCTCCACGCTCATGATTTTACCTGATGTATGAACATATTTAGTATAAATATCTGTCATACGACCTACCGAGAGTTCGTTTGAATCGGCGGTTATATAACTGTTTTCTGCCTCTTTACCACGGGTTTTGATTGTTACTGTTACATTGTATCTTTCAGGCTGCTCAGCCATTATAATCTTTCCGTCAGCTCTTTCTGCTTCGGTTGAGCACGGCTCTGCCACAACCTCTGTTATTTCACCCAAATCAATCTCTGATTTTTTATCGGTCAGCTTGCCTTTTTTCTCAAGCGCTTCCACGGTGTAATTCTTCACACCCGAAACCTTAACTGTATATACAAAGCTCTCGTCAGATTTTACAGCAGTTGTCACTGTGCTTTTAAACCGTACCACAAGTCCCGCAGCAACAGCAAGCACCAATAGTATTGCTAATAGGTCTATTATATTGAATTTACCTTTTATTTTTCCATCTTTATTCATTGTTTATCATTTCTCCTTTCCAATGCCATTATCCGGGCTGGATAAAATTGCCCAAAGTGTGCTCTTATAAGTGACACCCGAAATGTTAATTTCGTTGGTGAAACTTATGCACAGCCAGAGTGCATTGTGGGCGTTTTTAATCTGCCTTGATTTCTATAACGTAGCCTTCAAGTGCATATCCCTTGCCCCTGAACGGCAATTTCTCGCCTACTTTTACAACTGTACTTCCGGTTTTGAATGCATAGTCATTCTCGGTTGCATCAAGTTCTATCGTTGCATAGATATCCACTTTATCTTCGATTGTTTCTATTATATATTTACCGTCTATTGCGTTAAACACCATTGTTTCGGCGTCTTCTATATTTATATCTTTAAGAACAGCTGTATCTTTTTCGGTAAGGCTTATGGTTATATTATCGCCTTTTGTAATTGCATCCGCCGCCTCTTTATCCGCTTTTGCGATAAGCACAACAGCCTCGATTGTTTTTGTGTCTCCTGTTGCTTTCTGTGTTCCGAACACTTTAAACAATCCAACACCTGCTACGATAACAAGTATAATTATTAAAGTATCCACAAAAGTCCATTTCTTCTTCATTTGCGTTTGTTCCTTTCCTTACCTATGGTTTCTAAATATATATCTTCTGTATTTTTCGTCATTATACGTGATGTGAAGGTTGCATTGAAAATCTCTTTGCTTCGCTGTGACATTTTTTGATACAGTTCACTGTCTTCAAGCAGTTTCTTCAGACCGTCTTTGAGTGCAGTGCTGTTTTGTTTTGCTACCACGAACCCGTTTTCGCCATCCTTTATGACACCGGGGTTTCCGCCAAAATCCGAAACCACTGCAGGAACGCCGATGCTCATACCCTCAAGCAGTGCAAGGCTTGTCGCCTCTGTGCCGTATGACGCATTTGCCTGAATATCGGTGATGCTCATAAGCTTATCAACATCTGTTATGAACCCTGTAAATATAACAGTATCCGAAAGTCCGAGTTCTTTTACTTTTTCCTTTAAATGTCCCTCATATGAACCGGTGCCGGCAATAAAGAATTTTGCGTTTACACCCTCATCTTTAAGCATCTTTGCAGCTTCTATAAAATAGTCATGACCTTTAATATCTTCAAGCCGTGCTACTATAGATACAACCTTTTCACCGTCATTGACGCCGAATCTGCGTCTTATGAGCGATTTCTCATCCTCCGAAACGGTTTTAAGTCCATCTACACCGTTGAGAACCACTTTTATTTTCTTCTCACTAACGCCGGTTTCGGTCAGATTATCCTTTGCCGCCTCGGCAACTGCAATTATACTGTCGCTGTAGTGATTGTTTATAAGCCCGTTTATCTGTTTACCCGGGAACGTCGTGAGCCGTTTTGACTGCGGGAACACGCTATGACGTGTATATACAACCTTTGCTCCGGCTTGTCTTGCCGCAATTCTTGCCGACATACTCGCATGGGTATGAACAAGGTCGGGTTTTTCTTGTTTAAAAATCTGTTTTAAAGTTTTTATTGCCTTAAAATCAAGTGATTTATCAGCTATACCCTCTACCTCTATGACTTCTGTGCCAAGAGCGTCAATTTCGGGTTTTAAAAGGCTTTTGGGC
Organism: Candidatus Ornithomonoglobus sp.; assembly: GCA_045649185.1. Taxonomy (GTDB): domain Bacteria; phylum Bacillota; class Clostridia; order UBA1381; family UBA1381; genus Ornithomonoglobus. The sequence continues at coordinate 34,481 of JAZRPM010000018.1, read as the reverse complement.
GGTAATATTACTTTAACATCAAACTTTTCATAGTCAAAGTTTTTAAGCAAAGTGATTAAGCACTTACCTGCACCACCTATATTTGTATCGGTCGAAACCTCAATTATCCGTTTTTTCATCTGCGCCCTCCTTAACTATACCTGAAATTGATATGGTTATTGCTATTACCATAAAGAACACCGCCATAACACGGTAGTTATAGAATGTATAATCAAACAAGCTTTGGAACAAAAATCCTGCTATTCCCGATGCAAGACCTAAAATCATTGCAGAGTCATATGATTTCTTTTTACAAATTCTGTAACCATTATGAGTGTTTTTGAAAAATACTGCCAGAACTGCAATAAATACTAAAAGTGTCGGGATTCCACCCTCTACAAGGAGCTGTAAATATGTGTTATGTGCGTGCGGTGCGATTATTGCATTATATGAGAACAAAGGATAAACTTCAGCAAATGCCGCTTCACCCATACCTATTCCGCCCATAAAATAGTTACGCACAATGCCCATAGCACCCATCCATATGAACACTCTGTACGATGTGGACGAGTCGCCCATATCTCCGATACTCATAAAACGTTCTATTATTGTCTGGGGTAATACGAACGGCAGTGCACACAGCGCAAGCGGAACAAACGCCCACCAACGTCCTTCATAGAATGTCACAAACAATACTGTGCTTATCATAAATCCAAGCCAGCATCCACGTGACTGCGTTAGAATGAGGCACAGGAAAAGTATGCCTGTAACTGCAAGGTACACCCATTTCGAAAGCGATTTTGCCTTGTCTTTTAAGAACATCACGATTGACACCGGCAGAACAAGCAACAGATACTCGCCAAGAACGTTCGGGTTAGCAAGCGTCGAATAAACACGCATAGTTTCTTCCTCGAACATTTCCTCGTCTATCCATGCATTTGTGGTTGTCCAGCCGAACAGATATTGCATAACGCCGTAAAGCGCAACGATAGCACCGCTTATTACGAACAGACGAAGCAAGCCGTACAGCTGTTCCTTTGTCTTTATTGTGTTTATTATTGCAAAATAGAATGTTATGAACACAAAATACATTGCCCATACAACGAGGCTCTTTGTACGTGCGAACGAGAACAGTGATGTAACAAACAATATTGCCAAAAACAGCACAAGCGCTACACCCACGCCCTCACGTTTCCATTTGAAGTTCTTGTCTGATAGGGACTTTATAACGAGCGACAAAAGCGTCCATATACAAATTCCCGCAATTGGCAATGACGAAAACGGAATAAGGGGCGCAACAAACACCGCCGCATAAACACCCGTTACGGGGTATTCCAGAACCAATAACATTCCGAACAATGCAAATGGTACAAGGATTCCGATGATAGGCGAAATATACATACCGACTCCCGTCGCAACACCGACTAATGCACCCGCAACAAGGCGGAGTGCACCTTTGGTTTTGTTATCGTCCCAGAAATCAAATGTAATATTTTTAACACCGACACACGCTTTTACAAAATCAACAAGCTTTGATGTGCCGAAAAATCCCGTAATATTTATATTGGGAATAACAAAGAGTGCTGAAACCGCCGATATAATCGCAATATATTTATTTATATATCCGGTTCCCATAAACTTGAGTACATTATATGCAATTGATGCACCAAGCATCATTATACCGAAAAAGCGTGTGTTTAACGCCATAAAATTGTGAACATATCTGCGTGCTGTTTCGCAGAAAATGCTTTTCTCTATCGCAAGTGACAGCTTATCGCCGATTTTACTGCTCACAAATTCGAGGAACGTAAATGGCGACATTGTTATTCGTTGAAGTACACTGTTTTTTGTTTTGCCTTTATTTGATTTTAAAAAGCCGGTTATGATGCTTTTATTCCACGAACGGCCAAAACCTGCATGTATGTTATCTATCAAAGCGCCAAGCTTACTCGACCCGAAAGCGGAAGCAATTTTCTTTGATACCGATACCACGCCCGAAACTATAATACTCTTCATACTTTTGCATCATCTCCTTTTCGGTATTATTTTTGCTATTTCTTCGGTTTTTAAAAGTATTAGCATAACTGCATAAACTAAAATGCCCGATACGGCACAAATTCCGCAGTTAATTATATTCATTATCATTGTGTCACCGCTACCGGTTAAGAAATATACGCCCTTAACCGCCACTGCCATAACAACGGTTGAAATTATTACCTTTATTACTGTTTTAATATCTGACTTTTTAAATAAACCCGGACATTTTTTTATAAGCGTTGCGCCGTTTAAAACCGCATTAACAACACTTCCGCCGGCTGCAGCAAGTGCAAGTCCGCCGGTGAGTTTTGTTATATCGTTTCTTATAAGTCCGTGTATTGAAAGTACAAGTATTATATTAAATACCATACTGATAATCGATGTCACCATAGGCGTGACAGACTTTTTCATTGAGAAAAATGTTTTTGAAAGCACTTCATTTATTGCAAGGAATAACATTCCCACAGCATAACAGGAAAGTGCGTTTGCAACTATCCCTACATCGCCTGCAAGCTCGCCGTGACCGTATATTATATTAGTCACAGGCTTTGCGAGGATTATAATACCCGCCATAAGCGGTGCGATAACCATAATTATCGCCTTTAGTGACATTGAAACCAGTGCGTTTGCTTCTTCTCTGTCATCACCTGCGTTTGCTTTTGCAAGCTTGGGGAATATCAGGTTCGTAACAACGAACGAGAACACGCCCGTCATTATGAGATAGAGTCGATTTGCATATTCGAGTGCTGAGTATGCACCATCCATATGTGATGCAAAACGTGCATTGACCAATGTATAAAGCGGTTGTACCCATGTGCTTATAAGCATCGGTATTGCAAGCAGGATTGCACTTTTTACGTCCTTGTCACGAAGTCTGAAATCGGGCTTATAGCGGAATTTCAGCTTTATAAGTGACGGTATCTGAACAACAACCTGCAACGACCATGATATAACCATGGTGACCGCAAGCCCTTTTACGCCAAACTCTTTTCCGAATACGATAAAATACGCAATGATTGCAACGTTGGATACAAGGCTTATTATTGACGGGATATTGTACTCGCCAAACGACTGCAGGATACCAACAAACGAAAATGCAAGACCTGTGAAAATTATCATCGGGAACATTATCGACGTTAAAGACACTGCAAGCTCATGCGTTTGTGTCTCAAAATTCGGTGCCATAAACGACACAAGAGGATCTGCAAAGATTATACCCACTGCTGATATTATAAGCGTTATGAGTATTATCATTGTTATAAACTTATTTGCAAATCCCGTTGCTTTTTCACGGCTGTTCTTTGTGAGTATGTCGTTAAAAATCGGGATAAAACTTGCCGAAATAACACCGCCGATTACCATATCAAAAAGCGTTGTGGGGAGCTTTGATGCCGCCATAAACGCATCTGCTTCAATGCCCATTCCGAAATTTGCGCCGATAAGTGAATCACGCACAAGTCCGAGTGCTTTTGATATGAATGTGGCAAATGCCATAAATCCGGCTGTAAGAAGCATCTTCTTACCGGATTCTTTACTGCTCAAGCTCTACACATCCTTTTTCGTATAATTCCATTGCTATTCTGCCGTTTTCTTTTGCCTTTGTCTTAAACTCTTTATAGCCGGCTGACAGCTCACTCTTTATTTTGTCATAGTTATCAAAAAGCTCGTCCAAAGCCTTACAGCTTACATCACCGTTCATTTGCGCAATATCAATACACAGGTTCTGGTTCATATAGTCCATAAAGCTCTTAATCTTTGGGTCATATGATATGCCCACAACCGGAACATTGCCTATAGTTGAATATATAAGTGAATGCAAACGCATACCGATACATACATCAGCCGCCGCCATTACGCTTATAACATCGCTTACGCCCATACGTATATTTAAAAGCGATGACGGTGTTTTCATACGGTTTGCAATGCTTCTTGAAATCGGTTCATCCTTTGCATGCTGCATAGGCACAAACACTGTATAGCAATCATATTTCTCTGATGCATAATCGCACATTTTTGCTACTGCCGATTCAAATTCAGCATTTGCATCACGGGTTTTACGAACAGATACAACAAGTATCTTTTTATCCTGCGGTACATCGAATTTATTAAGAATTGCTCTGCCTTTTTCCTTGTCAAAGTTTTCTATACCAAAAACAGGGTCTGCACTTACAAGCTTTTGCGGTTTGTCCACACCAAGCTCATCAAGGAGTTCCTTAGATGCAGGGTCACGCAATGTTATTACATCTGCATTATTAAGCGTCTTTACTGCACGCTTTATATTCACATCGTTTCTTAACGGACCTATTCCATTTGAATAAAGCATAACCTTTACGCCCCGACGGACCGCAAGCTTTATTACCGCAAGGTAATAAACAAGAGATTTTGTAGAAGTCGCATCCTGAATAAGCGTACCACCGCCTGAAATCAGAAGTCCGGCTTTTTTCATATGCTTTATGAGTTTAAACAGATTAAATCTGTTAATTGCGTTTACACGGTATTTTTTAGCCGTTTCTTTCGGATTTGCTGAAAGGACGGTAATGTTCGGGCTTTCTTTGTATTGCTTTATATCATTTATTATCGCCTCAAGCAATGCATCGTCACCGCTGTTTTTGAATCCGTAATAACCGGAAATCAGAATTTCGTCTTTTTTCGAGAGTGCCCAGTTGTAGACACGGATTGTATCGTCTGCCATACGTGAAACGGAATATTCACGCTTTATAAGCTCACGTCCGTATCTTGCAAGCTCGGTCTGCTTGTCCACTGAAAGTTCAAAAAACTTCTTGATGTCCTCAAACAGTACTTCTTCCGAACTGTCTATACAGCCACGGCAACAGAAGTTTGTGTCTATTCCCACCTGTAGCTTTGATTCGTCAAAAAGACCAATATAGCCCTCGTTACCGGCAATTATAACCGGCTTTTCAGCCGCCATCGCCTCAAGTGCGGCACGACTTACGCCTATAAACAGATCTGCCGGTGCTACAAGACGGTTTATGTCCGTTCTTGCACCTGTTAAAACTATGCACTCACGTCCTAGTTCTTTATTAACACGCTCGGTTGCTGATTTTACGTTTGCAAAATCGTCACCATCGCCTACGATAACAACTTTGAGGTTCTCAGCAAGTTTATTAGCTTCGGGTATCACATTTATGAGCTGTTTTGCAACAAGCGAACGTGACTCGTCAAGACGGCTTACATATACTATTACAGTATCCGTATCTTTTATGCCAAACTCAGCCATTATTTCCGTTTTATCGGTATCGGGCGAGAACTTGTCCGTGTCAATTCCGTTTATTGTTACCTGAATATTGCCTGACGGAACACCATAGTTATCCATTAAGTACGTCTTTATATCCTCAGACACTGCAACAGACTTTTCGCCCCAGTCGGTTATATATTTTAGTCCCCACTTGGTTGTAAATACCCAGTGTGCCGTTGTTACAAACGGGAACTTCATTCTCTTATGAAGCTTGCCGAGTATAAATGACGGTATTCTTGCATGCGAATGAACAAGGTCGATTTTCTCTTCCCTGATGATTCGTCTTAACCGCTTAACGGATTTTATCATATTTATCGGGTTCTTGTTCTGAAGCGGAACACAGTAATGCTTTATCCCTGCTTCACGAAGCTCCTTTTCATATGCACCGCCCTTTGATGTTACAATCGGATTTATCCCCTTACGCTTCAGCTCTTTTGCAAGCTCTACAACGTGGGTTTCTGCTCCGCCTATATCAAGCTGCATCAAGGACAGGAGTACGTTTAGTCCCTTTTCCAAATTATCACCTACTACATAATATTCCCAATCGGGTACACGTATCTATTTTCATTATACTTCATTCAGGCTGATTTATCAAGAGAATTGCTTTTTTTGTAATAAAAATGAAACAAACAACCACTTGACTTTAAAAAAGATTTGTAATATAATTACCGTAATCTTTATAACATAGGAAGTGATATCATGATTTTTGAGAGAGTATATCTTGACGAGCACGATAAGGACGCATACCTTGACGTGTATGTTGCAGACAAAATAAAGGATTTAACACGCAGTGCAATCCTTGTTATTCCGGGCGGTGGTTACGGTGCTGTATGCACAGAGCGCGAGGGCGAGCCGATAGGCATGGCATTTATGCCGTATGGCTATAACGCATTCGTTCTGCATTACCCCTGCCAGAAGAAACCGTTCCCGAGCCACCTAATAGTTGCATCAAAAGCAATGAAGCATATCCGTGACAACGCAGAAAAGTATAACATAGACCCCGAAAAGGTGTTTGCAGTAGGTTTTTCTGCAGGCGGTCACCTTGCGGCAAGTCTTGGCACAATGTGGAATCTGGACGAAATTTACGATGAGATCGACATGCCACGTGGCTACAATAAGCCGAACGGAATGATGCTTATCTACCCCGTTCTTTCTGACCATATGGGCAGTTTTAAATATCTTTTCCTGAACGAAACGCCGACAGAAGAACAGCTTGCAATCGCAAACATCAACAACCATGTAAACGAAAATTCATCGCCTGCGTTTATTGTTCATACTTCAAACGACCAGGTAGTTCCTGTAAGAAATGCAACACTGTTTGCAGACAAGCTTGCAGAGCAGGGAATTAAGTTTGAACTCCATATTTATCCTGACGGTCCGCACGGCGTTGCACTCGGTAATAACGTAACACGTTGCGGCGTAGAAAAATGGGAAGATGCATCCATTGCAAAATGGGTTGAGAATGCAGTATATTGGGCAAAGAATCTTTAAAATCAAAATGCACAAGTTTTTCAACTTGTGCATTTTTAGTTATTTTTTTACAACGAAATTGCTCGGATAAATTGTGTGAGACCACGATAATTCTCTTACGCTTTCAGGAACAATCACTATTTCGTCTACATCCGTAGGATTATCAAAATATACGGTAATTTCCTTTTTTGACGTTCCCGAATAATAGAAGCTGTCAATCTTATTGAAAGTTCCGCCAAGGTCTCTTACGTAAATACACCAGTTTCCATCCGTGTTACCTTTTGTACATGCGGTGATCTGGAAGCTTATATCAAACTGAATACAATCCTCAGCTGTATAGTATAGCTTCTTTGCGCTTGCATCATATCCGTTTACTGATTTTTTATCACTGGTCCAGCTACTTGATATCTGTTTTGTTTCCTTGGTGTTATCAACTGCGTACATAGCAATCTCTTTTATTGTATCCTTTTCACCGTCGGAATAGGTGCTTGCATACTCGTCGTTAATATAATACGATGTGCGAGAATCAAATTTATATCTGCTGCCGGGAACAAACTCCACTACCACATAATAGGTCTGTTCTTTATCTATTGTGTCGTAGCTGTTAAGATACACATTTCCACTGTCAGAATAATAATATACTTCACTTACCGTAGCTGTATACATTTCAGAATCATTAGATGTAACGACTATGTCGCTCACATACTGTCCAACCTCAAGCTCACTTACCGTAACATTGGCTGATTCGACGCTATTTTTCATGCTGCTTACTATCACTATCAGCATAAGAATCGTAAACGCCACAGCACCCAGCACAATACCGACTATTTTACCTGCCGAACTTTTCTTGGGCGGTGCAGGATATACCGGTGGCATGACAGGCGGGGCTGTGCGTGGCACTGCATACGGAGGTGCCGGCGTTGGCGGCGCAACGGGTCGCATACGCTCCGCACTCGCAGTACTTCCAACATATACCGGCTCTGCAGTTACGGTCCTGTTTGAATCCCCATGGTTATTATATGTTATTTGTCTTGCCCTTTTTAATGTCGGATCTGTATGTGTAACCGGCTCATTATACACCTCACGTCGAGGTTCTTCTGGAGCATCTATGTATTCCTGACGAGTTTCACAGTACTCACAGACAGCAACCTTCTCCCCACGATTGAATGTTACGATATTTCCACATATTATACATCTTTGCTCTGCCATTTTTATCCCCTTTAATGCATTTTTTTACATTATATCATAAATATTTCTTTTTTTCAACATCTTTTTGGATACAACAAAACGGCATAGAAACCTATGCCGCTTTGTTGAAAAACTATTCAGTTTTTCATTACTGCAATTCAAATGAAGTACAGTCAGTACACTCAATCATTGTGGGATTGGCCTCATGTGTGCCTACCATAATGCTTGACAAAGCGCAATAATCCTCGTCCTTGCAGTGATGCTTGCACTGTGTCACTGTGCACTTGATGCTTTTATTGGGGTTACAACTACAACTCATGTTGACGTCCTCCCGGATAATAGAAATGGTTTTCGTACAACAGAAGCTTTTTTCATTTCCGTTCCGCCGCCGCTGTACACAAGTAGTATGTGCAACCTCATATCATATATTCGCGGAAAATTTTTCTTTTAAATTTCGGTTGTCCAGTCATTATCCCACGGATAACGCATATAAATAACTTCACCGTTACGCTTCGCAGATTCTTCTGCATAAATACCCGGCAATGTCATTGCAAGACCTTCTCTTAAGCTTACGGGTGCACCTGTTCCGTTTTTAATTGCCTTAAAGAAATAATCAAGCATTGCATAATCAAGACCGCCGTGGCCTTTTGCATCGGGATTATCTGCATATTCGGGTGGCATAAAGTTCCCGTCAATTTCCTTTAATGAAGTGTCAAGCTCCTTTTGTGAATTGTATCTGATTACCGGTTTTTCAAAACGTTCGATTCTCTCCATATAACCTTCCGTTCCGAACACACGGTAATTGTGATGGCCTATATCAGCACGACATCTTCCGTTACGCATAAGGCGGACTACAACTCCGGATTCAGTTCTGAACTGCGCACACATCATATCGTCTTTTTTGTTTGTTTCAGTATCAGCATGCGGACCTGTTCCGAAACAACTTACATAACGAAGCTCTTCTTCAAGTATTGTAAGAAGCGGTCCGAGTGAATGTGTGCAGTAACGAATCGGTATCAAAAGCTTTCTCCAGTCGCCATTTTCGTTCAGATGTACTCTTTCCTTGCTTGTCGGCAATGACCAGTGTATGTATTCAGCCTCCATACAATACGGTTTTCCGAGCAGTCCTTTCTGATAAAACTCGTTAAGCAAGACAACAAACTTCTGATAGTTCGGGTTAGCACCCGTTGAGATTATTGCACTTGATTTTTTTGATGCCTCCCACAAATCCTCTGCTTCTTTGAGATTTGCGACATTGGGAATATCTGAAAGCACATTTATATTTTTTTCAAGTGCTTTCATGCAGAATTCTGCGTGAATATCTGCACCCGTTTCAACAATTACAACATCAAGGTTTGCCTTATCAAGCATTTCGTCATAGCTCTCATAAAAGTCGGTTTTCGGGAACATCTCCGAAAACGGAGCGTTTGAAAGCCACTGCGTTTCATACCAGTTAGATGCTTTTATATCACACGCCGCCGCAAACTCCACATCAGGAAGAAGCACTGCTATTTTTGCAAGCTCTCTGCCTCTGTGTCCCAGTCCTACTACTCCAAATCTGATTTTTGTCATTTTTATCATTCCTTTCTATATAGGTGGATATAAAAGTTTAAATAACTCGTTCTGAACAATTATCGCTCTTGACTATTATAGCATGGTTTGCACATCAATTAAATGGAAAAAAGCCACTTTAAGTAGCAAAAAAGCCATTAATGCAACTTAACTTTTGTCACAAATCTTTTCCACAGCGGTGTTGCCGCCAAGCAACATATTGCCGCTAAAAGTGCCATTGTCGCCCACACAATAATTATCGTATTCCAACTATAATTTTCAGCCATAAATCCCCATAGCCAACCCGAGAGAATTCCCGCACCTGTTGCCACAGAGTTTATTAGCCCCGCCACCATGCCCGCTTTATTATATTTTGTAAAAACTCTGGGCACTTCAACGGTATTAAACTGATGGATTGAATTTTTAAAAGTGTTGGTCACAGTTAGAAAAATCACCACCAATATCATAGGTATTCCGCCGATAAAGGCAGAACCCAGCAAAAAGGGAACTGTGAACAGGAAAAGCATTCCCATCGCCGTCGACTGTAGTCTGAATACCCTCGGATATAAAAGCACAACCCAGAATACCGAAACAAAGTTGGCAATGGTAGATATGGTGGTCATCGCACTTGAAATTGCAGGCGAAACGCCGTAACTTTCCATTAACATAGTCGGCATCCAGCTTGTGAGACCACCACCTATAAGGCTTCTTATAAATATCGGAATCATAAAAAACAAAGCACCGCTTGTAGCCAGAAGTTTAAACACGCTTATCTTTTCAGGCTCAGGCTTTTTATCCTCTGCTTTTTGTGGTGTTTTTGGCTCTACAACTCTGACAACCGCCTTTTTATCAGCATATTTTGATGTGATTATAAAAATTACCGTTGCAATTGACATCGAAATATATGAAAGAGTGAAAAGTCCTCTCCAGTTTGTGATTAGTGCAGCACCGATATAACTTACCACCGAACCTGCCGTTATTCCCAGAGGCAGAATATATCTCCATGTATGGCGATGGTGTTCATTTACATATTCCGTTAAAATTCTCAAAATGGCCGGCCATATACCAAACTGAGCAATACCGCACACCCCACGGGCTATGAAAATCATCCAATAGGTCGGGCTTATCGACATGGCAATATTTGAAAAAATTGTCACTATTGTTCCTAAGAGAATTATCTTAAAAGGAGAAACTTTATCAACAAAGTAACTTCCCACAATCTGAGATAAACAATATGTAATATTAAAACTCGTGCTGATTACCCCTGCCTGGCTTTTGGTAAAATACCCTTCGCTTATTATTCCGACTATTGCCGCACTGTAAGCATTTCTCGTAAGGCCGATGATTGTATATGTAACAAAACATACAATCACCAATATAAGGCTTGCCCGCTTGTCTTCTAAATATTTTGTCATTGTTCCTTTTCCTTTAGACTTATTGTGCCATTTTATATTACCCTTGTGTTTTTTCTTCCAATAAATCTTCTACAAATATGTACTCATAACCATTACGTTCATATATTTCACACATAGCCATAAGCTTCTCTTTACTTTCAGGCTGGTATGCATAGTAGTCCGGATATGAATACTGTTCGTGAGTTGCAGTACATGCATATTCACGACCCATGGCTCTATTCATACCTTCCTCTATTTGATCAATTGTGCAAAGATTTAAACATGCACAGCAGTTAAACGACTTCATATATATATCCAATTCACTGTCGTAGAATTTTTCGTCCGTATAAAGTGTTCTTTGATGATCCTCAGTTGATATATGGTTATAAGCACAGATGGAATCACTTATTGCTACGTCTCTTGTTTTTCTGAAGAAAACTGCCGTTTCAGGTTTTCTGTTATTTAACAGACGGAAAGAATGGCCATAAGGAAGAGATTTAGGATCACCGTTATACTCTTTTCTTTCACCGGCAGTTACTGAAATAAGTTTTATTCCGCAATCACTCATGGCACGCACGCCATCTTTACTAACGGGCAACCAATGAGGATTAAATGCAGTTGAAAGAGTTTTCTCGCCTGCAAACCGCAAAACTTCATTTTTAAATCTCATATAGATATTTTTCATATCCTCATAATCTATATTTACATGCGGATAATCCGGGAATTCCTGCTTCGCATGGAATCCGATTTTGAGCCAATCCGAATTTGCCTCCCATTCGGCTTTATAAGCATCTGTCATATCTGCCAGAGTAAATTCATCATCCCCATAGAAATAATCTGTGCGATAAAAGGCATTTAAAACAACCTTTAACCCATATCTGTCATGGGCTTCCTTTAACATTTTCAAAAGATGCTGATCAAAAATTGATGCCGGACGCTCACGTGTTATATCACGGAAAGGCCAGATAACATCATCAATGTAAAAATAAGCTTTTTTCTTCATAGTTTTACCACTCCTTAAAAAAATTTTATTATACTTTATACTTTATACTTTATTTCGTCACAAAAGTCGACGAAATAAATAAAGGTTCTTTTGAAGGCGTTATCTTTGATACTAAAAAACGCCAAACCATCCTGATGCGATTTTTAGAAAGCATAAGGGATGGATAATTTTATTTTTGTTCAATATAATCACGAAGTTTTTTATTCCAATGGTCTTTAAAATATTTTGAAAAAGCAATATCACCTGTGAAAACTATTGAAGCCATTTCAGCAATTCTTCCTTTCAGTATTTTCACATCTATCCTACTGTAAAGACTCTATGCCCCGGATCCGGTCCTTTTTTCTTCTGCCATATAAACCAAATCATCAGCAAATATAAATTCAAACCCGTTTTCCTTCATAATTTTACAAGCCTTGAGGAGTTTTTCACCATGATTTTCCTGATATCCGTAATAATCCGGATAAAAATACTGCTCGTGTCCGCCGAATGTTGCGAATTCACAAGACAACATTTTCTTATACTCCTCTTCCATCTCATCTGCCTTGCTTAAATTTATAACAACACCGTGTGTCAGAAGTTGCTTAAAATATACGCCTGTTGCCTTGTCATATATGACATTCACGTTTTCATTTGTCTCATTTAATTGTTTTAAGGACAAGTGATTGTATGCACATATAGAATTTGATATCGCATTGTCCAAGCTTATCCTTGTGAAAATTTTTGTTTCAGGCTGTCTGTTTTGCATAAGTCTGGCGGCATGACCGTAAGGAAGCTGTGAAGGATCCCCTTCATATTCTCTCACATCTCCTCCTGTACAGTTGATAAGCCGAATTCCCTTGTCGGCAAGCGCCTTACACCCCGCCTTGCTTATAGGTCTCCAATGCGAGCACACAGTAGCAGAAAAACATTCTTCGCCCGCAAAGCGAACCACCTCGTCTCGAATCGCATCAAAGTCTTTTACCATATCATCATAGCTGATATTAACAAAAGGATAATCAGGGAACTCTTGCTTTGCATGAAAACCAAACTTGAGCCAATCCGAGTTTGCCTTAAATTCAGCCTTATAATCATCCGTCATATCAGCAAGTGTAAATTCGTCCATACCATAAAAATAGTCTGTGCGATAAAATACATTCATCTGGACTTTCATACCGTATTTTTCGTGTGCTTCTTTAAATGCTTTCAGATAAAAATGGTCGAATATTGATTTGGGCTTCTGTCTTGTCAGATCACGAAATAACCATATTACATCATCAAAATAAAAAAATGTTTTTTCATGTTCTCTTTCCTTTTTTATTGCAATAGGAACTATTAGCTCCAATGAATCAGATTATTTAATTGCGTTGGTTCTTCTGTATTTAAGAGGTGTCATACCTTTTAATCTTTTAAATATTTTTCCATAGTATGAAGCACCTGAAAAACCTACCTTCTGTGCAATGTACTCAATCGACAAATCAGTTTTGATCAGGAAATCACATGACAACTCAACTCTTTTTTCGTTAATATACTCACTTACAGTGCAATCAAAGGCATCGCGAAATCTTTCATAAAGCACGCTTTTTGATACATTTGTATTTTTTGAAATTTTTTGGATTGATAACTCCTCTGTAAGATTTTCGTTTATGTACACAATAGCTCTTTGTATTCTATCGTCAAAATGAGGTTTGAGCATATTTTCAAGCAAAAGATATTTTGTAAGCATAATCATAATGTTTGAAACGCTCTGTATCCTATCCGAATCAAAAAGCGGAATTTCATCATAGTATTTTTCCATCTCATCAGAATCAAGCCCCAAAGAGGTCAGATAGCTTTTAATGTTGGAAAAATCTGTATTTGATTTCATTTCACCAAATATGATATAGCCGATAATAACATCATTGTACAAAATAGGTGCAGCAGCATCTATTAGTCCGGCATGGCATATATGCATCTGTGTTTTTTTTGTTTCCCGACATTTTTCAAGCAGCTCAATATCTGATTGACGGCAGGCAATTTTTCCGGCAGGCGTATTCTGAACACAATAGCAATAACCTGTGTTTTTTCGGTGACTTCGTCCGCTCACAAAAGAAAAATCAGCCTTAAGCAGATTTATATTGATGTCTGTTGCCTTATAAAAATCCTCTAAAGTAGTATTAATTTTTTTGATATCATAATTAATAATCATTTCTATCACCTGAAATGATTATATCATATCGCCACATTTTGTCAACAAATTTTTTAAAATCCGGAATATAGTGATAAAAACAAGGAACAAATTACTTGTTTTTTAATATTTCATTATGTTAAAATAAAAATGGGAGGGATGATTGGTGAAGAACGAAATATTACTGCTAAACAAAAAAATCCTGGTAGACAAATCACCGGTTCTGCTGTCTTATCAACCGGATGAAAATTGGAATGAGCTTTGGGATGCCAAAGGCGGAAAATGGTACTATGAGTCCGGCTATTTGATAGGCTCTGAACCGGAAAACAAAGGCGGAATTCTTTTAAGTAAACAATATTTCAAAAATGATGTTATGTTTAGTTTTACGATGGCAAGTGTTCTGCCGGCAACCCGAGACCTTAATGCTGTCTTCTGTATGACATGGGACGAGGAAACAAACTATCTTAAACGCGGATATATCTGTGGTCTTAACGGGTGGTATGATAACAAAAGCGGAATCGAAAGATTCCCGGAGGATGAGCTCCGTTCATTGACACCGCTCTATCACTATGAGGCTGGTAGCGAAGTCAGAATTACTACCGGTTCAATAGAAGGTCATAGCTTTCTTATCGTAGACGGTGTTCTTATACAGGAGCTTATTGACAACATGGATCCCATTGTTGGAGGCCATGTGGGTTTTTCACCATATTCAACCGTACTCAAAATTAAAGATATTGAAGTAAGGGAAATTTGTTGGGAGGAACGAATCCAACGATACAAACCGGAGTTTTAATTTCCGGAAAAAATATAAAAAAAGAAGGAGAATGAAAAATGAGTAAATCAACAGACTTTCGCTATAACACAGGTGCAACCCGTGTACCTTGGGCTGCGGTAGGCGAAAATTACAATGTGCACGACTTAATGGAGATTATTAAGTTTTTGATGCAAGGTGAAGGAAAGGAATATGAAGAGGCGCTTGAGGCTGTATGGCAGCAGGTAAAAAAGCTCGACGCACTGGCAACTCCGCCGGGCAAGCTTTCTTTAGGCAGTAAAGTAGAAGCCGCAGAAGCAGCTTGTAATGAATATTTAGGTACAACATCCTCTACATTCGTGACTAATGCAACCGCCGGTTTTGAAATCGCATATAAATACGCTAACTTAAAACCCGGCGACGAGGTTATTGTTCCTGCCATTACCTTTGTGGCAACCATGGCATATCCCCTAGCAGTAGGTGCAAAGCTTGTTTTTGCTGACGTTGACCCCAAAACCATCAATATGGACCCTGCCGATGTTGCCAGAAAAATCACTGACAAAACAAAAATGATTGTTCCCGTACATATCGGTGGCTATCCGGTGGATATGGACCCCATTATGGAGCTTGCCAAGGAGCATGATATATTAGTACTTGAGGATGCAGCACACGCTTTTGGTGCTATGTATAACGGCAAAAAGATTGGTACTATCGGTGACTTCGCAGCATTTTCTATGCATGAGGTTAAAAATATTACTTCCTTTGGTGAAGGTGGTATTGCCACAACCAACATTCCGGGTTTTGAGTCCGAAATGAAAAGAGCACGTTTCTTAGGTTTAGACTTTACCTGCCCCATCAAAGACTGGCTTTACAACATTACCCCTATTCAGGGTAAATATGAACCATTTGTAGCAGGTAATTCTTCTACAACAGAAATCCAGGGTCTTGGTCTTTCTCTGCAGGTTTCCCGTAACGAAGAAATTATTGCCGAGAGAAAACGTGCAGCAGCTTATCTTTCTGAAAGATTTTCGGAAAACGATGCCCTGATTCCTCAGGATTTAGGTAACGAAAACATTAAACCAACGTTCCATTTGTATCTTCTGCAGATTGACCCGCAAAAAGCCGGCGGTGATATTCAGATTCTGAAAAAGAAACTGGAAGAAAAGGGTGTTACACAGATCGCACACTTTGGTCCCTTGTACAGATTTAAAATTGTTCAGGATATGGGTTATGATTCAGACGAAATTGCAAAAACCTGTCCCAACTGCGAAGAGGTATTCTATAAGAGATTTACCCACCTTCCCCTTTATGGCTTAAGTCAGGAACAGTTAACTTATATGGCAGATGCCGTACTCGAGTCTGTTAAAGAAATGCAGGCAGGTAAATAAGGTAAATCAGCTACGGTATATCTACTATAGAAGTTTTAGAAAGGAATAGATGTTTATGAAAGTTAAATGGGGCGTAATCGGCTGTGGCGGTATTGCAGACAGAAGAACCTTACCCGGTATGATGCTTGCAGAAAATGCAGAGCTTGTTGCTGTGATGGATACAAACCCGGAAGCCGCAGATCGTTGCAAGGATAAATATAATGCAAAATATGCCTTTCATAAAGCAGAAGATTTGCTTGCACTCGAAGAAATTCAGGCAGTTTACATAGCCTCGCCTGTGTTTTGTCACAAGGAGCAGTGCGAACTTGCAGCAAAAGCAAAAAAACATATTCTGCTTGAAAAACCTATGGGTCTTACGACAGAGGAAGCTGCAGAAATTGCTGCACTTTGCAAAAAAGAAGGTGTTATGCTGGGCGTTGCCTTTATGATGCGGTTTCATAGCTACCATCAAAAAATGCGTGAACTTATTTCCAAAAGCATATTAGGTGAAATTGTTTCAGCCAGAGCACAATTTACATGCTGGTATCCGGAAATGGAGAACTGCTGGCGTCAAAACAAAACGCTGTCCGGTGGCGGTGCTATGTTGGATATGGCTATTCATTCCATTGACCTGATTCGCTATATCACCGGTCTTGAAATAGTTGATGCTGCCGGCTTTACCGGTAACCAAATTTTTAAATATAATGTTGACGATGCCGGCATCGGTGTGTATAAAATGGAAAACGGAGCACTCTGTGTGGTAGAGTCCGCGTTCAACATCCCCGATGACGTTTCTGTCAGCAAGCTGGAAATCTACGGGACAAAAGGCTGTATCATTGCTAAAGGAACCCTTTCACAGGAAGAGGGCGGCGAAATTGAGGTTATGGCAATAGAAGAGGCGGGCGAATATGATGCTCAGCAAAATCGCAGCACCATAGCACCGATTCCGGTTTCCGTGACTTTTGGCAATATGTATACAAAAGAAATCGAGGCCTTCGGCAAAGCTGTTTTGGGCGAGGGAGAAATTCCTGTCACAGCAGAGGATGCTATACGCTCCCAGAAGGCGATTGAAGATGTATATAAGTTGAACGGCATTTCGCTATACCGCTAAACAATATTTGACTTTATTTAAAACGAGTATTGGGACAATTATATTCCCAATACTCGTTTTTTATTTCTCCTTCTTATGCGAATTTAAATAACACAAGTGCAACTATGCCTATAACGGCACTTATAAACTGCATTTTTGTAAATTTTTCCTTATACAGGAATATTGAGATTACAAAGCTTACAACCATACCAAAGCCCGATCTTATCGGGGTTGCCGCAGAAATGGGTATGTATAAGTAGATTGCAAAATTCAAAAAGTTTGATGCACCGTTTAAGAGACCTGCACCAACTCCGTAAAGCGTACCGGATTTCACAGTTGATGCAAGCTTTTCACGTTCCTTTATAAGACCTAAAACAAACAATATTACAGCCGCGCCGACGAGTGAAATAACCATGAATTCATTATCATATGCCTTATCAAAACGCAACTGTTGCATTCTTTGCAATACTGTAATAAATCCGCTACTTACCGCTGAAAGAAGCACAAATATTAACCATTTGAGTGAAAGGTTTGTTTTTTCACCATCATCATTTTTCTGATATCGCATAAGAAAACCCGACAAAAACACCAACGCAATTGCTATCCATTTAAGAAGTCCCGTTTCCTCGTGCAGGAATATAACTCCGTATAAAATCGAAATTATTCCCGAGAATGAGTTTATCAGTCTGGTCATCGCAAACGAACCCATTGACAGTGCCAGATATATCGCATAAAATCCGGTTGCAAACAATATACAGCTTATAATTCCGTATACGACAAGTTCTTTTGTGAAAACAAGTCCTCCCTTGTCTGTTATAACAAAAAACACTGCCGAGAACAAACACAAAATAGCGTTAAAAAGCATTCCGCCACTACCGTATTTCTTTCCGTATCTGCGGACTATCATTCCCTCACCCTGATGAGTGAGCTGTTGAAGGGCAATTAAAAGAGCACCCATTTTTATTACCTCTCAATTATCGATTTTGACCATTATAGCACGGTTTACGCAGAAATTAAATGGAAAAAAGCCATTTTTAAGAGCAAAAAAACCATTATTGTACATTTTTCTTGACTTATTCTTTTTGTATTGCTATAATTTCCATAGAGGGAGGGATTCATAAATGGATGATATCTGCAATTTTATTCCACAGCATTATATGTGCGATAATATAGAATATTTTCATTTTGTGTATGAAGCGAGCATTGCACGCCTTGATCAGCCCTTTATACGCCCGAATTTTTATGCACATCTTGTTTTTAAGGGGAATGGAGTTCTCAAAACCGGCGGTACAGAAATAAAGCTCACACCGGGAACGCTTTTTTTCACATTCCCGTATCAGTCGTTTGAAATTGATTATACAGATGATTTTACATATCTTTACATATCCTTTAACGGCAGAGGTGTGCAGGAGCTTCTGGATAAGTTCGATATCAGCAAAGAAAACAGCATCTATCACTTTTCGGATGAACTTACCGAATTCTGGATGAACTCTATCCGTCGCATCACACCAATGAATATAAGTACCCTCACCGAGAGCGTACTGCTCTATACCCTCTCGCTTATTGACGAAACAAAAAAAGAAACAACCCCAAACGGAGACCGTTTTGAGAGCATTCTACGATATGTGGATAACAACTACGCAGATCCGACATTGACTATTCTTAAAATATCCGATATTTTCTTCTATAACAAGAAATATCTCTCGGCACTGTTTTTGAAAAACACAAATGTAAAATTCAAAGAATACCTCAATAACCTCCGTATCCAGCGCGCGCTGTCGCTTATTAAAGACGGCACATTATCGGTTTCAGAGATTTCCGGGAAATGCGGTTTTTCCGATCCGCTGTATTTTTCAAAGGTTTTTAAAAAAGTTACGGGCTGTACTCCAACAGAATACAGAAAGAAACAGGACTGATTCAGTCCTGTTTCTTTACTTGCTCATAATCCGTAGTGCAACTATACTCATATCATCCTTTGCTGTGCCACGGTTTTTCTCAATCGCCGTGTCCATAACCTCTTTTGCCAAATCATCCATACTCTCAAATGGCTTTACCATGATTTTCTTTATCCATTCGGTACGTGATACGCTGTAACCCGACTCGGTTATTCCGTCGCTCATCATAAGTATCACATCGCCCTCTTTCATTGCCACTGTTCTTTTGTCAAGACGGATATCTGACAATATCCCTGCCGGAACTGATGATGAGGTTATCGTTTTTACATCACCGCTATTTAGCATCAGAGTCTCGGCACTGCCGATTTTATACATCTGCGCTTCGGCGGTGTAAAGGTCGATTTCAAGTAAATCAACCGTTGAATATATTTCATTTTCCATATTAAGGCACATTGACGAGTTTAAAATACCAAGTGCAGTTTTTACGCCAAATCCCGATTTTAAAAAGCTTGTAAGCAGACGGCACGCAGTTGCACTTTCATACTGTGCCTCACTCCCACTACCCATTCCGTCGGCAATTATGCAGTAGAACTTGCTCATTCCGACAGCGAACATTGCCACACTGTCACCATTTACTCCGTAACCGTCACGAGGTAACTGCAACATTGATTTTTCGACCTCATATAGTGCACCCGAAATATATTTTGACAGTCCGTTCTCTGTTTTGTCATAGCTTACATTCCTGTCCAGAATATCGGATATAACACCCTCAACAATCGAATGTGAGACTGCGGGAGGCAGACGCAGATACACTTCACAAACACCGCTTGTACTCTCCACTACGCTGATTTCATACGGAACTATGCCGAGCTTGTCCAGCGAATTTACAATACGTTCCTCCTCGTCCTCCATAAACACAAACCCGTCCTCAACATCGCCTGCCATGCCGAGCAGTAGTTTGTTGATTTCGTTATACTGCATTGATATCAGGTTTCGGGTTGTAACTGCATCAGAACGCCTGAGTATATCACGCTTGTACAATTCATAAACGTGGTTTATTTCGGTAATGAATTCAGAGGTCCGCTCACACTTCTCACCAAAATGTGCTGGCACGTTTTCGGAATTTAACATTCCCTCATGCTCGATTATCCCGATAAGTTCAAGCATATTTTTATATGTCTTGCGAAAATCCGTCTGCCAGCACTTACCGCACATTTTACAGTCGTTACATACACGCTCTGCCGTTTCGTCAAGGATTACGCCGATATCATCGGAATATTTTTTAAGCCGTCCCTCTGACATTGAAAAGAAACACTCGTGCAGGCTTGAAAATGCCTCGGCAGTTTTTAAAAGTCGCATTGAAAGATACTCACGCATACGGCTTGTAGGGTTCACTGATTCGACCTGCATTGATTTTGTGAAGAAACTTCGCAGGTATTCGTGTATCACTCTGGGGGTTACTAAAAACAGTACTCCGCCGATTGCCGTACTTATAATACTGTGCGGAATATGGTACGTGCTTTGAGCATATATCATCATAACCGACATTGCACAAATGTATCCGATAAAACAACCAATGCGTTTAAAGTTATTCATAAAGCTTGCAAAAAGAGCACCAAAACCGTAAACTCCCATCATAACAACCGCATTAGCACTTGACATTGACGACATAAAACCAATACAAAGCCCTGTGCACGACGCAACACTCACCGATGTATTAAGTGATGCGACAAGCAGTATATATGATGCGAGAATATGCGTCAGATTCACTCCGCCCACGCCTATATCACATAGTCCCGAAAGCATCACGCCCACTGTTATTGCTACGCTTACATATTCCTCTGACGTCATTCCCCGACGGCGGTGAAAATCCTCCGTTACCGACTCCGCCTTTTTAAATATTATGTACATCAGTGCCGATGTCATCGCCTCGGTTATGAGGAGGAAAACATCGAACACGCCGTTAAACCCTGCAAAGAGCATCACTCCCCCTCCCGCTATAACCGATGCGGCAGTTGCAAGCGAGCCGAAAATGACACTGCGGTTTTTAATGAATCCCGAAAGCAACCAATAAACCGTAAGAATTATCAGGTATTTCGGAACCTGGGCAAGTCCGCCCACTGTTGCTATCCCGATAAGTGAGGCTAAAATTCCTATGTACGCTACTCGTTTATCGTATGCCGCCGCAAAAAACGCCGCCGCAAACGGTGACATCCCCATAACTGTCGCACGTGATGCAAAAAGGAGCAATGCCGTTGGCACAAAGTCTTTTGCAAAAGGTATCCGCAGTGGTTTTTTCTGCGGTAATAAATTTATCTGTTTCATCGTTGGTTTTTCCTTTCAATATTTAATCACAACGATTATAGCAGATACCTTGCTTGAAATTTGTCGCAATCTGTTGTCGAAACCACAAAACCGTCCGACAAATTTTGCAATGTGGTATTGCTTGACATCACGGCATATTAGTGGTATAATGTTTAATGGTATATTATAGACTAAAAACCAAGCAAAGGAAATAAAAAATGATTATTCCAAACAGTGCGGTACGTCTTTTGGACGATGCCGTAGTAAAATACAAAAACAAAATCGCTGTCAGCGATGAAAATGATAAATATTCATTTGAAAAACTTCAGTCGCTCGGACATAGCATTGCAACGGCATTGCTTGCTGCAGGCAATGACGGTTATATGCCCGAACCCGTTATGGTGTATCTTCCAAAGAGCGGAAAGTGCATTGCATCGTTTATGGGCGCAATGTATTCGGGAAATCCGTATGTACCTATTGCATACGATATGCCTGCAGGCAGAATACAGAAGATTGTGGATTTGCTTGATGGCAGAGGTCATATCATAACCGATGCTGACGGAATGGCGATAGTTAATGCAATGTCAATCCCCGAAACAATGCACGTGCATATATATGATGAAATCATAACCACCGCACCCGATTGCGATGCGGTATATTCCGCACTTGACAAGGTTATTGACACTGACCCGATTTATATAATGTTTACAAGCGGGTCAACGGGTGAACCCAAGGGTGTTACCGTTCCGCACAGAGGTGCGGTTGACTACGCAATATGGGTGCATAACACATTCGGTATTGATGAGAATTCAAAGCTCGGTAACCAGGCACCGTTCTATTTTGATAATTCGATTTTCGATATATACTCGATGCTTTTAACAGGAGCGGAGATGAACATAATCCCCGAAACACTGTTTATGTTCCCGTCAAAGCTTCCCGAATATATCCGTGACAATGACATTACGGTGATTTTCTGGGTGCCGACGGTTATGATTAACGTGGCAAACTCGGGTGTTCTCTCTGAAATCGAAATGCCAAAGCTTAAAACCGTTGCGTTCTGCGGTGAGGTTATGCCCAATACACAGCTCAATATATGGCGTAAAAACCATCCCGATGCAGTGTACGCCAACCTATACGGTCCGACAGAAATCAGCGACGTTTGCACATACTATATAGTTGACCGTGAGTTTAAGGATTCTGACCCGTTGCCGATAGGCAGAGCGTGTGAGAATATGCGTATTATAATCCTTAATTCCGAGAACAAAATTGCAAAACCCAACGAACAGGGTGAATTGTGCGTTATCGGAACAGGCGTAGCACTCGGCTACTGGAACAAACCCGAAATTTCGGACAAGGTGTTTGTGCAGAACCCTGTAAATCCATTTTATCAGGAACGTATCTACCGCACAGGTGACCTTGCATATATAACAGACGAAGGTCTTATTATGTATGACGGACGTATGGATAACCAGGTAAAGGTAAAGGGTAACCGTATCGAGCTTGGCGAAATCGAATGTGCGGCAATGTGCGTAGAGGGTGTTAAGGGTGCGTGTGCAGTATTTGATGCACCGAATGAACAGATTGTTCTGTTTGTTGAAAGCTGTGAAGCACTTGTTCTGCGTAAGTTCAATAACGAGCTGAAACAGTATATTCCGAAATATATGCTTCCGTCAAAGCTTGTGGTTATGGACAAGTTCCCCCATACCGCCAACGATAAAATAGACAGAGTAACTTTAAAAAAATCCCTTTAATTGAAAGGATACTTACAATGATTAAACTTTACACCTCTGCTGTCGAGCTTCTTGATATAGCGGCAGAGAAATACAGTGACAGAGTTGCGTTTCGTGACGCATACGGCGAGATTACGTTTGCCGAACTAAAAACCGCATCACGAAAGCTTGCCACTGCACTTATGAAAGCAACAGATACGGGCAGGATGCGTCCTGTTATGGTGTATCTGCCAAAGAGCATAAATTCAATAGTATCGTTTATGGGCAGTATGTATTCGGGTAGTCCGTATGTTCCGATGGACTACGCCGTACCGCTTGCAAGATTCTCGGCAACCGCACAGAACCTCTGCCCCACTGTCGTTATAACGGATGAGGCAGGAAAAGCAAAGCTTGATGCTATCGGGCTTGATATACCCATACTGATTTTTGACGAGCTCGTGAACTGTGAGATTGACAATACGGCAATCGACCGTGTACTTAACACCACAACAGACCTTGATGCGGCGTATATAATGTACACAAGCGGTTCAACCGGCACACCAAAGGGCGTTACAATTTCGCACCGTGCAGTACTTGACTACACAAAATGGCTTACAGATACTTTTGATATAACAAAAGACAGCATAATAGGTATGCAGAGTGCGTTCCATTTTGATAACTCTGTGTTTGATATGTTCGCCGCACTTTTTATCGGCTGTACGACGGTAATCATACCCGAAGTGCTGTTTATGTACCCCCAAAAGCTGTTCGATTTCCTTGAAGAGCAGGAAATATCAATTATATTCTGGGTGCCGACGGTTATGATAAGCGTGGCAAATTCGGGTATATTAAGCAAGAAAAAGCTTTCAAAACTGAAGCTTATACTTTTTGCAGGCGAGGTTATGCCGATACGTCAGTTAAACGAATGGATTGAGAGTTACCCCGACTGTAAGTTTGTTAATATGTACGGTCCGACAGAAGCAACTGATATTGTTCTTTACTATGTTGTTGACCGCAAGTTCAGTGCAGGCGAAACGTTGCCGATAGGCATACCGTGTGCAAATATGAAAGCACTTATACTTGATGCTGACGGCGAGCTTTGTAAAAAAGGTGAACAGGGCGAGCTGTGTATAGGCGGAAGCGGTATTTCATCTGGCTACTGGAATTCACCCGAAATCACAGAGAAAGCGTTTATACAAAATCCGCTTAATAACAAATATCACGACAGGCTCTACCGTACAGGTGATTTGGTATATGAAGCAGAGGACGGAAATATTATCTTCTGCGGAAGAGCAGACAGCCAGATAAAGCTACGTGGCAACCGTATAGAGCTTGGCGATATCGAGGCTGCGGCTGCGGCTATGGATAACATCAAAAACTGCTGTGCAATGTTCTCGCACGAAACCGAGGAGATTTTCCTTTTCCTTGAAACTGATGCCGAGATAGTACAGAGAAAGTTCAATATGGAACTCAAAAAAGTTTTACCTGCATATATGATTCCGCAGAAAATTATATCAATGCAAAGTTTTCCGCACACACCAAGCGGTAAAATAGACAGACAATTATTAAAGAAAGAATATATAACCGAAAGGAACGATTAAAAATGACAGTTACAGAAACAATATGCGAGTTTATCAGAGAGAAATTTGACATAGGCGATGACCCCGATTTCACAACGGATGTACACCTTTTTAACGAAGGCTTTGTTGACAGCTTCGGTGCAGTTGAAATTATCCATTTTGTCGAAGAAACCTATGATATAGAAATTACACAGAAAGACATAACACTCTTCCCGATGAATACAGTGGAAGAAATTGCAGAAGTGGTTGAAAGCAAAATCTGAAAGGACTAATTTTCTATGTGGTATCTTGAAGCAGACACTCTGTTTCTGTTGCTTGTAACCTCGGGCATAATGATTCTTGTTTCAGGTTTAACTCGCCTGCTTTTCAAAAAAGATTTTGCCCCAAAGGTTTTAATACTTGCAAACATTGCCGTTATCGGCATTATATCATACGAGCTTTTGTTATGGAGTATCGGATATATTCTTATTACATTCATAATGATAAAGCATCTGACACACAGAAAACGGTGCAGGAAGTTTTTATTCGTGCTTTACTGTCTTATTTGTACAGTTCCGTTCTTTTACGGACGTATGCACGAGTTTATTCCTGACCTGCCCGTATTCATTGTGTTTATCGGTATAGCGTATCATATGCTAAAAGCTATTGATGCACTCTATTTTGTGTACTATACAGAAATGGATATACCGTTTTTTACGTATGCAAACTACATACTGTTCTTCCCCACATTCACTGCGGGACCGATTTTCAGATACCGTGACTGGCTTCGTGTTTATACAAACCCGAAAAAGCTTACATTTGACGATTTTGTAAAACACATTAAGCGGTTTATACTCGGTATGTTTAAGAAAATGGTTGTATTGTGGTTTGTATCAACGGTGTTTAATCATATCCTTGATATGGAGTTTAAGTGGTATTTAAGCCTTGCGATTATAGTGCTCAGCTATATTACGGTCTGGCTTGACCTTTCAGGCTACAGTGATATTGCGATTGCGACAGGTTCTGCAATGGGCTTTACGGTGCCCGAAAACTTCAGAAAGCCGTTAAGTGCGCCGTCATTTACTGTGTTCTGGCGTAACTGGCATATAACGCTCTCTGACTGGGTGCGTGAGCATATATTTGTAGTTCTTAACGGAAAACGGCTCCGTCGTATTCCATCGGCATTTGTCGGATTTGCCACGATGTTTGTTATGGAAATGTGGCACGGTTTTTCACTGCCTTATATCATCGGCGGTGTTTATAACGGATTATGTCTCGGACTTGAAAACCTGTTCGGGCTTACAGGCGTGGATAAGCGCAAAACCAAAAAGTTTGTTATTGTTATGCGTTGTATAGTTGTGAACTTCCTGTTTGCCGTAAACACACTTCTGTTCACCGTTACACCCGACCAGTTTTTTGAGATTATGCGTGGATTTATAAGCTGACACGCCAAGACATATCATTGAAAGGAAAACGAAATGAAAAAGGCATTAAAGATACTGCTTGCCGTTATTCTGCTTGCATCATTTTTCGTAGCAGATTACTATGCGGCACATAACAATTTCATAACGAACAGCAATATCTTTGTCAAGAACGATTTTGAGAAAACGCAGTTTGACCACCCCGAAGAAGTCTGGGACAAGGTGTTTTTCGGAAACTCGGTTGTGATTTCGGCGTATCAGGAGGCTGAAAGCTCGTCGGGATATATCAATTGCGGACTTGACTACGGCGTTGTTACCGACCTCTGGGAAATGATTGATGAGGGGTATGTTAATATCGGCTCGGAGCTTGTTATAGGGCTTAACTATCTCACGCTCTATGACGATTTCGAAACCAATCCCACATATATATGGCACAAAAAATGGTATCAGCCGTATGCGTACTTTGAGCGTGACAGATTTTATCCGCTTGTGACGGGTTGCTTTGAGCGACTAATAAACGGCGAAAGCGTACCGCCTATGCAATACTCGTACCAGGAAAAGGCAATTTATCACGGACGTGTTTCGGATACTGCACTCAAAAAGAAGCTCAAGGATTACGAAAAGGAATTTTTCTCAAAACCGATAGAAGATTATTCGGAAAACCTTGATGCTTTGGAAAAAGTGATACAGTACTGTAATGAAAATAATATCCGCATAAGGGCAGTGCATATGCCGTGGAATCCGACATTTGAAAAGCCACAGCTTGTAAAGAGTGTGCACGCATCAGCGGATGCTGTTTTTGCAAAATATAATGTTGAGGTTTTAAACCTTGAGGACGAGTTTACAAAAGAATGTTTTTACGACACAGGTCATCTTAACTATGACATAGGCTCGCCTGCGTTCACAAAGCGTATAGACGACTGGTTATAAGAAAGGAAAAAAAGAAATGGGTTCATATTTTATTTGTTTTACAAAATATGCAACGTTTGGCGGACGTTCAACCAGAATGGAGTTCTGGGGATATAATATAGTAAACGCAATTCTACTTTTTGCACTGGGCTATTTCTATATCAACGCAGGAGAACAATATCAGACACTTGCGACAACGCTGTTTCTGATATATATCATTTTAACAATCTGTCCTACACTCGCAGTTCTTACCAGGCGTTGGCACGACATCGGAAGAACGGGTAAATGGCTTTGGCTTAACCTTTTCCCCCTTGTCGGAACGGTAGTGTCATACTGCTTCATGCTCTCACAGGGCGAGGAGGGCACAAATGAATACGGCAGAGACCCAAGAGAGAGACGGTATAGAAGACGAAACAAGAGATAACAGAACAGCTGTTGCGATTGCAACAGCTGTTTTGTTATTTAACCTCTATAATCTTAATCTTATCCATACTGATGTTGGCAGTTTCGGTTACTATTTCGCAAAGGGTTGCGGTTTTTGTCTGGTCAAGCCCCGATGCACGAACGGTGATTACCGCCGCATCCTCGTTTATGTACGCACAAACCTCGGGGAATCCCTTTGCACCTGCAACGCTTTCAATAGTGTTTTCAAGCTCCATGTTCTCTGCACATTTCACAAGCTTTTCACCTGCCAATGTACGTGTAGCCTCGTCTACCGTATCGTCCTGCGTGGTAGCTTTAAGTGCCTCCATTGCCGCAGAACGTGCAGATTCACGGTTCTGCTTTGCGTCCTCAAAATATGCAGTGTTCTCTACTGCTGATTTTTCTTCTTTCTTTCCGTCTTTTTTCTCTGTGCTTTCATTGGTGGACGATACCATTTCCGCCTCGCCAAGCATCTTGCCGGTCTGTACGTATGTTTCGTTATCACGCACCTTTACCGTGTCCTGATACGACCAGTTTAGATATCCTGCAAGACCTATCATAACCACCAGCGATGCCGCTATTACTTCCTTTTTCTTAAATATCATTTTTATTTCTCCTTTCAACTATTAAGTTCTTAACTGTTACCTCGGATATACGCAAACTCTGTTTGCACCCACACCCGTTATTGCGACTGCGGCTTCCTTTAAGCTATTTCTGACAGACGGCGTAACAGCACCGTCGGCAACTACAATAACTCCACGCGGTTTTTCGTATTCCTTCGTATCGGTTAAGCCTCTGCCTATACCCGTCCGGCTGTCCTCCGTCTTCTCATACGAAATCATCACCGACACTCTGCCTGCACCGTTTATCTCCGATAATATCTCGCTTAACCTTTGCTCCTCGCCCACGAAATTATCCGCCGGCTGAGACGTGGTTTTGGTATTATCGAACAGTGCCGATAACAGTATAATTACAACTCCAATTATAAATATTCCAAGCATCAGCCGATTATTCCGATTTTTCAAGAGTTTTTTCAGGTCCAATATATCCTACCTCCTCCGCACCGTATACATCACGCAGGCGTCCGATCACAACGGCGTCTATTTTGTCGCCGTAAACTGCAATTTTTTTCACGCCCGTTACTTCTCCGTTCCCGGTTATTGCTACTTGTACATCAACATCACATATCCTGCCAAACTCTGTTTTAATCCGCCTTTTTGCGTCATCTGATATACGCTTTTCAAGCTCTGTTTTTATCTGTCGGTACAGCACCGACTCACCTTCGCTCTTGTTTGAGGTGACATTATATGAAAATCCTTCGAATACATCGGCGTGCATCAGATTTATAATAGGCTGTGCAATGCATACGGTAACCACAAGTCCTGTCACTATCCCGACATATTTTGACCACTTTTCAGGTGTAATCATCGTGACCACCGCAGAGATAACAGTTGATACTGCAATCGAAATTATATATACTTTCATTTTGTTCTCTCCTATGCCGTGAATCGCAGGATTATACATATATTTATTGTAAACATCACCGCTGTCAGTACAACCACACCGAAAACCGCAACAATAGCATCGCTCATGTCCCAGAGCATTGCAGAGATTCGTTTGTCTGTTATCGGCTCGGTTATGGCAGAAATCAATTTAAACATCAACTGCATTACGGCGAGCTTTATTATCGGCGTTATGCAGATAATGCATATCATAACTATTCCCGATGCACCCACTGCGTTTTTCACAACTGCACCTGATGCTGCAACAGTGTCAAGGGTATCCGACAAAAAACCGCCGAC
The DNA here is from genome assembly GCA_045649185.1 of Candidatus Ornithomonoglobus sp. GTDB lineage: Bacteria > Bacillota > Clostridia > UBA1381 > UBA1381 > Ornithomonoglobus. Next base: position 5,230 of record JAZRPM010000018.1, on the reverse strand, counting down.
TACAGGCACGAGCGAGCCGACTGCAAATTTCAGTGTTTTTGCACCAACCGCATCAAGTGCAGGTGATGCAAAGCCGTAGATTGTGTTCACGCCGGTAAATACCGTTATAACAAGTGCCATTATCCATTTAGTTGACGATTTTACAATTTTTACAAACCCTGAAATCCCCGTTTTGTCACCCACATTTCCTGCAACCGCAAGCACAGCAGAAAAGCTTATTAACGGTACAAGACAACGATTTATGATTTCCGAAACGACCAGCACTGCCGTCGATAAGACAGGCTGAAACGCCGCCGCACTCACACCCTTGCAACAAGCAAAAAGAGTAATAATTATAACAGGCGTAAGCTTACCCATAAAATTCGTCATATGCGTTATAACATCAATCCCGTAACCGATTGCTTTTGAAAAACACGAGAGTGCAAGTCCGCTTATTACCGTAAAAAAGGTGAAAAATGCCGCATCACCCGATACCCTATCACCGAGTGCAGAGTTTAGCGTCTTTACTGTTGAGGAGAGCAATGCCATAACAAGTATCGCTGTGGCAGTTACGGAAAATGATTTTACTTCAGATGTAACGGATGCCACAATATTATTGAAAATCTGTACAGGGTTCAAAGAGAAACTGCCTGCAGAAATCTCTTTTGCCGTGGATGTAAACATATCGTACCCCGATATTTCGGGAATTTCGTATGCAAAAACCGACATGGGGATTATGAAGCATATAAAAACTATAACAGCAATTCGTTTCACAGACCGTTCACCACCTTAAGACACAGCCGTAAAAATGAGATTATAACCGGCATCGCAAGGAGCAGAATCGAAACCTTGCCTGCCGCCTCTACCTTTGATGCAACTGCCGCCTCGCCGCCGTCACGCAGTATTTCCGCAGCAAACTGTGATATGTATGCAAGTCCTACCGCTTTTATGCATACGGAAAAGTATTTTATATCCATACCACATTCCGAAACAATCCGCTCAAGCTCATTTGCAAGCTCACCCACGCCACTTATAACACTGCCTGCTATTATAACCGATGTCACAAGCGAAATCAGCAATGCGATTTCGGTTTTTTGCCGCCTCAGTGTGAGGGCAAGAAGTCCGCCGATAAGTCCAGTTGCCGTGATTTTAACAAGCTCGCTCATAGGTTAAAAATCTGCTTGATTGATGCAAACAGCTCCCCTATTCGTTCGGTTAGTATAAAGAGCACTACCACAAGTCCGGCAATCGTTACTAAAAGTGCCTGCTCATCTCTCCCTGCACGGCTCAGTAATTGGTTTATCACTGCAACAACTATACCTATTCCCGCTATCTGAAATATCAATTCAATCTCCATTTTTCCACTCCGTTCATGCAATGATTATAAGAACAAACACCCCCAAAAGAATTCCGCAACTGCGGTATGGCTTTGAAAGCCTTGTATATTCTGCATCTGCAAATTCTGCATATTCATCAAGCTGTTTTACCGTCCTTGAAATCGCCTTTTTCTGACCGTCTACATCGCTCATTCCGAGTTGGTTGCCTAACTGTATCATGACGTCCCTTTCAGGTGCTGTAAGCCCTGTACGGTCGATATATTCATTCACTGTATCAGACCATGCACGGCGTATTCCGCAGTCCTTGATTTTATCGGCACAGGCACTAAAAAAACCGCACAGCGCAGGTGTTGTATCCAAACGCTTGAAAATCCGTTCAAGCTCACAATGCCCGAACTCTATTTCTGATGCTAGAAACGCCAATGCACCCGAAACTGACCGCAGAAAATCACGATGTTTTTTAAGCCGGTCCGAAAAGTAAAATCCGCAGTATGCAGATACTATAAAAATCAGTATTCCCCCAAACAGCCTTATCACGGTTTTTCCACCCTCTCTACCGTTCCTGCACCGTTACGTTTGGAGAGCGTGATTATGACATCAAACATCGGGAGCATTTTCCGAAACGCTTTTCGGTTTAACAACTGCGCCTTGCTTCTGCCATGTGCCGTTGCAATAACACTTACACCACTGTTTATGATTTTTGAAACCGCATCTGCATCACTGTCCGTTCCCAGCTCGTCTGTTGCTATTACGTCAGGCGACATTGACCGTAACAGTGTTGTCATTGCATATGATTTTGGGCAGTTTTCAAGCACAGATGTGTGTCCGCCCATGTCGAATCCGCTTTCGCCGTTATGCATCGCCGCAATCTCACAACGCTCGTCCGCAACGCCTACGCAGTAGCCACGGCACGAAATGTTTCGGATTAAATCACGTAAAAGCGTTGTTTTTCCGCAGCCGGGCGGTGATATTATCAGTGTGTTTCTCACGCTGTCGTTTAAAACCGTGCCGATAACGGCATCTGACGCACCTTTAATTTCCGTTGCGAGACGTATATTCATTGCCGATATGTTTTTTATGAAATTTACCTCGTCACCCTCGGTAACGGCCGTGCCGACTATTCCCACACGGTGACCGCCCTCAACAGTGATATAACCGTTTCTGATTTCATTTTTTACAGAATATAACGACGATTTCGTTATACGCTCCAGAAGCTCGTCTAATTGTTTTTTTGTGGTGTTTATTCCTGACTGTTCTTCACGGCAGAGAATACCCTTTTGAGTAATGTAGTAATCGGCATCAGGATATCGTATGAATAACGGTTTTCCCTGTATCAGCCGTATTTCTTCCGCCTCGTCGAGATTGATATTGTACATATACCGCCTTAATGACGGCGGAAGTATGTTTATGATATTGTTTCTCGGTGTGGCTTCCTCGTTTGTTACTATGTACATAAGGCTGTCCTCCTTAAATAGTTTATGATAAATTCTATTAAGACAACCCCACGTATAGAACACATAAAATATATTTTTATTTTCTATTGCATAAAAGCTGAAAATGTGATAATATAATATGAAATAACGCAATTTGGAGAGAAACATGGGAATTATTGAGCTTTTACTTATCGCCGTAGGTTTATCAATGGATGCTTTTGCAGTTTCAGTGTGCAAAGGCCTCGCAACACAAAAGCTTAAATTGAAACATTATATTTGGGTAGGGCTGTGGTTTGGCGGTTTTCAGGCGCTGATGCCAACTATAGGATATTTCCTCGGCTCGACATTCGAGAAATATATAACATCAATAGACCACTGGATCGCGTTTATATTGCTTGCAATTATAGGACTAAACATGATTAAAGAAGCGTTTTCGGGCGAAACCGAGGAGTGCGACGCTTGTTTTGCGGCAAAAACCATGCTTGTAATGGCAATTGCAACAAGTATAGATGCTTTAGCAGTCGGTATCACATTTGCATTTATGATACACGAGGTAGTTCATCTGATTTTTGCCGTTTGCGCAATTGGTGTTACAACATTCCTGTTGTCTGCGCTCGGAATAAAAATCGGAAACATTTTCGGAACACGTTACAAGGCAAAAGCCGAGCTTGCAGGCGGAATTATCCTTGTCCTTATCGGTACAAAAATTCTTCTTGAGGGCATAGGCGTGATTACTTGACAGAAATGTGATTTTACGATATAATTAACCGGAAAAGAGGTGGATATATGCCTATTAAAATTGCAGATAAGCTTCCTGCAACAAAACAGCTTGAAAAAGAAAATATATTCGTTATGACAGAAAAGCGTGCGGCAAAGCAGGATATCCGTCCGCTTAAAATTGCGATAATAAATCTTATGCCGGAGAAAATCAAGACCGAAACACAGCTTTTGAGATTACTCTCAAACACACCGCTTCAGGTCGAGGTTGAGCTTATACAGATGTCTACTCATGTTTCAAAGAATACGTCTGAAGAACATCTTTCAACTTTCTATAAGGAGTTTTCCGACATCAAAAACAGTAAGTACGACGGTATGATTATTACAGGTGCACCTGTTGAGAATATAGACTTTAAAGATGTAGACTACTGGGACGAGCTTTCCGAGATAATGGAATGGTCAAAGACACACGTTACATCGACACTCCACATCTGCTGGGCGGCACAGGCGGGACTGTATTACCATTACGGTATCCCCAAATACCCGCTTAAAGAGAAGTGTTCGGGCGTGTTCAGACACAACGTACGCCGTACAACAGCAAAGCTCGTACGTGGATTTGACAGCACATTCTTTGCACCGCACTCACGCCATACCGAGGTACGTGCGGAGGATATACATAAGGTTTCAGGTCTTGAAATCCTTGCGGATTCAGACGAGGCAGGCGTTTATATTGTGACAACAAAAAAAGGCAGACAGATATTTGTTATGGGCCACAGTGAATACGATGCTGATACGCTTAAAAACGAATATTTCCGTGACCTCGACAAAGGCATGAACCCAAATATCCCTGCGAACTATTTTACGAACGATGACCCGAAAAAGAAGCCGTTGGTAAGATGGCGTTCACACGCACATTTGTTGTTCTCCAACTGGCTGAACTATTTCGTATATCAGATTACACCGTATAATATTGACGAAATTAACTAAAAAAACGACTATCACAGCACTTTATCGGTACAAACTTACAATTTAGAAGAATTTAGGATTTTTCGTATTGACAAAGTACCGATAATTTGCTATAATAGTCAGTGTTGATAGACTTCGTAGCAAGTGTAGCAAACATAACACACGCACCAGTGGCGGAAATTTTCCGATGCCCCAAGAAAGCGAGCTTGTGCGAAGCTTGATTGGCAGGCAGAGGTTATGCAGGGAGCGAAGCGAGTCGTAGGCAGACGCGCGGCTGACTGTTCCGCATACAGTGCAACAAAACATAATACGCACCAGTGGCGGAATTGGCAGACGCGCTAGACTTTGCTTCCTCCACCTCGGTGAAAGAATTGTTGATTACGGTTTTAGCCGTTTTCATATATGAGGATTAAGCGATTTTGCTCCTCCTCGGGTAACCTCTCCCGTGTAAAATTTAAGAGGTAAAACTTAATATGCGGCTGTGGCGGAATTGGCAGACGCGCTAGACTTAGGATCTAGTGTCCCCGACGTGAAGGTTCAAGTCCTTTCAGCCGCACCACCCAAAACACTTATAGGATTTCCCTATAAGTGTTGTGTTATTTCAGGGGCTTATGTATCGCTATCACAAACAATTATTTTTTGCTCGCTTTTTTGCTCGGCTTAATTTTTCTGCTAATATCTTCACGATACAGCTTGTCTGCCATCTCGATAATTATTGATTTTATATCATTTCTTCTTGTCATATTCTCACGCTCCTTCCTGTAAAACTTGGTTATCTACTATCATATATTTCTTGAG
>JAZRPM010000017.1:0-139161 GCA_045649185.1 Candidatus Ornithomonoglobus sp. | reverse complement strand
TTCCTGTTCGTTGTAGTCGATGTCAGCTGTCAATTTGAAATACTTCGTGTTGTCTGTACCGTCATTGACCTTTGATGCCGCATACGCCAGCTGTTCAGCTGTTGCAATCTCATACGCAGTTTCGGCTGTCAAACCGTCACCACCTGCATAACCTGTTGCCGCACTTACCGGCATAACAACAAATGTTGCAAGCATTGCAAGCACAGCAAAAAGACTTGTGATTTTTTTCATTGTATCACGTTCCTTTCTTTTTAATTTTACGTTGAATTTATACAATTCAATTATAGCATTTTTTATCTGAAAGTCAATAGTTTGTGAAAAAATAGGTATTTTTTAAGAATTTTTGTGTATATTTTTTATAATTTTCAACTCTTTTTATAAAATACATTCCAACCTAAAAAATGCACCCCTTACGGAGTGCATTTCGGTATTAATTTACTGGTTATTTGAGCAATCCTCAATCTCCAGCATTGCATCTTTTCTTGAAAGCGAAATCTTGCCTGTCTTTTCGTCGATTTCCATAACCTTAACGATCATAGTATCGCCTTCCTTGCAGACATCCTCTACCTTTTCAACTCTCTCTCTATCAAGCTTCGAGATGTGGCAAAGGCCATCCTTGCCGGGAAGAATTTCAACGAATGCACCGAATGTTGTTATAGTCTTAACAACACCCTTATAGATTCTGCCAAGCTCAGGCTCTTCAACGATTGCTTCAATTGCCTTTTTAGCGGCATTTCCGCTTTCCTGAGTTTCTGCAAAGATATGGATTGTACCGTCTTCTTCGATATCAATCTTTGCACCTGTATCTGCAACGATACCCTGAATTACCTTACCACCCTGGCCGATAACTTCTCTTATCTTTTCAGGGTCTATCTTTATTGTCATTACCTTCGGAGCGTACTCTGAAAGCTCAGCTCTTACCTCAGGTATAGCCTTTAAGATTACATCGTCAATTATGTGATAACGTGCATCTCTTGTCTTACGAAGTGCTTCCTCGATAACCTCGTACGGAAGACCGTCGTTCTTTATATCAACCTGGATTGATGTGATACCCTTCTTTGTACCTGCTACCTTGAAGTCCATCTCGCCGTAGAAGTCCTCAAGACCCTGGATATCTACCATTGTTGTGAAGCCTTCATCTGTTGTTATAAGACCACATGAGATACCTGCAACAGGAGCCTTAATCGGAACACCTGCAGCCATAAGTGCAAGAGTTGAACCACAAACTGAACCCTGTGATGTTGAACCGTTTGATGAAAGAACCTCTGATACGCAACGGATTGCATACGGGAACTCTTCCTCTGACGGAAGCACGGGAACAAGTGACTTTTCAGCCAATGCACCGTGACCGATTTCACGTCTGCCGGGGCCTCTTGACGGGCGTGTCTCACCTACTGAGTATGACGGGAAGTTGTACTGATGCATATATCTCTTTGTCTCCTCAAGGCCAAGACCGTCAAGACGCTGTGCCTCTGAAAGCGGTGCAAGAGTTGCAATAGTAAGAACCTGTGTCTGTCCTCTTGTAAACATACCTGAACCGTGAACTCTCGGAAGTACATCAACCTCTGACGCAAGCGGACGGATTTCGTCAAGACCTCTGCCGTCAACACGTCTGCCCTCGTAGAGCCATGCACGAACGATTTCCTTCTGCATCTTGTACATTATCTCTTCGAGCTCTGATGTAAGGTCAGGATACTCCTCACCAAGTGTCTCGATTATTCTGTCTGTGATAACGCCGATTCTCTCGTCACGAACGTTCTTATCATCAGTATCAAGTGCGTGCTGAATATTCGCATACTCAGCTTCCTTGATCTTGTCATATATCTCGTGGTTAATGTCGTGTGCCTCGTATTCCATCTTCGGCTTACCGATTTCCGCCTTAACAGAGTTAATGAAATCACACATTTCCTGGATTACGCTGTGAGCATACTTAAGACCCTCAAGCATAACCTCTTCTTTTACTTCGTCAGCACCAGCCTCGATCATAACGATCTTTTCCTTTGTACCTGCAACAGTAACGTGCATGATTGACTCCTCACGCTCTTTAACTGTCGGGTTTATAAGGAAAGTTCCGTCTTCTTTAAGGCCTAACCATACACCTGCGATAGGTCCGTTCCAGGGCACGTCCGAAATTGAAAGTGCCACAGCTGTACCTACCAATGCACATATACCGGGGTCATTGTCCTGGTCATTTGAAAGCACAGTGTTAACAACACATACGTCATTTCTCAAATCGTCCGGGAAAAGCGGTCTTATCGGACGGTCGATCATACGGCTTGTAAGAATTGCCGCTTCTGTCGGCTTACCCTCACGCTTTGTATATCCGCCCGGAATCTTACCTACAGCGTAAAGCTTCTCCTCATAGTCTACTGAAAGTGGGAAGAAATCTACTCCCTCTCTCGGTGTACGTGATGCTGTCACGTTTGTCATTACGGCAGTATCACCGTAACGTACTACACAGTGACCGTTTGTCAACTGTGCCATTTTGCCTGTCTCGATTACAAGCGGACGACCGGCAAATGTGGTTTCGAATGTTCTGAAATTCTCAAACATATCTCTTTTTCCTTTCTGTATAAAAAAACTTTTCGGGATATGCTTAGCACATAAATACAAAGTCTTATAAAAGGCTCTCTATTTATCTGCTAAGTTACATATTCCCTTGATAAGATATATCAAAACAGGCAAACAGAACAACGTCTGTCTGCCTGAATGATAACAATATTATTTTCTGAGACCAAGCTTTGCAACCAAGGCTCTGTATCTTTCGATATCCTGACCCTTAAGGTATGTCATAAGTCTACGTCTCTGACCTACCATCATAAGAAGACCTCTTCTTGAGTGGTGGTCCTTTTTGTGGATATTAAGATGTTCGTTGTTAAGGTGATTGATCTTCTCTGTAAGAAGTGCAATCTGTACCTCCGGCGAACCTGTATCGCCCTCGTGAGTAGCGAACTCTCTTATAATCTCCTGCTTACGTTCCTTTGTCATCAAAGTCACCTCCTATAATAATAACTATCGCCCTGTTCCGAGAACACGTTGGTGAGTCGTTTATCTAAGAACGGGTTCCTCTTGTGAATTCAAATTCGATTTTAATAACAAATATATAATTATTTGCCTTCTCTGTTGAAACGCTTGTTGAACTTTTCAACTCTACCGCCTGTATCTACAAGCTTCTGCTTACCTGTGAAGAACGGATGACATGCTGAGCAGATTTCGACTGTGATATTCTCAACAGTTGAGCCTGTCTCAATAACGTTACCGCATGCACAAGTTATAGTAGTCTTCTTGTAGTCGGGATGGATATCCTGCTGCATAGCATTACCTCCTTTTAAATTACTGCGAGCAAAAATCTCGCGCACCACTGAATAGTATACCACAGAAAAACCCATTTTGCAAGTCTTTTTTAAAAATTTCTTATGTTATTTTAGCCAAAATTATCCATATTTTCTCTTTTTGATATGAACACTTTTATTTTTCTCTATTTATTATATTTTTATTATATTGTGTTCAATTTTTAGTTTTTGGTTTAAATTTACTACATTTTTCAAATATTGTGCAATTATTTACTTTAAAAATATTTTTCTGCTAAATATTTACTTTTTTGATTGACATTGTTATAACAAAATTGTATAATGATATAGTAAAATATTTTTCGGAGGTAAACAATGAATAAAGAAACTAAAAAAGAACGCTTTGACAGAATCGCAGAAGCAAGAAAAGAAAAAATTCTCGATACGGTAAGATTACTTGAAAACTGTTCAAATAAATCAAATTACGAGTATTCCCCCGATGAAGTTGAAACAATTTTCGACGAACTCACAACAGCATTAGAGAACGCAAAAGCTAAATTCGCATCGGACTCAAAACAGAAGCGAATGAACGAATTTCGCCGTTCATTTGAGGCTGAATACACATGGATTGAAGGCTTTATGCGAAATGTTCGCCGTTACGGGAATCACGAGGCATTATTCGACCCCGTAAACAACAAGCGCTGGTCATACAACGAGCTTAACACAGAGGCAAACAAGCTTGCAAACACATTCCTTGAAAAAGGCGCAAAAAAAGGCACAGTCGTTATGTTCCGTCTACTAAACTGTGCAGAGTTCGTATTCACATACCTTGCCTGCCATAAGATAGGCGCTGTATCAGCACCGATAAACACAAGAATTTCTGCAGGCGAAATCGCACAGACTATTGACGATTCAAAGCCGGATTTCCTGATTTATCACGCAGAAGAAAAAGAACTGATTGCACAGGCATTAAAGGACGCAAAATATGCACCGAAAACGTTGATTGCTGTTGAGGACGAGTCAAAGCTTTCTCCCATACCCGGCGCATCATTCTATTCTGATTTCGTAAAGTATGCAAAAGAAACCGATCCGGAGTTTGACTGGGTACTTTCTATTTATGACGAAACATCAAGACTTTACACATCAGGAACAACCGGCAGACCTAAGGGCGTATGTCTTGCAAGCATCAATGAGGTTCTGAGTTCGCACGATGTTATGATTCACTTCCCGCTCTCGCCTATTGACAAGACAATGAACACCACTCCGTGGTTCCACAGAGGCGGTTTACATTCAGGAGGTGTTGCACCAACACTTTACGCAGGCGGATGCGTTGTAATAATGAAGAAATTCGACCCGGTTGCCACATTAAAGTATATTGAGGCCCACAAACTCACATTCGTAACAGGTGTACCGAACGTACTCGCACTGCTTACTCTTGAGCAGGAAAAGAACGGCTACGATTTAAGCTCACTTCGTGGCATTGTTACAATGGGTGCTCCGCTCGAGCGTGCAGCATGTATCCAGTACCAGAAAGTTCTTACACCGAACATCTTCAACGGTTACGGAACAACCGAGTCATTCTGGAACACATTCCTTCGCCCGTACGATTTACCGGCAATGGCAGGAACAGCAGGAAGTTCATGCGCAGACGACGATGTACGTGTAGTAAAAGTGTTCGAAGACAGAAAAGCAAGACCGGATGAACTCGCATCACAGGACAACACAGAGGTCGGCGAAGTAATTATAAAATCACACGCAAAATCAGCTTATTTCTATTACGATAACGAGTCGGAAACCGACCGCAAATTCTCTGACGGGTTCCTTTACACCAATGACCTTGCAACTTGGGACAAAAACCAGTTCATTACAATCGTCGGCAGAAAGGACGATATGATTATTTCAGGTGGTGAGAACATCTACCCGACACAAATTGAGGAAGTACTTAACTCTCACCCGAAGGTTGCAGACTGCATCGTAACAGCAGCACCCGATAAAGTTCGTGGCGAACTTGTAACAGCATACGTCGTTAAAGCAGACGAATCGCTTACCGTTGCAGAGCTTGAAGAATTCTGCAAAAACAGCCATATGCTTTCAAACTACAAGCGTCCGAGATACTACAGATTTATCGCTGAAGTTCCGCTTAACGCAACAGGCAAAAAATTACATTACAAAATAAAAGAAATGGCGAAGGAAGATTTAATGAACGGATTGCTTGTCCGTGCATAAAACAAACTGATAAACACAAAATAAGTGTGTTAATATGACACACTTATTTTTTTGAGGTAAAAGCCCGAATAAATCACCCATATAGCGCTAATGCGCTTGCTCGCATAGACCACTATAGCCTCGCTTGCGTATCAGCACTCTCTGTGCAATTTATTCAGGCTTTGGTTTAGTGAAAGGAGTTAAAGACTATAGCTATGGAATTCAACTCAACAATGGACTTGCTGAACTCCGACCCGAAAGCACAATCCTACTTCGACACTCTGCCGGCAAACATACAGCAACAACTGCTTGACAAATACACCGGCGCAAAAAATGTCGAAGAACTACGTGTATTCGGCGACGATTTAATAACAAGCATCTAAAAAGCGTGCAGATTTATCTGCACGCTTTAAATTATCATTATTATCTGATAGCAAGCTCTGTGTCCTTATCAAAGAAGTGAAGTCTGTTAACATCGAAACCAACCTTAACAGTATCATCAGCCTTTGATGTTGAACGAGCATTAACTCTTGCAGTAAATGCTGTTCCTGCGATCTGGAGATACAGATATGTTTCAGCACCCATCATTTCTGTTACTTCAACATATGCCTCAACTGTTGCATTCGGATATGTAGAAAGGAATGCTTCATCATCGTGAATATCTTCCGGTCTGATACCCATAACTACTTCCTTGCCAACATACTCTTCAAGAGCACCAACCTTACCATTGGGAATCTCAATCTTGTTATCGCCAAACTGAGCATAGATACCACTCTGACCTTTTTCGATTGTTACATCAACAAAGTTCATCTGCGGTGAACCGATAAAACCTGCAACGAACTGGTTGCACGGATTATTATAAAGGTTATTCGGTGAGTCGATCTGCTGAACAACACCGTCCTTCATAACAACGATTCTTGTACCCATTGTCATAGCCTCTGTCTGGTCATGAGTAACGTAGATAAATGTTGTCTTAAGCTTATTGTGAAGCTTCTTAATCTCTGTTCTCATCGCAACACGGAGTTTAGCGTCAAGGTTTGAAAGCGGTTCGTCCATAAGGAATACCTTCGGTGAACGTACTATCGCACGACCCATAGCAACTCTCTGTCTCTGACCACCTGAAAGAGCCTTCGGCTTTCTGTCAAGCAAGTGCTCAATATCAAGAATCTTCGCAGCTTCTGTAACTCTCTTCTTAATTTCAGCCTTCGGAGTCTTACGGAGCTTCAAAGCAAATGCCATGTTATCAAAAACTGTCATATGCGGATACAAAGCATAGCTCTGGAATACCATTGCTATATCTCTTTCCTTCGGAGCAACGTCATTCATCAACTTGCCGCCTATGTAAAGTTCACCCTCTGAAATTTCCTCAAGACCTGCAATCATACGAAGTGTAGTTGACTTACCGCATCCTGACGGACCAACAAGGATTATAAACTCCTTATCTTCAATGTCGATACAGAAATCGCTAACTGCTGTTACATTTCCCGAGTATCTTTTGTAGATGTTCTTTAACTGTAAATCTGCCATCTTAATAAAACCTCTCTTTATATAAAATAAATTTTTAAACTAAACCGGATTTATAAAAACCTATAAACCAAGCTATTCGTATATATGATAACATATTTTTTCTCAAATTGTTAGTCTTATATTAACCAAATTTGAAATGATTTTTTTGTGTAATCTTGACAAGGTAAATTTTACCCTAAACAAAAGCTATTTTTTTGTGCAAATTTTACATATCAAATTTGACCACAAAAATGCATCTTATTTGTTGTTTATTTAACGATTTTGCACTGACAGATTATTCGTCAATAAAAACGTACACATACTTATAGCCCAAATTAACAATAGATGCATATTCTTCGTCTGTAAGCTTTTCATGCAAATATGCCTTCAAGCCTTCCTTATCAGAAATATATTTTTTCAATTCTGACAATTCAAGCTTTTTCATAATAGTGGTGAATGTCGAAAACTCCTCAGTTGTCATATTAGCACGAAGCTTTTCGTATGCTGATTTTACAACATCAGGAGTGGGAGTCGGCTCGTTTTCAGACTCTTCTATAATACGTTCAGCTTCCACCACGTCCTCTGCTTTTATTCTGTCAGATGTTCGTTCATCACTATAGTTAACATCCGCTTTTCCGTTTTCACCGGTGTCATTAACTTGTATAGTTTCAACTCCGACTTTATATGACGCATACTTTGTACTGCGTGAGTTTTTAAGAGTATCGAGTGTATCTTCATTTTCGTGAGATTCCAACACCTCATTCGCATACTCTACATCGTCCCTTTTGAATTTGTTATATGCACGAACGAAGTTGGAGTATGTTACATCCTCTATAACCCCCTCATCGTACAAGACAACAGCCTCTTCATAAAGTTCATCAAGAACCTCTTCTTGCCTTATAACAGCACCAATCTCTTCTACAATCGGTTTGATATATTTCGGAGTCAGATAATATTTATAGACCAGAACACCACAAAGACCCAATGCCGCCACAACCAAAATTGATGACAGCAATATAATATGCCATTTTTTCATATTCAAAATCCTTTCAAAGATTATTAGTACATTTTACCGCCTGCATCTCCGCCCATAAGATGGAAATGTATGTGAAACACTGTCTGACCTGCATCCTTACCGCAGTTGTTAACTATACGGTAGCCGGTTTCGGAAACGCCGAGAATTTTGGCAATTTCCGGTATTGCCTCATATATATCAGCAACAAGCGAACTGTTCTCCGCCGTGATTTCATTTGCAGATGCAATATGAGTTTTCGGAACAATAACAACGTGCACAGGTGCCTGCGGTGCTATGTCATGGAATGCATAGACCTTATCGTTTTCAAAAACTTTTTTTGACGGTATTTCACCGTTTATTATTTTACAGAATAAACAATCGTTCATTTTCGTGTCCTTTCTATACCTCATCCGCATACCTTTAACCTATCTGGCAAATGCTCAAAGCAGGTTGTGCGTTTTTGCAAACGCCGTGTATGCTTATACTCAAGTGCGCAAAAGCGTGCAAGATGCACAGAGCATTTGTCAGGCTCCAATCTGCAAGGTTACCACCTCATCCACTTTAGCGAGTGCATCATCAATCTTCATCGCATCAGTGCCGCCGCCCTGAGCCATATCAGGTTTGCCGCCGCCACGACCACCGCATATTGCAGTGATTTCTTTAATGATGTTTCCACAATGAACGCCTGACTTTACAGCTTCAGCAACCGCCATAGCAACAAATGTGATTTTTCCGCCTTCGTTTGTTGAAAGCACTACCACACCGTTTTGCATCTGTGCTTTTGCAGTGTCAGCCATGGTCTTAAGATCAGCCGCACTTATATCGTCTATATGTGCTGTAAGCAAGCTTATATCGCCAATATGCTTGATACCTGCAAGCATTGACTTTGTACGCATTGACGCCATCTTCTCGCTAAGGTCTGTAAGCTTCTTTTCAAGGTCACGGTATTCGCCCATAACAGCTTCTGCCTTCTGAGCAAGTTCCATAACTCTGTTTGTCTTTAGTGTCTGTGCGGTGTCTGAGAGTATATTCTCATATGTGTTTATGAGGTTTAATACTCCTGCACCTGTTACAGCTTCAATTCTTCTCACACCTGCCGCAACACCGGTCTCTGATGTGATCTTGAACAGACCGCATTCTGATGTGTTTGCAAGATGTGTACCGCCACAGAACTCAATGCTGTAATCGCCCATTGATACAACTCGTACCACATCGCCGTATTTCTCACCAAACTGAGCCGCAGCACCAAGCTTCTTAGCTTCCTCTATCGGAAGTTCCTTAACAACAACCGGCATAGCCGCAAGAATAGCATTGTTAACCTTGGTCTCTGCCTCTTTTATCTGCTCTGTTGTCATAGCCTCAAAATGCGAGAAGTCAAATCTGAGATGTGTATTGCTCACCATTGAACCCGCCTGAGCAACGTGAGTGCCAAGTATTTCTCTTAACGCCTTATGGAGCAAATGTGTAGCACTGTGGTTACGGCTTACAGCCATTCTGTTCGCTCTGTCAACAGTAAGTGTCACCTTACCCGGTGCTATAATGCCCGATACCGGCTCTGCCTCATGAACATATACACCATCACCTGTTTTTGTTGTGTTGGTTACATTAGCAACATTGTCGCCCTGTGCAATCTGTCCGATGTCGCCTGACTGTCCGCCCATTTCAGCATAGAAAGGAGTTTTATCACAAACAACATAAATCTTGCCCTCATTCTCTGTAACCACAAGAACTTCTGCCTCACCTGAAAGCTCGGTATAGCCAACAAATTCAGTCTCGGCAATATCCTTGAAATCAAATGCTGTATCATCATCCCAGCTTGAACCGTCTTTTCTTGAATTCTTTGCAGTGAGCTTCTGCTCTGTCATTGCAGTATTAAAACCGTCAACATCGACATCAAGACCCTGCTCTGCTGCCATCTCAACAGTCAGATCAAGCGGGAAACCGTATGTGTCGTGAAGCTTGAACGCATCCTCACCCGCAATCTTGTCCTTGCCCTGTGCCTTCGCATCCTCGATGTATTTACCAAGAACAACAAGACCGTTATCAATTGTTGCGTGGAAACGCTCTTCTTCTTTCTTAACAATAGTTGTTATATAATCACGCTTTTCTTCAAGCTCCGGATATGCTGACTTTGACGCATCAATAACTGTCTGCACAAGGTCACCAAGGAACTTACCGTCAATATTCAAAAGCTTTCCGTGACGTGCCGCACGGCGGAGAAGACGTCTTAAGACGTAGCCTCTGCCCTCGTTTGACGGAATAACACCGTCTGATACCATCATAACAGTTGAACGGATGTGGTCAGCAATAACACGAAGTGAAATATCTGTCTTTTCATCATCTTTATAGTTAACGCCTGCAATCTTTGATGCGTGCTTAATAACATCCTGAACAGTGTCAACCTCAAAAAGGTTGCCAACACCCTGCATAACAACAGCAAGTCTTTCAAGACCCATACCTGTGTCAATGTTCGGGTTTGCGAGCGGGTTATAGTTGCCGTTTTCATCCTTATCAAACTGTGTGAATACGAGGTTCCATACCTCCATAAATCTGTCACAGTCACAGCCAACGCCACAATCAGGCGAACCGCAACCGTATTCTTCGCCACGGTCGAAATAGATTTCAGAACACGGACCGCACGGACCTGTACCGTGCTCCCAGAAGTTGTCCTCTTTACCGAGCTTAACGATATGTGTCGGGTCAACGCCAACCTCTTTTATCCAGATTTCTTTTGCTTCATCGTCCTCTTCATAAACAGAAACCCAAAGCTTTTCTTCAGGGATTTCCATTACCTTTGTAAAGAACTCCCATGCCCAGGCTGTAGCCTCGTGCTTAAAATAGTCACCAAACGAGAAGTTACCAAGCATTTCAAAGAATGTGCCGTGACGTGCAGTTTTACCAACACGCTCAATATCCGGTGTTCTTATACACTTCTGGCAAGTTGTAACTCTGCGTCTGGGCGGTTCTTCTGCAAGTGTGAACCACTTTTTCATCGGTGCCATACCCGAGTTAATCAAAAGCAGACTTGCATCGTTCTTCGGCACAAGCGAGAATGAGTTAAGTCTTAAACATCCTTTTGATTCAAAGAAGCTCAAAAACTTCTCACGGATTTCGTTTACTCCCATATATTTCATAGAAAATCATTTCCTTTCTTTATCTGTCAGTAATCATATTTAATCACATTATATTATACTATAAAACAACTGTCAATGTCAAGTCTAAAACGCCAAAAACATATTGCTTTTTATCAAAAACTGATGTATAATAAACATATAATTTCACAGGGGACTACCATGAAAAATTATTTAATGAATCTCATCGACGAATTGAATTTCCCGTCCGAGGCAAAAACCGTACTTTCACAAAACTACGATATAATAAATAGTAACACCGAATTTAGTTCCTCGATTTCAAAGTTTTTCGATCAATACGAAAATAACGAAATTGATTGGGACAAAGTAATTGAAGAAATAACCGCACTTACCGGGAAAGTGAATATTCATAGGGACTTGGAATAACATTATATAAAGACTAAAAAATATGTGTTCAGTTTTTACTGAACACATATTTTTATTTGTTTCTTTCTTCTATAATTGCTTCTACAAGCTCTTTATATGCCCTTGCACGGTCAAGATTTGAACCCCTGTAGCACTTCTCATCACCAAGCATTTCAAGTATATTCTTAAGCTCATCATTAGTCGCTTTTACTTTGTCTATCCGTCTTTCAAGTCGCTCATCATTCGGAATTAAATCACCTAAAGCATCAAACAGATTCAGCTCAGCAGGCGTATTTGCGCCAAGTACAGCATCTGTAAGCCGTTTAGAATATTCCTTATCATACTTAACAGGACTTGTATCCCACAATCTGTCTGCAATAAGATAAACCGCTGATGCAAGACCTCTGTCATACTTGGTTTTGTATTTCGGGTTACCGTACTCCCATGCACAAGCCTCACTGCCGATAATAGAATCCGAATACTCTTGCGTGTCTATGATTTTATTATATTCCCAATTTTGAAGTCTTTCAAACTGCATAAAAACAGGCTCATCAATATACGTTTCCTCAAACTGCGAGTTTATCATTTTATACCCGAACCCGAGCTGACCTTTCATCGAACAACCCTCAATAGGTCCGTTATGCTCACCTGCAACACGCCAAAAATGCATTATTATATCATCATCTAACCCCTTTGGTCTTGTACAGTCAAGCTGGTCACTCCACATAATCATCTGGCGTCCATATTTCTTTGCGATTTTATTTATTCTGTTTGCAAAATAATAATACTGCTCCTGACGGTCTTTTAAGCCCTCTTTTCTACGCAAAGCCTTGCATTTAACGCAGTCATCCCATAAGCACAGAAGATTCTTTTCACGCATATGCGGTGCTCCGAATTCAAGCTCATCACCACCCATATGAAAATATCTGCCTTTAAACGTCTGTGCCATTTCCTTTATGATACATTCATACATATCATAGGCTTTTTCTGTCCCTGCACAAATCGCCCATTTTGACGGATTTTCAAGTCCCGGCACTTCGCAGGACAGTTCGGGATAACTCTCTGCCATTTTGAGAGAATGTCCGGGCATATCAAACTCGGGAATAATCTCCATAGCAAGAAGCTCTGCAAAATCTATCAGGTCCTCCATCTGCTTTTTTGTATATGCTTTTTCTATGCACATTTCTTGTGGCAAACAATCCATTTTATAACACACGCCTTTTTCATCAAGCAAATGAAAATGCATATACTTCATTTTTGCCCTTGCAATAAGGACCATATCACGTTTTAATTCATTTGTGTCCCTTGTCCCTCTTGCAAGGTCAAGCATAACTCCACGGAATTCCGCATCCGGATAGTCCTCAACACAACCTACGGGGAACGAAAATCCACCATTCTCCACCTTAGCAATCTGCGAAAAAGTAGCTATTGCATTCCTTAACCCGATATAGTCACCAAACTTTAATTCTGCTCCGTCATTATTTATTATAACGCTGTATTCCTCATGATGCTTAAATGCATCGGTTTTCTCAATTTTAACCTTCGCATCAGCACTAACTTTTACACAGCATCCGTCAAGAAACATTTCAAAAAGCGCCTTTGCACGGTCAGCATATTCTTCATCAACAGAAATCGCAAAGCTCTCCGGCAAAACAAATTTTTCGTTTGTGAAACTTTCTTTTTTAGCTCTTGGTATCATAACAATTCCCCATTTTGAGTGTTTTTTGTAATTATATCATACGCAAAAACATCTGTAAAGTATTATAACAAAAACTGTGCAACTATGATTGATTAGTTGCACAGTTTTTAAATTTATTTCTTAAGCTTCTTCACATTTTCAACCGTACCTTTTATATAGCTCCAGTCAGCCGGTGCTGTATATGGCTGTATACGGCTCGTTGTAAACAGCGCAATTTCATATCCACCACGAGGAATTTCAGATGCCGTCGGGAAATATGCCATTGTATCGTTCGAGTTTACAAGCATAAGCGTGTGTGCAAAAGGACTCAAGCTGTCCACACGCAAGCCTATTTCGCAGAACAATTCATACGGTG
The DNA here is from genome assembly GCA_045649185.1 of Candidatus Ornithomonoglobus sp. Classification (GTDB taxonomy): domain Bacteria; phylum Bacillota; class Clostridia; order UBA1381; family UBA1381; genus Ornithomonoglobus. The sequence continues at coordinate 125,594 of JAZRPM010000017.1, read as the reverse complement.
ATGAAACAAGCGCCACATCACCAATTCGCAGAACGGTCTGGTCGATTGTCGCATATTCTACCTCTTCAAATTCTGTATCGTATGATGCTATGATTCTGTTGTAATAATCAATGGAACGCTCCTGCACAGTAGAAAAATCATCACCCTCATTACGTTCAAAATAACCAAGCCATTTTTTTGCATCCTCAAGGCTCATACGTTTATCTACCGGCATTTTAACCTCGGTTGCGATAAAGTCCATATCCACATCAAGATATGTGTTAATCTGCTTAAAAATTCGCACAGCATCAACTGCGGCAACATTTCCGGTTTCGTATATGTAGCTAATATCACCTCTGCCTGTAGTCTTGCCGTTTGAAAGACGTGGACCGGTATCACCCTCGGGCCCCTGTAAAAATGCAACAGGCGCACCAATTTCGCGTGATAGTTTATCTACCATAACGCCACCCCAGTCACGGGTGATTTCTCGGTTCATACCTGCGGCTGTACAGTGTGCACCGTAGTGGACCATTGCACAGACATTGTTATCGTCCATATCCTTAAATGACAGCACTGTCATTTTCGGATTGAACACACCCCACGGATTCTGACCGTTTACAACTCTGTTTTCATTCCATTGACGACGGTTTGAGCCGGCATAGCTCTCACCTGCAGCGAAGCCCATTTTTACTGCCGTTTTTTTCGACACCGCTTCACTTGTTGCCTTCACAAGCTGTGGCAGAAGAATGCCGTAGCAGTATTCTCTGTCCATATCACCCCAACCGGGCGAATACTTCGTCGAAGGCCCCGAATGTGTGTGAGTTGCACAGATTACAATATTGTCAAACGGAATACCCGTCTCCTCTTCGATTGCCTTACGTGTATTGTCAGCTACCTCTTTTCCGACAGCCACAAGCGTAACATTTACCAGAACAAACTGTTTTTCTCCGTCGCTGAACACAAATGCTGTTGCCTCAAGCGGATCATTCACCGAGTTCGAAAAAACACCCGGACCGTAGCCGTATAACTGTCCACCAACTTCCGGTGTGATGTCCACCCTTGAAATACCAAGATATAAACTCATAATTATCCCCTCCTGCTAAAACCTTTTAGTTGATTATATCACATATCGCAAAAAAAGCAATAGAAAAAATGCACCAAAAGCAAGAAAAAACGGGCACTTTGCCCGTTTTCAGATTATATCATTTTTCAAAATATCCTCGTATGTTTCACGCTTTACTATAATCTTTGCGTTACCGCCCGAAACCGCAACCATTGCAGGTCTTGGAATTCTGTTATAGTTTGAAGACATTGAGTAGTTGTATGCACCCGTAGCAAGAATCGCCATGATATCACCTGACTCTGTCGGCTGTATCGGTGCATTCTCTATTATGAGGTCACCGCTTTCACAGCACTTTCCGGCAATTGTCGCAACGTCTGTTTTTGCATCGCCTGCCTTGTTGGCAATAACTGCAGTATATTCTGCCTCATACATTATATATCTCGGATTGTCTGAAATTCCGCCGTCAACACTGACATATTTTCTGACATCCTTAATGTCCTTAACCGCACCCACGGTGTAAAGAGTTATACCTGCCGGCGCTGATATTGAACGTCCCGGTTCCATAAGTATGAACGGAACTTCAAGACCGTGCTTCTTTGCCGATGCCTTTACAACCTCTGAAACGTGCTTTATATATTCATCATACGGAACAGGGTCATCAGACTCAACGTATCTTATACCAAAACCGCCGCCAAGGTTAAGCTTCCTGATACAAAGACCAAGCTTTTCCTTAAGCTCGCCTGCAAAGTCCATCATAATCTCTGCAGCTTTACAGAACGGATCAACGTCAAATATCTGTGAGCCGATATGACAATGTAAACCGTCCGGATTTACGTTAGACATTTTGTGAGCTGCTTCGTATATCTCAAACGCCTCACCGTTTTCAAGTGCAACACCGAACTTTGAATCTATCTGTCCGGTCTGGATGAAATCATGAGTATGAGCATCAACGCCCGGCTTTATGCGGAACATTATGTTCTGCACAATACCGTGTTCTCTTGCAATGGCGTTAAGTCTTTCAAGCTCGTACATATTATCAACAATTATGTGTCCTACGCCGTTAGATACCGCCATAACAAGCTCATCGTCTGTCTTGTTGTTGCCGTGGAAATACACTTTATCCATCGGGAAACCTGCTTTAATTGCAGTATAGAGTTCACCGCCCGATACCACATCTGCGCCAAGTCCCTCTTCCATAGTGACCTTAAATGTATGAAGGGTACAAAGAGATTTGTTTGCATAAAGAACCAGACCGTTGCCATCATAGTAGCGGTCTATAGCCTCCTTATAAACACGGCAGTTTTTTCGGAACAAATCCTCATCAAGAACATATAGCGGTGTACCGAACTCTTTTGCAAGTTCAATAGTATCATATCCGCCGATTGCAAGATGATTATTCTCATTAACTGTCAGATTTTCTGAAACAAACATTTCTCTCAATTCCTTTTATGCATTATGATGCATACTCCTCACGCTCGGGAATAGCAAGCTTTTCCGTAAGCGTTTTGGGGTCATGCTTTATTATAACAGGCGGTTTCTTGTCTGTTATACATTCTTTTGTTATTATTACCTTTGCTATATCGGAATCCGACGGTGTTTCAAACATTATGTCCGTCATACATTCCTCTATGATTCCGCGCAATCCTCTCGCACCGGTATTTCTCTCAAGTGCCTTGTCAGCAATTTCTTCAATTGCATCGTGCTCAAACTCAAGCTCCACATCATCAAAACCCATAAGCGCCTGATACTGTTTAATAAGCGCATTTTTCGGTTTTGTAAGGATTGTAACAAGAGTTTCCTTGTCAAGCTTATCAAGCGTTGTAAACACGGGTAGTCTGCCTATAAATTCCGGAATAAGACCGAATTTCAAGAGGTCCTGTGGTGTCATAAGCTTTAAAAGCTCGGAAATATCACGTTCCTTTTTGCTTTCAACCTTTGCCCCAAAGCCCATTGCTTTTTTTCCGCAACGTGCATCAATGATGTTTTCAATACCGTCAAACGCACCACCGCAAATGAACAGAATGTTCGTCGTGTCTATCTGTATCATTTCCTGATGCGGATGCTTTCTTCCGCCCTGTGGAGGAACGGATGCAACTGTTCCCTCAAGCATCTTCAGTAACGCCTGCTGAACACCTTCACCACTGACATCACGTGTTATTGACACATTCTCGCTCTTACGTGCAATTTTATCAATCTCGTCGATATAGATTATACCGTGCTCTGCTGCATCAATATCATAATCTGCCGCCTGGATAAGCTTTAGCAGGATATTTTCAACATCCTCGCCAACGTATCCGGCTTCTGTAAGTGATGTAGCATCAGCTATAGCAAACGGAACATTCAGAATCTTTGCAAGGTTCTGAACAATGAAGGTTTTACCGCTTCCGGTAGGACCTACCATAAGTATATTACTCTTCTGAAGTTCTACTCCGTCAGTATCTATTGTATGATTGATTCGCTTGTAATGGTTATAAACAGCAACAGCAAGAATTTTCTTCGCCTGCTCCTGACCGATTATATAATCGTCCAAAAACTCCTTGATTTCACGAGGAGTTGGCGGCTCTACAAGATAGTCAAAATCCTGTCCTGACGGTGCGGGAGCCTGTTCTTCAAGGATATCGTAACAGCGTGCAACGCAATCCATACAAATGCACGCTCCTACTCCCATTATAAGCGGACCGGCCTCTGCTTCTTTACGGCCGCAAAAAGCACAAAAATGCTCGTTCATTTTATCGCTCATAAATACCTCACTAAAGTTACTTTCTTTCCGATGCTGATACTATAACCTCATCTACAAGACCGTATTCTTTCGCTTCAAGAGCGTCCATGAAATTATCACGCTCTGTATCATTGCATACCTGCTTATAAGTCTTACCGGTACGCTCTGCAAGGATACGGTTCATTTTTTCCTTTGTCTTTACCAAATGGTCAGTGTAAATCTTGATATCAGTTGTCTGACCACTCAGACCGCCGCCTGAAATAAGCGGCTGATGTATCATGATTTCACTGCTGGGCAGTGCATATCTCTTACCCTTTGCACCTGCAGCAAGCAGGAATGCGCCCATTGATGCAGCCATACCGATACAGATAGTTGATACATCACACTTGATATAGTTCATTGTATCATATATCGCCATACCTGCTGTTATTGAACCGCCCGGGCTGTTAATATAAAGCTGTATATCCTTATCGGGGTCTTTCGCTTCAAGGTACAGAAGCTGTGCAACGATAAGTGATGCTGTTGTTTCATTAACATCCTCGCCCAAAAATATAATTCTGTCCTCAAGAAGACGTGAATATATATCGTAGCTGCGTTCTCCTCTGTTGTTCTGTTCGATTACATAAGGCATTGTTGCCATAGTTATCCCTCCTGTTTTAAAAAATCCCTTGAACGGTTACACGCTTTTAGCACTGCAGCCGAATTTATCACGAAGTTAATTATTCAACAACTGCGTTGTTTGAGAGCATTTCGATAGTCTTTGTGAATACCATATCCTTTTTGATATTCTCCATCTCCGGCTCAGCAATAAGCTCCTTAAGCTTGTCAACTTCCATATTGTACTTCTTAGCCATATCAACAAGGTTCATTTCAACCTCTTCAGGGCTTACTTCGATACCCTCAGCCTTTGAAATAGCATCGATAACAAGGCTTCCGCTAACCTGCTTTGCAGCCTGCTCACGGTAAGCTTCTCTCATCTGCTCGATTGTCTGGCCTGTGTACTGCATATACATATCAAGGCTCATACCCTGGTATGACATTCTCTGTGCCATATCGTTTATCATATTGTCAATCTGACCTTCAACCATTGCGTCCGGCAAATCGAACTCAGCGTTCTCAACAGCCTTTTCAACAACAGCGTTCTGAATTTCAGCTTCTGCCTTTTCCTTAGCTTTTTCTTCAAGCTTTGCTCTTACATCAGCCTTGTACTCTGCAAGTGTATCAAACTCACTTACCTCGCTTGCGAAATCATCATCAAGCTCCGGAAGCTCACGAACCTTTATCTCGTTTACCTTTACCTTGAATACTGCAGGCTTACCCTTAAGCTCTTCTGCATGGTACTCCTCCGGGAATGTAACATTAACGTCAACAAGGTCGTCAATCTTTGCGCCAACAAGCTGATCCTCAAATCCGGGGATGAATGTGTTTGAACCGATTTCGAGCTCGTAGTTTTCACCCTTACCGCCCTCAAACGGTACATCGTCAACAAAACCTTCGAAGTCGATAACAGCTATATCGCCATTCTCTACTGCACGGTCGTCAACACTTATAAGTCTTGCGTTTCTGTCTCTTACTGCGTTGATGTCCTTGTCAACTTCCTCATCTGATACAGTATAGTCAACTTTTGCCACCTTTATACCCTTGTACTCACCAAGCTTAACTTCAGGTCTTGTTGTACAAAGAGCTGTGAATACAACCGGCTCGCCGTCCTTGATTTCCTCAACGTCAAATTCCGGACGTGCAACAACATCAAGACCGCTTTCCTTTAAAGCTGCCTCATATGCCTCGGGCAATACGTCGTTTAAAGCATCATCATAGAATACTGCCTTTGTATAGTTCTTTATAACTATAGCCTTGGGTGCCTTACCCTTTCTGAAGCCCGGGATATCGAACTTGCTCTTGTTCTTGTTATAAGCACGGTCGATTGCCTTCTCAAACTCCTCTGCGCTTACTTCAAAAGTAAGCTTTGATAAATTCTTCTCTACTTCTTCACACTTGAATGCCATGTGATTAGTCCTCCTTTTGTTTTATGCGACACTTCCGCATTATTAAAATCTGTATAATTATAACACATAACAAAAAAAAATGCAATTGATTTCATAATTTTTTTAATAAATAACTAACTTTTACGCAAAAACACACATTAAATAGTACAAAAACACAAAAACAAGTCCGTTTTCAAAGGACTTGTTTTTGAAAGTTTAATCAAAAATCGGTAATGATAAATACTTTTCACCACCGTCGGGCAAAAGCGTAACAACAGTTTTTCCGATGCTTGTTTCTCTTTTTGCAACCTCAATTGCACCACACACTGCGGCGGCTGATGATACACCGCACAACACCCCATCAGTTTTTACGAGTGTTTTTATCATTGACAACGCTTCATCATCGCTCACGGTAATAACCTCATCAATAACCGATATATCAAGCGTGTCCGGTACAAACCCTGCACCAATGCCCTGTATTTTATGCGCACCTGCCTCACCGCCGGAAAGTACAGGAGACGATTGAGGTTCAACCGCTATTATTTTAATATCAGGATTTTGTGATTTCAAATATCTGCCCACACCCGATACCGTACCGCCCGTACCTGCACCTGCAATAAATATATCAATCTTCCCATCGGTATCATTCCATATTTCGGGGCCTGTCGTAAGCTCGTGGCATCTGGGATTAGCCGTATTTGTAAACTGTCCCGGAATAAATGCATTTCCGTATTCTTTCTTTAGCTCCTCAGCTTTTTTTATCGCACCTGTCATACCAAGCTTTCCGTCTGTCAGAACAAGTTCTGCACCGTATGCCTTGAGCAATTTCTGACGTTCCACACTCATACTGTCAGGCATCACAATAACAGTTCTGTAACCACGTGCGGATGCCACAGCTGCAATACCTATTCCGGTATTACCCGATGTCGGCTCTATAATTACCGTGTCCTTTGTGAGAACTCCCGATTTTTCAGCATCGTCAAGCATCGCAAGTCCTACACGGTCTTTAACCGAACCTGCGGGATTAAAATATTCAAGCTTCGCAAGAATTCTTGCCTTCGCACCTGATTGGTTTGCAATTCCCGAAAGCTCAAGAATAGGTGTGTTGCCAATAAGTTCCGTTATGTTTTTATAAATCTCCATATTCTCAAAAACTCCTTATACAAAAACAGAGCTGTTTACGGTTTCTGCCGTAACAGCTCGTATTTTTATTTGAATTCAATTGCCTTACTAAAATCAAAATTTCTCTGGACCTTCTGCTTGTTTTCAATGTAGGCGTCAAGATTTGCACCATACGCAGGCTGTGACAACGGATTACCACCATTGGCTGTAACACTTTCAATATCAAACATCGAAATCTTAATTTGAGGCGTAGTATATTGTTTCATCATTCACTCGCCTCCCCTAAATACAAATTCATGCCCTTTTGTTCTTCAGGGATATTGTATATTTGAATACCGAAAGCAACTGTTCCCTCACCGGAATATTCCGGTTTTTTACCTTTTTCGGATTCATCGTACAAATTAAAACCGCCGTAAAAAGTATTTCCGTCAGCAGATACAAGATATAGTCTGTCAAAATTAGTAAACTGATCCAATGTAGCAGTATAAACAAAACCTTTTTTATATCCACCCTCCAAGCTGCCCACAAAGCTCTCTTGTTTTACCGGCTCGTCAACAACTTTCATCTTGTTGTCCTGATCAACTTTTACAGTACCTTTTTCTCCTGTTGCAGTAATATCACCAACAACAAAATTTATCCGTTTTGTATCATTATTAGAGTTACCGAAAATTGCTGTATAGGTACCATCAGCTACCTCGCCTTTCAGCATGAAATTAACAACATCCGAAAAACCGCTTGACTGCTGGTCAACGTAAACAACACCGGTTGCACCGGTTGTATCCTGCTTTCTTATCAGAACTGTCGTATAATTATTTACTCCATCATCTGCATTTGTAAAATAAGCTGAATTATCCGAACCGAAATATGCATCTTTTGTATCAGAACCCGCCGCAAACACACTCATACCGCATAAAATAACGGCTGAAGCGAACAAACTTGCTGCAAATTTCTTCATCGCCATACCTCCATCTTTATATTATATTTAAAGAGATATTACATCAAAACATATCTCTGCTGATCATACACTATTATCAGTATATCATACTGTCAAGAGATTTGCAAGTAGTTTTTTGAAATTTTTTATTTATTTTTCCTGCTCTGCCAAAAATTCGTTTATGCTGTCTATAAGTGTCTGCGCCTCGATACCGTGAACTGCGCACGCCTCTTCAATTGTTTCACCCTGTGATGCAGGGCATCCTACACAATGCATCCCTGATGCCATAAGAATTTCTGCTATTCCCATATTCATCATAAGAGCCTCACCTATTAAAGTATCTTTTGTTACTGATTTTGCCATTTTAGTTATCTCCCTTCTCATTAAAACAAGCTTCAAATTCGTCGCCTGTAATTGTTTCTTTTTCAAGTAATGCCGATGCAACACGTTCTAATGCGCTGCGATTTTCATTTATTATTCTTTCTGTTTCGGCATATTGCTTCATTATAATATTTTTGATTTCCGAATCAACTTCTGCCGCTGTATTTTCGGAATATGATTTTGCATGCCCGTAATCACGTCCGATGAACACCTCGCCGCCATCATCATATGAAACCGGTCCGATTTTTTCACTCATACCGTATTTCAATACCATATCACGGGCCAGTGCCGTTGCACGTTCTATGTCATTTGATGCACCTGTACTTATATCATCAAGCACAACTGCCTCTGCAACTCTACCGCCAAGCATCACAATTATTTTGTTCAGCATCTCGTTTCTTGATGCGTACATTCTGTTATCCGATTCCGGTTGATACATTGTAAATCCGCCGGCTCTGCCTCTTGGTATAATTGACACGGTTGTTACACTTTGCGTTTTATCAACCACCCGTGCTGCCACCGCATGACCTGCCTCATGGTATGCCGTCAAGCGTTTTTCTTCATCCGAAAGCACTCTTGAACGCTTTTCACTACCCATCATAACCTTAAGGTTTGCATATTCAATATCATCGTTTGTAATTTCTTCCCTTCCGGCTTTTGCAGCAATTATTGCCGCTTCATTCAACAGATTGGAAAGTTCAGCACCAGAATAACCGGTTGTGATTTTTGCAATCTTTTTAAGGTCAACATTCTCTGCTAAAGGCTTGCTCTTTGCGTGAACCTTTAACACTTCTTCTCTGCCTTTTATATCAGGATAATCCACAACAATCTGTCTGTCAAAACGTCCCGGTCGTAAAAGTGCTTTGTCAAGAATGTCGGGACGGTTGGTTGCAGCAATTATTATTACGCCGTCATTCTCCGCAAAGCCGTCCATTTCAACAAGTAGCTGATTGAGCGTTTGCTCTCTTTCATCATGACCGCCACCCATACCGGCACCACGTTTTCTTCCGACAGCATCAATTTCGTCAATAAACACAATACACGGTTTTGCTTTTTTTGCCTGGTCAAAAAGGTCACGCACTCTCGACGCACCCACGCCGACATATAATTCCACAAAATCCGAACCGCTTATAGAGAAGAACGGAACACCGGCTTCTCCGGCTACTGCTTTTGCAAGCAAAGTTTTACCGTTACCGGGCGAACCCACAAGCAATATACCTCTCGGGATTTTAGCGCCAAGCTTTGTATATTTCTCCGGGTCTTTAAGAAAATCAACAACTTCTTCAAGCTCTGCTTTTTCTTCATCAGCACCTGCCACATCATCAAACGTAACATCTTTTTTATCCGTTGCAAGCTTTGCACGGCTTTTTGTAAAGCCTCCGCCTGCACCACGCTTTGTAAAAGTCGTTAAAAGAATCAGTATAAGTATTATGAAGAAAATAACCTCAAATGAACCCATAAGTGAAAATCTCGGTTCGTCATAAGTGATCTTGATTCCTCCGACCTCTTCCTGCTCAAGAAGCTTTTCACCGATATCTTTATGGAACTGTTCACTACCCGGAATTTCAGCAATACATTCGGACTCAACTCCGGTTTCGTTATTTTTTCTTATTATTTTAGCTTTATTTTCGGAGATTACAATTTCCTTTACCTGCTCGGTTTTAATGCTGTACATCAGTTCCGAATACGGAATCTCTTCCGCTTTTTGCGAACTGCGGTTATAGAATGCATATACAGCCAAACCGATTGCACATATAATAATCCATACTCCTATATTTTTTGCAGTTTTTTTCACCCGATCACCTCTTTGTTAACCAAATCAACCGTATTATTGTATCACATTATAATATCAAATTCAATATATAATCTTTATTTTTACACCATTTTTTTTTAATTTAAACCTCTCGTCACGCCTGTAACCGATTATCCACGCAATGTTATCACCAATGCGCAGAATACCGATACGGCTTCTGAGGTTTTTGGGGATTTTTTCATTTATCATATATTCTTTGACGCTTTTTGAACCGGTCATACCCGATGGCACAAACCTGTCTCCGTTACGTCTGTTAGTAACGGTTACAAAATCCACACCGCAAGGGAGTCCGAAACACTCCGCATCATTGTCTTTTTCATCCGCAGAACAAACTTCTACAGTATATCCAGTTTCCGGAATATAACAGCTTTCACCAATCTTTATTTTATATTCAAAATCCTTACATTCATCTTCATTATACGAAATAACAAGCTTTCCGTATTCAATTCTCGCCACAATATTTTTGGTAACATTAGAAACAGTGCCTGTTTTATTTTTACCGCACAGGTTATATATATTCTCAATAACAACAGATGAGACATCTGATAATGCTGAAAAATCAGCAATCATCATACGTATTACACGGCGTACAATGGCTTTATGCCTGCCCATAAGTTTTTCTATATCTGCATAACCGTCTTTAACGATTTTTTTATATTCATTTTCGGCTGTCAGTGTCAGAAAAGATTCATCATCACGAATTATTTGTGCATTTGCCGTAATAGTATCGCAGAAATTCGGATTAAACTCTTTTTCTATCTTGGGAATAAATATATTCCTTATTTTGTTCCGTGTATACACCGTATCAAGATTAGTTTCATCCGTCACATACTGCAAAGAGTTTTGGGCACAGTAGTTTTCGATTTGGGCACGTGAAACATCCAATAACGGTCGTATAAACCTATCACGTTTATACGGTATACCGCACAGCCCCGCAGTTGCGCTGCCTCGAATAAAATTCATAACCACAGTTTCTGCATTATCATTTTTATGATGCGCCGTTGCAGTATAATCTATGTCATATTCAAGCATAAGCGTGTCAAAGAAATCATATCTCACACGGCGACCTGCCATTTCTTCGCTTATTCCCCATTTTTTTGCTAACGCTCTTACGTCCGCATTTTTCACAAAACAAGGTATTCCGAGAGAATCGCAAATCTGCTTTGAAAACTCTTCATCACGCACCGCATCATCGCCACGAAGACCGTGATTTATATGCGCTGCATATATCTTAAAACCAAATTCACGAGAAAAGCTGTGCATAACATGAAGCAATGCCACACTGTCTGCACCGCCGGAAAGTCCGATAAGCATTGCACGTACTGGAAACAGCCCGTTCTTTTGCATTGTATCCTTTATTTTGTTTATCATGCACTCACCTACTTTAAGAGGAGGCATTATGCCTCCTCTGAAACTCTGAATTCAACCGTCTGGAACTTCGTATACTCACCCTTGAATCCAAGTGGGAAGGTATCAACATCACCGCTACGGTTCTTAGCTATGATACATTCTGCAAGGTCCTTCTCTTCCGGGTTCTTACTATAATAATAATTACGGAACAAAAACATTACCATATCTGCGTCCTGCTCAATCGCACCCGATTCACGCAAGTCAGACAGAATCGGCTTTTTACCCTTCTGACCCTCACTTTCACGCTTTAGCTGTGAAAGCGCAATAACGGGTATATCAAGCTCTTTTGCAAGTACCTTTAGCGAACGTGAAATTTCTGATATTTCCTGCTGACGACTTTCGCTTCTTCCGCTGCCTTGCATAAGCTGGAGATAGTCGATAACTATCATATCGAGATTTTTTGTCTGCTTGAGACGTCTGCATTTAGCACGTATCTGTGACACCGTTATAGATGCTGAATCGTCGATATATATCGGTGCTTTTGCTATTGTATCTGCAACGTTACATATCTTTTCCCAGTCATCAGGCTCCATTGTGCCTGTACGGATTCTTCCGTTGCTTACAAGTGCCTGTGAACACAGAATTCTGTTTACAATCTGCTCACGTGGCATTTCGAGGTTGAAAATCGCAACCGTCTTGCCAAGGTTGATGCTAACGTATTCTGCGATATTTACCGCAAATGCAGACTTACCCATACCCGGACGTCCTGCGATAATGATAAGTTCACCACCATGGAATCCGCCGGTACGCTTATTAAGCTCCTCAAATCCTGTAGGAATACCTGTAATTCCGCCTTTATTACCTGCATTTCGTGCCATTTCGTCATAGCTCGACTGCAAAACATCACTGATATGTACAATGTCGGTCTGCTCACGAGACGAGGATATATCAAAAATCATCTGCTCTGAACGCTCAAGCACCTGCGATACTGTATCCTGCTCACTGTAGGCCATTTTTGAAATTGATTCCGCCTGACGTATGAGCATACGCAAAATGGATTTTTCACGTATTATATCCGAATAGTATTTAACATTCTGTGTTGTCGGAACGCTTACTGATAGTTTTTTGAGATAGTCTATTCCGCCTGCGGCGTCAAGCTTATTATTTATCTTTAGCTGTTCTGATATCGTAACAAAGTCAATTGCCTGATTTGCATTGAACAAATCCATAACAGCCTGAAATATGAACTTGTTCGCCGAGAAATAAAAATCGTCCGGCTTAAGAATCTGTGCCGCCTCACCGACGCTTTCACCATCAATTAAAGCGCTGCCCAAAACAGCCTGCTCCGCCTCCATATTAAAAGGCAAATCACGCTCCGTTACAGCCGGTATTGTCGATTCTGCGTCATAAAGGATGTTTTCATTCTCTTCCATTGTTATGACCTCTGCTCCTTTGTAAATTTACTGTTTTTCTACGTTTACTCTCAATGTTCCCGTCACACCGGTATAGAGTTTAACTGTTACTTCTGTTACACCTAAAGTTTTGATACCGTCAGGTAAAACAAACTTCTTCTTATCAAGCTTTATATGATACTGGCTTGTAAGAGCCTCTGATACATCTTTTGATGTTATTGAACCGAACAGTTTGCCGTTATCTCCTGCTTTTGCTTTCAGATTAACAACAATCTCTTTCATCTGTTCGGCAATTTTCTTTGCCTCTTCTGTATCTGTCTTGATTTTATATTCAATAGATTCCTGCTTTCCCTTCAAATCGTTCAGGTTTGATTTTGTTGCTTCAGTCGCAAGACCTTTTGCAAGAAGAAAGTTTCTTGCGTATCCGTCAGAAACATTTACAACTTGTCCTTTTTTACCCTGACCTTTTACATCCTGTGTTAATATAACCTTCATTTTATCAATTCCTTTCGCTTAGGTGTTCTTTTATTGCAATTTTGACTTTCTCCACGCCTTCATCAACGTCTATACCCATAACGGTCGCACCAGCAACTGTCATATGACCGCCGCCACCGATACTTTCCATGATAAGCTGTACGTTTACTGTTCCTAAAGAACGTGCACAATAACCTACGCCACCCTCAATCGGGAACACAACCACAGACGCTTTAACCTTACGCAGATTAAGCATCTCATCAGCTGCCTGCGATGCAATGACACGCTGATTAGCATATGTTTCATAAGTCTTTGAAATTGCTATTTCTTCGTTTATCAGTTCGCTGTTCGTAACTATTTCAGATTTCTTCGAATAATCGTCAAGCTCACTGCTGAACATACGTCTCACCGCAACGGTGTCAAGTCCCATTCGTCTTAAGAACGAAGCAGCCTCAAACGTTCTCACACCGGTTTTTAGCATGAAGTTCTTCGTATCCATCAGAATACCTGTATACAAACACTGTGCATCGAGCTTTGTTATTGCCTTTCCTACGTTCATATATTCCAGAAGCTCTGTAACCATTTCACAAGCAGACGATGCATACGGTTCGTGGTAAACAAGAGAACACGGTGAAATGAACTCCGTCGAACGTCTGTGATGGTCTATAACAACAACCTTTCCCACACGCTCAAGCAACCGTGAATTCGGAAGCATTGACGGACGGTGAGTGTCAAGAACAATAAGCAATGTATCCGCCGTTATTTTTTCAAGCGCCTCAACTTCGTCAACAAAAATACTTGCATATTCGGGCACAGCTTTTAGTTCATCATACATATACGCCACTGCAGGCGAAACACGGTCATGTATAACATACGGGTTCTTGCCCATTTCACGCACTGCACGAGCAAGACCCACAGCAGCACCAAACGAGTCATAGTCAGCCGATATATGACCTGTCAATATTACATTGTCACTATTCTTTATGAGATCGGTCAGTGCAGTTGCAACCGAACGTGCCTTTACTCTCGTACTACGTTCATATTCAACATTTCTTCCACCGTAGAATTTGAACTCGTTATCGTATTTAATGCAGACCTGTCCGCCACCACGACCCAATGCAAGGTCCAGAGCATGACGTGCACTAACCTCATTTTCGCCGATAGAACCGCCTGTTCCTATTCCTATACTTATAGAGATCGGAAATTTCACTTCCTCTGCAATTTTCATTACATTTTCTATAATTGAAAAGTTATCGGCTATGCATTTTTCCATGTTCTGATGCTCAAATGCAACAAAGTACCTGTCTCTGTCAAGTCTTTTATAAACTGCATCTACGGACTTTGCCCAGTTAACGACAGCAGCACGTACCTTTGAAGCCGCCATTTCAGCCACCTCATCGTCAACCTTCTGCATAAATTCATCAAAGTTATCAATGTTTACTGTTGCAATATCCACACGCTCATTCTCGTATTTTCTTACAAGGTTACATTCACGTGTTATGTCTTTAAGATAGAAGAATACCGAATAATGGTCTCCGCTTTCATTCGGTTTTATTCTGTCTTTCATAATACGCCAGTTAACGGAATATATATTATCGCCGATAATTTCCATCGTCTGACGGCCATTGGGAAATTTCAGAACATCCGACCATTTAAGAGAAGTAATACATTCTTCTATACTTTCGTCCGGAAGCTTTTTATCTTCAAATATGCCTTCAAATCTGTCGTTGTACCAGCGAATAACACCGTCTATTGAACATACTGCCAACGGCATCGGTACACTCATTATCAGGTTTTCTGACATATCCATATCGTCGCCTGTTATGTGATGCAAAAACTTGACAATATTCTTTTTTCTTGTACGTGTTACAACAGTTATATATACAAGTGCACTTATCGCAAACACAGCACCGACAGCAACTGCGATATACTTCTCCCAAAACAGTGCAACCAACGCACAAACAAGCATCAATACTGATGATGCTATAGCAGTAACCATATATTTGCGCGTAACATTGACGTATGTTCTTTTCATAATGCCTCCAAAAGAGTATCTTTTATCTTTTCTTTATGTATTTTGATAATTCTGACATATCAGAAAATCCAGTCTCTAACGGATGTGAATTTTCTTCCGCCATTTCGAGCAAATCGCATATTCTTGAATCCACTGAACTGTATGCAATCCCAAGATGTCTTGCAAGAATATAATCCATTGCGATAATGGTTGCAACCGAGCTCTCCACACTGCCATAATCAGACAGTTCATCATAGTCGGCAAGCTTTTTATAAAGGTCTGCAACCTCACCGAGAATGTCAGATTTAATCTCCTCAATCGCTACTAAATTGTTTGCAATGTTCATGTAATCTCAAACTCCTTTCATTATAAAATGATGAAATTTCAGATACACCCCTACGATATTTTATCACACAAGCCCTCTAATGTCAATAATTACTTTTTGTCGAAAAAAGCACCGTTTACACGGTACTCTTTTCTCTGATCAGTCTTATAACATCTCCTACAGTGTCGCATACATATTCCGCTGTGTTTTTAGCTTCTGCAACACCGTTTGTCATTGCACAGCTGTGGAACATTTCAAGCATCGCAATATCATTATAGTTATCGCCTGCAACCCATACGTTTTCAAGCTCAATTCCAATATGTTCTGCGAATTTTCGTATTCCTGTGCCCTTATCCACACCCACTCCCGAAATATCAATTGCGATTCCGTTCTGCAATGGGTTTAACACTTCTCCAAACTCTGCTTTGAGTTTCTGCGTTATTACGGTTGCACTTTCTTCATCCGTACAGATGGTGGACATAAGTCCTGCCTCAGCTATATCTACAATTTCGGAGTGAGGCCGTGGCACTCGGGTATCTCTTACGAGCCCGTCGGGATATTCTCTGTAATAATATCTTCTTTCCTTACCGATAGACATTGTAACAAACGGTGCACCCATCTCAAACGACAGCCTGATGACCTCCGAAACCAGCGTTCCGCCGCCCCACGACATACCGCCGTCGAAAGTATATTCATAAATAACATCGCCGTCAGCATCAACTGCCATAGCACCGGTTTTAAGCAAAAGGAAGTCAAACTCAAACAAATTTTCACTCTTAAAGGCTTCATAGCCCGTAACATAGTCCCTGCCGGAAACTATGGCAAAAAGGTTACCGTCTGCACGGAAATTTTCTATTTCATCAAGCGTGTCTTTTGCAATTTCGCCGTTCTGAAAAAGAGTATTGTCATAATCTACTGCCAGCAAATATCTCACAGGCGTCACTCCTTTCGCTCGTTTTAAAAGAATGAGTCCGGCACAAACCCGAACTCATCCGTAATTAACATCTTATTTTAAAGCATTTTTGACAAGAACGCTTTTGTTCTTTCGTTTTGCGGGTTATTTATAACCTCATCAGGTGTTCCGTCCTCAAGAACCACACCCTCGTTCATGAATATAATTCTGTCCGCAACACTTCTTGCAAATTCAATTTCGTGCGTTACGATAATCATTGTAATCTGCTTTTTAGCCAAATCTTTTATGACCTTTAAAATCTCATTTGTGATTTCAGGGTCAAGTGCAGATGTCGGCTCATCAAAGAACAGTATCTTCGGGTTAAGCGCCAAAGCACGTGCAATAGATACTCTTTGTTGCTGTCCGCCCGAAAGTTCGCACGGATAGTTCTCAAGTTTGTCACTTAAGCCTACTCTTGCCAGCAAGTCCTTTGCATTCTCATCAATTTCCTCAAGAATTTCCTTTTTGTTATGTCTGTAATCAGGACGTTCCTTTGCCATCAGCTTCGGTGCAAGTGTAACATTTTCGAGCACACTGTACTGAGGGAAAAGGTTAAACGACTGGAACACCAGTCCGAAATTCAGCTGACGCTTACGCATCTCCTGAGCAGTAACCTTGCGTTTATCCGATGCATCAAATATGCACTCGCCGTCCACCCATATCTCACCCTTTGTTGCAGTTTCAAGAAAGTTTATGCAACGCAGAAGTGTGGTCTTACCGCTTCCGGACGAACCGATTACAGCTATTATTTCACTTTTCTCCATTGAAAAGTTAATGCCCTTTAGCACCTCTGTTTTTCCAAAACTTTTACAGATGTTCTTAACTTCTAATATAGCCATAATGTCCCTCCGTTATGTGTGATAATAATCAAGCTTCTTTTCTAAACGTCCGAACAGAAGCGTGAGCACGCCGCACATTGCAAGGAAGAACAATCCCGTTGAGAATAACGGCCATATCAGACCTTGTTTTGAGAAACGTTCAGCACTCATAATGATTTCAGGCAAGCCGATAATACGAACGAGCGAAGTATCCTTAACAAGTGTTATTATCTCATTTCCCATAGGCGGTACAATACGCTTTACAACCTGGAAAAGCACGATTTTTGAGAAAACCTGCCGTTTTGTAAGTCCAAGAACCTGTCCCGCTTCATACTGTCCCTTTGATATGCTTTCAATTCCGCCACGGTATATCTCTGAAAAATATGCCGCATAGTTAATAATAAACGCAATAAACGCCGCAGTAAGACGAGATTTCATTGGAATGTCCAAAAGTAGACCGGGTCCGTAAAGAATAACAAAAAGCTGGAGCATCAGAGGCGTACCTCTGATGATCCACACAAACAGCCTTGACAGATATGATAACGGCTTGAACTTGGACATTGTACAAAAGGTTATGATAAGTCCAAGGGGCACAGCCGCAATGATTGTGCCAAAGAATATTAACAAATTGTATCCGAAACCGTCAAACAATGACTGCCATTTTTCCATTTGTATAACTCCCGAAAATTATGATTATTTTGCAATAAGTATATTTGTCAAACCGTATTTTTCAGCAATCACGATAAGTGAACCGTCCTGCATCATTTCTGTTATAATCTTGTTAACTTCTGCAGTTACGTTTGAACCCTTTCTGAATGCAATACCGTATTCCTCTGATTCAAAATCCTTGTCTACGATTACAAGATCCTCATAGTCTGTACCCTCACCAACAGAACCGCCTGCCATTACATAGTCGATAACTGCAACGTCAGATGTACCTGCTGCAACATCCATAAGGGCTGTTGCCTGTGAAGCAACCGGTGTGCATGTTGCCTTTTCAAAAGCCTTATTTGAGTTCATAAGCTCTTCACCTGCTGAACCCTGCTCTGCTATTACTGATGCACCCTCAAGGCTTGCATCAAACTTCTCTGCATCTTCAGCTCTTACAATAAGAACCTGTCTGTTCTCAAGATACGGTGTTGAGATTGACATATTAGCAGCTCTTTCCTCTGTAATTGTCATACCGTTCCATATACAGTCAATGTTCTTTGAGTTAAGCTCTGTCTCTTTTGTATCCCAGTTGATTTCAACGAACTCAGCCTCTACACCAAGTCTCTTACATACTTCTTTAGCAAACTCTGTTTCAAAACCAACAAAGTCACCATTCTCGTCTGTGTAGTTAAGCGGATTCATAACTGTGTATCCGATAACCATTTTACCGTTGTCCTTTATGTATGTCAAATCGTCCTTGTCTGCCTTTTCACCGCAACCTACGATTGACAATGACATAACTGCTGCAATTGCTACTGCAAAAAGTTTTTTAAGTTTCATTTTTGAATTCCTTCTTTCTTATAAAAATAGATATTCACATTCTATCACATTTAGGTATCTGTGTCAAGGCAAATAATGCTAATAAATGCAAAAAGTACTGCAAAATCAGATATTTGCAGTACTTTTATTTAAAATATAACCTCTTCATTGAACGGTTGCTCCAAAAGTTCCGGATGTTCCATAAGCTTTTTGAGCAGTTTCACACATCTTGCAAAGTAGAAACCATCTGCAATACGTTCATCAACCGTAAAACCTAAATCGATGCTGCTCTTCATCGTAACATTACCCAATGCATCGTGATAAGGACGCATTTTCTTCTGACCTATAGTCATAAAAAATGAATTTGTTCCCCAATCCGTAAGATGATGATACGCCGCATCAAGTTTGATAGAACCCAGCTGTGATATAAATAATGAAGCATAATGAGGATCGTTTGCTATCATAAACTTCGGGATTCTTCCGTGACGGTCAAGTGAACGGACAACAAAACCTATGAATCTGCGTATAAAACCGGGTAATACTGCCACAAAATCCATCGTTTTCTGTGACGAATCCTTGTTTGATTCATCCTTACAGGCCGCTATCTGCTCTGCTATTTTCCGTTTGATATCATCGAGCGTGTCTGTTTCTTCAACCTCAATAAATGCCATAGCTTCCTCAGCATCGTCTGTATGGCTTGTCTTTACAATAAATGCCGCAGACAAACCCTTACGCTGATATATATTGGGTGGAGCAACAAATCTGTTAAGATGCGGTCTTAAAACCATAGTTTTAAGCATTGCCGCAGTTATAACCTGCAATAAGCTGTAGTTAATCTCAGGTTTTTCGGCATTCTTTGCCCTTATGTAGCTATTAGCTTTCGTCAGATTGATGCGCTCATGTACATATATCTCGCTTTCACACCTTTTCGGAAATATAAGAGGCATTATATAATGCATTGAATCAAGTTTACGCAGTTTTACTCCATCTTTCCGGTCTCCCCACTTTTTTCTATCCCCCACAGTGGTACCTCCCCAGTCAAAATATACACTAATTCTAACATATTTCGACAGAAAAGTCAACATTATTTATGTTCTTCTTCCATAACACTGCGCATGTTGAGCAAGGCCTTTTTTTCAAGTCTTGAAACCTGAACCTGTGACACACCTATACATTCAGCAATCTCTGCTTGCGTTTTTCCTTTGAAATAACGCATGATTATTATTTCACGGTCACGTTCATCAAGGATTTCCAGTAATTGTTTTATCAATAACCTGTCTACAATCTCATTTTCGTCATTCTCTCCGGCTATAAGCCCCATAAGGCACAATCCGGTTTCACTCTCAGTCACCGCCGCCTGAAGCGATTCCGGCGGTGATGATGCTTCAAATGCTTCCAAAAGTTCTTCGGCAGGAATTTTACATTCATTTGAAATCTCGCTTATTGTGGGCGTTCTGCCAAGCTTTTTCTCAAGCATCTCACGGCATCTTTTCCCCTTTAACGCTGTTTCTTTTATGCTTCTGCTTACCTTGATTGCACCGTCATCACGCAAAAATCGTTTGATTTCGCCTATAATCATCGGCACTGCGTACGTTGAAAACTGAACATCAAAAGACGTATCAAATTTCTGAACCGCCTTTATCAAGCCCACCGCACCTATCTGAACCAAATCCTCACGCTCATAATTACTATGCTCAAATTTACCGGCTATGCTGTATACCAAACCCATATTGTTCTCAACCAGAAGTGTTTTTGCAGATTCGTCACCTTTATCCAGACGTTGTAGCAAAACAGTATTATCAAGCATTGTCGCAAAGCCTCTTTGACATTGTTATTTTTGTACCTTTACCTGGCGCACTTTCCACCTTAAGCTCGTCCATAAATGCTTCCATTATCGAGAAACCCATTCCTGAACGCTCACTTTCAGGCTTGCCGGTATATAACGGCTCACGAGCCTTTTTAATATCGGGTATTCCGCAGCCGTTGTCTTTAATTGTATATGTAACGGTTCTCTCCACCACTTTGCCGGTAATTACAATCTCTCCGTCTTTACCGTCGTATCCGTGTATTACTGAATTTGTAACAGCCTCAGATATTGCAGTTTTGATTTCCGACATTTCCTCTAATGTCGGATCAAGCTCCAGCAAAAACGCCGCACAAACAGTTCTTGCAAAACGTTCATTTTCCGGCTTTGACAAAATCTTTAACATCATTTTATTCGTTGCTTTCATATTGTTACACCTTTCAATCTGTTCTTTTCATTTATCCCTTTTTGTAAAGTATCGCTTATTATTACCAAAGACGTCAGTCCCGACATCTCAATAAGTCTTTTCACCTGTTCATTAACATCGTAAATAATAATTGAACCGCCCAAGGCACGCACGGTTTTGTATCTACCCATTATCATGCCTATACCGGAAGAGTCCATAAACGAAACCCGACCGAAGTCAAAGGCAATGTTGATTGCACCCGAGCGCCTAATCTCCTTTTCTATCGCCTGCTTTATAATCTCGGAGGTATGATGGTCTATTTCTCCCGAAACACGCATCAAAACCATCCTTTGCTTTGGAATCAGTGTTATTTCCATATATCTACCGCAAATCCTTTCTTAAGTTTCTACTTATATTTTTCTCTGTCCGTAACGTTTGTCCCTTTGATGAAAACAGGGAAGTTTTGTCGAATAGCATTTTTCGCCCGACAATTTACGACATCATCAAGCAATTCCGGGCGGAACTCTCAAAGGTATGGAAAAACCTATACCGCCGGTTATTACGAGCCTCTTATATATGTGCGCATTAAGATTTGTGTGCGTATATGCCATATTCCCGCTGATGCCAAACATGACATTTTTATATACCATGTGGCCCGTCGGCTGGACATTGTCCATCATAACTTTGCTTATAATTTATCTCGTGAGCATGAGATATTAAAAAAAAACAGTAAAAATGTAAATTTTTACTGTTTTATTGAGTCTGTTATTTCGCAGATTTTTTTAAGTTCTTCCGGTATATCAATACTTTGCGGACATACGCTTGCACATTTTCCGCAGCCGATACACTTATCTGCTTTTATATTTATCTTTTCATATTCTTTTTTAAATCTGTTCTTTGACGGAGAAAAAGCATCAGCATTATAGATTTTGAAAATGCCGGGTATAACTATCCCCACAGGACAGCCGTCACAATAATTACAACCCGTACACGGTATCAGTTTTGATTTTTTATACTCATCAAGTGCATTTTGCAATGCAGTTTTTTCTATATCTGAAAAATCAAGAATTCCCGATGCAGTGTTCACATTATCCCTTACCTGCTCAAAATTACTCATACCACTTAAGACGGTAAGGACATTTTCCTTCTGCATTGCAAATCTTATCGCCCACGACGCAATACTTCTGTCAGGGTTAACATCATTTAGATATGAATTTGCTTTCTCACCAAGGTCAGCCAGTGCTCCGCCTCTTACAGGCTCCATAACAACTACCTGAACACCATGTTTTTTTGCAACCTCATACTGTCCCTCTGCACGCTGATAGTCCCAGTCAAAATAATTCAGCTGAATCTGACACAAATCCCAATTATAAGCACTTAGTATTTCATCCAACACTTCAGGCGTGTCATGGAACGAAAAGCCGAGGTTTTTAATTTTGCCCTCTTTTTTCTTTTCAAAAAGAAAATCTATCGCACCAAATTCTTTGAATTTTTCGAAATCTTCCTTATTAAGTGCGTGGCACAAATAAAAATCAAAATAATCAACGCCTGTTCTCTCAAACTGGGTATTAAACACTTTCTCAACATCTTCAGGCGTTTTTGTCTCCCATATGGGTAGTTTATCTGTCAGAAAATAGCTGTCACGAGGATATTTTGAAAGAGCTTTACTCATAAATTCCTCACTCTTTCCGCCATGATATATATACGCTGTATCGTAATAGTTAACACCCAGAGAAAACGCCAGATCTATTATCGGTTCGGCATTTTTTACATCAATTTCACCGTTTTCCAAAGTTGGAAACCGCATACCGCCCATTCCAAGTATTGAAACGTATTTGTCAGTATCTTTAAACTGTCTTTTTTTCATAATTTTCTCCTTAAAAAAGGGTGATGATACATAACATCATCACCCTTTTGTTATTTTTTACATACTGATTATGCCAAATGAACTAAGAACTGATGATACAAGTACTGCACAAACAAGAATCGGTGCAACGTACTTAATCATAACATTGAACAAAACCTTTCTCTTGAAGCCACCAACCTGTGTAACTTCGTCTTCTATTGCCTTTGTACCAATACCGAATGTTACAAAGAAACAGATAAGAAGCGCACATATAGGCATCAATACTGAGTTTGTAATAAAGTCCATGAAATCAAGTATATCAAATCTTCCGAAGAATTTTACATGAGACAACAAGTTGTAACCCAAAGCCGGCAAACAGCTTATGCACCAACAACCTATACCGACTACTATAACAGCTACCTTTCTTGAAAGCTTTGTATGGTCACATACACATGCAACGATTGTTTCCATAAGCGAAATTGCCGATGTAATAGCCGCCGCAAAAACAAGGAAGAAGAACAACGTTCCTATAGCATTTGCAATACCTGTTGAATTGAACACCTTCGGCAAAGTAACAAACATAAGTCCCGGTCCTGCTGAAAGCTGATTCTTGTCAAATGCGAAAACAGCCGGAATAATCATAAGACCAGCAAGCACAGCTACGAGGGTATCAAAGAATTCTATACGGCTTACATTCTTTTCAAGTGATGAGCTCTTGGGCATATATGAACCATAAGCAATCATGATACCCATTGCAAGTGAAAGCGAATAGAACATCTGTCCCATTGCAGCCAAAACACCCATAACACTGAAATTCTCAGGTCTTGGGATGAAGAAATACTTTACGCCTTCCATTGCACCTTTAAGAGTCATTGAATATACAGAAATAGCTATCGCTATTATTATAAGTACAGGCATAAGAACCGTACTTACCTTCTCAACACCCTTCTGCACACCTTTAAGAAGTACAATAACAATAAACAGAGTGAATATTGTCTGTGTTATAATCAAAGTCCACGGTGATGAGAGCATATCAGAAAAATATGTTTCACCAGCCGCCATATGTGCGCCTACGCCACCTTCCGCCGGCGGTGTAAGATTCCAGAAGAAGCATGAAATATCACTCAAAAAGCCATTAAAGTACTCCCAGAAATATTTGATGATCCAACCACCGATTACATTGTAATACGGTAAAATTATAGCCGGAATAATAGTAGCAATAATTCCTAACCATCCCCACTTTTTGTTAAGTGATGCAAACGCATCAAGTGAACTCTTGCCACTCTTTCTGCCTATTGCATTTTCTGCTACCATAAGAGCGTAGCCGAATGTAAATACAAGGATTATGTAAATAAGAAGAAACATACCGCCGCCGTATTTTGCTGCAAGGTACGGGAATCTCCATATGTTACCCAATCCTACCGCTGAGCCTGCCGCTGCAAGGACAAAGCCCAACCCACTTGAAAACGTATTTCTTTTCTCCATTTTTTCTTATCCTCCGTTTTATGTTTTTTGATAGAGATTTTGTTAAAGTATGACCTTTTCCAATATGTCCATACTTACGTTCATTCCGACTCTGTGGTTATTCATAAGCCACAGTTCTTCATGCTCTTTTTTGAGTTTTAAAAACTCTGCTTTATAATCAAGCTCTTCGCCTGATAATTTTGATGCAACAAGTATTACCTCGTTACAGTTAAGCATCAATTCACGCTTTGCAATTTCATCAGCAGTTACCGTTTCAAGCTCGTCTCTTAATGCGAGCATATATTCCTTAACACGCTTAAAACCTTCTGCCTTTTCTTTTGGTGTATCGTTTTCTTCCATATACATACAAAGCTCTGTGCAGTTATGCATAGGTGCGTGCTCCAAAAGATAATAGTTACCCATACGGTATGCTATATCTGCAAATGAAACATCTCCGGTGCATTTATAAATATACTTATCAGCATACTTTTTACAATCTGCTATAACATCACGTCTGTAAAGGAATGCCGTTTCCGGATGACCTGAACCTGCCTGCCATGACATTGCCGCGCCGAAAATAAGCGGGAACATTGCCGTTGCAGGGAACTGCGGATGTCCGCCGTCACCCCACTCTGTGAGCAAAAATCCTTCAGCACCATAGAACTTACATGACTCTGCAGACTCGGCTATGTTTATAATCATATTCTCCGTTCTGCCGGTATAGCTCTTCCACATAGACGTTCCGGGGCAAAGATAATATCTGAACCCACGTTCCTTAAGTCGCTGTGCATTTCTGTCAAAGTGCTCGATAGTTTCATAACCCCAGTCCATAAAAATCGCATTTTCGGGCACATTTTCAATCTGCTCGGGATGCTTGAAAACTATATCGTCCCAGAACATCGGTGTTTTGTTATGCTTTTCAGATATAAGCTTGCACACCTTAACAAGGTAATCTGTATAAACCTTGCCCGTTCCGTACTTCTCACACGCCTCTTTTGTTTCATTCAGACCAAGATCAAATGTCTCGTCCATTCCGATATTAACCATATCAGCAGAGAATGCGTCAAAATACCCGTCATAGATTTTATCAATAAACTCTATTGTCTCATCAAGCAACGGATTGAGCGTTGCAGACGGTTTTCCGTTTTCGCCCGTGATTGCAAGATGTGAAAGTTCTTTTTTCGCTGTCCATGCATGCATATGCCCGAAGCTGTTCTGGTTCGGCACAAGACTTATAAACCGCTCTTTACAATATTCATCAAGCTCTTTAATTTCTGCCTGAGTCAATGGCTCTGTGTCCTTTGTATATTCAGGAAAATTCTTGTACTCATATACAAATGTTTCCATATACAGCTGTAACTGATTATACTTCAAATCTGCTAAAATGTCAACCATATGTTTTATGTGACTGAGATTTGGAATTCTCGCACGGCTTATGTCAAGCATATATCCACGGTTTTCTATGTCGGGATAATCGTATATTGATATAGCGTTAACTTTTCCGTCCTCACGCTGTGCAAGGATTTGTTTAAGCGTTGCTACGGCTCTGTATGCACCCTCGCTTGTTCCATATAAAACTTTTATACCATTTATATCTATCTCAATTTTATACTGTTCTTTTGATAGCAACATATCTTTATCAAACGAGATTCTGACCTTGCCGTCTGCCTCGTTTAAAACCTTGGCAAAAGATAATTCGCTATCTGCCTCAACATAGACCGATGATATATCCACCAACTCATCTTTAATTTCAATCTTCTGTGGATTTGGTATTATATACATTATAATTTCCTCCTTCATATTAAGCTAAAGCTTCCGAAAGCTTTGCAAATTCATCAAGCGACAGTGTTTCACCCCGACGTGTGGGTTCAATACCAACACTTGTCATTATATTTGAAATTTCCTCTTTATTCTGTGGGAAGTTTGCAACAAGACAGTTCAGAAGTGTTTTTCTTCTCTGTGAGAACGCCGCCTTTACGGTTCTGAAAAACATCTTCTCGTCTTTTACCGAAACCGCTGGCTCGTCCCTAAACGCCATTTTAACAACTGCACTGTCAACCTTTGGGGGTGGTACGAACTCGTCTGCTCCTACTATGGTAATCATCTCTGTTTTCGTATAGTACTGACACAGAACTGAAATTGCACCGTAGTTTTTTGAACCCGGCTCTGCCGTTATACGGTCGGCAACCTCTTTCTGAACCATTACCACGAGGTTTTTCAGTGGAAGCTCTCCTTCAATAAGCCCCGTAATAATCGGAGTTGTAATATAGTATGGAAGATTTGCAGCAACACTTACTTTCTCACCGCCAAACTCTTCTTCTATAAGCTTTCTGACATCAGTTTTCAATACGTCCTCATTTATGACCTTTACATTATCATACTCACCCAATGTATCGGCAAGAATCGGAATAAGTCTTTCGTCAATCTCAAGTGCAAGAACCTTATTTGCACGTTTTGCAAGCTCGTTTGTAAGCACACCGAACCCCGGTCCGATTTCAATAACACCGCTTCCGTCTATCTCTGCGGCAATAGCAATCTCCTCAAGAACATCCTGTGATGAAAGAAAGTTCTGACCAAGTCCTTTTTTAAATACGAATCCGTATTTTGATGCTATTCTTTTAATCACTGACGGTGATATAAAATCCATATATTACTCCTTAAACTCCGCCTCAAACGGCGCTCCTACTTCAATTTCTTTTCCGTTAAGATACGACAAGCTACTCTCATCACTAAACCCAAGTACCAGCTTTGTACTGTACAACGCCTGACGAAAACTTTGTCCCGCTCCGCCATATTTTGTATCTCCTGCAAGCGGACATCCGATATTTGCAAACTGCGTTCGTATCTGATGCGTTCTGCCTGTATGGAGCTCTATACTTACAAGAGACATTCCGTTTTTGCGTGTTAAAACCCGATAGTCAAGCGACGCACTCTTTCCGTTTTCAGATACCTTTGTAACCTTATCTGTTCTTACGAGCTTGTCCTCAAGATGACCGCTGTCGGGTAAATCGCCCTCAACTACTGCTGTATAGAATTTTTTTATCTGACGGTTTTTTATACTGTCGTTAACCTCACGTAACGCCTTTGCATTCTTTGCCCCAATAACAAGTCCACCCGTGTTACGGTCAAGTCGGTTACAAAGCGCAGGCTTAAATGTCTGCTCGTTTTCGGGTGAATACTCGCCTTTATCGTAAAGATAGCTTTTCACCATATCAATGAGCGTATCTCCGCTTCCATTATCATCTGCGTGCGAAAGCACACCAACCGGCTTGTCAACAACAAGAATGTTTTCATCCTCATAAGCAACTTTAAACGTTGGTTTTACGTATTTAAAGCTTTTATCTGTTTCAAAGAACTCATCGGCAAAATACAAAGTGACAACGTCCCCTGCCGAAACAAACACCGCACCGTCTTTTTCGTGCTTACCGTTAAGGCGTACACACTTTTTGCGCAGTCCCTTATAGAGCATCGACTTGGGCAGTTTCGGCATAAGCTTTGTTATGAACTTGTCAAGCCTCTGCCCGCCGTCGTTTTCTGCTACATTAAATTCACGCATTTATCTTGCGACCATTGCCGCACCGATAATACCTGCATCATTGAAAAGCTTTGCAGATACTATCTCCGTTTTCTTCATATACTTGTTATAATCGTTTTTATTTACATATTCACGTACAGGGCCTACAAGATACTCGCCCTCACGACTGATTCCGCCGCCTATGCAAACCATTTCAGGCTGGAATATATTTACAATGTTTGTTATACCCTCTGCAACATAAATTGCATACTGATTAACAACCTCCTGAGCTGCCTTATCGCCTGCCTTTGCCGCATCAAATGAAGTTCTGCCTGTAACTGCACCTTCCTTCTTTGCAAACTCGTGCATAAGGCTGTCCGGGTTCTTTTCCATAGCACGCTTTGTATCTCTTATAAGTGCAGTAACTGATGCATATGCCTCCCAGCAACCCTTTCTGCCGCAAGTACAATCTTCACCATTCATCTCTATAACGATGTGACCTATCTCGCCACCTGCACCATTGAAGCCGTGAATCATTTTCTTGTCCTGAATAACGCCGCCGCCGACACCTGTGCCGAGTGTAACGAAGATAAAGTTATTAACCTTGTCCTCATATTCTACATACTCACCCATTGCCGCACAGTTTGCATCGTTATCAACCGCTACACGAAGACCCGTAAGCTTATTGAGTTCGTCTGCAATCGGGAACATATCCATTTTAAGGTTGTTTGAATATACAACAACACCATTATCAAAATCAATTGAACCGGGGCTTCCGATGCCTACGCCCTTAATGTCTGAAACTGCGATACCTTCTTCCTTTGCAAGCTTCTCAATGAGCATTACCATATCCTTTACAATTTCAATCGCCTCACGCTCATTAAGTGTAGGTGTTGATGCCTGACGGATAATTTTTCCATCCTCTGACACAAGACCTACAGCAATGTTTGTACCACCTAAATCTATACCAATGTACATAATGGTTACCTCCAAAAAAATATTATGTATTATTATATCATATTCCACGCAAAAAAGCAATTATTTTTCAACAAAAAATCACGCTTTTTATACCAAATATTGACTTGATTTTTAAATTGTGGTACAATATAAAAAAACACATAAGGAGAATGACATGGACTACAGTGCAATAAAGCTTACCGCACCTATAAAAGACTATCTTTGGGGTGGCACAAAGCTTATAACCGAATTCAACAAAAAAACCGACCTTGAAAAGGCGGCAGAAAGCTGGGAGCTTTCAACTCACCCCGACGGCGAAAGTATAGTAAAGGACGGCAAATTTGCTGGTATGACACTTTCTGAATACATAGAAATCAACGGTGGTGCAGAATGTATCGGACACCGTGCGGCAGAATTTGATTTCTTCCCCATTCTTATAAAGCTGATTGATGCAAAGGATAATCTTTCAATTCAGGTGCATCCGGACGATGAATATGCACTTCGTGTTGAGGGCGAATACGGAAAAACAGAAATGTGGTATATTGTGGACTGCGAGCCTGATTCATATCTTTATTACGGCGTAAACCGTGAGGTTACAAAAGACGAGTTCAGAGAACGTATAGAGAACAACACACTTCTTGAAATCCTGAACAAAGTACCGGTTAAAAAGGGCGATGTTTTCTTTATGCCATCGGGCACAATCCACGCAATTTGTTCAGGAATACTGATTTGTGAGGTTCAGCAAAATTCAAACACAACCTACCGTGTTTATGACTACGACCGCAGAGGTGCTGACGGAAAACCACGTGAACTGCATATAGAAAAGGCAATTGATGTATCACAGCTTACACCGTCAATAATTGAAGATACCAAAGACAGTAACGTGCTTGCAAAATGTGAGTATTTTACGGTTGAAAAAGTTATCTGCAACGGTAACGCAGACTTCAGTATTGATGACACCTGCTTCCGTTCAATAACACTAACCGACGGAACAGGCACACTCACGCTTAACGGAACAACCACAAGCGTTACAAAAGGCGAAACATTATTCATTCCGGCACAAAACGCAACAGTTACATTAAGCGGTAATTTTGAAGCCATACTTGCATATGTGTAAATAAAAATGCATACCATCTAATGAGGTGGTATGCATGAATTTTATATGGAGCTTTATGGTAATAGTTTCAATTATAACAGCAGTTATAACAGGCAGAGTTGATGAAACGGTAAACGCCGTTTTTGAGGGTGCATCTACTGCCGTTTCAACTCTCATTTCGTTTGCAGGAGCTATGTGTTTCTGGACAGGTATAATGAAAATTTCCGAAAAAAGCGGCGTATCAAATCTGATATGCCGCTTTATTGCACCGGTTGTTACAAGACTTTTTCCGAACAGTTCAGAAACCGCACGCCGTTATATTTCAATGAACATAACTGCAAATATGCTTGGAATGGGTAACGCCGCAACGCCTATGGGGATATTTGCGGCACAAACACTCGATAAAGAAAATCTACATCCCGAAAAGTCATCAGGAAATATGTGTATGCTTGTCACACTCAACACGACCTCGTTTCAGCTTATACCGTCGACCATAATCGCATTGCGTGCCGCCGCAGGCTCAAGCAATCCTACATCAATCATCCTTCCCGTCTGGATTGCATCCTCATTTGCAGTATGCATCGGCGTACTATCCGTAAAACTTATAAATCGTTTCTACGGGGACACATAAAAAGAGCCATATGAAAACCTCTTTTTATGTGTCCCTTATTAAAGTTCGAATTTGTATGTTCCCGCGTCAAGTGTGCGTTCTTCACCATTCAATCGGAGAACAACACTTCTTTCCGTAGTAAGGCTGTAAGTTCTGCCGTTTCTTTCAATTTTAACATCACGCCAGCTAACCTTAACCCACTCTATATCATCAAACGGTTTCGGTGTAATTACCACCTTACCGTCTTCAAAGTCAAAACCACCAAGATGCTTATACATCCAGTTATCAACCTCACTGAACATATGGTGATTTAACGAACAAGTCATATCCCATGTTTCAGGAAGAGTTGTCATACCATTATTTATAAAGTATGCAAAGCTTGGCATCTCGGGAACATTTATCATTCTATAAATAACATCACTGTATCCGTTATCCGAAAGTGAATCAAATATGTACTTTGTTCCGATCAGACCGCAGGCTATATGATAACCGTTTTCCTTTACCAATTCTGCAAGCTTTTTGGCATATACCGAAATCTCCTCATCATCTAATAATCCACGATATATTGCACACGCAAAATATGTCTGTTTATTAAAATGTTCAGGTCTGTCAAGGAATTTTTCACGCCACTTGTTTCTTATGTTCAAAGCAAGCTCGCTCCATTGCGAAGAATCCTCGCCGATAACTTCTGCCATTTTCGCACACGCTTCTGCATCAGCATAATAATACGCTGTATCGGTAATAACGGTCGGGCAAACATCAGTGCCTTCAGGTGCTAACCAGTCACCCAGACCAAAGTCTACGATATAATCCTCTGACATCGAGTGTATAAAATCCATATACAGTACGATGTTTTCCCACATATCCCTGATTATTTCAGTCTTGCCCGTTGCGTGATAAATATAAAGCGGAATGAGTATAAGTGCACTATCCCACGCAGGACCGCATCCCCATTCATAACCCCAACCGGTAGTCGGAATTATACCCGGAAGCTGACCACTCGGACGCTGTGCATCCTTAAAATCACGCAACCATTTTCTATATGCCTTGTACATATCAAAATTCTTAAGCGATTGATGCGACGAAACAAGTGCATCTCCTGTCCATCCGTTTTGTTCACGGTGCGGACAGTCTGTAGGAATACCTACATAGTTTGCAAGCGTTGAATTTACACTGGCGCGATGAATCTTGTTTAGTAAATCATCGCTACACTCAAATGTAGCTGTTCTTTCAAAATCGGTATGCACTACCTCTGCAACTATTTCAAGGTCTATAGGTGCATTCTCTACCTTTACATATCTGAATCCGTGATATACAAAAGACGGTGCATATTCCTCTTTCCCATCACCGCTGAATGTGATATACGCCTCATGGCTGAGTCTATTGTTATCATACCGATTGAACACATCAATGTATCCCAAAAACTCTCCGTCATCCTTAATGCACTCATCGTATTTTATATGCATTTCTTGACCTTTTTCACCCGTAGCTTTTATTCTTACCCAGCCACTGATGTTTTCGCCAAAATCATATACACCATCTTTTACAGATACCGGCTCAAGTGTACGGATTACTCGTATCGGAGGCATATCCATAGGTTCAAGCACACCGCCGGGCGCCTTTGTTATAATGGCACTTACCCAGTCTGATGCATCAAACCCAGGACAATCAAACCCGTTTTTCTTCAGATTGAAATCATAAATTTCACCCTGTCTCGGGCCGTTATATACACACGGCCCGAACTCAGCCTGCCACGAAGTATCACTAACCAGAGTTTCTTTGTTGCCATCGCAGTATTCTATATCTATGCGTGCAACCATTTTGGGTTCGCTTCTCCACGCTGCTGTTGAATTGTTCCATGTGATTGCAGCATCGTTGTAATAACCGTTACCCATATGAACTGCAATTATATTTTCTCCATTTTCAAGCTTGTCTTTTATATCATAGGTCTGATAAATAACCCTTTTATCGTAAGCAGTAAACGGTGTAGTGAGAACCTCGTCACTTATATCCTTTCCATTAACCGTCCACACGCCAAGACCAACTGCACATACATACGCAGTAGCCGATTTTATATCCTTATCTATCACAAAGCTTTTGCGCATATATACGCTTGAATCGTTTCCCTTTGCTCGCGACTCATTTCTGTCTAAACCCTTAGGTATTGTTATCCATTTTGCATTTTTAAACATATCTATATCCTCTTTATGCATTTGTATATTGCGTCAAACACCTATAGCCTCAAAAGTCGGTTTTTCCAGATCTACATTCTCCGACTTTGAAGTTTTTTTGACATCGCCCAGCTCCACTGTGCACTCCAATGTATCTATAAGTATTTTATGTGTGCCCTCGTTCACAACCGTTTTCATATCCTTATCGATATATGTAAAGTCTTCGTCTGTCAGTGTAAAATCAACCGTTTTCTTCTCACCGGGCATCAAGTTCACTTTCTTAAACTTACGCAGTTTCTTTACAAACGGAGTTATCGGGCAATACATCATACTAACAAAAAGCAACACGCTTTCATCAATTTCGTAATCGCCCTCGTTCTTGACATCCACCCGTACAGTTATCGTTCCATCACCATTTTTTTCTGCACAAAGTGCCGAATATTCAATCTTTGTGTATGACAATCCGAAGCCAAACGGCATCCATGCCTGCGGCGTTGAAAGAACATAGTCACGACCCGGTTTCTCAATTGTGCCATATTTTTTATATAACCCTCTTGCAGATGCTTTGTAATTATAATAACACGGCAATGTTCCTACAGACATAGGCAACGAGAATGAAAGTTTTGCTGACGGAGTTTTATCACCGAATATGAGGTTTGCAAACGCATTACCGTTCTGCTCACCGCCACCCCAAGAAAGCATAAATCCGTTCACTCTGTCAACTGCATCCTTTATCGCACACGCTCTTCCTGTATAATAAATCAGAATAGTCGGCTTTCCGATTTTTATTATCTCTTCAAACAAAGTTCTCTGTGACGGTGAGAGGTTAAGATCGTGTGCGTCAAATCCCTCACCAACGGTGTATTCATCACTCTTATCACATACACCAAATTCACCGCCTCCACTTGGCGAGCAATCACCCAGCACAAGCATCACAACATCTGCATTTTTTGCAGTTTTTACGGCGTCACTTACCATTTCATCTGTCGTTGTGATATGGTTACAACCCTTTGAATAAAGAACTCTGTCCTCACCCAAACGGTTTAAAATACCGTCATAGAAACTAACGCAACTCGGTGTCTTGCCTATATAATCACCTATAAAGCTGTCCTTTGCATTGTTACCTATAACTGCAACCTTGCCGACTTTCTTCTCGTCAAGCGGTAATATGCCGTCATTTTTCAAGAGAAGAATTGACTCCTCGTCAATCTTTCGTGAAAGCTCAACCGCTTCCTGTCTGTGCATTTTCGCATCGTCTTCGGGATGATATTTCGCATCTTCAAAAAGACCGATTTCAAACTTCATTTTAAGAACTCTGTATACAGCCTCGTCAATCAACTTTATATCAATCTCGCCATTTTTAACTGCGTTTCTGAAGTCTTCTCCATAGCCGAAAGGTTTTGATTCTTCTATATCAAGTCCTGCCTCAAGTGACATTTTGCCCGCTTCTAAAAGGTTTTCGGCAACACGATGGTAACTGTGGAGCATATTCACACCGCCCCAGTCAGCTATAGTCACACCGTTAAATCCCAGTTCTCCACGCAAAACATCTTTAAGGTATTTAACAGATGAATGACACGGCTCACCATCTATTTCGTTATATGCAGGCATAACCGATAGCGCGCCTGCATCTATACACTTTTTAAACGGTTCAAGCATAACCTCACGAATTTCTCTTTCACCTATGTGAGACGGGCAACAGTTAAGACCGTTTTCGGGAACTCCATACGCAAGATAATGCTTTAATGTGGTTGCAACCCCACTCTTCTGAACACCTTTAACATATTCTGCACCCATTTCACCTACAAGATACGGGTCCTCACTGTATGCTTCCTGAAATCTGCCCCAACGCGGGTCACGAGGTATGTCAAGAACGGGCGAAAACACCTGTCTTATACCAGTGGCACGACACTCCTCGCCTATTATCTCTGACATTTTTCTGTAATTGTCAAGATTGAATGAACCGCCTATTCCGGCATTTTGCGGGAACACGGTCGCTTTTGAGTAATACAAGCCGTGAAGTGCCTCAAATCCTATAACTGCAGGAATTCCCAGACGTGTTTTGTTCACGAAATAGTCCTGAACCACATTTATAGGATCTTCACGATGGGTGTTATTCAAATCTGCCCACATTCCTGCCCGGCACGCAACATCCTCGCCGGCTTTTATACCATCATATACTTCTGCTATTTTTTCAAAAAAGACCATCTGGTCAATTTTCTCATCGATTGTCATTTGGGAAAGCAAGTCCCTTGCCCTCTCATCAGATGAAAGATTTGGATTTTTGTACATAATAACGCACTCCTTTAGTATTATTAAATACAGTATATATTAAACAAATTTGTTTTTCAAGCCAAACCGTATCTTTTTATAGACAAAATTTGTCCTTACAACAAAATATGCACCACAAAAACTCTCGTCTTGGGTGCATATGATTTTATTTTGCTTCTTCGTGCATTGCCTTATGGAATGATGCACAGTCAAATTCGCGCACTGACTCAGGAAGACCAAGGTCAATACCCGTTTTTTCGCTGTAATCCTTTAATGCTGCATGAATTGCCTGCTCTGCCAAAACAGAACAGTGAATCTTCGCCGGCGGAAGTCCGTCAAGTGCTTCCATAACTGCTCTGTTTGTAAGCTGAAGAGCTTCTTCAACAGTCTTGCCCTTAACAAGCTCGGTTGCCATTGAGCTTGTGGCAATTGCCGCACCACAGCCAAATGTCTTAAAAGATACATCCTCAATTATTCCGTTTTCTATTTTCATATATATCTTCATTATGTCACCGCAAGTTGCGTTACCAACCTCGCCGACAGCATTCGCATCAGCAAGCTTACCAACGTTTCTCGGGTTTTCAAAATGGTCCATTACTTTTTCGCTATACATTTTCCTGGTTCCTTTCTGTTTTAGGTAGTTTATATCAAAGTTTGAAAAAATTGCTCAGATTGTGCTTTTATAAGTGACACCCGAAATTTTAATTTCGTTGGTGGAACTTATGCACAGCTGGCAAACGAGCTGTACACAGGTACGCGAGTACGCACAAGAGTGCGAAATGAGTGATTTTTTCAAACTTTCTTTGTGAAAGACTCAAGCTTTCCCTCTTCAAATGCCTCATACATCGGCGACATATTACGCAGCCCCGTTATAATTTTCGGCATTTGGTCAAGAACATAATCAACCTCTTCTGCAGTTGTATCCTCGCTTACACTGAATCGAATTGAGCCGTGAGCAATCTCGTGCGGTACGCCTATAGCCAAAAGTACGTGTGACGGGTCAAGTGAGCCTGATGCACAGGCACTTCCGCTTGATGCGCATATGCCCTTCATATTAAGACGCATAAGTATTGCCTCGCCCTCTACGAACTCATATGAGAAGTTTACGTTGTTGCATAAACGTCTTTCGTCCTCTGGGCCGTTAAGCTTTATATAATCTATTCTTTGGCGGATACCGCTAATAAGTCTGTCACGCATCTCTTTCATATGCGCCATATTCTTATCAATATCCGACACCGCAATATCCAAAGCTTTTGTAAGACCTGCTATACCTGCAAGATTCTCGGTTGCCGCACGCTTACCCCGCTCCTGACCGCCGCCGTGGATAAGGTTATCAATTCTTGTGCCGTTTTTGATATATAACATTCCCACACCCTTGGGGCCGTGGAACTTATGCGCACTTAATGACAACATATCAACGCCTAACTCCGTTACATCAACCGGCACGTGTCCGATTGCCTGAACGGCATCAGTATGAAATGCAACCTTGTGCTTTTTAGCAACCTCGGCAATTTCCTTTATCGGCTCAACTGTTCCGATTTCGTTATTTGCCATCATTACCGATACAAGGATTGTATTATCCTTTATTGCCGACTCAACAGATTCGGGTGTTACAACACCAAACTCGTCAACATCAAGATATGTCACTTCAAAGCCGTGCTTTTCCAAAAACTCACATGTTCCCAAAATTGCGTGGTGCTCAATCTTTGTTGTGATTATATGGTTGCCCTTGCGCTTATTTGCAAACGCATAGCCCTTTATCGCCCAGTTATCAGCCTCACAGCCTGATGCTGTGAAATATATCTCATTCGCATTTTTTGCGCCTATATTTTTTGCAACGCTTTCTCTCATTTTTATGAGTTCTGCCTCGGCCTTCTGTCCTACCTCATAGAAAACCGATGAAGCATTGCCCCATATATCTGTAAGATACGGCATCATTGCATCAACAACCTCGGGTTTTATGCTTGTTGTTGCATTATTATCAAGATATACCGTTTTCATCTTATCATTCCTTTCCGGTGAGATTATTAAAATCCACGAATATTATTTTACCCCAAAAACCGCGTAATGTCAATACTTTTTTACCATATCTGCCATATTTTTCACATATTGGACATCTATTTGTGAATATACAAAATTTATTGTTTATCTTGCTTAAAAAACTTGATTTTTATACTGTACTATGCTAAAATAACAGCTAATGAGGTGATAACAATGCTTATAGATTTTCACGTGCACACATTTCCCGATGCAATTGCAGAAAAGACACTTGCGTACCTTTTAGGGAAAATGCGTGACACATACAAGGTTGACCAGAAAATCAATTACGGCGGCACTCCTTCGCTTTTACTAAAGAGCATGGAAGAAAACGGGGTTGACATAAGCGTCGTAATGCCGATTGCAACAAAACCGTCGCAGTATGCTTCAATAAATAAATTCGCAAAAGACATAACTACCGATAAAATAATCTCGTTTGGTTCAATTCATCCACAGGATTCGGATATGGAATACAAAGTAGACGAGCTTTTTGGCATGGGATTTAAAGGTATAAAGCTTCATCCCGACTATCAGGGTGTAAATGCAGACAGCGACGAGTTTATCAGCCTTGTTAAATATGCGACTGAAAAAGGAATGTATGTTACAATCCATTCGGGGCATGATATTGGTATTGAAGCACCATTCAAAGGTGATCTCTCACGAATCCGCACGATGCTTGACAAGGTTGATGATTCGTTTGTAATCCTTGCTCATATGGGTGCTTTCAATCAGTGGGACGATGTTGAAAAGTATATTATAAATTCAAAAGCATACTTTGACCTGTCTGTTATAAGCCGTTTTATCAACATAAATCAATATAGACGCATAATTGATGATCACGGTGCGGACAAAATCCTTTTCGGCTCGGATATGCCCTGGGAATCACCCACAGATACACTGAAGCTTTTAAAAGAATCAGGGATTTCAGGCGAATCTTTCGAGCTTATAACCCACAAAAACGCCGAAAGAATACTCGGTCTTGAAAAAAATTGAAATTTTTCAAAAAAAATGCTTGACATATAGCAAATTATAGTGTATAATAGCTTATGTTGTTTGGCGGTATAGCTCAGTTGGCTAGAGCATGCGGTTCATACCCGCAGTGTCACTAGTTCGAATCTAGTTACCGCTACCACGTCGGAACAAGCTATGCTTGTTCCGATTTTTTATGCGAAAAAGACAAATGCAAATATAAGTTTACCGTGATGACCTTTTGAGTACTCCCACATTGATTTCCGGAATATAGATTTTTCTTATCTTTTTTCATAATTACACACCCACATATAGTGTGATTTTTTTGATATCACCTGCATTATAGCATTTTTATTTCTAAAGTTAACCCTTTTTTTGAAAAAAACAACTTATGCTCTGCGCTAGTTGTTTTCGAAAGCTCTTATACGGATATCCCTCCCTCGGCATATAACATATCCAAACTGTCTTTTTTCTGTCTTTAAATTCCATTACTTTAGTGAATTTTTAGTTGAAAACATTTCGAACATCTATTGTTTTCGAAATATTTATATGATATAATTGTATCAGTACCGACAGGATATGTCAAGGAGGCTCAAATATGGATATCATCATACAGCTAATCGGAGCACTTGGAATTATTGCAAGTATAATATCTTTCCAATGTAAAAAGCACAATAACATTTTGTTTTTCAGATCTCTCAATGAATTTATCTTTGCTATACAGTATTTCTTTTTGGGTGCGTATACCGGTATGGCAATGAATCTTGTTGGTTGTGTCAGAAATATTATATTTACAAAACAAGTTTTGAAAAATAAAAAGACTGTAGTGTCAACCGTCATTTTCGGAGTTTTGTTCCTTGTTTTCGGTATTATTACCTGGCAGGGAGCAAAAAGTGTATTGATAATTATAGCAAAGGTTCTCTCAACAATCGCATACGGTAACAAAAACACCACTGTGGTAAGAACATTTTTATTTATAACTTGTACAAGCTGGTTGATTTATAACGTTTGTGTACTCTCTATTGCAGGAGCGCTATGTGAGGCATTTACTTTAGTTTCTCTGATAATAGGAATTATACGACTTGATATTGTACCACGTCTTACAAAAACCAAATGACCATAATCGTCATATAAAAAAACAACTCACGCCATTGCGTGAGTTGTTTTTTGGCACTCCCGACCGGAATCGAACCGATGACTAACCCTTAGGAGGGGCTTGTAATATCCTCTTTACTACGGGAGCGGATATAAACTTTTAACATTATATCATAAATGCCGTTTTTATGCAAGTCTATTTGAGTTTTTTCTGTCATTTATATTGACATTCCTCAAAAAAGTGATATAATTATACTGAATAAGTAGTATCTTGTAAAATATAGGTTTTTTAAAACCTTTTTCATAACATTGTGGGAGGTATAATCAATATGATGAAAAACGGTGACGTTACAAAAATCTTCGGTGAGAAGGTCTTTAATCTGCCAAAGATGAAAGAGCGGCTGCCCGAAGAAACATACGAAGCGTTTCTAAAGACAATTAACGAGGGCACAAAGCTTGATTTCGGGGTTGCCGAAGTTGTTGCATCGGCGATGAAAGACTGGGCAATTGAAAACGGATGTACACATTATACTCACTGGTTCCAGCCAATGACAGGACTTACTGCTGAAAAGCACGATTCATTTATCGAGCCTACCGAGGACAGAACAGTAATCATGAAATTCTCGGCAAAAGCACTTGTTATGGGCGAACCGGACGCATCGTCATTCCCGTCAGGCGGACTCCGCGCAACCTTTGAAGCACGTGGTTATACCGCATGGGACCCCACATCATTTGCTTTTATAAAGGACCATTCACTCTACATACCGACCTCATTCGTGTCATATACAGGCGAGGTTCTTGATAAGAAAACACCGCTTTTACGTTCAGAGGCGGCTATTGACAAAGCGGGCAGACGTGTGCTTGCACTATTCGGCAAAACACCTGCACGTGTCATTCCCTATGTGGGTGCAGAGCAGGAATACTTCCTTGTTGATAAAAAATTACGTAACAAGCGTAAGGACCTGCTTTTGACAGGCAGAACACTGTTTGGTGCAATGCCGGCAAAAGGTCAGGAAATGGATGACCATTATTTTGGTCAGCTAAAAGAGCGTGTAGCAGCATTTATGAAAGAAGTTGACGAAGAACTTTGGAAGCTGGGCGTATTCTCAAAAACAAAGCATAACGAGGCAGCTCCGGCACAGCACGAGGTTGCACCGGTATTCTCAACCGCTAACATCGCATCAGACCATAACCAGCTCACAATGGAGATACTTAAGAAGGTTGCAAACCATCACGACCTTTACTGTCTCCTGCACGAAAAGCCGTATGAGGGCATAAACGGTTCAGGTAAGCATAACAACTGGTCAATCGGAACATCAGACGGCGAATTGTTGTTAAAGCCCGGCAAAAAACCGGAAGAGAACGTACAGTTCCTGTTGTTCTTTGCGGCAGTTATAAAGGCAGTTGACGAATACAGCGACATATTGCGTGTATCAGTTGCAACCGCAGGTAATGACCACCGTCTGGGCGCACACGAAGCACCTCCGGCAATCGTATCGGTTTATCTTGGCGACCACCTCACAGCGGTTGTTGAACAGCTTATAAACGATGCAGGTGTCAAATATGAAGCAGGAAAGCTCATCGAAACAGGCGTTGAAACACTGCCCGACATACAGCGTGATACAACTGATCGTAACCGTACTTCACCGTTTGCATTTACAGGTAACCGTTTTGAGTTCCGTGGTCCGGGTTCACGTCAGTCAATCGGCGGCGTAAATATAGTTCTTAACACCATAGTTGCGCAGACACTTACCGAATTTGCAGAAGCGCTTGAGGGTAGCACAGATATCGCCCACGATGCATTAAATCTTGCTATAAAGACTTTCAAAAACCATCACCGTATTCTTTTTAATGGAAACGGTTACAGTGACGAATGGGTAGAAGAAGCAGAAAAGAGAGGTCTGCCGAACCTTAAAACCACACCTGATGCACTCCCCTGCTTTAAGTCTGAAAAATCAATCAAGATGTTTGAGGCACAAGGGGTATTCTCAAGACTTGAGGTTGAAACTCGTGGCGAGATTATGATGGAGGAGTACAACAAAACACTCCATATCGAAATGCTTACAATGCTTGAAATGGCAAAGCAGGAAATACTTCCGTCTTGCCTTGCATATACCAAGTCAGTAGCAGAAGGTGTTTCTGTGAAGAAAACACTTGGCATCAATGCACCCAACGAGGAAAAGGCTGTCAAGGAGCTTACTGCACTTACAGAAGAGCTTATGGATAAAATTGAAGTTCTTGATAAAGCCGCAGCAGGTCTTCCTACAGATGATGCATATGAAATCGGTATATATTATAAAGACAATGTTATCCCCGC
The DNA here is from genome assembly GCA_045649185.1 of Candidatus Ornithomonoglobus sp. Lineage (GTDB taxonomy): Bacteria > Bacillota > Clostridia > UBA1381 > UBA1381 > Ornithomonoglobus. The sequence goes on along the minus strand of JAZRPM010000017.1, from coordinate 84,226 downwards.
CATGGAAGCATTGCGTAAAACAGCAGATGAACTTGAAGCTGTTGTCGGAAAAGATTTCTGGCCGTTCCCCACATATACAGATTTACTTTATTCAATCTGACACAAACGGTGTTGCATCCGCAACACCGTCTTATTTTTTCTCTTACAAAAACAACTATTTGATGTTATAATGCAAGTATAAAAACCGAACATTCCATATAAAAAACAGCAGAGAAACCCGTTCAGGATTCTCTGCTGTTTCAATTTCATTCAGTTACAACACCTTTTTTCAGGATTATATTTGCATATAATGCACTCTCACCCGTCATTACAACTGCATATGCTTTCTTTGCACGCTCATAGAATTCAAAACGCTCCACCTGCTCAAGTTCCTCATCAGTGTAAGGCTTTACGATTTTTCTGTACTCGTCCCATATCGGGGTTTCTACAGTATCGCCCGGCACTTTTTCCATTATGTATACCGGCTTTGCATATGTATCAAGCGGGAACAGCTTTAACATTGCCTCTAAAAGCTCAGGCACATTGTGTCCGTCGCATCTTACGCAGTTTGCGTTTATACTTTTGCCCGGGAAATTGCCGTCGCCGATTACGATTTCGTCACCGTGACCCATCTCCATCATTATTTTTAAAAGCTCGGGTGATATTATACTTGGTATTCCTTTTAACATTATTTTATGTCCTTTCGTTTTTTATTTTATTATACTACATAATCACAAATTTTGCAAGCACAAAAAAGAGCACCTAAGTGCTCTTTTGAATACATTATTATTTGTTGCCTGCCATTGCTGCAACTTCTGCTGCGAAGTCGTCTTCCTTCTTCTCAAGACCCTCGCCTGTTTCAAAACGAACGAAGCTCTTAACTGTGATAGGTGAACCAACCTTAGCTGCTACCATTTCGAGGTACTTGCCAACTGATTCCTTGTTCTCAGCCTTAACATAAAGCTGCTCTAAAAGACATACTTCCTTAAGCTCCTTTGCAAGACGGCCGCCGATCATCTTCTCGATGATTTCGTCCGGCTTTGAAGCGTTCTTCGGATCGTTCTTAAGCTGTGCTATAAGGATTTCCTTCTCGTGCTCCTTGTACTCTGCCGGTACATCGTCGCTTGGAAGCTACTTCGGGTTAAGAGCTGCAACCTGCATTGCAACGTTTCTCAAAGCTTCCTTAACATCATCTGTTGCAGGAGCGTCTGCCTCAACGAGTACACCAATCTTACCTGCAGCGTGGATATAGTCAACAACAACACCTGTTGTCTCGATTCTCTCAAAACGTCTGATGTTCATGTTCTCACCGATCTTTGCGATCTTCTCTGTGAGGATGTCACCAACTGTTACTCCGTTACACTCTGTAGCCTTAAGAGCCTCAACGTCTGCCGGAGCAGCTACTGCGATTGTCTTTGCAACATCAGCAACGAAATCCTGGAAGTCTGCGTTCTTTGCAACGAAGTCTGTCTCTGAGTTAACCTCAACAACAACGCCTACGCCGCCGTCGATATATGACTTAACAATACCCTCTGATGCGATTCTGCCTGACTTCTTAGCAGCTGTTGCAAGACCCTTTTCTCTCAAAAGCTCAACAGCCTTATCCTTGTCGCCGTCTGTTTCTGTAAGAGCCTTCTTACAGTCCATCATACCGCAACCTGTCATTTCTCTTAATTCCTTAACGTCACTTGCTGTAAATGCCATTGTTATTTCCTCCTGTTATTTTTAATATATCAAATTATTCAGCGTCTTCTGCCTCAACCTCAACTGCAACATCGTCCATTGAAACTTCCTCATCGTCAGCCTCAACTATAGCTGCCAAAGCGTCCTCGCCCTGTCTGCCTTCGATTATAGCGTTTGAAATTGTTGATGCGATAAGCTTAACTGCACGGATAGCATCATCGTTACCCGGAATTACGTAATCAACTTCGTCCGGATCACAGTTTGTATCAACGATAGCAACTACCGGGATACCAAGCTTCTTAGCCTCAGAAATAGCGATCTTCTCTTTTCTCGGGTCTACAACGAACATAACGCCCGGAAGCTCCTTCATGTCCTTGATACCGCCGAGGTTCTTCTCGAGCTTGTCTCTCTGGTTCTTAAGGTTGATAACTTCCTTCTTCGGCAAAAGGTCAAATGTGCCCTCTTCTTCCATCTGGTTGATCTGAGCAAGTCTGTCGATTCTCTTCTCGATTGTCTGGAAGTTTGTGAGCATACCGCCGAGCCATCTGTTGTTAACGTAGTACATACCTACACGCTCTGCCTCTTCCTTGATTGAGTCCTGAGCCTGCTTCTTTGTACCTACGAACAATACGCTCTTACCGCTTGCAGCGATGTCACGTACGAAGTAGTAAGCTTCTTCTACCTTTTTAACTGTCTTCTGAAGGTCAATGATATAAATACCATTTCTCTCTGTGAAGATGTACGGAGCCATTTTAGGGTTCCATCTTCTTGTCTGGTGTCCGAAATGAACACCTGCTTCTAAAAGCTGTTTCATTGAAATTACGTTTGCCATTTTAAATTTCCTCCTTGTTTTTTAAATCCTCCGCATAAATCTTATTATACGCCAACCCCGGCAAATGGGCAACAGGCGCATACATTATGCGTGCGTATTTCCATACCGAGTTATTTTACCATTTTATCTGCAATTTGTCAAGTGTTTTTAAGAATTTTTACACTGAATATTATACGATAAATTTGCCGATACTTATTCGGGGAGTGTGCAATATGCTGGTAATTATAATTAGAACTTTAATTTTATACACCACTGTGGTGTTTTCACTGCGGTTAATGGGCAAACGTCAGATAGGAGAACTGCAACCGTCAGAGCTTGTAGTTGCAATAATGATTTCAGACGTTGCAACTGTTCCGATGCAGTCGCTTGATATGCCGCTTTTATTGGGAATTATTCCCGTTCTCACGTTGGTTTTTGCCGAAGTTGTTACATCGTATATGAGCATCAAAAGCACCAAGTTACGCCGATTCTTTATGGGTGAACCGTCAATTGTGGTTTATAACGGAGTGATTTGTGAAAAGGAACTGATGAAACAACGGTTTAACCTGAGCGATTTACTTGAAGAATTGCGTGTTCAGGGTTGTTTTGATATATCCGATGTTTTTGTTGCTGTGCTTGAAACCAACGGAAAACTGTCTGTTATACCTCGCGATAACGCACGGCCTGTGACAGTAGAAGATTTGAATCTTCAGAACGTACGCCACGAAGGTCTGCCATGCACTGTTATACTTGACGGAAAACTCGATCCGCGCGAATTAAAGCGCTCGAAAAAATCCGAACAACAACTGCTTGCTGAAATCAAAAAACGAGGCGCAAAATCTGTTTCGGATGTATTCATAGCGTCAATTGACGCTGAAGGCGAAATATTTATGCAGCTTAAAGAAAGTGCAGGAAACAGAAAATGAAAAGTTTTATTGTAACACTTATTATAGGTGCTGTTCTGGTTACGGGCAGCGTGTTTTATTCTCAACACCTTGCATCGGAGGCACACAAGCTGTCCGAAATCACAGACAGTCTAAAGGAATCTGTTAAATCAGAAGATTACAAAACCGCTGCAAAACAAACCGAAAAACTTAATAAGCGTGTATCGGATTTCGAAAAATTCTTCCTTGCCACCGGTGATCACATTGAGATTGATAATATCAAGATAAACCTTGCAGAATTAAAGTCATTTGTTAAACATGAAATGCAGAGTGATGCTTTATCCAAGATTTACGTACTTGAATTTTTATTTGACCATCTGCCTCATAACACAAAGGTGCGCATAGGTAACATACTGTAAAATAAAAACTTGACAAAAGTGTTCTTTTAGTGTATTATATATATAAATGGTTTTGTTTTTTGCTTTGATTTGATAAAAACACACAAAACCACAGGAGGTTTTACATGAAAAAGAACATAGTATATACCGCAGTAGCTGCAATGGTTATTTCAGCCACCATTTCAGGCTGTTCTACTACAGAAGACGTAACACCAACAATCGCACCGGTACAAAAACCCGCTGCAGTACAAACTGTTCTGGGTGACTACGCACTTCTTGCAGGACATATGCTGTATCAGGATGCAAATAACGCATATTCAATTCAGTTACCCGAAAATGCAGAAATCAATGACGAAAACCCGGACAATATCATAATAACAGTAACAACCGAGGCAGGACATACAAATACTGTAAACATTAAATATGCTGAAAACGTGCAGATTATAGATAACGAAGCACAGTTAATGGAGTCGCTAAAAGACGATGATTCCATTGACATCACCGGTTTCTTTGTTCTTAACAAGGACGGTGCTTACGAAGGCTATAAATACACATTTACTGCTATGAACGACAATGAGTTTAAGAGCATAAAGAGTATTTATTTCTCAGATGACCGCTCTGCTTATATTATCACTGCATCAAGTCCTAATGGCGGCGATGATATAAATATGACAAATCTAAACACAATAGTTGACACTTTTATCAACTACAAATAATGAGCGTTAAAAAAGCCGGTTTCGCTGAAGCCGGTTTTTTTCATGCAAAAATTGTCATATCAAAACACGATACCCCACATTTTGTAACTACTTGGCGGCGAGTTTAAAAGTTCTTTACAGTTCATCGTTTTCCATTGATTTGATGATGTTTTAATGGTATACTCAATTCAGATTTCATTTGAAGGAGTATTTTAAAAATGGACAAAAAAATAACGCTATTGATTATAGACAAAGACACAGAATATGCTAAAAAGCTATCAGAGACCGCAAAAAGTCATCCGGCTTTTCTGGATGCTTTCTATATATGTGACGGATCAGCAGCATTTGACACTCTTGAACTTATAAAACCTGATTTTGTAATCACAGAACTCCTTGTACCCGGCTTTGACGTAATGGGTTTTTTACGGCATCTGAAAACGGACAGTATCAAGACTAAGCCGTTTGTTATAATAAACACGCTCACTATAACAGAGAGCATGATTAAAAGTGCCGGTAACCACGGCGCAGACTATTTTATGATAAAACCACAGCCATATGACGAAATATGCAATACCATCGCAGAACTTGCCGAGGAAAAATCCACACCACTATCACCTGTTGATAACGGTGACAATATAGACATCAAAATAACACGTTTTTTGCACTGCATGGGTGTGCCTGCACACCTTAACGGATATAACTACATCCGTTTTTCACTCAAACTGGTAATAGACGATATTACCATTCTCAATCCGATAACAAAAAGGCTTTACCCCACCGTCGCAGAAAAATATGATAAATCCCCTCAATGCGTAGAACGTTCAATCCGTCATGCTATAAAAGTATCCTGGCCAAGAGGCAACAAGAAAGTAATCTGTGATATTTTCGGACGCAGCCCCGAAACTTTTGTCCAAAACTATCCTACCAACTCCGAGTACATAGCAATGCTTGCCGACAATCTACGCATACGTCTGAAACATAATATTGCAATATAAAAAACACTTTACAAAATTCTCTTTTAATGGTATAATATAGATAACAAACTTTTAGGGGGGATTTAAATGCCAAAATATTGTGGAAGTTGTGGCAGAGAAGTACCTGACACCACAAAATTCTGTCCTACTTGCGGAAATGCAGTAAAATCACCGGACAGATATCCGGCGTACGATGATATGAATATACCATCGACTCCGACTCCGGGTGTTGTATATAATACATACAATGCTAAACCGGATACCAATGACGAAATCGCATCTGTTGGAAGATGGTTCTGGTTCTTGTTACTCTATTCAGTGCCGGTAGTAGGATTTATATTCCTGATAATCACTGCTTGCGGTGGATTTGGCAACAAGAGTATGACAAACTTTGCACGTGCGAATATGATTTATCTGCTAATAGCCGTAGTTATTGCGGTTATAATCGGTGTTATATCCGGACTATTCGTGTCGTCGTATTCATATTATTAAAGGAGGATATTAAAAATGTTTTTTTGTACTAATTGCGGACAGCAGTTCGGGGATGATATGAGATTCTGCCCTAACTGCGGAGCACCGGCACCTAAGGTATCGAGCGCATCTGCTGACACAGCAAGCTCACAGTCAATTTTCTATATGGAGGATATAACAGACCAGTTTGAACAGGCAGATATAGACGTAAATAACAGACTGTCAATTCTTGCATATCTTTCATACCTTGTACTTGTACCGATTTTCTTGGTTAAGAATTCACGCTTTGCACGTTTCCACGCAAGCCAGGGACTTAACATTATAATTGCACAGGTAGCATGGGCTATAGCAACAGCTATTACTACTTTTATATTTGGACTTATTTCTCCGATGTTAGGCGTTGCAATAAACATTCTTTTGTCACTTGTACATATTGCATTTACAGGACTTATGGTAATAGGTATCATAAATGCAATCAAGGGTAAAGCTAAGAAGCTTCCGCTTATCGGAAATGTTAAAATTCTTAAATACTAATAATAATAAAAATGGCAGACACTTTCTCGTATCTGCCATTTTTTTATTATTTTATAACATCTCTGAGCCACTCTTGCGTAATATCTGTTGCTGTAAGGCCTATATCTGCATTATTGCTTGAATGGAGCATAATACCCTCCGCCTCGCCAGACACAAGCTTTTCATAAGCAAAATCAAGCTGATATTTCATCAAATCATCCGGAACAGGAGCACCGTTACCATAGTCCCACATATAAATTCCGAGTATTACTCTACCCTCTTTTGTAAGACCCTTTCCCCATTCAAAATACTTTTTAAGCTCATTTAAGTTCTCTGCGTACCAGATCCAGAATGTTGTAAGGTCAAATTCCTTTGCGTGAGCATACACGTCTTCATTTGCAAGATATGAGCGTTCATAAACAACCGACCAGAACTCAATCGGATGATCAACCGCTGTGTGAAGTATTTCACGCTGCTTTGCAAGTACATCCGGAGTATAGATTTTAGGACGGTCGCCGTGGAAGAAATCGTCGTTGATTGCAGAAACGAGTCGCTTATCGCGTCTTGCCACTTCAAGAATTTCATCAAGAGTATCCTGATCCGCATCAATAGGTCTTTCGCCTGCACCTGTAAGCGAAAGACTGAGCTTTTCCATAACGCCCTTTTCGTCTCTTATAAGATCATCTGTTACATAGCTGAGGTTTCCGTCACTCTTCATCTTCATACGGCAAAGGTTTTTAACACCGAAGAACTCAAGTCCCTCCATCGGAGTCATCGTGTTTACGCCCGGCAGATTGTACGGCTCCCACTTGTGATGTGAACCCGGAGTTTCTCCGAGCATCCATATTTTATCTCTTAAATTCCCCATTTTTCATTCTCCTCTTATATCTCAACAGTCTTAAGACCTGCATACTTTGCATACATTCTTAAATCGTCACGGCAATCACCGTAAACAAGACATACGTGGTGTGCAACGCCCTCTTCAACTATTGCCTTTATATATTCCTTAACTGTAAGTGATTCGTGCTTGAATCTGAACTGCGGAGCAAAGCTCGGAGCCTGTGTAAGTTCAAGACACTCACCGCCTGAAAGCAATAGTTTCCAGCCCTCTTTATCGTCTATAAGACACGCAAGTGTAACCTTACCCGGCTTTGACATATATTCAACTGACATTCCGTGACCTGTGAAATCCCATTTCTCCGGTGACGGTGTTATACGGCACTTGTTCTGGTCTGCTGCGTGAATCTTCGGGTCAACAACGCCGTGATGTGTAAGTAACAGTGTATCTGTTGCAATATCAAATGCTGACCACTCCAAAAATACCGGCAAATCGCCTGTAAGCTTGTTAAGAATATACTTCATTACAAGGTTTGCAAGGTCGCCCTCATGGCTTGTCATACATCCGTCATTTTCTGCACAGTAGAATGACAAGTCTGCCGATGCACGGGTAGCAACCTCAACGTGGTGCTGACCTAAAAGTGTAAGTCCGTCAATGTTGAACTGCTTTATAAGTTTCTTTACTGCAAGTCCGACAGATACTGACTTTCTCATATCCTCGTCATCAATGCCCTCGATTCTATACGGAAGTTCTTTTTTGATTACCTCTACATACTCTGAAATTTCATCGTCTGTGAGTGCTTCCCATATATTTATAAGATGGTTTACATCAAGATAGAGAACATTCGGTCCGAATACGCCCTTTATCTTTGTTTTATCTACCTCAATATCGTACATTCCGCGGAATGTGTGTCCCACAAAGCCAATATCCATATATTTGAGGTCTTCGATAAGTTGTAAAACCTTTAAGTGTCTGCCGATTTCATCAAATGCCTCATTATCCTCAAGTGAGCCTACTACTGCCTTGTACGGACGTCCCATCTTCTTGAACGCACCTGCAAGCTGTGTGTTGCCCACAAGTCCCTCAAAACGGATAACGTCGGTGTTACACATTGTATCCCAAAGATTATCTGTTGCCTGTGTAACAAAGAGAATTACCGGGATATTGCCTAGCGCATCAATAGCCTGAATCGGGATAAAGTCAGTGATATATGTTGACTCGTCAATGATTACGGCATCAACGCCCTCAGCCTTGAAATATTCGCCCATATCAAAAGCTTTGTCAAGTGTGTCAACGTGCTTTTCGGGTACAACAAGCTGATATTTATCGCCGAACTTCTCCTGCATTATTTCAACAAACTTGTCGCTGTCGCTCTGGATTTTCTCCTTAAGTCCGCTTTCGGGATACATCGGCCACCACTCAAACCACGAAAGTGGTAAAAGTCCGACCTTTAAATTTTTTCTTGCGTTTTTACGGTCTTTTGACACTATGTCGCCAACAGCACCGCCGTCTGCGACCTCAAATGATGTTATAAATTCGTTTTCCATTTCTTTCTCCTTTTCTTACCTTGAACAGATGAAATCTGTCGGATTTTTCATTATAATTGTATCAATGTCTTCTTTGCTTATGCCCTCGTTTTCCATCATCGGTATGATGTTTGTGAAGATGTGGTCATAGCTCCAGCCACCATAAGTATGCAAAAGTGATTTTAAGCATACATCTGTTGCGAGCATAAGTCTGTCTGTATGATTTTCCTTAATCATTTCTATTATCATACGCACACGGTCAATATCCGTTTCAAACGGACCGCCTGAGAATACTGCATCCTGCGCTGTAAAATAGTACTCCTTACCGAAGTTATCAAACATAGCATAGACGCCCTTATCAAACACCTTTTTAAGGTAATCACGGTCAAATTCCACGTCAAGGTGGCATATACAAATCTGATCGGGACGAACTCCCTCGGCTGTCAGAATATCAACAGCCTCCAACGATGCCTGTGACCATGAATATGTATGGATATAAATCGGCAAATGTGTTTCGAGGTTCGCAAAAGCTGATGCTCTTAACGATGTTGCCTCTAACGGCTCAATAGTCTCACTTGTGCCTATTTCACCGATTACACCGGGTTTTATTCCGGTTTCCTCGTCACCGTATTTGATTTCATTTATCATCATCTGTGCAATCTGATCCTCGTTCATTTCCGAATACGGTTTCGGAATTGAAAGTCCGGTATAAAGACCGCAACCTGCGATGATATTTACGCCGGTGCGTTCACTTACCTCACGAATTTTTTTCAAATCACGCTTAATGCCTATGTTGGTAAGGTCAACTATAGTGTCGCCACCCGCTTTTTTGAATCGCTGTATCTCCTTAACAGCAACATCCACATCTTCATTTACGAGATTATCCTTTACAAGGAACGGATTTCTTCTTAATACATCAATGTTTTCAATCGAAACCTTAGAATAGAAAAGTTCCTTTTCCTCCTCGGTTTTCGGTGGAATTTCCTCAAACGAAACATCTATGAAACAATGCTCGTGCGGTGCAATAACACCAAGCTGTTCCCTTGTTATTTCGCCAAGGACTGTATTTATCTTTGTCATATTTAACTCCTTTCTAAAAAGTTTGAATAAATTGCTCAGCTGTGCATAAGTTCGACTCGTCAAATCAAGATTTGAAGTCTCACTTAAGAGAGTGCTGATACGCAAGCGAGACTATAGTGTTCTATGCGAGCGAGCGTATCAGTGCTATATGGGTGATTTATTCAGACTTGCAATTATTCGCCATATCCTAGCGTTACCATATACGCAAGATTGTCCTGATTTACATCCATTCTTCCGTACTGTACCACAATTTCGGTATCGCTTGAAATATGCATTGCATACTGCTGCATAACCTCAAGTCCTGCTCTGCCTAAAAGCTCCTCATTATCTGTATAGAATGTGCTTATTCTCTCTGCAGGAGCAACAAACTCGATACCCTTAACGGGCGGTTTATCTTCAAAATAAATGTCTATTTTGCAGTGCGCATCCTGCTCTGTACGGTTGAGAATCAAGACACATTCGTGACCTTTGTAATCTGTTGCGTCGCCTTTTTTCAGCGGTGGACGGTATCCGTCAACTATACTCCAATCTTTCTTTCCCATAATAAAGCCTCCTTTCAATTATTCAAAGTTTACCTTGTATGTAAGACTACCCTTTGCAGGATAGTTTCCTACAAGAACCTCAAATGCCGCATCAACGCCATCTTTTGAAGTCGGACCTATGATAATACGCGGAATGTGAGTCAAATCCTCAAGAACAAACGGGTTTCCGAAATGCACAACGGCACTTACAGAATCTGTGACCTGCAATGCATCTATCATAGAAACAATTCTTGAAGTGAGACACTCTCTTCCAACATAAGCCGCAGCATCCTGATATGTTACAAAGATTACATCATCATAATTTGCCGCATTTTCCAGGTTGTGCTGAATCTCAGCTCCTGACGGATATTCTCTTATTGCTATTGCTTCGGAATTCGGGAACATCTCCTCGAGTTTTCCCAATATTCTCTGGATATCATACCAGCCGCCGTGCCAGATGTTTCCGGCAAATGTTGCAACGTCAACCTTTCCGGCAGTATTGATATCTGTCTCATTACCGGTAAGAACCAAAAAGAAATGCTTACCGTCTTTTGAAATTGACGGAGTTATTCCTTCATCTGTTTTTGCAAAAATAGAATCGGTAGCTATTCTCTTGAAATTCGCTTTATCCTCTTCTGATATTTCGTCAAACTTCGGCTCAAGCTCCATTACTCTGTGGTGCATCTCAAGCACCTTCTTTGTAGCTTCGTCAAGTCTTTCGTCAGAGATAAGACCTCTCTCATAACAATCACAGATAGCATCAAAGCCTTCCTTTGTCTGAGGCGTCCAGCAAAGCGAAAGGTCGTTACCTGCTTCAATACACATACCCTTCGGGTCTGTAAGACCAAATTTTGCAACAACGCCCATCATTGAAAGAGCGTCCGTAATGACAAAGCCATCAAAACCCTGCTCTTTTATTACATTGATTACTTTCTTTGAAAGTGAAGTCGGGTAATCAGGATCAATATTGGGCATTCTTACATGTCCGGTCATAATACCGTCAAGAACACCTGCTTTTGAAAGCTCAATATACGGATATAAATTGTAATCAACAAGCTCTTCTTTTGTTTCAAGTGCCAGTCTTTCTGCCATATGCGAGTCAATCGGTCTGCCTTCGTTCTTATTAGCACTCGGATAATGTTTGCCGACAGTTAAAACACCACCATCATGCATACCTTGTGCTTCTGCTTTTCCCAATGCGGCTACTCTGTATTTATCAGAGCCCATATGACGGATACTGGCACCGCATACTACGCAACGTTTGCCCATATCAAGAACCGGGTTACAAACCACATTATAACCCATTTTTCTTGCTTGTATTGCAGTAACCTTTCCGAAAGTATACGCAAGCTCTTCACTGTCTGTCATACCAAGATTGTTGTGCTTACCTATCTTATAATCGCCCATTCCGCTTTCGGCGTCTGTTAATATAAGAATCGGATAATCTGCGGCTTCCTTGATTCTTGCCATAATCTTGTCAACGTCCTTTGTGGTGGGATTTACCCATACTGCACCAAGACAGTGGTTACGGATTAAGTCAAGTACATATTCGTCATTTTCTTCTGTACGGTTTTCGCACGGAATGAGTCCACACATAACCATACCAAGCTTCTGCTTTAAAGACAGGTCTTCAAATTTCAATTCTTTCATTATGTATTCCTCTTTTCTGTGATTAGTTTTTTAAAAGTCATAAAATCACACTATATATATTTTACTACACTTCTTTGCGAAAATAAATAGGAAATCGCAACTTCAAATTAGGAATTTGAGCACTGAAAAAGGGGCTTAACGCCCCCTTTCAGTGTTATTCAAAATTAACATCATATGTAAGACTGCCCTTTGCCGGATAGTTGCCCATAAGAACTTCAAATGCAGCATCTACACTCGGTTTTGCACAGCTTCCGACAATTATACGTGGAATGTGTACAAGCTCCTCAAGTACATACGGGTTTCCGAAATGTACGATTGTGCTTACGGTGTCTGTAATCTGCAGACAGTCTATCATTGAAACAACTCTGGGTGTCAGACATTCTCTGCCTGCATATGCCGCAGCATCCTGATACGTTATAAAGATAACATCATCATATTTTGCCGCCTCCTGCAATGCGTGCTGAACCTCGTTGGGAGTCGGATACTCTCTTATTGCTATAGAGTCGGAGTTCGGGAAGTTTTCTGCTATCTTTCCAAGTATTCTCTTTGTATCGTACCAGCCACCGTACCAGATATTATCGGCAAATGTCGCAACGTCAACCTTTCCGGCATCGTTAATCTGCGTCTCGTTACCGGTAAGAACCATAAAGTAATGCTTGCCGTCCTTTGAAATTCCTGTGGGAAGTCCCTCATCAACTCTTGCATATATACCGTCTGTTGATATTCTGTCAAAGTTTTTCTTATCCTCATCGGAAATCTCTGTAAACTTCGGTTCAAGCTCTATAACCTTATGCTGTGCCGCAAGAACACGCTTTACTGCTGCATCAAGCATTTCATCGGAGATAAGACCTCTTTCGTAACAGTCACATACTGCCTCAAAGCCTGTTTTCGTTTTTGTCCAGATAAGCGAAATATCATTACCTGCCTCAATACACATACCCTTCGGGTCAGTAAGACCGAACTTTGCAACAACACCCATCATTGAAAGTGCGTCTGTAACAATGAAACCGTCATAGCCCTGCTCTCTGATTATGTTTATAACCTTTTTTGAAAGAGATGTCGGGTACTCGTCATCGATATTAACCATCTTAACGTGTGATGTCATAATACCGTCAAGAACGCCTGCGTTATAAAGCTCCATATATGCATACAAACAGTTTTCGATAAGCTCTTCCTCTGTTTCATAGCCTTTTGCCTCCGCCATATGTGGGTCAATCGGTCTTCTGCCAACGTGACGTTTTTTGCTTGGACTCGGATAGTGCTTACCAACTGTCAGAACACCACCGTCGCGCATACCCTTTGCCTCTGCAGTTGCAAGCTTTGCAATCTTGTACTTATCAGAGCCGATGCAACGCACGTTTGAACCACAGATACCACCGTGATTGATGCTGTCAAGAATCGGGTTGCAAACTACGTTATAGCCCATTTTTCTTGCCTGAATACCCGTAAGCTTTCCGAATGTATATGCAAGCTCTTCATTATCCGCCATACCCAGTGCATTGTGCTTACCAATCTTATAGTCATCAAAACCACTTTCTGCGTCAGTCATTATAAGAATTGGATAATCAGCAGCCTCTTTGATTCTTGCCATAATATCATCAACATCTCTTGTTGAGGGATTAACCCATACACAACCCAATTCGTGGTTACGAATCATCTCGAGTACGTATTCGTCATTTTCATCTGTACGGTTCTCGCACGGGATAAGTCCGCAAGTAACCATACCGAGTTTTTGTTTGAGTGATAATTCTTCAAATTTAAGTTCTTTCATTGTTAAAATCCTCTTTCTTTTAAGAAAGGGGCGGAAAAACCGCCCCTTTTGGAGTTTTTTGTATCATGCCAGCCTATTATTCTTTTTCTGCAAGAACATTTATCAAGCCAACCATAATCTTTGCAGCCTCTGCACGGGTTGCAATACCTCTCGGGTCAAAGTTATTATTGTCTTTACCGTTGATGATGCCGAGATTCTTAAGTCCGTACACTGCATCCTTTGCATAGATTTCTATTGCAATTGTATCAGCAAACTCGTCTGCTGTTTCTGCATCAATCTCTATACCCTTAGCTTCAAGTGCACGTGCAATCATTGTACACAAATCCTGTCTTGAAATGTTAGCACCTGTACCGAACTCTGTTACCGAAGTACCGTTTACGATACCCATATTAAATGCTTCCATTACATACTGATAGTACCAGTCATCCGGTTTAACATCGTCAAATACTGCATCGTAATCAGTGTCAAGCTCGTTGCCGAGTGCACGGATAAGCATAGTGAGGAATGCCTCTCTTGAAATCGAGTCATTTGGAGCAAATTCCGTTTCTGAAACGCCGTTTATAACGCCTGCCTCGTGAAGCTCCATAATGTAATCCTTTGCCCAGTGATCCTTTACATCATTGAATACAACAGATGATGAAGGAGTTGCAGGCTCAGCAGGTGTAGCATTTTCTGTCTTTGGCGGTTCGTAAGGCATTATGCCTGAAATACCGCCACCTGATGATCCACCTGATGTTGTGCCTGATGCTCCGCCGGGAATAATTACAGGTGTGCCCGGTGTTCCTGCCTTAACAGTAACTGCTATTTCCTTTCTGTCACTTACACCGTTAAGTGTAGCTGTACAGATAAGTGTAACCGTAGTATCAGTTGTCGGACGAGTTACCACACCATTATCTGATATAACAGCGGTGTTAAGGCTCTTCCATGTAATCACACTTCCGTTAGTTGCAGTTGTCGGCAAAGTGATGTTACCTGTTATGTAGTTTAATGTGTAACTGTTCTTCAGCTCTTCAAGTACACTGTTTGCATCAGCAATAGCCTTTTGCGCATCACTGACTGTTCCGCCTGATTCGCCCGGAACAAAGCTATCGCTCTTAACAAGAAGCTTAAATGTACGGCTTCTTGTACCACCGAATTCGCTTGAAATTGTAACTGTGTACTCCACCTCTGTGTCCTTTGACGGTCTTGTAACCGTTCCGTCATTTGCAACAACATCAGTGTTTGAAGATGTGCCCGATACTGTAAGCTCATACTTTGAAAGGTTCGGAAGCACAATGTTGTTTGTAATTTCGTTAATGTTCTGTGCTGCAAGGAACGCTGTTTCAAGCTCTTTTTCAGCTGCTGCCATCTCACCTGAGTAGTCAACCTTACGCAAAACCTTGAGATCATCAATATAGAGTACATGGTCTGCATCTGCAAGGCCCTCATACTTAATCTTCAGTGCAGAAACGACTGTACCGTCCTTATTAAACTGGAACGGTGCGTTATCCAGAACAAGCTCGCCGTTGAGATATATATCAACCCACTTTTCGTATGTGCTGAACTCAATCGCAAGATTGTTCCACTTACCGAACTCCATCTGTTTAGATGCCAGATAATCACGTTTCCATTGGTAAATATTTCCTTCACCGTCTACATTTACATTTATTTCCTCATAATTACCGTCCTTACCGCCACCGACTGCGCCAACAATTCTGTATGGCACGTTAGACATGCTCTCCAGATATATATCCTGCTCAATTCTTATGATACCGGCACGTCTTTGTGATGAATTAGTACGGAAGAATGCCCATGAGTTACCGCCTGATTGTTGCGGCATATCAGGAGTCTTGTATATTTTAAGTGCTGTGTTATCAGCATTTGTCGGGTCAGCTTCACCAACCGTTACCTGATAGAGGTTATTATGTTCATATGTTCCGCCGCTAAGGTTGTTTCTGTCTGCTGCGTAGTTTACACCACGTGTAAGAAGCTCAAAGTCTGTATAAATAAGCGGTTCATAACCGTGCTGCTCCGAAACAGTTACGTAGAAATCCTTTGTAACGGTCTCACCCTCGTAGGAAATGGTTGCCCTAAGCAATACAGGTGTGTTGGGGGCTCCATACGCAGCCTTTGTAACCTTTCCTTTATAGTGACCGTCTGTTCCGTTTACAACCTCAATCAAAGCACTGTCTGATGTCCACGAAACCTCTGTTCCGAACTTCCATGCCTTGGGCAGGTATAAATCATCAACCACGAGGTTAATCGGGTCATCACTCAATGTATTGAAAGTAAGCTGTGCCTTTGCATAATCAAGAACTTCCTGTGTTGTGCCGTATGCTTTTACGGTAAACGGAATGTCCTTTGAAAGTTCAACACCGCCACGCTCAAGTGTAACTGTCATTATAACATCTTCGTCCGGTTCCCCGATAGGCGGACGTGTTACGATACCGTCATCTGTGACAAAGTCACTGTCTGATGTCCAGGTAGCTGTTATGCCGTACGGGAACTCATATACAAGGTGAAGGTTTTCGCATACAGCAGTGTCTGATTCATCAGATATATCTGTAAAATCAATCTTGTCAAGCTCAGCCTGAAGCAGGTCCTCATTCGCCGGCATACACTTGATTAGTACCTTATAATCCTTGGATATTGTAACACCGTCAATTTCAAATGTAGCTGTAAGTGTTACTTCTGTGTCACCTACTACATTTTCAGGACGTGTTATTGCCACTCTTGCTCCGTTTACCTGAGCATAGGTACTGTTACTTGCCCATGTAATCCGTGAGTTGTAATCCTCACCGCTTACGGGCAAGGTCATATCGGAATCAGTTTCTGCCTGCACTGTAACCTTAGCCATATCTGCGGCTAACTTTATAGTTGGTGAAATGTATGTTACAAAATAGAACGGTACGGATATTTCTCTCTCGTCAACCTCTATTGTTGCAGTTATTGTAACATATTCCTCATCATTGATTTCCATAAGGAAGCCCTTATCGGTTATGAGGTCAGTTCTGTCTGATGCCCATGTGATTGTTGTGCCGTAAAGACCGGATGATGGGAAGTTGAGGTTCTTCTTAACCATATTTCCGTCAGCACCGTTTATAAGCTCATACGTCACTGCAGCTGATGCATATTCAAGTATCTTATTATATGAAAGCACCGTAAAGTCAAGCTCTGTTGACTTTTCCACATCGCCGAGTGTCACAGTAGCTTTAAGAGTTACATCCTCGTTCTCGGTTTCGGGGATAGTTACCTTACCCTCTTCATCCATTGCAGTTCCGCTTACTACTTCCCAAAGGATGCTTGCACCGTCCCACTCTGTCGGGAGAGTGTTGAGATCCTTTGATATAGCATTGTGCGATTCTTCTGTTATATATGTGCTCTCTAAAATATCTGCAATTATAGCGTCTACTGTCTTTTCATTGTCTACGCCTTCTGCCGGTGCAAGGTCAAATGTGAATGTCACCTGTGCATCCGCAGGCGGATATGTTGCATTTACCGGATCGAGTGTGATTGTTGCCGTTAAGCTTATCGGCATTGTACAATCCTTGCGTGCAAGGATTTCACCCTTATCTGTTACATAGCTCTTGTTTGAACTCTTCCATGTTACAGAATAACCGTCAACCGATGTTGGAAGTGTCAAGCTCTCCTCAAGCACCGGATATTCGGGTACCTGCTCATAGATATCTGCCATTATCTTGTTAATCTTCTTCTTAAGAAGCTCGGCACTGTCCTGATAAATCATAAGATTTTCAATGTACGCTGTGCCGTTATTAACAACGAATGCAAATTCGCTTATGCCGTCGTTTTCTGAAGCAAATTCAACAGCTTCACCCTCGACTCCGTTTATAGTCGGGATATATGTGCCGTTTCTGAATGCAATGTCTATTGTTTTCCAAGCATCCTCGGCAACATCTGTAAGGCTGATTGTTGCTGCAACTTCGTTACCTGAATAGAGAACGAGGTCTGCATCGCTGCCTGCCGGAACCATTGCCTCAAATGCAACGTTCATTTCAGAAGCATCTACCTTGAGTCTCTGGCTCTTTAATACCGGATGTCCGGCATTTACATTTGCAATATCATCAGTATAGAGATTTGTGCTCTCTAATGAAGTTAGTAAAGCACCTGCTGTTGTCGTAGCTATTTCGCCATTGTTGGAATCAAGCGTCGCAAAACCGTTACCGAAAATTTCCGCTGTCGGAACGCCGGGTTTACTTCTGTAATCCTCAACAGAGTGAGTAATATAGTTATTTGAACCTATAGTATATGCGGTTGATGATTTTGCAATCATTGTATAAACTCGACCACGTTCGCCCGTTGCAGGGTTGGTTGTATATGTAAACGGAGCAGCTGCATAAGAGTTCTTAACATAACAAACCTTGCCTGATGAGCCGTTTGACATACCTATAAATGGTGATGAAATTGAATGCCATGACGCATAGATATTAACGTCTCTTGTGTAACATCCATCAACTGTTGATGATGCACCAAGTGTTGCCACAAGTACCGCAACATGGTCACGGTTATATGTCCATGTACCGCCGTCCTTAATCCACTTTATCTGCTTTTCTACTGATTCTGGACGAACTTCTTTAACCTCTGCACCTATAACGTAACAGTTTTCCATTGTACCTGTGAAGCTTGTAGCAAGTGCTGCAAGATGCATTGGCTTTATTGAATAAGATGTTATTATAACCTTTACACCGTTTAAGCCAAGGTTTGCGATACGTCCGTTTGCCATTCCGAACAAGCCGAAGTATCTTGTGTTACTTTCAGAGTCCTTAACTGTATCTTTTATTGATAGGTTTCTGATTTCGTGACCGTTACCGTCAAATGTACCTTTAAAGCCGTTTGAATCAATGCCTGTACCGATCGGTGTCCAGTTCTTGTCGGCAAGGTCGATGTTTGCCATAAGCTTTACTGTCTTGCCTGTGAAATCTGTGTTGCTTTCATTTACAAGCTTTCTTAAACCTGCAAGGTCTGCACCTGACCAGATTTCATAGCTTGTAGCATCAGCATCATACCAGGATGTATCAACTGTGCCGTCCCATGTATCTGTGATACTGCCTATTTTATAAACAGCCTTTGCGGCACTTCCTGCCTCTTTCTGGGTAAGGCTCATAACAGAACCCATATTGTCGGCATATACAGCCGCAGCTTCAAGGTTTTCTGAATCTTCAAAGCCGTAAACTCCCATTGTGCTGAAGTCATTGCTGTAATGTGTTGTTTTGTAGTTTTCAATTGTTTCTGAAACTGTACCCTCGGGCATATCAGGTTCTTCAACATCTGTTTCTACTCGTGTTATGTCGTTTGTATATACAGAGTTTGTAACAGCTGCTGAAATATCCATAAGCTCTGCTTCTGTATAATACTCATCCTCGTCTCTTGTAACGATTGTTGAAACTTCAATATCGTCAAGATAGAACTTTCCTCCCCATGTTGCATCCTGTTGGAATACAAGCTTTTTAATTTCGGGGAATGCATCAAGTGTAACCGATTCCTCGCCGATTGTTCCGTTAGTATCAGATGGGCCTACAACCGTAGCTGTAACGGTATTGTCTGCATTCTTTTTAATAATAAGCTTCGCATCAACCCACTGTGCGCCAATGCTTGACAATACAACACTGCCGTCAAGTTTTTTAGAGCCATCAACTCTTAAATCAACTTTTTGCTCACCATTATTGATGTAGTATGCAACACCTGTCTGGCTTGTACTGTTCAAATCGCCCGAACCTGTTCCTGTCGAAAATCCTGCATACAGACGGTCACGAATAAGACCTGTACCGTCCGCATTCTGCATAACATTCTTTGCATTGTAATACTTAAAGCTCAGAGTGATATTATCAATACCTGTCGTTTTTTTCGAAATGTCAGAATAATACCACGAAGCATTTGTTCCGGCTTCAAATCCCGTACTGGTTGTTTTTGGCGTTCCGTCATCATTGAAACGATAGGCTGCTCCATATTTTGAGTTATAATGCGGATAGTGAAGCATACCAACCTGTGATGATGCATGACCTGTTGTTGCATTAACAGTTGTAAATGATGTTTCAAGCTTCGCCGTTACATTTCCTTCAAAATATGGAACAGGTGAACCAACCGCTCTGTCGTTAAAGTTCTCCTCAAAAAGCACTACCTTCGAATCACCTGCCGGATTCTTTATCGGGCTCTGTTCTTTTACATATATGCTCTTTACCGATGCACCGCCGTCGCCTGTAACCTCTAAAGTTATCTCTGTTATCTCGCTTGCCGGATTTTTATCGGCATCTAAAAGCGAAATAGGTGCAACCGAGATTTTTTCATCATCAACATATACATCAGCTGTCTGTGAATCTGTGCTCACGTTAACCTTAACCGCAAATTCGCCCTCGGGAATGTCAGTTCCTGATAAATCAACAACTGCAACATCCTCGCCGTTATCAGCGGCAAGTGTCATTTTAAGACTTCCGTCACTAAGCTCTGATGCGTCAATGTTTGCTTCAATTATAGCATTTGCAACAGCAATCTCCGTGAATAACGGATGTGCAGCATCAACTGTTACAGGGTTTTCGTTTTTGTAAACAGTTTTAAGCATTGAATCTTCCCAGAGCGGAAGTGCATATTCTGAAATGTCGATATTGTTTATGTAAAGCGCACCGCCTGCTGCAAATTCCAGCTTGCTACAGTATAATGAAGCTTTATCAATCGTTCCCTCGCCGATAAATCCGTCATTCAGATATGTTCTGTAAAGCTTACCGTCGGGGAATACAAGAATTTTTGCTGTGTGCCACTTGCCTGTCTCATAGCTTTCTATACCGCACGCAGTTCCGTCTGCTCCAAGTGAGAATGTTCCCATAACTGTGCCGTCATCTGCAAGTGCCTCAACTGTTGAATCCTGTGCTGTTTCTGCAAAGAAATCAAATGTGACAAGCATATTTCCGTTTACCGGAGTTTGAAGTGAAAGCGTTGCTGTTTCACCCGATGCAAATTTTATAACATCGTCGTCTGAGTCTGCAGCAGGGTCAGGGTTTGATACGGTAACGCCGTCGCCTGCAAAACCGTTCCATTTATTAATGCTTAAACCACTTGCATAGGCAGCCGGTAATGTGCCGATTGCAATTATCAGGCTAAGCACTACTGATAGGATTTTTTTCATTGCAGTCCCTCCTTATTCAAATATGTAAATGTCTTTTGTGACATTGTATCTTGTTCTTACAAGTATATTATCGTTGACTAAAACGTCATAGATAGTAAGCTTTTCGCCACGGTTCTCCTGACGGTTCCAGCGGATTACGCTCACACTGTCGTCAATTGAGAGTGCCACACGACTATGCTCGCCCTCTACGCAGTCAAGAACCATATTCGGCAAGCTGTAAGACTTAATATTGCCGTATGCGTATCTTAACGCCGCACTTGACATCCAGGTATCTTCCATGTTCCATGTCTGGAACGGTTCAAAAGATTCGTTCAGATCCATAATCTTACGGAACAGGATAACTCTTGATGGTTCATCCGAAGTTTCCGCACGTGTACGGATGTCACTGTTTAGCTTATACTGAACAAGCATACCCGGTCTTATTGTTGATATATCCTCCGAGTTCTTTTCAAGTGACTTTGCAAAATTAACAGTTACCTGCTTACCCTCCTGCCAGCCACTCATATAGATTGTTTCTTCATCGTCTACAATGTGTGTTGCTATTTCTTCAACGAGCATTATCGGGTCGTTTACCATATCAATTATGTACTTGTGACCTGTTGTACCCTTTTCATCACTACGAATGAGCACAACGCCGACACGATTGTCAATTATATCATACAACTGTACTTTTGATGCTGAAGATGAGATAAGTGTTACCGCTCTGCCGGATTTAAAGAGCTCGGGTTCTTTTCCGCTGTTGGGGATATAGAATGCGATTGTGTTTGCATCTATTGCGAACTCACCGTCAAGCGTACCGTTGGCATAAGTCATTGATGTCTTGTTACCTCTTGCTTCACCCCATATATCGCTTGTGCCTGATGTGTCAAGAAGATAAAATTCTCTCAAAAGTCCGTCTGCTGACGGGTTGTATTTTACAAGCTGTCTGTTTATGCCGTAGTCTTTTATAAGCTCGTTACAAACTGCTGTAAGGTTCTTTTTGTTCACAGTGTAGCTTCCGTTTTTAAAGATACCAATCTTTGAACCCTCGTCCGGGTCAACTCTGAAACGCTCAAATGAGTTTGAGTCGTTCATAAGCTCTACATAAAGAACCTCTTCAATATTGTCGTATTCAGCGTCTATAATATATCCGTACTTAACCGACGGCAACTCATACACAGCGTCTGTGTATGCGATATTGCCGAAATAGTCAAAATAGAATGTTGTATGGTCGCCGGTGTAGAGCTCTTTTACCTTTGTTGAGTTCTCTTCTACATATGTCTGATAGTTACCTGCGACATAGTAATCAGCACCGCCGATTGTATATATGATTTCACCGTCTGAGTTTGTACGAACCTTTTCGATTGTGCCGTCCATTGAGTCACGCGTTACATAGATTCTGTAGTTTTCGCCGTTCGGGCTTACTGCCACACTCAATATGTCGCCTGCTTCGATATTCTCAAGAGCTATGCTCTGTCCGTCAAGCAATACAGTTCTTGACTTGTCATCATCAATTTCAAGTTTCTTGCCGAGTGAATCGTATATTACCGAACCGTCCTTTACAGTCTTTACAACATAGTTCTCAAAATCCCATATCATAACTACCGGGAAGTCGCTTTCCTTGTAGTTCTTAAGTGTAACATAACCGTTTGCAGGCTTAAGCTTATCTGCAGTTACCTGACCGGTTGTAAGAAGCTGTCCGTTGTAAATAAATATGGTCGAATCTTTAAGAGATATTGTCTTTTTGTCGTTTGATTCGTTGAGATATACAAACTCGCTTGTATTCGTTGCCGGTGAGATGCTGTATGAGGGAATTGTGAGTTCCGTCTCATTCGGTCTCTTTTCATAGTGAACAATCGCCGGAACAAATGAGTCGGTTTCAGGTACAACCCATATCTCAAGCTCTGAACCTATTTCGTCATAGATAGCGGTCTTTGTTGTTTCATAGAGCGTGTCGCCTACGACCACCTGACCGTCTTCAAGGCTTCTGCCTGTTCCGATATCAATACCGGGAACTGCATAGACAACGCCTCGTCTCTTTTCGATGCCCATTTCTTCAAGCAAGGTTTTGTCTGATTCAACATAATCAACTGTGCCGTCTGCCTGATATTTTGCTTTCATCATATTCGCATCAAGTGCGTTTGCCATAAGCTTTGCAACGTTATCACGTGTTGCAGGCTTCTCGCCTATGCCTACGTTATCAAACAATGAAAGGTCTGTTCCTATTGAAATATATCCGTTAGGATATCCTTCTTTTTCTGCTATCGTCTTGTAGCCAAGGATGCAGATAAGCACCTTTGCCGCCTGGTTAACCGTTACGTTATCGTTCGGGGCAAATATTGTGTCTGTATGTCCGTCAACAAGTCCGAGATCATATGAGAGATTGATGTTCTTCGCTCCCCATAAATCTGCCGGTACATCATTGAAAGTGTTCTTTGACGCATATGATTCGTCTACATTGTAATGGCCCATAAGTCTTAATGCCATTGTGACAAATTCCATACGTGTGATGTTGTTTTCCGGACGCAAGGAACCGTCCTCATATCCTGTTACTATTCCAAGGTCGTACATTAAGTTCATTGCATTGGAATAGCTCGTTTTTTCATCTTCTGCAGAAGCAAGTGTCCAGAAACTGAACACAAAGCTTAAAGCAAGCAAGGATGCAATAATTTTTTTCATATTTTATCCCCTTTCTATCACTTAACGGTTATTGTAAGTGTCTTATTGACCTTCATATCACCCGATATTGCAATAAGCTCCGTTGTTCCGGGTGACACCGCAGTGATTTCGCCCGTTGAACGGTTGAGAGTTGCAACATTATTGTTTGTTATCCAGAAGGTAACGCTCTTGCTTGATGCGTCCTTGGGAAGTACTTCGTATTTCGGGGTTGTCTTTTCGCCCTTTTTGAGGTTTATGCTTTCTTCCTCAAATACGATATCCTGTACAAAAATTTTCGGGTTGGTTAATTTGGCGAAGTTAGTACCGTCATAGTCTCTCCTTGCTTCACCGTTTTCAAATACCATCTGGTCATGATATCCACTACCCATGATTCTTACGTGCTGTACGAGATCATTCTGACCACGGATAGCACCCTCAAGGAATGCAAGTGCGTAGTAGAACTTTGCACCGTTAAGCAATGTAAGAACATACTGGCTGCCCGGATTTGAGTTCGCACCTGTATTTGATATCAACATTCCATATCTGTACTGGTTCTTTATGAAGTTGTTTGCAACAACTCGTGCAAGGTCAAGAAATTCCATATTACCCGTTGCATAGTAAAGCTCTACCAACGAAAGTACACTCTGATATGCAGAGTCGGTTGTTGCATAGTTAAGCTCCATATCCTCGTCGCCTAACTCATCTCCGCCAAGCTTACCCCAGTCAAGTACTTCTTCTGCCATATAGTTAATGAACTCATAGATTTTTTCAGCTTCCTCTGCAAGGTCATCACGCTTTACTGCCTCAAAATATGCCTGCACACAGCCTTCTACATTGCTTGCACCCACGGTATATGTTCCGAGCTCTTCGCCTCGATTATAATAGTTACCGTAGTATCCGCTTCGGTTGGGGACAAAGTCTGATATGTCTGTTCCGTCAGCCATAATCGTTCTGAATTCGTTATCGCCCTTTACCCATGCGTAGTCAAGGTATCCTTCAATCATCTTTACTACCTTTTCTACTATGTATCTACCCTCAGGTGTATCTGTTCCCAGTTCTTTTGCAAAGGCTAAATCAGATACCATATAGTTTGTCTGGAAGCTGTTTTTGTAATAACCCTCAGCAAGAGTAGTGTTTCCGGGCTCAAGAACCTCCGGACCATAGAAGCCCTGTGCTACAAGGTCTTCTCCAAACTGGTTTACAAATCTGTCACCGTATGCAACGGTAGTATAAGCCTCATCGATATCGTCAACCTCATACCATTTCAGAGGATAGAACGTATTTGCAAACTCCACATCAGGGTCTTTTACACCCTCTGCATCCTTACCTGTTGTATATACCGAAGGCATTATTCCGGTTACCGGGTCTGCTGCCTCTGCATACATTTTAAATATACGCAAACCCCATTCTTTTGCATATTCATCATTTGTAAATCTTACTATCGTTCCTGCCGCATGCTCCATGTCGCAGCCCATGTTCTTAAACGGCTGTTCCTTTGTCGTGGAAATTATTCCGTATTCATTTGCAAATGCGTCAAGATTTGTCCACGCTGACTCGTCCATTTCCTTGGAATAACTTGCATGACGGTTGGAAAGCATATATTCCCACTCTGTTATATGTCCAAGTATTACATTACGGCAAATCTTGTAGCCTACCTCGGGATCAAGCCTGAAGAACGGGTCCCAGTACATATAATGCTCTTTGAACTCGTGTGTGTTGTAGTTCATAGGTGCAAGTATCGGTTGAAGGTCTTTCAGGTTTATTGAAGCGTGTCCGCCCCAGTAACCCATATAGTTTTCTGAAAGTCCATAGTCAAGATGCCACTGATATACAGCATCTACACGTTCTTTGTATTTCGGATCACCTGTAAACTCTGAGAGATAGTCCATACATCTGTATATCATACTGTCTGTTGCAAGGTTTGAGTTTGCAAGCTTCGGTTGTCCCACAACCTGCAACCACTGAAACGGTTTCATCGTTCTTACATCAAGATAACTTGCAAGAAGCGGTGAGTTGCTGTATGGATCACTATAAAGCTTTATGAGGGTATCCATAGATTTCTGATAGATATCAAGGCGGAACATATCATCATCGTAATTTGTCTCTGTCTGAAGAATTATCTTCTTCTTTGCCGAATGCTGTCCGTCTCTTGTATCAGCGCAAATCTCTATGTGAACATCCTTTTCAACCTCTCTTGAAACGCTCAATACACCATTTTCGTCAATGCTTACATATGACGGTGCACCTGCACCAAGATACCAGTTTACGTCTACCTGGTTAATTGTTTTACCCAGTGTATCTGTTGCAATTACTGTGTATTTTCTTTCCGATTCGTCAAGTCCGTATTTAATTCTCGCTGCTCCGGAAACCTCAAGTGTTTCAACAGTTTCATCCATCAGCGTCACATAGCATGATGATGTGGGTGCGTTTGCATCTGCGCCCTCACCTGTGTATGTTGCTTTAAGTTCAACAACACCTCGGTATGTAACGTCCGGTGTGAGAATAAGGGTTACCTCCATTCCGTAATCGTCCGTCACTACAATGTCAACACCCGTGAGGTCTGCACCGTTGTTGTTTACAATTTCCCACTCCATCGGTGTAGCTTCAAGCGATGTGTTGTTTTCATCCTTCATAGACGCTTTTATAGTATATTCGTTAGCACCGTATCTGGGAACTGATGCAAACTGCGTACCTTCTATAACAAGTCTTTTCGTGTTTGTGTTTTTCACAAGCAGAAGGTCGTCTATATAAAATCCGGGGGAATATTCTGTATAGAAGCCTATCTTATTAAATGTCGCCGATGCGTTGGTGAAGGTTGTTTCATTCTTCAGGCTTCCGTCAACAAAAAGCTCGCATGTGCCTTTTGCAAAGTTGAGCCATAAATGAATGCCGTACCATCTGTCAACCTGATATTTTGACATTACGAGCTCTGATTCGTCACCTTTCTCCAGATACAAACCTCCGTTTTTTGTGACAAGCTTCAAAAATGCATTGCCCTCAGCGTTATAAAGTGCCAATACTGTTGCCTCGCTCGCCGTACGTGGCTGCAAAAAGCCGAATGACAGATCAAATACGCCGTTTGTTATTGTGCCAAACGACCTGGTTAATACAACATTCTTACCGTCGTATTCGTTTTTGATTGCTACAGCGGTTTTACTCATATAGGTTTCAACCTTTGCACTTCCGCCTTCACCTGAAAGCTCAAAGCCTGCAGGAAGTTCGCCCACACCTGTACTGTCAAAGTTTTCGCTTATGATGGTTTCGGTAAGACTTACAGCTTCCGTTTTTATCGGAACAGCCACTGTTCCCATCACCACTGACATAGCAAGACAGCACGTAACCAAGCGGGAGATTATCCTCTTTACATTTTTCTTCTTCAAAATGCATTCCTCCTTTTTTGTTATATTTAAATCGATATATCCTGATTATATATTAGCATAATTATCCTTTTAAAGAAACAGGAAATTCAATCCAAAAATTAGGTTTTTGAAACATTTTGCTGATTACTCACAATAATCAGGCTTAGAATATATCTGTTATGCCCGATGCACTGTCTGCATCAAGATAAAGTATGAAATCCTCATGCTCCTTTAAAAGTGTGGCAGGAACCATATTTGTTGTTTCCTTTGCCTTTAGTGTGTTTTCAACAGCCTCTGCCTTTACCTTGTAGGGAACGCACGATACTATTTTCTTACACTGCATTATCTGATATGTTGTCATTGACACTGCCTGCTTCGGAACATCGTCAATTGTTGCAAACCAACCCTCGCCCATCTGCTGTTTCTTGCATCTTTCGTCAAGGTTAACGATTATGTATGCTTCCTTTGTGTTAAAGTCTGCCGGGGGGTCATTAAATGCGATATGTGGGTGCTCGCCGATTGCGATAAGACCGATATCTATCGGTGACTTTCTGATTTCCTCTGTAAGTGTTGCGATACACTCCTTTGTTCCGTGTACAAAGTGTGCAGCCTTAAGCGTGCCTACCTTGTCAACAAAACGCTCTTTAAGATACTTTCTGAAGCTTGCACCGTGTGTTTCGGGTAAGTCCACATACTCGTCAAGGTGGAACATTTCTACACATTCCCACTTGATATCCTTTTCTTCAACAAGTGCCTTTATAGTATCAAACTGTGATGCGCCTGTTGAAAGCAATAATCTTGCATTACCTTTTTCTGCTATGCACTCACGCAATACCTTACCTACGTACTCTGCAGCACTCTTTCCGAGTGCCTCACTGTTTTCACAAATTCTGATTTCCATTTGAATTTACCTCTTTTCTTAATTCTTCTTATTGGTTAGTATTGTATTTTATCATTAAATGTTGCTCATTGCAATGCAAATCATACATTATTTTATGTACAAATCCGACTTTTGATTTATCGGTCTCCTAATTCTCTGCCTTCAATGATTACTTTTTTAATGTTTATATCTTCGTCAAAAAATACTAAATCCGCTTTATAGCCTTCTTTGAGACTGCCACGGTCTTTTATGCCCATAACCTCAGCCGGGATTTTTGTCATCATTTTTATACATTCACATATGGGCACTCCCGCTTCCTTGTTCATAACTCTTATAAGCCTGTCTGTTGTTGCGACACTGCCTGCAAATGCCGTCATATCTGTAAGGAATGCAATTCCGTCTTTTATGACACATTTCATACTGGTCGGATCATTTTTAGGACCGAGAACAGATTCGCCCTCTCCCATTCCTGCACCACGCATTGAGTCGGTTATAAGACATATTTTGTCTGAACCCTTGATTTTGTATATGAGTCGTAACAGTTCAGGCGGTAAATGCTTTCCGTCTGCTATGATTTCAACATATACATCATCTTCAAGAAACGCCGTTTCAACTCCGCCGAGCTTTCTGTAGCAATCACGGCGTGTAACACCGTTCATTCCTGAATAAAGGTGTGTTGCAAGCTTACAACCTTTTTCTATGAGTGGTTTTATCTCCTGATATATTGCATCAGTATGACCGAATGACGGAACAATATCATTCTCTGTCAGATATTCGCAAAGCTCAACACTACCCGAAAGCTCGGGTGCAAAGCTTATTCTTCTTACCGTTCCCTCACCACACTTTACAAATTCCGTATATTCGTCGCGACACGGATTTTTGATATATTCAGGGTTCTGCGCACCCCTTTGCGCGTCTGCAAAATACGGACCTTCAAGATGTGAGCCTGCCACGTGCGGTTGTCCGGGTCCGTTCTTCTTCATCGCTTCTTTAACATTTTGTATGAATTTTATTGTGTCGTCTGTTGATGAAGATGTACAGGTCGGGAAAATGGTTGTTGTTCCGTACTTTGCGTGGGTATATGCCGCATTTATTATATCGTCCACAGTACCGTCGCCAAAATCATATCCGCCGCCACCGTGTGTATGTATGTCTATAAATCCGGACGAAACATAAAGACCGCCTGCATCAATTTCTTCATCGAAATCAAGTTCTTTATCAGAAAATGCTTTTATTTCACCGTTTTCTATATACAGGTATTTATTTTCTTCAAGTGTATCACCTATAAATATTGCGTTTTTAATTCTGACTACCATTGTATTACCCTTCCTTCTGTTCTGCTTTTTTGTTTTTTTCTGTTTGTCTCATATATTCCGACGGTGTAACACCCATATATGTCTTATATACGTTGTTGAATGTGCGGATGCACTGGAATCCGCTGGCAATTGCCGCCTCTGTTACATTACTGCCATTGTTAATCATCCTGTTTGCGTGGTCTACACGGAGCATATCTATATATTCTTTAAGAGACTTGCCTGCGTGCGTTTCAAACATTCTCACCACACGGTTTCTCGACATTAGCATATGCTCTGCAATGATATTTATATTGATATCTTCCGTATAGTGATTGTTTACAAATTCGACAGTTTCAAAAAATGCTTCTCTGCCTGTTCTGACCGGAGCTTTTTCCTCGTCTATTGAAAAATGACGCATCAGGAGCAAATAAACCGATTCACAAACCATAGCAAAGAATGGATTGTCTTTGATTTCAAATTTCCAGCCCTCATTCTCCAGTACCCCGAACAAATGGTTAATATTTTGGCGCAACATAGGAACGCTATCAATTTCTTCAGCAGTAATATGCTTTTTCAACGGTTTTATTTTGAGTTTCGTGTTCAGAAATATCTGTGGTGAAAACTGAATAATACGGAGGCTCGTATCCTGATTTACGAAGAAACCGTGAACATCCTTTTCACGAATAGTTATAATGTCACCTTTTTTCGCTTCAATGCTCTGACCGTCAACAAGAAAATCACACGGGCTGTCCAAGAGCTCGCACAGCTCAAAATTTTTATGCCAGTGAAGCGGTGTAGTGGCATTATGCTCCATAATCTTATAGCCCAGTTCACTATAGTCTCTACCATGAACTATTTCCATACTAATCACTCCTTATCCGAAAGTGTTTCTTTGGTATCTCCATTATATTTTACCATAATTCTCCGATAATTACAAATCCAATATAAGGGAAATATCCGTAAAGGTTTTTATTTTTTACTCATTCTGCTGTTCCCGACAGATAACCTGTGTATTCGTCAAGAAAATCTTCTGCTGTCTTTCTCATATATACGCCCATTTTTCCGTCTTCGTTAAATCCGACGGTGATGCCCAGTCTGCCGAAATATGTGTCAATTATCTGTACTTTTATAAACAGCTGGTAATCTGACACCCATGCCGCAGATGCCGCACACTTATAAAGTCGGTTGCCCTTTTGTGAGCTGACCTCATCAGAGTAACCCTCCTGCGGAAATTCTGCAAACTCATTTTCGCACATTCCGAACGGGATTTCTTTATAGCCCTGTGCATTGGTATAACAAAGCTTGCCCTTATCACCGTCAAAACAAAGCTTCCATTCTGTGATGCCTGTCTGATTCTCGTCGATTTTATAAGTTACACCGTTTATTTTGTCCTGCATTGGTTTATACTTATCACCCAATGCAGTTGCAAGCTTGAGCCCTTTTGCATACTCTGTCAAAGCTTTGTTTTCGTCCGAGTCGGGAAGCTCGCAATCTTCTGCTTTGCGTACAATCATTTCAAAATAGTTTCTGATTACAATATCTTTTGCAAGGTCGGGCACCATTG
Organism: Candidatus Ornithomonoglobus sp.; assembly: GCA_045649185.1. Classification (GTDB taxonomy): domain Bacteria; phylum Bacillota; class Clostridia; order UBA1381; family UBA1381; genus Ornithomonoglobus. The sequence continues at coordinate 53,583 of JAZRPM010000017.1, read as the reverse complement.
ACTGATTATCAGCATTATATACCATTACCATATCCTTATCGGGTGAGCATATTGCAAACTCACAGCCCATACCGTTAAAGAAGTATGAATTATCAAATGTACGCCAGAACTGATAGCCGTAACCGAAAGTAGAATATGCTACTCTGCCCTCCGGATTGTTGTCAATAAGCTTTGATGTAGCAGTTTTTACATAATTCTCATTTAAAAGCTGTTCTCCGTCCCAGTTTCCGTTCCGGAGCGTGAACTGCGCAGCCTTTGCAAGGTCTTGTGCCGTACAGATGAGCGCCGAATCGCCCCATGAATGTCCGCCCGGGCATTTTAATATATATGCCTCTTTTGAGAAACCGATTTTATCAAGGCACTTCTCTCGCAGATATTCCATCAATCTTTTTCCGGTTACACGTTCAACCAACGCTCCCATTATAAACGAACCGCCACTGTCGTATTCAAATGTTGTTCCTGCGGGACGTGACTGTGTTCCGGCATTTGAAAAATAGAAACGTACTCTGTCGTCATTTCGCTTGATAAGCCAGCTTTCTTCCGGCATTGCTGTTGACATCATAAGCATATTCCGGATTGTCTGATTCTGCATATTTTCATCAGGCTGATTTTTGATTTCATCGGGGAAATATTTTGCTATTTTATCATCAAGAGAAATCTTACCCTCCTGCTCCAAAAATCCTATTGCGAGCGATACAAAGCTTTTTGTCACAGAATACATTCTGTGCAGATAATCCTTATGAAACGGTGCCCAATAATTTTCGAAAATCACTTTACCGTGACGCATTATCACAAGGCTGTGCGTTGAAAGATTATACTCCTCAAGCTTTTCCACGTATTCTTTTATGTATGATGATTTTATTCCCTCTTTTTCAGGTGTTGAATATTTCATTCTTAACGTCTTCCTTTATTTTTCGTTCGTGTGGTTCCACGTCTTAAACAGCTCACGCCACATATCCGTATGTGCCTGACATGTAAGACAAGCCGCAAAGAACTGTTTTTCAAGCTCTGTTGAATCGGGCTTGCAGGCATCAGCTATTACACCAAAATAGAAATCCTTGTCAGAAAGAACGAACTCGTGCCACTTATCCTCCCATTTGCCCTCTGCAAGCTCTTTGTTGCGTGCTTCAAAATCAGAAAGGATTTTCTCTTTTTCAGCACCCTTTGTAAGTTCAATTCCTGTATGACCTACAGTTGTGAACGGAACAAACTCTATTTCGTTCGTTTTTGTGTCATACTTAACCGCAAGTGAGTCATTCCACCCCTCCGGTCTTTCAACCCAGGGGGCAGCCACGAAATGGAAATTACCCTGACCATACAAAATATGTCCGCCCTCATATTCTTCATAGCAACCTATACAGTGGCTGTGCTGACACAAAACAACATCTGCACCCGCTCTTACCATTGCACGGCACATCTTATAAAGTCTTGGTGACGGATATTTGCAGTATTCCTTTCCGCCGTGGAAAGTTACAATGACTCTGTCATAAGTCTTGCTTGCTTCTCTGATGTCATCCATTGTGTCATACTCATCGAACTGTCTTGCACCCATTCTGTCGGGAAGTGCAAACGAATACTCTCTTTCGCACACTGCAATTATACAGATGCGCTCGCCGTCCTTCTCAAAGACATAGTTCTTCCTTGCATCCTCATAGTTATCACCAAAACCGGTATAAGCAATTCCAACCTCGTCAAGTGCCTGCATTGTATCTGTTGCACCCTTTTTACCGAAATCGAATATGTGGTTGTTGCTCAGGCCGCAACAGTCAATTCCCATTTCCTTAAGCACTGTCGCAGTACCCTTGCCGGTTTTGAGTGCCGGACCTATCTTATTTATTTGCTCATCATGTTCTGTTATTGCACACTCCAGATTTACAAGTGTAAATTCGCTCTCATGAAACAATGAAACAGTATCGTTAAAAAGTGTATCTATATCTCCTTTTTGAAAAAACTCATCAGTACTCTGTCTTGGTGATAAATCACCCAATAATAATGTTTTCATTGCACTAACCTTTCTCTTCTCTGATTAAATTCTCGCATTTTTTTGATATGTTTAACAAAACCTCAATTATATAATACCAAAAGTATTATGCACTTTCAAGAAAAATTGCAACCAATTATAGAAAAAATACACGCTGGAACGCATTATTATAGCTCGTTTGTATGGTTCCTTGTCTTAAACAGCTCACGCCATACGCCTCTACGTGCCTCACCATCCGGATAATGCCCGAAGACCTTCAAAAAGCATATGGGTACTTTTCCGAGAAAATCGAAAAAGAAAGTTGCTTTTAACAAAAAAGGAATCCGCAATTTGATAAGCGGATTCCCCTTAATTGTTCTTAAAATGTAGCTTCCAGCCTGTATATAGGTTGTCCGAGGTCGATAAACCGCTGCTCGTATTCGGTTATAACGTTGCCAAGGAATCCCGAATCGTGCAGATCAAGCGTTATATTCTGCAGTTTAAAGCCTTCTGCACAGAATGAGTTCAGCGAAAACTCAAAAAGCTTGCGGTTATCGGTCTTAAACCAGATATAACTACCGCTGTTAAGCACTTTTTTGTATCTGTCAAGAAAGTTCTTATGAGTAAGACGGCGTTTTGCCTGCTTGCTCTTTTTCCAGGGGTCAGAGAAGTTGAGATATATTCTCTCTATCTCGCCTTTTTCAAAAAAGTCCTCTATCCGCTCTGCATCAAGGTCCATAAACAGCACGTTATTAACCTCGTTCTCTATTGCCTTTTCCATTGCCATAACTATGACGTCCTCGACCTTTTCAATTGCAATGAAGTTCACGTCAGGATACATTTTCGCCATTCCCACAACGAAACTGCCCTTTCCGCAACCGATTTCGACGTGTATGGGATTATCGTTTCCAAACACTTCACTCCACTTTCCCTTATGTGTCTCCGGGTCGGTTATACGTATATCACCGCACCGCTCAATTCTTGCCGCACAGTTTTTCTTTTTTCTCATTCGCATTATGCGTTTTCTCCTTTTACAATTCTGTCAAGTATAGCATTTGCACACTCAAATTTTGAAAGCTTGGGTAGTTTTTCCGCACCGTTTTTTGTTATGAGTGTTATTATGTTGGTATCAACACCAAAGCCTGCACCTGCGTCTTTGAGCGAGTTCGCACATATCATATCAACATTCTTTGATTCAAGCTTTTTGGTTGAGTTCTCAAGCAGATTTTCTGTTTCCATCGAAAAACCGCATACGAACTGACCGTCTTTTTTTGTCTCTCCAACAGATTTTAATATATCCTTTGTACGCATCAGTTCAATCGCACTGTCACCGTCTGATTTCTTGATTTTCTGCTCTGCAACAGTTTTTGGTGTATAGTCTGCAACAGCCGCCGCTTTAATTATTATATCGCAGTCGGGTGCATATTTTGTCACCGAATTATACATATCCTCTGCCGATTCTACAGCGACTACATCAACACCTATCGGTGCATCAACCTCCGTTGCCGCCTTTACAAGCGTCACATCAGCACCGCGGTACATTGCCGCACGTGCAAGCTCTATGCCCATCCTGCCCGTTGAACGGTTTGTTATAAACCGTACCGGGTCAATCGCCTCACGTGTTGCACCTGCGGTTACGAGAACTCTCGTGCCCGCCAAATCCTTCTCATGACTTACCTCACGGAGGATATACTCAAGAAGCACCGCCTCATCAGGCATACGCCCATCGCCCGTATCTCCGTTTGCAAGCATCCCCCGGTCGGGTGCGACAATAGTGTAGCCGAATTTTTTCAGCTTCTCAATATTATCCTGTACAATCGGGTTATGGTACATATTGTGGTTCATTGCCGGAGCGATTATCTTTGTGCACGGACACGCCATAACGGTGGTCGTGAGCATATCATCGGCAATTCCGTTTGCAATCTTGCCTATTACATTTGCACTTGCCGGTGCAATCATAACCACGTCCGCCTGCTTTGCAATGGCAACATGCTCAACACTGTACTGAAAATTACGGTCGAACGTGTCAACAAGACACTTATTCTGCGTAAGTGTTTCAAAAGTGAACGGATTTATAAAATTCTCGGCGTTCTTTGTCATAAGCACGTGAACATTACCGCCAAGCTTCTTTATCATTCGTGCAAGATTTGCGGTCTTATACGCCGCAACCGAGCCTGTAACACCAAGTACAACTGTTTTTCCTTTTAGCATATTATCAGTCCTTTCTGTACCATCTGCCAGTGATACCGCACGGCAGAACGAGTCCGTTTGATTCTATCGGCAGACCTATCTCGTCTGCATCAAATTCACCGCCGAATTTTTTCTGTGCGGTTACTGTCATAACGTTCTTTAACACCGTAGCCGAAAGTCCGGTTGTGTATGAGTTTATAAGCAAGAACAGCGGATTATCTGAAAGTATTTGCATACAATCGCATATAAGCGGATAGAGTGCATCCTCTATCTTCCACATCTCGCCCGACGGGCCTCTGCCGTACGAGGGCGGGTCCATTATGATTCCGTCATACTTGTTGCCACGACGGATTTCACGCTTTACAAACTTGACAACATCATCGACGATATAGCGTACTTTTGCATCGCCAAGTCCTGATGAAATAACATTCTCTTTTGCCCAGGTCACAATTCCCTTTGATGCATCAACGTGACACACTTCAGCGCCTGCCGCCAGGGCACTCACCGTTGCACCGCCTGTATATGCAAAAAGATTAAGCACCTTTACGGGACGGTTTGCCGACTTTATAAGGTCTGATATAAAGTCCCAGTTAACCGCCTGTTCAGGGAAAAGTCCCGTGTGCTTGAACCCTGTCGGACGCACATTGAACACAAGGTCACGATATTTAATCTGCCATTTATCGGGGATCGATTTATTGAACACCTGCCAGCTTCCGCCGCCCTTGTTTGAACGGTGATACCACGCATCGACCTTGTTCCAGCGTGCAATATCCACCTTATCGTCCCACACCGCAATCGGGTCGGGACGGCGCAAAAGGTATTTACCCCAATACTCGAGCTTTTCTCCGCCCGAGGCGTCTACTATTCTGTAATCTTCCCATTTGTCGGATAAGTACATAATTTTACTCCTTTTGTGTTAATCATTAAAGTCGAATGTGGCTCTGCCGTTTTCAAGCTTTAAATACGCCTGAAATGTTTTTCCGTTTTTTGGCGAAATGAATCCGTCAATCTTGTAACTTCTTCCGCTTTCGAGCATTTTTCTTACATTTGCTTTTGATATAACTCTTGAACAAATAACATTGTTTATGCCGAATTTGCAGTTATTCTCTTTGTATCCCGAACAGCCATAGCCAAAGCTTGTACGGATTACATCAGCACCACACATCGGGCATTTACCGATTATATCGCCGATAAATCCGTCATCTGTATCAAGTTCGGGCGGAACATCATACTTTGCAAAAACGGTGCTGATTTCGTTCTTTGCAATGGCAATACTGTCGTCTATTGTGAATTCACCCTTAAAAACCTTTTTAAGTGCCTTGCCTACCTCTGCCGTTTTATATTTATCCATGCTTATATTCATACGTATAAGCGATTCTATAAGATTCTCACCATCGGGCAGGATTTTATATACGTCCTTTTTGAGCTCGATATATCCGCTCTTTTTTGCGTTGTCGATTATACCCGTACGAGTTGCCTCCGTACCAAGCTCAAGTCCCTCAAATATCGCTCTATATTCTTCCTCGTCGTTTTCTTCTTCCGAGGCTTTCTTTTTATCTTCCTTGAACGGATTTTTGAGGTAGTTGTTCAGCGTTTCTATTGTATAATGTTTTGGCGGTTGAGTTTCCTTTTCCGTCGGTTTAAAGTCAACATTGACCTTATTGCCCTTTTCAAGTGCCGGAAGTATTTTGTCCTTTTTTGAATAATCATCATACTTCGTCCAGCCCGGTTCACGTATAACCGTGCCCTTTAAAGTAAACTCCTCAAATCCGCCGACATCAATTTTAATTTCTGTCTTTTCCGTCACACATTCCTCTGCACAGAACACCGCAACAAACCTACGCATAATAGTCGAATAAACAGTAAATTCATCGGGTGTTAAGCTATCCTTTTTCGGAATCTTATATGTCGGTGTCAACGCCGAATGTGATTCTATTTTCGAATCGTCAAATATTGTCTTTGCATCCCTGAATTTAACGGGATAGCCAATTTTTGAAACCGATGTAAGTATTGTCTTTATCTTGTCTTTTTCTGCAGTTGCAAGATACTCCGAGTTCGTTCTCGGATATGTAACATAGCCTTTTTCATATAAGTCCTGAACTATTTTCAGGCTTTGTTCCATTGACATTTTATACTTTTTACCCAGGACGTTCTGAAGCTTTGTAAGAGAATAAAGCTTGCCCGGCTTTAAAGTATCTTTCTTTTTCTTTTTTGCCGTTACAACGGCATCTGATGCGTTGTATTTATCGCACAATGCCTGTGCCTTATTTAGTTCGTTTTTATCAAACTTTTCCTTGCTTGTAAGCTCAATTTCTTCGCCGTTTGTAACGGCTTTGCTTACTATACCGTAATATATTTCAGGTTTGAAATTGCGTATTGCCATATCACGGTCATAAATCGCCTTTACTATCGGGACAATAACTCTGCCAACTCTTAAGAGTTTACCGTTTTTAAGAGTCGCAAAACGGGTAAGATTAACACCGTAAAGCCAGTCTATATATGTTCGTGCATAACCCTCGTTTGCAAGGTTTTCGTATTCGCTCTCGTCCTTCATTTCAGACAACGCCTCACGTATGGTTTCGGGTGTCTGGTCGGGAAGCCATAAGCGTTTGAACGGCTTGCCGTTTGCATTTGCCTCTTCAACACATATTCTGATTATTATTTCACCCTCACGGTCCGCATCGCCTGCGTTTATAATCATATCAACATCGTCACGGTTGATGAGTGCTTTTATGGTTTCAAACTGTTTTCTTACACCCGGATCAACCTGTTTGGTTGTCGGACTCTTTTTGAGCTCAAATACAAACTTTTCGGGAAAACACGGTATATTTTTTATTGACCAGCGGTTTGTGCCGTCGGGATTCGGAGAATAATATTCGATATCAGCCAACGAAAACAAATGGCCGAAAACCCACGTAAGTATGTATTCTCCGCCGATAAAATATCCGTCAGCTTTTCTCATATTACCGATACTTGCCGCAATATTTCTGGCAAGGCTCGGTTTCTCTGCAATTATAACTTTTATATCAATTTCCCCTTTTATACGAACATCTTATTAAGAAGTTTCACTGCAAATGCACGGTCTGCATTACCGTAGCATTTTAACATACTTTTATTATTCTCGTAACGAGGTGCAAGCTCGTTTATTTTTTCCGTTGTCAGTTTTACATTTATATCCGGAAGATTTTTTCTGATCAGATCTGTCAAGGCTTCCTTGTCACAACCGATTTTCGCAAAGAATCCGTCAGTTTCATCAGGTGCAACCTCTGCGTTATAGTTTATAAACTCTTCAAGATACACCGCACAAGCATTGCCGTGACATATATTATACTGCTCTGACAAGAAATATCCGAGTGCGTGAGCGAACGCCGTTCCCGTAACACTGATTGCAAGTCCGCCATAGAGTGACGCACAATAGATTTCTTCACGTTCACTAAACGTGAGCGGAACGGTATCACAAACCGCCGTCTTTTCGAGCATTTCAACCAATATAGAAACGCCACGCAATGCAAATGTTCTTGAAATATCGTTCGCACTGCGGTTAAAGTAGCTCTCCATACAGTGGCACAGTGCATCAAGTGCAGTAGAGCGTGTGAATTCTGCTGACATCGACATAGTATATGTCGCATCGCCAAACGCCGTTACGGGATAGAGTGACGGTGCACGGAAGCTCTTTTTCATACCCTCGGGGTTTGTTATAACCGATACAGGTGTTACTTCACTGCCTGTGCCTGCAGTTGTGCCTACAGCAATTATCGGCAAGGGTTTAGCATCCCAATCCATTGAATAGAGTGCTTTTGCCGAAGTGTCAGATGATGCTATAAGAACAGCTATTGCCTTTGATGCATCAAGTGCCGAGCCGCCGCCGATGCCGACTACAAACTCTGCTCCGCTTTCCTTTCCCATATCCGCCGCCTCTTTACACGAAGCATATGACGGGTTCTGTTCAATTTTATCGTATATCACATATTCTGTTCCCACGCTGTTGAGTGCAGAAATAACATCATCGAGCGCACCCGAGCTTTTCGCACCGTTTTTGCCGGTAACAATTATACACTTCTTTCCGTATTTTTTGAATTCATCGGTATTTTTACCGATACAGCCCTTTTCTGTTACAATATTAACAGGTGCAAAAAAATTCATATCCATATTTATCTCCGAATGTATATTTTTAAAAAAGTACTTGAAAATTTCCACATTATATTATATACTATTAGAAACTAAAAATCAAGAGGAGAAATCATTATGGTTAAAAAATTCAAGGATTTTAACACGGAATTACGTGAAAATATGCGTGGCGGTGACGGAACAGTAGTTATAAGCAACTTTGTTACAGCGGACGAGCTTAATGACAAGGGCAGACTTTTCGGAAAAATTGTATTGAAACCCGGTTGCGGTATAGGCTTCCATGTTCACGAAACTGACAGCGAGTTCTTTTACATAATAAAGGGTACTGCAGTTTATGATGACAACGGCACAACAACAAATGTATATGCAGGTGATGTTACAGTTACTCCTGCAGGTACAGGTCACTCGATAAAGAACGAAAGCGACGAAGATGTGGAGCTTATTGCTTTAATAGTGTATGCATAACTAAAAAAATACACCCTTACGGGTGTATTTTTTAGTTTTCTATAAGTACCTTCGCAATTCTTTTTGCAAGCTTGTGTTTTGTTTTGGGGTGGATATCATCGGTTTCGCAAACATCCCTTGATTCTACCATTTTCACATTTTCACGCCTTGTTACGACTTCCTCCTGCGCACGCTGTACTAGCTTCCAGCCCTCGGTCATTCTTTCAAGCGTGTCAGCTATCTGAACAACAAGGAAGAACAGATTCGGATCGCCGAAATCCTTACGCCACACATCAATCAGTGCACACAGTTCATCACAGTAAACCAAGCCCTCTGAAACACTTGCATCGCTTTCGCCCTGATACCACACTACCGCCGAAAGCTGATACGGAATAACCTGACAAAGCGAGAAATTATATAACATTCCGTCGCCGTTCCACATACCGAAAATCTCGTCTTCGTGGTCATCAAACTTTTCCTCTACGGGAATGTTGATGCCTATTTTTTCAAATGTATTTTCCGGCACCCAGCTTTCAATGACCGATGCGCCCTGATAGCAGGCTATAACGCCAATTGCAACATCTTTTGCGAGCGACACCTCAACTGATGCAAGATATGCAAGTGCCGACCAGTACCCGACATATTCTTTGTCACAGACAACCCAACCGTCATCCGGAACAAATTTATCGGTGTTGCGCACTGTGGCGGTCGAGAAAAGACGTACCTTTTGATTTGAAACGTACTTCTCTTCCGGAATTTCGGTGTCCATCAACCGAAACTGCATATTCGACTGTCCCGAAAAGAGAAAAACCTCTCCTATGTATATATCATCAAGAACCACTGTCTTGTCCTCAAAAACTGCTTCAAGCGAATACGGACCGCCGTATTCCATAGCCGGTAATTCAAACGCCCATTTTTCTGAGTCTGACACAAAATGCTTAACGTATCCGGCAAAGCTTATTGTTACACTGCCCGCTCCCGTACCGTAAATTCTGATTGGTTTTTTCGCCGCAAATACCATATGAGAGGCAAATATTTTATTCAGTTCCATGATTTACTCCTTTGTTCTAATTATAGATTACAAACTATCTCCTCAATTTTACCTAAATCATCAATTTCATATGTAACTGCAATGCCTTGTGTATTGGGTTTGTGCATAGGATTAAACCAGCAAGTGTCTATTCCTGCACCATGTCCGCCCTTTATATCGCTTGTAAGCGAATCACCTATTACGAGAACCTCTTTTTTATCCGTTATTCCTAAGTGCTCAAAGACATAATCAAAATATTCCTTATTGGGTTTTTCAACACCAACGTTTTCAGATATAAAAATCGCATCAAAGATTTTATCAAGACCTGAAAGGCGTAATTTCTTTTCCTGTGCAACCTTAGTACCGTTTGTAACCGCCGCAAGTGTGTATTTCCCCTTTTGTGAAATCAGAATCTCTTCTGCTTTATCCACAAACTCAATATGGTCACCAAGTGTCACCTGATAATCCGCGTTAAAGCTTTCTGCAATTTCTGTATCAACACCGATTGTTTCAAAAAACTCACGGAATCTACCGATTAAAATTTCAGGTTTTGTAAGTTCATTTCTTTCAAGCTTCTGCCAGTACTTTGCATTTATTTCAGAATACAGTTTCAGCATTTCATCACTGCATTCACCGATTTTATACTTTTTGAATAAGAACCTTATTGCATACGCCTCCGATGCAAGAAAATCAAGTACCGTTCCGTCTATGTCCCATAATAAATATTTATACATATCATTACCCTTTTTCATCGCAATTTCATGAAATTCATTGTATCATAAAAAACCATTCTTTTCAATACCTGCACTATATTTCTTTTTCATACCGTTTGAAAATCTGTTTTGCATATTCACGAGGTGTCATATTCATTTTACGTTTAAATGCATAGCTGAAATATGCCTGTGACGAAAATCCGCATTCATATGCAATATCTGCAAGTGTAAAATCCGTTGTGATAAGCATATTTGCCGCTTTTTTTATACGCTGTTCCTCGACATACTGACGTAATGTGCGTGCAGTGGCGGTTTTAAAGCAGTTGTGGAAATGTATCGGACTCATCTGCACATGTTTTGATACCACCTCAAGCGACAAATCTGATGTAAGATTTTCTTTTATGTATTTTATGGCACGCTCTATAACCTCATAATTGTTTGTTCTTGTCTTTTCACGTTTCAGAAGCCTGTCCGAATCCTTTATAAGCATATGAATCAGTTCCAGAACAAGACTGGAGAGAATTATCTCGTCCGTTTCTACTGCCGTTTCAAAATATTTGTTTAGTTTCTCAAAAATAGTTTTGTATTTATCATATCTGTCAGTTTTCACAAAGCTCTGCACGTCCATTACGGCATCATACAGTGCCCCGTGTTTTAAGATGAAATGAATATAGTAGCATTTGTACGGCAGTTTTGTCTGTCGTGTCTGCCCCGGTTTTGCACAAATAACAAACGACGGCGAGATTTCTGTATATTCGGAATTTATATACGAAATCCCTCCTACTTCTGTGGGGATTTCTATTTCAAACATAGTTGTTGTACGTTTTGAGGTTTCGAGTGCATTTTTCGCACGTGTCTGTGCATTGAATACTCCTATTGAAACAATTTCCGGTAAAATAATATCCATAAAACACCTCATTACAGTAAGATTTCTAATAAATTTGATAAGATTACTATATACTTTCAGTAAAATATATTATAAAATAAAATTAACAAGAAGTCAATAGAAAGGGTTGGATTTTATGAAAATAATATGGCTTGGTCAAGCAGGTTTGCTCTTTGATAAAGATGGATTTACAATTATGGTTGACCCATACCTCTCTGACAGTGTGGAAAAGGTTAATCCCAGAAACTACAGACGTGCAGAAATTTGCGAGGACTTATTCAATATTAAACCCGATGTTATGATTTTTACGCATAATCACTTGGATCACTATGACCCGGAAACTGCGCCGAGGTTTATTAACGAGGAAACAGAAATCACTGTACTTTCCCCTGCCTCTGTATATAAAGAGGCTCTTAAGCTCGGCGGAAGAAACAACTATGTATCTTTTAATCCGCATACGGTATGGACCGAAGGCGGTATCACATTTACTGCCATAAAAGCAGAGCACAGCGATCCTGATGCTATAGGTGTAATCATAGATGATGGTGAGAAGAAATACTACATAACCGGCGACACACTCTATAATGAGGACATTTTTGCCGACATTCCGGATGATATCTATGCAGTATTCCTGCCCGTAAACGGTGTCGGAAACAATATGAATATGACAGATGCCAAAAAATTTGCAGAACGCATAAATCCCAAGTTTGCAGTACCCATACACTGCGGAATGTTTGATGAAATTGATATGAACGATTTTGAGGCAGAAAACAAAATTGTTTCGCAAATTTACGAAGAGGTGAACTTCAAATGAAAGTAACAGATATCAAAACATTTGCAGTAGACTGTTTTCGTACAAATTGGGTGTTTGTAAAAGTCTACACAGACGAAGGTATCGACGGTGTTGGTGAAGCAACACTTGAATACAAAGAGAAGGCTTTAATCGGTGCAGTTGAGCACATAAAAGAGTATCTTGTGGGTAAAAATCCGCTTGATATTGAAAAGCACTGGCACGATATTTATCGTGACGCATACTGGCGTGGGGGTGCAGTTCTGATGTCGGCACTCTCGGCAGTTGAAATGGCGTTATGGGATATACTCGGAAAAAGCCTTAATGTACCTGTCTATCAGCTTTTAGGCGGTAAAGTCCACGACAAAGTACGAATCTACGTCAACGGCTGGTTTGCCGGTGCAAAAGAGCCGGAGGAGTTTGGCGAAAAAGCAAAAATTGCAGTAGATCGTGGTGTTACCGCAATGAAGTGGGACCCGTTCGGCAAGAACTATCTTGATATATCAAACAAGGAGCTTGACAAGGCTTTGCGCTGTGTTTCGGCAGTCCGTGACGCTGTTGGAAATGATGTCGATTTACTCATCGAGGGACACGGCAGATTTAACATTCCGACAAGTATCAAAATCGCAAAGGAGCTTGAGCAGTTTAAGCCGATGTTCTTTGAAGAGCCTGTTCCGCCGGATAACCTTGATGCATTAAAGGAGGTCAAGGACAGATCACCGGTCGCAATATCTGCCGGCGAACGCCTTTACACACGTTGGGATTACAGACCAATGTTTGACAAAATGGCGACAGATTACATACAACCCGATATATCACACGCAGGCGGTATTATGGAGCTTAAAAAGATTGCGGCAGAGGCAGAGAGCAGATATATCCCCTTTGCACCGCATAATCCGTCAGGTCCGGTTGCAAATGCGGCAACGCTACAGCTTGCGGCAAACTGTCCGAACTTCTGCATACTCGAAATTATGTATTCGGATGTAGAATGGCGTAAGGATGTAACAAACGAAAGTCTTGAGTACAAGGACGGATATATCACAATCCCCGAAAGAGCAGGACTTGGAATTGAGATAAACGAAGAGGCGTGTCTTGCACATCCTTATCAGCCACATACACTAAGGCATTACACAGGTGCACTGACAGATATAAGACCTGCAAAAACAGAGTTCTATTTTTAAAAGTCTGAATAAATCACTCATATAGCACATCTACGCACGCTCGCATAAACCATTATAGCCTCGCGTGCGTATCAGTACTCTCTTAAGTGAGACTTCAAATCTTGATTTGACAAGTCGAACTTATGCACAGCTAAGCAATTTATTCAAACTTTTATCATGCGATACAGAAAGGAGTATTTATCATGAAATCAGTATTTATAACAGGAGCAACCACCAACACAGGACTTGGTATTGCACATAAATTCGCAAAAGAGGGGTACGCCGTATTTATCGGCAGCAGAAACGGTGAGCACGCAAACGAAACCGCAAAAATGATTAGTGAAAAATACGGTGTGTTTGCAAAGGGCTATGATATGATAGTCGGTGACGAGGATAATGTCAACAAAATCTTTGACGACATAGACAACGTCGGCTACCCCGTTGATGCGGTGGTACTTAACGCTGCAAACCTCGGCATAAAACAAGAATTTCTAACAGTTGATATGAAGGATTTTGCCGATGTAATAAACACCAACATATGTTGGAACTTTATGATTACCCGTGCTGCAGCAAAGCATATGATAAAAAAAGGCGGTGGTTCTGTGGTATTTGTAAATTCAAACACAGCTTACCGTGCTATACCTGACAGAATTGCATACTCTGCATCAAAATCAGGCGCACTCGGAATGATGCGTGCACTCGCTTTTGACCTCGGTAAGTACAATATTCGTGTCAACGCCGTTCTTCCCGGTATGATAAAAACCGACCGTTGGGAAAATAATTACAACAACTGCCGTGAAGCGTTGTCAAACCACACACCACTCGGCGATATCGCATCGTTTGAGGATGTGGCAAATGCGGTATGGTACTTCGCAAGCGACAATTCGCTCAATACCACCGGTGCCGAGCTTGTTGTTGACGGCGGAAATATGATACAGCTTTATCCTATTATTCCGGAATAATTATTACAGGAGGAACACCTATGGTTTATGATATTAAAGATTACGGCGCAGTCGGTGATGGAAAGACACTCAACACACAAATCATTCAAAGTACAATCGACGAATGTGCAAAAAACGGCGGAGGCACTGTGCGTATTTCTGACGGCGTATATATGACAGGTTCAATTACCCTCAAAAGTAATATCTGTCTGCACGTTGAAGCCAATGCAACACTTTTGGGTTCACCCGATTGCAGTGACTATCCCGAAAAGACCGGTTTAAAGCATGTTATATCCGAAAACCTGCCAAGAAAGCGCAATACTTCGCTGATTTTCGCAGAGGAATGTGAAAACATCTCAATAACCGGTATGGGTAAAATCGACTGTAACGGCGAAAGCTTTGTAAGGAGAAAACCTGAACCATATACCGGCTGGGCATATGAGAGAATTGATGCGCCAACACCGCCAAGAGCAGTATTTTTTACGGGCTGTAAAAACATAAAGGTCGAGGATATAACAATGGTAAATCAGCCGTCAGGCTGGAGTTACTGGATACACGATTGCGATTATGTAACATTTGATAAATGTAAAATAATTGCTGATGTAAATTATCCTAATAATGACGGAATCCATATAAATTCAAGCCGTGACGTCAATATTTCAAACTGTAATATCACCTGCGGTGATGACTGCATAGTTGTACGGGCAAATAATCGCTCATTAAGAGAAAACAAGGTTTGTGAGCGTGTTAGCGTAACCAACTGCAACCTCACAAGCTATGCAAACGCAATACGGATAGCCTGGCTTAATGACGGAACAATACGAAACTGTGTTTTCTCAAACATCGTCATAACCGACAGCAATACAGGTGTCTGTGTGCACTTACCTGCACTTGACCCGGATTGTGACAAAGTACCCGATCAGGGATGTGAGGCAACATTGATTGAAGATTTGTCCTTTAATAACATAGTAATGGACGGGATATATGTATCACCCATACGGTTTGTTATAGACGATGCACCGAATGTATTATGCGACAAAATCCGAAACATTCACTTTAACAATATACGTGCATATGGTCTTGATTTCCCGTGGATTCTGGGCAGAAACAGAAACTATATAGAAAACATTTCTTTTTCCGATTGCACATTCAACAAGGTTTCCGTAAATGAACTACCTGATGAAGAACATCACGGTTCTTTATGGGGCAGAAACGGAAAAGTTGGCAGAGAAATGTATGAATACACAAAAAATATTACATTCAATAATACGGTTTTTGATGAGAGGTAAATTATGGAACAATATTACGACTATAACCACAAATACAAAGCAAAGGACAAGCTCTTTACTCCGCTTCACGGAATCAAGCTTAAAGACGGTCTTTTCAGACAAATTTTTGATAATAACAACCGTTTTACACTGACACAGCTTGACCACGATAAAATGAGATACTGGTTCGATATAAAGCGTGGTATTCCCACAACTGCAGAACCGTACCGTTCAGCCCAGTTTGAGGATCTTTTAAAGGGACAGACCGCATCACAGTATCTTATGTGTGCCGGAAATGCACTCCGCTGGGAGGAAAACGAAGAATTGCGCAAAGGTATGGAAGAAATAATGGACTATCTTGAGGATTCTCAGGAAGATGACGGGTTTCTTATGCCTATTAACAAGTTCGATTTCGCATTCAGGGAATATCCCGGGTATGTAAGAATCTGGCTTACATATGCACTTATTGCCGCGGCGCACGGCGGTGACAAAAGAGCACTCAAAATGCTCAGAATGTGGCAGGACTGGTTCAATAACTGTCCGGATTTACCGGTTGTCAAGTATCTTGAACTTGCCTATCAGGCAGTAGTCGCATCACCACTCGTTTATGCAACCGAGGTCGGCGTGCCGGATGATATGGATAAAACAATAGAATACTACGAGGAAGACTGGCGTCTTGCCCAGTTCTTACATTATGAGCTTGACGCTGTACAAACACGCCGTCAACACGGACAAGAACCACATCCGCACGGGAATGAACTGGAAGGTTTTGAAGGTTATCTTGATTTATACCGCTACACAGGAAGGCCGTATTACCTCAACGCAGTAATCAACTGCATTGATTTATACAAGCATCACTGGCAGCACGCAGGCGGCGGAATAGCCATGTGTGAGCGGTTTGAGGACAAAACCTACGGTAGACTCTCAATCTATGATAACCCGAAATACACTTATAACGAGCTTTGTTCATCAGCGTTCTGGATGCAGCTTCATCAGCGTCTGCACAGACTGTATCCGCACAGAGAGGATCATGTTTTTGAAATGGAACAGTCGCTTTATAATATCATATTTGCCAATCAGGTAAAGGACACCCACATCAGAAACTTTGCATGGCTTGACGGATATAAACGCAGAATTGCGTTCCCAAAACCGTTACCGCCAAACCATTGCTGTGCCGGTATCGCATCAAAGATATTTGCATCACTGCCTGAGTATCTTTATACAATGAACAAAAACACTTTAAGCTGTGATATTTACGCTGCAAACGAGCTTATGTGGGATACAGATATCCAGACGATTAAGGTTACACAAGAAACAGACTTCCCGTATGACGGAAAGGTTAAACTGACGTTTGAGCCGGAGAAAACAGCACAGGATTTCACGCTTCGTCTTCGTATACCGCATTATACAGACGAGGATGTAAAAGTGTATATAAACGGCGAGTTTTACACGGAAGCCGAACGTGGAACTTATCTTGAAATATTCAGGAACTGGGAAAGCGGTGATACTGTATCATTTGAAATCAGATTCGCTTTTAAGGAACATTTGTATTACGGTGATGACGATGTAGAGGGTTACACTCGTTGTGCATACACATACGGCCCGATACTTCTTACGGTTGTAGGCGAAAAGAACCACGAAAACGGTATCGTAATAAACGGCACACCGCAGGAGTTTATATCTAAACTCATACCTCAGGACAGACCTTTCTATTATGATATTGAAGGTGAGGAAACTTTCTACGTTGCACCGTATTTTGAAATAGGCGAAGTTGAGATGCACTGCTATCCTATGTTTAAAGGCATACACAAGCCCGAGCAACCCGAACCGCCATATTTCGGAGTTCAGGTGAGACCGTGGATAAGAGACTGATTCAGAAAAGCCAAGGCAAGATGCCTTGGCTTTTATTCGGGATATGTAAATTTATAAACATCACGCATATCATAAAATCCCAGAAATTCTTTATGTATAACTCCATCAACCGTAAACCGAACAAACCGAATACCTTTTATTGACGTTAAGCTGTTGACTATCTGATATATAAACAGTTTTTCTATATCACGGCTGTAATACATTTCATTTTTAATATCTGATAATATGTCTACATATGCAACGTTGTCCTTGACACGAACGGTAAGGCTTTCTTTAATATTAGGAATTATCCGACGGACACTTTCGTTATCGTCACGTCCCGCTATAAGCTTATTAAGTGCATCCTGTGCCATATCCTGCGGTTTTGCATCGATTATTGTGTCTGTATACGGAAGCAATCGGTTCAGACGTGCATCAACAAAATAGAGCTCCGTTTCAACTGATGGGACATTGTCACGGTTTGCACACGCAACAGCAAAAAGCACCGTTCCTGATATAATTATCATAAAAAAAATAAATCTTCTCACAAATATTCCTCCATATACTATATGTATATGGAGGAATACATTGGTTTAGAACTTAATTTTATTTTTTTATGACTGCATTGCGTGTTTTATGGCTTTTGCAAGCTGGTCGGGGCATGATGTGCCACGTCCACCGCAGTCAATGCCCTCAAGTCTCTTTACAACCTCGTCCGCTTTCATACCCTCACAAAGTGCACCCACACCCTGTGTGTTTCCGTTACAGCCGCGAACAAATCTGACATTGCTCACTATTCCGTCGTTTATCTCAAACTCAACCTGAACAGAGCATGTACCACGTGTAGTATATGTGTATCGCATTTTCTCACCTCATAGTTTAAATGCAGGGATATCCCCTGCATTTAAATATTTATTTCTTTTTATTTCCCTTTTTCTCAGCTGCAGCTGCTGCCTTTGCCTCTGTTGCCGCTTCCTGCCATGAAGCCCAGAAAGTACTTGCAATAAAGATTGATGTGTATGCACCAGCGATAATACCGATTATAAGCGGTAATGCAAACTGCTTGATTGTTGAAACACCGAGAATATAGATAAGAACGATTGTAATGAGCGTAGTAATCGTTGAGTTGATTGTACGACCCATTGTCTCTCTTATACTTCTGTTTGTCATTTCTGAAATTGACTCGTTGCGCTTGCGCTGTCTCTTGTTTTCACGGATACGGTCGAATATGACAATAGTGTTATTGATTGAATATCCTACAACCGTAAGCATTGCAGCAATAAAAGTTGTATTAAGTGCAATGTTTGTGATTGTGTAAACTGCTGCCATAACCAATACGTTTATTACAAGTGCGAATATAGCCATAACACCGCTCTTGAAATCGAAACGGAATATGATATATATCAAAATGAAGAGTATAGCAAGCAATGTGAATGATACAGCCTTGCCCTGTACTTCTTTACCGAAGCTCGGGTCTGCTGACTGTGCACTCATAAGTGCCTCATCCTTAAGTGAATACTTGTCCTTTAAAGCATCAAACGCCTTGTTCTTGTTCTCTTCGTCCTTTTCGGTTGTTTCGCTTGCAGGAAGCTTTATAACAGCAACCTCGCTTGTTGAACCAGCCTGAACAATAGCATCAAGGCCTGTTGCCTTTTCTACTATCTTCTCGACGTCAGCGTTCTTGAAGCTCTCACCAACGTTAACCTGCATTCTGATACCGCCCATGAACTCAACGTCGAAGTTGAATCCGCCATGAACGAAATACATAACTATACCTGCTACAATGATAATAATCGGGAGCAGAAGCAATTTTACTTTGTTCTTTGCAAAATCAAATGTTTTATTCATTTTCTGCACCTCCCGTTACCTTTTTAACCTTGTAAAACAAGTTCTTGTTTGTCACGCCCATATTAACAAGGTTTCTCATAAGAATCTTTGTTATAACGATAGCTGTGAACATTGAAAGTATAACGCCTATACCAAGTGTTGTTGCAAAACCTGTTACTGTACCTATACCTGACATATAAAGAACTACACAAGTAATTATTGTTGTGATATTCGAGTCAACGATAGCTGACAATGCCTTTGAAAAACCTGCTTCAACAGATGCACGGATGCTCTTGCCGATTGCAAGCTCTTCTTTTATACGCTCGAATATGATACAGTCTGCATCGACCGCCATACCAATTGAAAGCACGATACCTGCGATACCCGAAAGGCTGAGGTTTACTCTGAACACACCTATAGCAAGACAGATAAGTCCTACATATATAAGAAGTGATATACAAGCAACAACGCCGGGGAGTCTGTATCTCCAAATCATGAACAACAGGATAAGTATGATACCTATACCTGCAGCAAGCAAGCTCTTGGGCAATGCATCCTGACCAAGCTCTGCACCTACTGTTTCCTGAGTAATCTTCTTCATTTCAAACGGAAGGTTACCTGAATTAATCTGATTTGCAAGAGTTGATGAACTTTCAGCTGTGAAGTTTCCGCCTGTGATTACACATGAATCACTGTCAATTCTCTGTGCAACAGACGGTGCTGATACAATATTCTCATCCATACAAATCTGGATTACATTTCTTCCCTCTGTCTCTGCTGCAGCTTTACCTGTAGCCTCTGCAAACTTCTTTGTACCCTGTGCTGTAAAGTTAACCTGTACATAGTACTGCTGTGCTGTATTTTCACTCGGCTGACCGTAAATGCTCTTTGCGCTCTTTACGTCTTCACCATTCAATACAACATTGCCGTCTGCATCACGGAAAGTAAGCTTTGCTACCTGTGAAAGCAGTTCAACTGCTTCATCAGTATCAGCTGTGGTTGTACCGCTTGCTTTCTCTCCCTCTTTTACAGGCGCACCGCCGTTGGGGATTTCAATTGTTACCTTACCGCCTTCGTTTACCGATATACGGCTCTCTGTGTAGCCTGCACCGTTAAGACGTGTTTCGTAGACAGCTCTTACTGCCTCCATCTGTTCCTGTGTCGGATTTTCTGCCTGTGCCTCAAAGGTTATAACAGAACCGCCTGCAAGGTCGATACCCTGTCTCATACCTGTATCAGCATCGAACATACCGCCAAACTTATCGCCAAACACTCCGGGAAGTCCGAAGAATGCAACAAGGTTAAGCAATATAGCCACAATTATCAACAGACAGAAAGTGACAATACTTTTGTTTTTCATTTGCGTTTACATTCCTTTCTGTTTGGATAGCTTTACACATAACTATCCATCATAAAATATAATGATATTATACTACATTTTGTGTATTAAGTCAAGAGTTTTGCCGATTTTTATACAAAAAAGCAGGAGATTTTTTCTCCTGTTTTTTTGCTCACCACTTATTCTCCTATTTTAACAGTTCATCATACGATGTATCAAGAATTTCTTTTATTGCTTTGAGTTGTGATGCATAGATATGTTGAATTCCACGTTCGATTTTGACATACGATTCCCTTGTTATATCAACACCCATTAACTGCATTTTTCTGACAACATCTATTTGTTTTATATCCTTTGCTTTTCTTATATCTCTTATATTTTTTCCTATAAAAATATCATCTTGTTTAATTTTTTGCTCTGACATAATAGCACCTCCCAAAAAACGAACCAAAACAAGCACTTTTTACTTGATTATATACTTATAATGTGTTATAATGGGACTGATATTAGTCCTATTTGTGTATGGAGATGATTTTTATGATATTAGATGTTACAGGAATTGAATTGACCCCTGGAAACAGGGGAAATGATTGTTTGGGAAACGGTGAACACTTTTATAGTGACGGACAACCGATAGAATGTTGTTGTGATGAGTGCAATTATATGTATTGTTGTTTTGTTATGAAAGGTCTTAATGATTGCGATGCGTGTGATGATGTATTATGTCCACGCAAAAATAATAATGATTTTTGATGCAGAATAAACGAAAGCGACCGATATGTACTTATGTACAAACGGTCGCTTTTTTTATATTCACCTAAAAACTGTTTGAATTTTTTGTAGGCTGTGCATTTAAGCAAACGAGGCTATACTGGTGTATGCGAGTTTGCGAAAATGTGCAGAATACGGAAAATTCATCAGTTTTTCATAGCTTCCTCGATAGCAACTGCTACTGCAACAGTCATACCAACCATCGGGTTGTTACCTGCACCTATAAGTCCCATCATCTCTACGTGAGCCGGAACTGATGATGAACCTGCAAACTGTGCATCTGAATGCATTCTACCCATTGTATCTGTCATACCGTATGAAGCAGGACCTGCTGCCATGTTATCCGGATGAAGTGTACGGCCTGTACCGCCACCTGATGCAACTGAGAAGTACTTCTTACCCTGCTCGATACATTCCTTCTTGTATGTACCTGCAACCGGGTGCTGGAATCTTGTCGGGTTTGTTGAGTTACCTGTGATTGAAACGTCAACGCCCTCTTTGTGCATGATTGCAACGCCCTCACGAACATCGTCTGCACCGTAGCAACGAACCTTCGCTCTTTCACCGTTTGAGTATGCGATTTCCTCAACTATCTCAAGGTTACCTGTGTAATAATCAAACTTTGTCTGAACGTATGTGAATCCGTTAATTCTTGAAATAATCTTTGCAGCGTCCTTGCCAAGACCGTTAAGGATAACTCTTAGCGGTTCTTTTCTTGCCTTGTTAGCTGAACGTGCAAGACCGATAGCACCCTCTGCTGCTGCGAATGACTCGTGACCTGCCAGGAATGCGAAACACTTTGTCTCTTCTCTCAAAAGCATTGCGCCGAGGTTACCGTGACCGATACCAACTTTTCTGTCATCAGCAACTGAACCGGGGATACAGAATGACTGTAAGCCCACACCAATCTTTTCAGCAGCTTCTGCAGCTGTCTTAACACCGTCCTTGATTGCGATAGCCGCACCAACGATGTATGCCCAGCATGCGTTCTCAAAACAAATCGGCTGGATTTCCTTTACCATTGTATAAACGTCAAGACCCTTGTCCTTACAAATCTTTTCAGCCTCTTCAATTGATGAGATGCCGTGTTTTGCAAGCTCTGCGTTAATCTGGTCTATTCTTCTCTCATAACTTTCAAATAATGCCATTATCGTTTACCTCCCTCTAATTATTCATGTCTGGGGTCGATAAGCTTTACAGCATCATCAACTCTACCATACTGACCGCTTGCCTTTGCCAATGCTTCGTTAGCATCCATGCCTTTTGCGATCATTTCCATCATCTTACCAAGATGAACAAACTTATAACCGATGATTGTATCATTCTCGTCGATAGCTATCTTTGTTATGTAACCCTCTGCGAGCTCGAGGTAACGGGGACCCTTCTTAAGAGTTGCATAGGTTGTACCAACCTGTGAACGAAGACCCTTACCCAAGTCCTCAAGACCTGCACCTACCGGAAGACCGTCCTCTGAGAATGCAGTCTGTGTACGACCGTAAACGATCTGCAAGAACAACTCACGCATAGCTGTGTTAATAGCGTCACAAACAAGGTCTGTGTTAAGTGCCTCAAGAAGTGTCTTGCCAACGAGGATTTCAGCTGCCATAGCTGCTGAATGTGTCATACCTGAACATCCTACTGTTTCAACAAGTGCTTCCTGAATGATGCCCTCTTTAACGTTCAAAGAAAGCTTACATGTACCCTGCTGCGGAGCACACCAGCCAATACCGTGTGTCAAGCCTGAAATGTCTGTGATTTCCTTTGCCTGTGTCCACTTACCCTCCTGCGGGATGGGAGCCGGACCGTGATATGTACCCTTTGCTAAAGGACACATATTCTCAACTTCTGATGAATACTTCATATTTTTTCTCCTTTCAAAGTTACAAAACGGTTTTCTACCGTTAACTGCTATATTATAACATATTTTTTCTGTTTATTCAACAGTAATTTAAAAAATTTTACATTATACGAGCTGTGTTCCGCAAGTTGCACAGAATCTTGCACCCACTTCATTGTTTGTAAGACAGTTTGGACAAACAGAACCTTCGGGTGTATCATCCTTTGATGTATAAAACACCTCTGCATTTGTTTTGCCTGCAATCATATCATATCCGCAACCTGCACAGAATCTTGCAGTCGGCTCGTTTATTGTTTCACAATTAGAGCATATCATTTCCGCCACCTCAGGCTTCGGTTCACTTGTGAATATAGATGAAGATGTGCTTTGAGGTTCTTCAACAACCTCTTCTACTACTACCGGTTCTGCTACCGGCACTACTGCCAATCCAAATCCGCAGTTTGCACAGAATTTCGAACTTTCTTCGTTTACTGCTCCGCAATTTGCGCATACCACACCCTGTGCTGAAGGTGCAAGAGTTTCTGCCACTGCTGCCGGAATTTCCGCACCGCAAATAGCACAGAACTTCGAGCCTGCCGGATTAACCGATGCACATATCGGACACACTGCGTCTGCTCCTGCAACAGTTTCATATACCGGTGCGTTCTTCTTCATTTCGATTTCTTCTGCTAGCTTCTGAAGTTCTTCTATCGTGTCATTGTATGATGTTATCTCGTTACACATACCCGCACACTGCTCAATTGATATTACACCATTGATATGTAAATTATAAACCAGCTCGCCCAGATTCTGGAACATATTCATTTTGTTCTTCTGTATACTCTGAATCTGTGCGTTTATCTTTGCCTTTCCCATTGTTTCTTCTCCTTTGCTCTTAATTATTTAATTCTTTATCTATTGCTTCTGCCGCTTTTTTACCGGCACCCATAGCAAGTATAACTGTAGCTGCACCGGTTACAACGTCACCACCGGCATAAACCTTGGCTTTTGATGTGAGTCCAACCTCGTCTGCTACTATACAACCTCGTCTGTCAGTTTCAAGGCCTTCAGTTGTCTGTCTTATAAGCGGGTTTGGCGTCTGTCCGATTGCAACTACAACAGTGTCAATATCAAGCACCGATTCACTGCCCTCTATTACAACAGGTCGGCGTCTTCCGCTTTCGTCCGGTTCGCCAAGCTCCATTTTTACGGTTTCCATACCGTCTACCCAACCATCCTCGTTACCGAGTATCTTTGTCGGGTTTTCAAGCAGGCGGAATATGATTCCCTCTTCTTCTGCGTGCTCGACCTCTTCTTTTCGTGCCGGAAGCTCATCCTTACCTCTGCGGTAGACAATATATACATTGTCCGCGCCGAGACGTTTCGCACTTCGTGCCGCATCCATAGCAACGTTACCGCCGCCAAGCACCGCAACATTTTTACCAACATATACGGGTGTATCATATTCGGGGAACTTATATCCCTTCATAAGATTTATTCGTGTTAAGAATTCGTTTGCAGAATATACACCGTTAAGGTTCTCGCCGTCAATGCCCATAAATCTCGGCAAGCCTGCGCCAGAGCCGATATAAACAGCATCATAGCCCATATCATTAAGCAACTCGTCAACCGTGAGCGTTCTGCCTATGATTGCATTGGTTTCTATATCCACGCCCATAGCCTTAAGTCCCGAAATTTCTTTCTGAACTATTTGTTTGGGAAGTCTGAACTCCGGTATTCCGTACATCAGAACGCCACCTGCGGTATGGAATGCTTCGTACACTGTTACTTTATATCCCATTTTTGCAAGGTCTCCGGCCACTGTAAGTCCTGACGGACCCGAGCCGACAACCGCTACCTTTTTGCCGTTCCATTCAGGTATTTCGAGTGTATCGGTAACGTTTGCCATATGGTAGTCTGCAGCAAAACGTTCAAGTCTTCCGATACCTACCGGCTCACCCTTGATACCACGTACACATTTTGACTCGCACTGTCTTTCCTGCGGACATACTCTGCCACACACTGCCGGCAATGCGTTTGTTTCTTTTATTTTCTGATATGCGCCCTCAAAGTCACCGTCTTTCATACACGAAATGAACTCCGGTATTTTAACCGACACAGGACAACCATCCATACACGGCTTATGTTTACAGTTAAGGCATCTCTGCGCCTCGTCTATCGCCATTTCGGGTGTATAGCCTGTCGTTACTTCAAGGAAGTTTTTATTTCTTATATCCGGTGCCTGCTCCGGCATCGGATTTTTGTCAAGTCTCATATTTGGCATTATTCCGACTCCTTAATCCTCGTACTTATGCGTTCTTCCTATTCTGCAATGACCTTCATCACACGAACGCTTTTCAAATTCAGCATACATTCTGCCACGTTTCATTGCACTGTCCCAATCAATCTTATGACCATCAAAGTCAGGACCGTCAACACACGCAAATTTAGTTTCACCGCCGACAATGACACGGCATCCGCCGCACATTCCCGTTCCGTCTATCATAACGGGGTTCATACTTACAGTTGTAGGAATATCATATTTCTCTGTCAGCTTGCACACAAATTTCATCATCACAAGCGGACCTATCGCTATTACCTCGTCAAATTTCTCGCCTGCAAGTATTTCTTTTTCAAGCATATCCGTAACAAAACCCTGTGTTCCGTTTGAACCGTCGTCTGTTGTAATTATAAGCTTATCTGCAATCACTTTCAGCTCGTCTTCTAAAATTACAAGGTCTTTATTTCGAAAACCTGCAATTACCGTTACATCCGCGCCAAGATTATGTAGCTTTTTCGCCTGCGGATATGCAATGGCAGTGCCAAGACCACCGCCGATTACCGCTACTTTTTTCTTGCCGTCAAGCGGTGTGGGTTGGCCGAGCGGGCCAGCAAAATCCAGAAGATAATCGCCCGACTCAAGCATCGAAAGGTCACGTGTTGTCTTGCCCACTATCTGAACGATTATTGTTACAGTTCCCTTTTCTCTGTCAAAATCAGCAACAGTGAACGGTACACGCTCGCCGTTTTCGTCGATTCTCAATATTATAAATTGTCCCGGCTCTGCCTTTTTAGCAACAAGCGGAGCCTCGATTTCCATTAAAAATACAGTAGGATTTAACATCCTTTTTTCAGCTATTTTATATGGCATTTTTATCCACTTTCCTTTTCACAAATTAGTATTCATTTTATTCTATCACAAATTTCGGCATTATTCAATAGCATTTTTTTAGATTTTCTACTTATATAATACGATATTTTTGTTTCTCCTCACCAAATAATACCTCTCGCAGTTTATCGTCGGTAACAATACATACATACGAAAGAAAAAACCACAGCACGGTATAGAGCAGACACACCTGACCCATAATGTTATACGGTATGTCCGAATAATCCCACACACCAAGTCCCATTTTTATGTTTACAATGTACCCCGTCGCAAATTCAAGCACTGTTATTATGATAGCAGAAATAAGCATTTGCAAAAGCAACGGTATCCTGCCCCGATTCTTCTCGTTTATGATACCAACAACCAAAAAGCACGCACCGCCGAGAATAAACATACTCCAGTGCGAACTCCCACGCCATAAAAGTTCTATTATCAGATATAAAATACCGCCTATACCAAACAGTATCGTATGCTTTAACATAAAATCACCCCTTGCTTTAGTATATAAAGCAAGGGATGAAGTTATACTGATTAAATCAATACCATATTCCTGTTGGTTCATATCGCACAAGCTGATATGTGTTTCTTCCGTTATATTCAAACGATGTTATTATCGCCTTACCCTGCATAAAAAGACGACCTCTGTTGCTTGAGGCTGCCTGCTCGGCAGTGTAGTAGTAAATTTCGGGAACAAGTCTCAAATCACCATATCCATAACCTTTGAATGTTACAGTATATGAACCATCATTATTGAGATACATTGAATCTGCAACAGCACCGGAAAGGTCTATTGCACCTTCCTCGCCATAGTCGAAATAGTAGTATCCGTTATTGAACGCATATTCACCTCTGCCTCTGTATGCATCGTTTGGCATATTTACAGAAGTGTGATTAAGAGCATCAGCGCTCTTTTTACCAAAATAACGTCCTACAGACTCCTGAACTGCATCCTTACTTACCTTATAGCATGAGTTGATATACTCATCATCAAGTGCTATATACTTTGATGCTTCACTATCACTGATTGAAATCGCATTTGCTGTGTGGTTATGCGCATGATGCATACACCCAAAATAAATCAGAAATTCATTATCCGGAGATTCCACATCATACTTAGTAAAGCCTATTTCAACAAAATTGCTCAAAAATACGTTCAGTTCATATCTCTCCTGTGCACTTAATCCCGATATAAGATTTGGTGTGCCCGGCTTTATTGAGCGGTTGTACTGAAGACTCGTTATTATCGGCTGCTTTTCACTTCTCACGTCAAGTCCGTCCACCCACATTTTTAAAGCTCTTTCTTCGGGCACCCATTCATACTCACCAAGCATGGTAAGACTTTCCATAGGTATCATTGTGTAGCCGTTTATTGCATACGACGGAACTTTCTCGCCGTTTGCATAGACAACTATATCAGTATAGAGTATGCTTGTAAACGGCATTGACGGCGTACCGTCTTTAACAAAATCCATTCCTGCCGGAGTTTTCTCGTCGTTACGGGATATAGAAAGAGTTCTTGTATCGTTATCCCATATAACATCAAAACCGAAGTTTCTCAAATCCTCCGCAACAACAACCGATGTGCCGCTTGCCGCATATGACGGAATGGCATAGTTATTTATATATGCTACAATATCCGTATGATATACAGTGCCTATATAATCACCTATTTTATACGCTGATACAGGTGTCAGCATACATAATGCCGACACTAATGCAGTAATTATTGATATCAGTTTCTTCATATATAATTACCTCCGATTAAATATCAAGGTTTGAAACGTATTTTGCGTTTGTTTCGATGAACTCACGTCTGGGTTCAACTTTTTCTCCCATCAGTATTGTGAATATTCTGTCAGCCTCGATTGCGTCTTCTATGTCAACACGCAAAAGTGTACGCTTTTCGGGGTCCATTGTTGTTTCCTTAAGCTCTGCCGGGTCCATCTCACCAAGACCTTTGTATCTCTGTACTTTAGCACCCTTGCCAAGCTCTTCGATTGCCGCATCACGCGCCGCCTCGTCAAACACAAATCGCTCTACAACATCCTTGTTTTTGCCCTTATACACTTTATAAAGCGGTGGCTGTGCGATATATACGTGTCCGCCCTCAATCAGCTGACGCATATATCTGAAGAAGAATGTCAGAAGCAAAGTTCTGATATGTGCACCGTCGACGTCGGCATCGGCCATTATGATGATTTTGCCGTATTTAAGATTTTCGATATTGAAATCCTCACCTATTCCTGCGCCAAGCGCCTGAATTATCGGCAAAAGTTTCTCGTTTGAATATACTTTATCTATTCTTGACTTTTCAACGTTGAGCATCTTACCCCAAAGCGGAAGAACAGCCTGATAACGTCTGTGTCTGCCCTGCTTTGCGCTACCGCCCGCACTATCTCCCTCGACGATAAAGAGCTCTGCATAATCAGCACCCTCGTCTGTACAACGTGCAAGCTTACCGAGAAGTGACGCATTACTTACTGCCGCATTCTTTCTTGATGCCTCTCTTGCACGACGAGCTGCCTCACGTGCTCTTGATGCACTGATTGTCTTTTCGATAATTGTTCTTGCAATCTTCGGGTTCTCTTCAAGGAACGCTTCAAGCTTGTCGTTTAATGCACCCTCAACAAGTGTTCTTGCACCACTGTTTCCAAGCTTTGTCTTTGTCTGTCCCTCAAACTGTGCCTCTGAAACCTTAACGCTTATAACAACCGTAAGACCTTCACGTGTATCCTCACCCGAAAGGTTTTCGTCTTTCTCCTTTAAGAGCTTGTACTTTCTCGCATAGTCGTTAAGAACTCGTGTAAGACCTGATTTAAAACCTGTTTCGTGCATACCGCCGTCAACTGTATGAATGTTGTTGGCGAAACTAAGGATAGTCTCTGAATATGCAGTGGTGTACTGCATTGCAACCTCAACCTCCATATCGTCGCCCTTTTTCGCCTCAAAATAAACGATTTCGTCATGTATGGGGTCCTTATTGGTATTGAGATAATTTATAAATTCCTTGATACCGCCCTCAGCATACAGTTCTTCACTTCTTGCATCTTCAGTTCTGTTATCAGTAAAGATAATTCTTACACCCTTATTAAGAAACGCCTGCTCTCTTAATCTCTTGAGCAATACCTCGTAATCAAAATCAAGTGTTTCAAAAATCTCTGCATCAGGCAGGAATGTGATTTTCGTTCCTGTCGCCGTTGTGTCGCCTATGATTTTTAAATCACAAGTCGGCTTACCACGCTCATAGCTCTGGTAATGCACGTGCTCACCGTCTGATACTTCAACTTCAAGTCTCTCTGAAAGTGCGTTAACAACAGACGAACCAACGCCGTGCAAACCGCCCGACACCTTGTATCCGCCGCCGCCGAATTTACCGCCGGCATGGAGGATTGTAAGTACAACCTGAACAGTAGGGATTCCCTCTGTGGGGTGAATACCTACCGGAATACCACGGCCGTTATCCTCTACCGTTACGGTGTTATCGGGGTTAAGCGTGACATTGATGCAGTCGCAGTAACCTGCAAGTGCCTCGTCGATTGAGTTATCAACAATCTCGTACACCAAGTGATGCAAACCCGAAATTGAAACCGAACCGATATACATGCCCGGTCGTTTTCTTACCGCTTCAAGACCTTCCAAAACCTGTATTTGGTTTTCGTCATATTTAGTCTCTACAACATTGTTCTCGTTCATATTTATATCTCCTTAAAATTATTACGTTAATAATTCTGACGATTTCGCTCTGCTTATCAGAAGCTTTGACGAAAATGATGATAAATACACCTGCATTTTCCCGTCATGCTCTGTTACCACATATGATTTTGGCAAATCGTCTGCTGAATATATCAATGCACCTATCTTTTCCGCCTGTGGCAGGAAATCCCTGCCCTGACGAGATACGGTGGTATTGTCCATATCAAAAATTCCGATTATGTCGCTTTTGGGAACGACAAAATCGTTACTTATTCTAAGAAACATCTGTTACCGTTCCTTTCTCTATCCTGAACTGACGTGTCTTTGTGTCCTTGCCTGCAAGATCGGTATCGGTTGATGTTATAAGTACCTGCTTATCACGTATGCGTTCGGATAAGTACATACGGCGTGATATGTCAAGCTCGCTCATAATATCGTCCAACAACAATATCGGATACTCGCCTTTTATGTCGTTTATATACTCCGACTGTGCTATTTTCATACTGAGTGCCGCTGTACGCTGTTGTCCCTGTGATGCATAAAGCTTGGCATCTCTCTCCTCGACCTGGATTTCAAGGTCGTCACGCTGTATGCCATACAGTGACGATACCGCATCAATCTCACGGTCTGCACGATCGTTTAAGTAGTCATATACCGCCTCTTTTGTAAGCTCTCCTACTCTTATGTTCGGAACATATCTCACGTCAAGCAGCTCGCCCGAAATATCATGCTGAATTGACTTTGCCGAGTCTGCGATTTTTTCTGAAAAATCCATTCTTGCGTTCATTATTTTTACTGCCAATTCTGCAAGCTGTTCGTTCCATATCCACAGTGTCTTTTTAACATCGTTTATACTGCGTCTGTTTGTGCGCAAAAGACTGTTTTTCTGGTCAAGCACCTTGTTATATTCCATAAGTGCCGAGAGATATGCCGGATAAAGCTGGCTTATTGCACTATCGGTAAATCTTCGTCTGATATTAGGCGAGCCCTTTACCATATTAAGGTCTTCGGGCGAGAACATAACCACATTGAGATAGTTCATAAGCTGACTCAGCTTTGAAATTGTAACGTGGTTAATTCTTACTGCCTTGCGTCCGTTTTTGAGTATCTGCATCTTACCGTTATGCTCACGACGGCTGTCACAAAACTCAATCTCAAGCCCTGCAAAATCAGCGCCGAACCGCACAAGCTCTTTATCCGTTTTTGCACGGTGGCTTTTGCCCTGTGCAAAGAGATAAACCGATTCAAGAATATTGGTTTTGCCCTGTGCGTTGTTTCCGTAGATTATGTTTGTAAGCGGTGAGAATTCAAGCTCCGCTTTTTCATAGTTACGGAAATTTGTAAGTTTTAGTTTCTTTATATACATTATTCCACCGAAATTTCAAACGAATCGTCCTCAAAGTCGAGAGTTACCACATCGCCCGGGCGGATTTTCTTACCGCGCATTGTGCATACCTCGCCGTTAACCGACGCATATCCGTTTATTACCATATCCTTTGCCTCCGCTCCCGAATATGCAATACCTGCATACTTTATGAGCTGGTCAAGTTTTATGAACTCGGTTGTTAATTTAACCTCTGTCTTTTCCATGGTTCTGCCTTTCTTTATGCGTTACTTCTGGTAACGCTTTCTACTCCCTCAATCTGTCTGAACTTTTTAGTGAGGAGTGCCAAATCGGAGGTATCTTTTATTTCAACACCTACCTGAATAATTGCTTCACCGTTCTTTGCATATGCATTAGCGGATTTGAACGGTATTTTGAGATTGACAAGCACATTTGTCACATCAAGAAGCATACCGTCACGGTCTTTACCCGTGATACGGATATTTGCAATATATGAATTGGAATTACCTTTATCCCACTTGACTTCTATAAGCCTTGCACGATCCTCGTCCGTAAGATTTACGGGTTTAATATTAACACAGTCTGCACGGTGAACACTGACGCCTCTGCCCTTTGTTATAAAGCCTATGATTTCATCACCTGCAACAGGGTTACAACAATGTGCAAGTCTTACAAGGCAGTTGTCGATGCCTTTTACGATTATGCCGTTTGAAGAACGTACCGCTTTTTCTTTAGGCGCGTTTTCAGTAGCTTTTTCGATGGCTTCCTGAATACCCTCGGCTTTTTGTTTTTCACGTACTTCCTTAAGCCATTCCTCACGCAGACGCAAAACAACCTTTGTTGCTGTTACGCCACCATAGCCGACACCTGCGTATAAATCATCAAGGTTATTGAATCCGTAACGCTTTGTTATAACAGAAACCCATTCGGGTTTGAATAACTGTGCATGAGTGTTGCCGAATCGGCGAAGCTCACGCTCAATAAGCTCTTTACCCTCTTCAATGTTCTCGTCACGACGTTCACGCTTAAACCACTGGTTTATCTTGTTCCTTGCACGTGCAGTACGGCAGATTTTAAGCCAGTCACGGCTCGGGCCGTGCGGGTTTGCTGTTAATATTTCAACAATCTCGCCTGTTTCAAGAACGTAGTTATTCGTTACAATCTTACCGTTGACCTTTGCACCGCTCATCTTATATCCGACCTCGGAATGGATTGCAAATGCAAAGTCGATTACCGTACTTCTCGCAGGAAGTGATACAACTCTGCCGTTAGGCGTAAACACAAACACTTCATCTGCGAACAAGTCAAACTTAAGTGTGTTAAAGAACTCGTCTGTGTCTATTATGTTTTCCTGCGTATCGAGCAGTGTGCGTACCCATTCAAGCTTTGAATCAAGCTCGTTCTTCCCGCTCTTGCCCTCTTTGTATTTCCAATGCGCTGCGATACCGTTCTCGGCTACACGGTGCATTTCCCATGTTCGTATCTGTATCTCAAACGGTGTTCCGTCAGGACCGATTACAGTTGTATGCAATGACTGATACATATTGGGTTTCGGCATTGCGATATAGTCCTTAAAACGCATAGGTACAGGTGTATACATCTCATGAACAAGTCCTAGCACTGCATAGCAGTCCTGGATTGAGTCAACGATTACTCGTACCGCGAACAAGTCGTACAGACTGTCCATTGTTTTACCCTGTGTGAACATCTTACGCCATATGCTGTAGAAATGCTTTGCTCTGCCCATTACCTTGCCGTTTATGTTCATTTCCTTAAGTTTATTACGGAAAATGTCCATAATATCGTCAATGTATCTGTCACGTGCACTCTTTTTAAGGTTAATATTTTCACGTATTTCCTCGTACGCAACGGGATCAAGATATTTAAGTGCCAGATCTTCAAGCTCAATTTTTATCTTTGACATACCAAGACGGTGTGCCAAAGGTGCATAAACATCAAGAGTTTCTTTTGATATTCTGAGCTGTTGTTCTGATGACATAAAGCTGAGTGTACGCATATTATGAAGCCTGTCTATAAGCTTTATCATAATTACACGTATATCCTTTGACATTGCAAAGAACATCTTACGCAGGTTCTCTACCTGCTGTTCTTCTCTTGTTGAATACTGGATTTGTTTCAGCTTTGTAACGCCGTCAACGAGCTCGGCAACAGTTTTTCCGAACATTTCCTCAATATCATGAAAACTGCAGTCGGTATCTTCAACCACATCATGCAAAAGACACGCTGTTACGGTGTGTGCATCAAGTGCAAGCTGTGCCGCTATATATGCAACCTCTACCGGATGCACAATGTACGGGTCACCGCTTTTACGCAGTTGTCCCGTATGCATTGATTTCGAAAAATCATATGCCTTCTGAACCTTATCAGTATTTGCATCGGGATTTGATTCTCTTAGCATCTCTATCGCTTCTGCTATTAAAGCA
This sequence comes from Candidatus Ornithomonoglobus sp., assembly GCA_045649185.1. GTDB lineage: Bacteria > Bacillota > Clostridia > UBA1381 > UBA1381 > Ornithomonoglobus. The sequence continues at coordinate 19,797 of JAZRPM010000017.1, read as the reverse complement.
TCAGTATCCTTCTTCTCCATCTGCGGGATTTTTTCAGGTGCCAGTATTATGTTTTTTTCTGTGTTTTCCAAGTAAATCCCTCCTTTTATCAGATGTTTTGGCTGTCTTTCATTTTAATATCAGAAAGCACAAGCTGTGCTGTTTCATTACCCTGAAAGTTATTTATATCAAGCTTAGCCGCAAGATGTATTTCGTCGCCATATTTAAGCATATCTACAAACTCACCCATACCAAAGCCGATTGCATTGATTCTTACTCCGTCTTTTTCCACCTGCATTTTTAGATGCTTTTTCTCTATGCCGACAGCTGAAACCGATACGACACGAACATCTTTTATAGCAAATACGGGTGTTTCGTTGCCCATTCCGTACGGTTCAAGTGTAGAAAGAAGCTTTGCCGTTGCGATGTTCATACTTGCACCGCCCAACACACAGTCAATCTTTACGACCGGAACAAGGTCCTCTGCCGTAAGATTTTCTTTTGCGTATTTATTTATCGCCTCATCAAATTCTGCAAGCTTGTCCTCGTTTATGCCAAGTCCTGCGGCAACTGCGTGACCTCCGAAATTGGTCAGAAACGGCTCGCACGCAGACAGTGCATTAAACAGGTTGAAGTTGCCTACACTTCTGCCGCTGCCCTTTCCTTTTCCGTTATCAAGCGAAATAAGTATGCACGGACGGTGAAAATGTTCCACAAGTCTTGATGCAACTATTCCGATAACGCCGTTGTGCCAACCCTCTTTAGCAAGAACGATTACGTTCTTCTTTTCAAAGTCCTTGTCCGATTCAATTATTGCGATTGCTTCCTGATGTATTTCAAGCTCTGTTTGCTGACGCTCTTTATTTGATGTGTCAAGCTCACGTGCTATCTCTTCGGCTTTTTCTTCGCTTTCTGTCAACAGAAGCTCTACTGCAGTAGTCGCAGTGCTTAATCTTCCTGCGGCGTTTATTCTCGGCGCCAACGCAAATGCGACCGTTGCCGTTGTTACTTTTTTATCTGCAACTCCCGACACTTCAAGCAATGCCTTTATTCCGCACCTTGACGGGTTCTGCAAAAGTGCAAGTCCTTTTTCAACGATGACACGGTTCTCGCTTGTAAGCGGTACAACGTCTGCAATAGTGCCTATTGCGGCAAGTTCAACGTACTTGTCAAAAACTTCGCTTGTGTTAAGCCCCATATTCATTGCAAGCGCAAGCACAAGCTTGAACGCAACACCTACTCCTGCAAGTGCATCGAATTCATATTCGTCATCCTCACGTTTAGGATTAAGTACAGCCACAGCCGCCGTCGGGATACGTTCCTTGCAGGTGTGATGGTCTGTTACAACAACGTCCATACCCTGCAACTTTGCAAATTCAATCTCGCCTATTGCAGTTATTCCGCAGTCAACAGTTATGAGAAGTTTTACGCCCTCTTTTATGAGTTTGTTTACCGCCATTATATTTATGCCATAGCCCTCATCTTTACGGTCAGGTATGTAATACTCAATATCTGCACCCATACTTTTAAGGAATCCGAAAAGCAGAGCAGTTGATGTTATTCCGTCAACATCATAGTCACCGTAAATTACTATTTTTTCTTTCGCTTCAAGTGCCGTTTTTATTCTTTCTACAGCCTTGTCCATATCAAGCATCGTCATAGGGTTTAAAATGCCCTGTTTTGACTTTGACAGGAATGTTTTAAACTCTGACGGGGCAAGTCCTCTGTTAAGAAGAATGCTTGCCAGAAGCTGCGGTATGCCGTTTTTCTCAGCCGCCGCCGAAACCGCCTGAGCAGTTATCCCCTCGCTCCTGAATTTCCATATTTTACGAACCATAAATCCACCACAAATTGTTTTCTAAAAAAAATTATACTTATAGTTTATTATATCATTTTTTTTGCAAAATTTCAAGCTTTTGCGCAAAAAAATCAGTTAACACGACATAACAGATATTTTAAATATTTTTCAAAAAAAAGCTTGACAAATGATACATTGTATGGTAAAATGTCTATTGTTCGTTAAAGCGGTATAGTAGGACGATAGCATATGGAGGAGTATCGAAGTGGTCATAACGGGCCGCACTCGAAATGCGGTAGTCCGAAAGGGCTCGTGGGTTCGAATCCCACCTCCTCCGCCAGATAACGGGATGTGGCTCAGTTTGGTAGAGCACTACGTTCGGGACGTAGGGGCCGCAGGTTCAAATCCTGTCATCCCGACCAAATAAGGTTTTTAAAACGGCATAGATAAGCCATTTTAAAAACCTTTTTTTCATTTTGACCCTAACCTGACCCTAACCGGTTTTAATTTAAGCTTCGAATATATTCATCCATTCTATTCGCGCTTTCTTTCTTCATAAAGTTTGTCGAATGTGCATACACCTGTAACGTAAAACCCGATGTGTGGTGTCCCAGAGTTTCCTGTATCGTTTTTATGTCGTCTCCATTTTGAAGGGATATTACCGCAAACGAATGCCTTAAATCATGGAATCGCTTTTCTCCTATTCCAATCTCCTTAACAATCCTCTTATAGTGTTTATATACGCTATGATGGTTCAAGTGCCATCCAACATCATTTGTGAAGACAAGATTTGACCATTCCGTATTGTCTCCAATCCAGTTTTTACCGGCCATTTTCTTTTCCTTTTCTTGAAGGACTTTCCTTTGTTTTAAAGCCTCTGACACGCTTTCTGATATGTATATTTTTCTGGATTTTCCATTTTTCAATGAGCTAAAGTAAAACTCTGTGTATTGATTTCTGTCTCTTACGAGCTGCTTATTTAAATATATGGTATTGTTTTTAAAATCGATACAATCCCATGTAAGTCCAAGAACTTCACTTTGCCTCATCCCGGTAAACAATGTTATAAAATAGACGCTTTCATATTTATCTCCCTTTATTGCAGCAAGAAAATTTGCAATGTCGGCTTCATTCATCGGGCTAATTTCTTTTCTCTCCACTCTCGGGATAACACAAGCTTCGCTCACATTATATTTCAGGTAATGTAATTTGATTGCCTGTCCTAACATTTTATGAACTATTCCATGTGTGTTTTTAATTGTTTTTGGGCTTAAACCCTGTTCTTGCATCTTTGTGTAAATAATTTGCACATCATTGGCGGTCAAATTTCTTAACTTTTTATCCCCTATATTGGGTCGTAAATGCGTTTCAATAGTGCCTTTATAAGTTGCTAAAGTTGACGCTTTGATATTGCTTGTATAGTTTTTCATCCATATATCAATCCATTCTGACACTGATATATCTACACAGTCTATATCTCTATGTTCGTCCACTCTACACAATATCAGTCTGAGTCTTTCTCTTACCGACTTTTGGCTCTTTCCATATATGCTATGTTGTTTACCATCAGCCGGATCGAAATATCTCGCCTCCCATCTGCCATCGTTTCTTTTTCTTATCGTTCCTTCTCCGTTGGTTCTTTTTGCCATTTTAAACCTCCTTAATCACTTAGCAAATAATAAACCAACTCTATAACTACTTATATATAATATCATATCGGACATAAGGTAGTCAATAGAATCTGCTTATTATATCCTGTATTCTAAATTGTTTTCTATGTATTTCAGTAATTTATTCTTTGAAATTCTTACTGCTCGTCCTATATATAAAAGACCGTCAAAACCTTTATCGTGTATAAAAGAGTCCGCCGTTCTAAGACTCACTTTAAGAAAATCTGCTACTTCCTGTCTTGTCATTAATGTATCTTCCATATTTATTTCTCCTTGTTTTCTTTATTTCTATTTTTGTTTTAAAACCGTCGCTTCTTACTGCACACTTCTTGCCAACTACAACACTCCCTATCCTCGGCTCAGTCGCTGCCGGTACAGGTACATACACAGACAATGATATAATCGGGTACGAGGACGTTCCTGCTTCGTGGGTAAATCCCAATGAACAGTATGTCATTTTAATCGTTGATGGCGATTCTATGTATCCTGAGTTTCAAGATGGAGACAAAGTTCTTGTTAAAGTTCAATCCAGTGTGGATTCCGGTGATTACGGTATTGTACTTATTGATGGTGATTCGGCTGTTATTAAAAAGGTTACATATGGTGATGATTGGATTGAGCTTGTGTCTGTCAATCCTATGTATCCGCCTCGTAGATTTGAAAACGAAGATGTTTTGAAAGTGAGAGTCTTTGGATTGGTCAAGAAAAGCTAGCGAAGTTATTCTCTATATTACTTATTCCTTTTCAATTCTTTCTATATAGTAGTACTCTCTATATGATATCCTAATTATCATAATACCACTTGTATATACTCTTATACGTAAACTCTGTGTACACTCTCTTTATACTCTTGTTTATTCTCTCTATGTGTTTTTATATATGTATATATAATCCCCCTATTTCTCCTTCTTCATATTGGTTATCCTTACCTTTTTTGAAATGTTCTAAAAAAGCGTAGCTATGCGGTTTTTCTCGTGTTTTACCCTTATTTTCATCTTTCAAAAGGTGTTATTTCTGATATGTTTTGAAAACCCATTTTTTAATTTGTTTCATATACTTTTACTGCCGCCTTGATTTCTTCTATGTACTGATCGAAGTTTCTTTTTGATATAAACTTCATCTTATACGAGCGGCGTAAATTTGCAATCCAATCCTTATATTCCGCTTTTTTTCTTGTTATTTTATAGAACAGGTTTTTGGATATTTCCACTGTAAATATCTCATTGTGGTATTTTCTGCAAAATTCATTTATGTTTTTCACTACGCCGCTTTCTTTTTCTCTACACCATATTTGATATAGGCTTTCTGCTTTTATACTGTTAAGCTTGTCTATATTCTTTTTTGAACCATCTAACATCTCATACAACTCATTAAATATATTCTCTTTTCGCTTCTCATTAAGTCTTTTAAATCTGAACTCACAACGTGTATAAGGATGCTTTCCTTCACTTTCCAGATTCTTATCGTATATTTCAACGTCAATCTTTGTTTTCCAAACTTTCAGTGACCTTTTTTCCAGTTTTATTCCGCCTCTTGTATCAGTAAAGCTATCTGATTTTAAATGCAGATCTAGTAGGCTTATCAGATACTTGTTGATTTTAAATACATCTTCGTACCTTTTTTCCGAATCAACCGCCACGTCTATTCGGTCATATTCCCACTCATTGATCTCTAACTCCTCTTGTATTGATTTCATGATCATTTTCAAATCACTATGCATATAAAGATACCCTATATACTCATTTGGGTTTATCGGATATAGAAAACCTCTTTGAGTACAGCTAATCTTGCCTTTTTTTAAATAATGCTTATCCTTCATCACCTCCTCGCTTAATCCTTCAGGTGATTTCATTTGTAATGTGTGCACAAATGCACGTAGTTTTTCAATATTTTTCATATGAAAAAACCTCCTATGTTAAAATTTTAAATTTTGTAACTAAAAATTGAATGATTCAAGTTTTAATTACAATAGATTATTCTCTGTTTCTTTTTGCATTTTTTTAAATTTTGAAGTTAAGGAGCGTTTTTTAATGAAAGAAAATCATTTTTGGGAATAAATCAAGCAAAAAAATAACACTTACCGGTGAAAGTAAGTGTTAAAATTTGTATTCAATTTTAAAATTCAAACAGTTTTTTCATTTTTATGTAGTTAAACTACAATATTCCCTAACATTGCAAGAAATACATTTTTCTCCACACAAAAGACCGTCTCTTAATTGAGAAACGGGCTTTCAGATTCTATCATCAACATTTTTCCATTTTAAACCAGATAACGTTACCTATTTTTTCATCGTTTTTATCATACGCATAAAAAACACCTTCATCATCTGCATCTTCTTTAACATAGTCATAGATAAGTTTATTATTTTTATAGTTACTGATTTGTCCTATCTTTTTACCTGCCTCGTTATACAAAAAGCCATCATCATCACAACCTGTCACAACGTCATCATCTGCATAATCAATTATTCTTTCAACGATCTCCTCTAAAGTCATTACACCTTCTAATATATTTTCAAAATCATTTAAGTTCCAACGCATGTCATCAACATATCCTTCAATATCATCCCTGAACTGTTGAACTTCTGATAAAGGTAAAGTACCACTTTGAAATTTGTCTGCATATTTTTTTAACTGACCACAGATATAATCGAAATCAAACATTTCAAGAAAATATAAAGAATTGCGTGGATTACTTATGTATTCTTCTAACATTTCCACTTTTTCTTTTTCATAATCACTGCCATCACCATACTTAAAATACGATTTAATATCGTCAACAATAACTGTGTCCTCATTTTGTTTTTCATCCTGAATTTTTTCCTCTTCAGCTTGTTTTACAACAACTTTAAGCGGTTCAACCAAAAGCCGTTTATTTTTTATTGATTCTATGACTTCATCTATCTTTTTACCTGTTGTTTTATCCAGAGCATTTATCGCTTCAACTACTTCTTTTTGTTGCTCTTCCGGTAATCTGGAAATTTTTGTTGCATTAGTAGCGTTAATCTTACCGCTTAATACTGCACTCTCTAACTCCTCTACACTATTCTTTGCAAGACTTTGATAGTTGTTTGCTGTTCGTTCTCCAAGCTTAAACGAGTTCAAAAGTTCTTTTTTTGTTGTGAATTTTCCTAATGAGGATCGGAAATTATTTCCGATCCTTTCGGCAGAGTTATGCTGATTGTTACCCCTTTCAAATCCGAAATACTCGCATAATTTGTCTATACATCGTCCTAGTTTTAGCTCATTCAGACCTTTCGCGCCTCTTTGGCTGAGGTTGTCCATTATCAGTTTTATTTCAATTTCTTCATCAGTTAACCCTTTTACAACTTTACAATTGATTTTTTTCCAACCTAGTCTCTTGGCAGCACGCACACGTTGATGTCCACATATGATGACGTTATCCTCAGTTATAAGTACATCATTATTTGCTTTTTTCTCTTCAGATTTACTTAAGCTTTCAACTAGAATTTCAAATGAACCATCATCTGAATCATCAAAATAGTATTCATTCTTTGGATGTGGTATTAATTCGTTTATATTTTTGTATATCATAGTTTTATCCTCAATATTATCTTTTTTAACTTTATCACATCTTAGACATTCTTTTAATTATTTTTTCCTATTGTCATCACCATGTTAATATAAAAATGTACACACTCAACAAGCGGATGATCACACGTTGAATTTATTTTTACTTATTCCTAAGTTTTTTATCCGTTTTCGGGTGTTGTACATTCTTAACATGATTATATAGTATTTTATTATAATAATATACCGGTATTGCACTCCATCCATGGCACAAACTACCTGCGCCATCAAAATCATTATGTCCAAGAATTGTTTCCCAGAATGATGATGCTCCACAATTAAGCATATAATTATATTTTTTTCGTATATCTGCAAGAATATAATTTTTGCCATCTTTATAATCAGCATTGAGTAACGCATCATATATAAAAGAACTCATCGAAAGAGTAGCAGGAACAAGTATACTACTGTCTTTTATGGCATCTAATGTCCGCTTATCACCTAATCCTATCAAAACTGCAAGTGAATTTCCGAGTTGTGAATATTTATCTTTGCGCAGTGTATTAGCAAAAAGACCAGTTTCACAATCAAAGAACTTTTCATTTATAGATTTTGTTATAGTCTCAAAATCTATATCACATTTTATGTTTGAAAGATTGCATAGCTTTTGATAGCTCCTGCCGGCATAAACAAAAGCACAATTTAATATAAGATGATATTTTCCTTCACTATCTGTTGCAAAATATTTTTCATCAAAACCATCCGAACCATCTGCCCATTCATAGAAATTCCAGTATGGAGCTTCAAACGCAGGAATTAAACCATTATCGTCTATTCTTGCATTTGTATTTGTCATAATTGTAACGATTTGTTCCATTACATCATTTAGAATGCTTTTATCACCGGTGTGCTCAATATATTCTGCTACCACAACAGGATACATAATTGAAAAAAACGGAATAGAAGGTGTATTCGTTGCAGGAAATGTCAGTTCAAAGAAGCCATCATCTCTTATTCCTTTTGACATGAATAGAATATTTGCACGTTGAAAATCACATTCTTCAAAAGCATAATATCCACAAAGCATCTGATTACGACTATCAAGAATATACAGAGCCTGTTCTCTCCAAGGACAGTCTTCATAATGATGATTCATACATAACCGTAGCGTCCTAATGCATGTTTCATAAATTTTTTTATCCGAATCAGGAATATTAACAGTTTTTTCAGTTAAAGGATATAAATACTGGCATATTCCTATTTCAATAATTTCAATTCCATCAGAAGCTTCTACCTGTAAATATCTACATGCTACTCTTATGAAGTATTGAGTAAATTCGTGTTCCCCTTTCTCCGTGTGAAATTTAAGAGAGAAATCTCTGTTACCTATAATACGTCGCACATAGCCGTCTTCAATATGCTCGCCATAGCTAACAGTAAATTCTTCAGCACACTTCGACCTTACCTTTACATATAAATAGCCAGCAGTTTCTCTTCCTAAATCAAACAAATTTTTACCAAGAGGTTTTGCGAATTGAATACCATCAAACTCAGTCTTTCTTACTGGAGTTTTAATTAAATTGTATGTGTGATTTGTTTCTACTGCATTTCTGTTAAATATTGGCTTATCTTTTTTCATTCCTGAAGAATATCCAAGTTGTGGTGTAATACTTTGTACCTCATGCTGTATATATCTGCCATCAAAACCACACTTTGTATCCTTGCTGCTGAATGCAACAATTTCACCATTTGCTTCTATAGAGAAAATGACACCTGCACCGTCTTCAATATGTGTAGCACTATTCGTTGCACCTTCATAACGAACTGTTACCGAAAACTCATTTTCTCCTTGTTTACAAAACCGAGTGATGTCTATTTCATCATAATACTTTTCAAAAGGATATCCGGGAAATTGCGAAAAAGAAGCAACAGAACCGTTGATATAAATAATATAGTCTGTCTCTGCAGCAATCTTCACCACTACCTTATCTTTGTTGTTCAGGAAAAATGGTTGTAGAAAACATCCATATTCTTCAGGCTCCGGTTTTTCACATATCCATATCCATCTTGCTTTTGAAGAAATCAATTTTTCACCTCTTTCCCATTCAAATACCCATCTGTACAAAGCAGTAGTCATCATCCCAGTCTTTTTCGGGTTCAAAGTTCCATACACATGGCTCTTTGAAGAATGAGTGCGGCTTTGCAAAATATGTTTCACCGCATTTTAGATGATGTGGTCCTAAAAGGTTACGCAGATTGTTAATAAGCGTAAGCTTTATCGGTGCGCGTCCTGTTACGCCAAACTGCGTGAGGTCAAGGCGGTTATCGGTGAGCATCACTTTTTCGGTATCAGCGATTTTAACACGTATAGCATTGATACCCTTAATATCAAGCTCAAGCACTGCATCGCCGTCGGGAATGTATATCTCGCCCTCTACCTCAAGTTCGCCCGAGAAGAAGGGATAGCCCTGTTTTTCGATGTTCTTGCAGGTTATCTCTGATTTCGGAGCTTCAATGGTAAACTCACCGCAATAGCGTACAGCGTTTTTATCAAGCTTTGTCCATTCGCCCGGTGTTCCCACCGAAAAATCACCAATCAGATAGATTGCCTCAATTTCCGTTTCGTAGGAGAGCTTGTTCTTTTCGCTCTCAAAAACGCGTGCATTTTTGAGGTTCTGATATGTTTCTTCTGATTGAACGAAATCACAGTCAAACGAAATTACGTTTTCGCCTTGTTTTATATAGCTTGAAATATCAATCGTCTTAAAGCTCTTATCACGGAAATATCCCATCACTGTTTTATCAATTTTTGTACCGTTTACGGCTATTTCAAATCTGTCGGGAGTTTCCGTTACAAGCTCAAGCTTGTCGGGGATATGGTTTATCACGATATGATAGTCCTGATGTATCTTAACAGGTCTTTCGAGCGCATTTGCACGCTCACAGATGTTTAATACATATCCATTTTTCTCCTGAAGCTCACCGTCAAAGTAGTAATCACAACGGTCAAGTGTAATTGAGTTTATGGGGGACTTTGTTATTTTTAATGTGCCCTCAGGACGGACAAATACACATTGCTCATTGCTCTTCAATGTATTTTCCGAACCATCCTCAATCACCATGAGACTTCCCCACGGCTCAAATTCATGGCTGCCGTTAAAGTCAAGGAGGTCACCCGAATAAATGTCAAGCACTTTTCCTGCTACGTTTATATTTGCACTCTTTCTTTTGGCTGATGTGTTAACGAAATAGTGAACGTTAAATGTATCATATATACGCTTTGTATATGTGATTGACGGATTGTCTATAATGTTGTTTGCTTCAACATAGCTTACGCTATCATAGAGAACTCCGCCCTGTGCAACATACTCATTAAGTAATATTTCTGTGTTCGGCAAAAGTACATCACAGCATGAGTTGATAACAGTATCATAAACCTGTTCGCCAATTATAAGCTTGCCGTTTTCGACTTTTCCGTGACGCTCCATAAGCGTTTCATCACCGAGATGGAACTCGATATGCTTTTTTTCGAGCGATTTTATATCTGCAATAAACTTCTTCTCATGCTCAAATACAGGTGCAACATTAACACCATCATACAACGTCCATGCGGTTGTCATCGGATGAAGAAGAAGCACATTTGCTCGCTTTTTTCCCTCTGCAAGCACCATACCCTCGCGAGACATTGCATCAACAAACTTTTCATACTCTGCCCACCACGGCTGTTGACAGTACATCGCCGGCGGATAGTCACGCTTACGCAGACCTCGGATTGAATAACCCTCAAGATGCTGACACAGAAGGTTTACTCCGTTTACCATCTGCCATTCAAAGATACCCTTAAGCTCTGCAAAGCTTACGTTATGGCCGCACAGTGCAAAGGTTTCCGCAAGCACATAGTCCTTGCCAAGCTGTGCACAGGCAGAACCAAGCTGTATTGGTGCATAGCAATCCGGTATTTCTCTGCCAAGCCAGTCCATTCCGGGGATGTGGAAATACTCGTAATGTGGCATACACGCACCATTTGAAATGAGTTGGTAAGGAAGTTCATCCTCACATACAAAGTGTCCTGTAAGCTTCAGACCGTGCTCATTGCACCAATCATAAATCTGCTTCATAAGGTTTTCTGAGAACATATCTGTCACCATTTTCCAGAAACGTACTCTTATATTTTTATAATCGCCCACCGGCAAAAACAACGATTCAAGAATATCTTTGATTTCCTCGCCATAGCGTGATTTGTATTCATTCTCAAACGCAAAACTCCACACAATACCGTCACGCGTAAGCTGTGGCTCGTCAGTGAAAAAGCCTTCAATTTCCGTACCATACTTCTCATAATACGGCTCGTATGAAGAGCTTATAAACTCGGCTACGACCTCTTTGTCAAGTACATCAACATAGAACGGGTTTACATCATAATAGAACCAATGCTCACCGCATTTGCCTATAACGTTCTCTTCGGGCTCGGTATCAGACATACGCAGATACTTCTGCTGATACTTGACACCAAGACCGTTTACGGCGCCGTTGCCGAATCCACTCGGCCAACCGTTCTCGTCGTACGCCCATGGACGCATGCCACGCTTTTTTGCCTCATCAACTGCGGCTGATGTATTGTCAAACCATTCTTTGCCCATATATTCGGTCTGAAGTCCACCACGAGCATGCATAAAAAATCCGCCAATGCCGACCTCGTCCATTATTCTGACCTGTTCTTTTGTTTCCTCTGTATCAAGCTTTTCATTCCAACTCCAGAACGGAATAGGTCTGTATTTTTTCGGTACATTTTTAAAATCCATAGTTTTTACTCCTTAAAAATATATTGCTTCATCTTTTTTGACAAATATGGGGGACACTAGTACTGTCCCCCATCAATTCTCTACTCATATTATCTGAATTCTATTACATAATTATCTGCGAACGGAACAAGGTCCGAAGTGCTGTTCTGCCATAAGAAGAACTTTGCTGTGTAGCTCTTGCCTGCATCAAGTGTGCACGGTATATCCACAGTATAATTATCTGTTGCACTGACATCAATTATCTGACAGGAAACAAAACGGTTGTATTCATCGTATATTGCAACTATAAGCTCTGCATCAGACGATGCAACAACACCTGCATCTGCTTTGGCACCATCCTGAGTTTTTTCTGCCGTACCTGAGCTTATGCCGTCATATACAACTGTTGTTTCTGCCCCAAGTGTTATTGTTTCACCGTTAAGGTATCTCTTACCGCCTGAAAGTGCAGTGATACCGTTATTCGTTACAACCTTAACTTTTCCTGCACCGTTCGGCTCAACACTACCGCCTACGGCAGAATTTACAAGATAGTTATGGAAACTCTTGAAAGAGCTCGTGTACGAGCTTCCCTGTTCTCCAAGCTCACTCTTTAATGTGCTGTACGAACCATCCATAAAGAAAATGGTGTTTACTTCTGCTGAATTAGACGATCCCTTTCTGCTTCCGCCAAAAATTCCCATATTCACCTTATCAGTTCCTGAAAGTCCACTGCCGGTAGTATATGAAGCATCCGGATAGAGGAAAATATTTGTAGATCCGTTAACATAATAATCACTGTTCCAGCTCAGCGTCAAAAATCCGCCTGTTTCATTATAACAACCGCCGTAGATACGTCTTGTTACCTCACCGCCCTTTACGGTGATGTATGCATTACCGGTCATATTCGCAGAGTTACAACCACCAAACAACGCCTGAACTTTACCGCCGGTCATTGTGATATGAGTATCACCATTATGAGTAACATTATTTATTCCACCGTAAACAGCTTCATTTACCACACCACCCGTTATAGTGATATTTGTTACCTTTGCTCCAACCTCACAGCCGCCGCCGATAAGATACTCCGCTGTTGCATTTCCGCCAAATACAAGATTGGTGTTTCCGTTAACATATCCGTTGGCTGTATGACCGCCTGCGTAAATATAACCATAAGTTCCGCCATAGATTTTAAGCGAAGTTTTTGTGCATCTGACAGTTTTACTGCCACCATAAACGGTAAGCGTGTCACTTGTTACACCCTCGCCGATTTCAAGCTCATATCCGTTAGCATAAATCTTTGCTGCAGTCTTAAGTACGAGATTATTAACAGATAAGTTACCATTGATGCTGACGGTTGCAGGCAATGTCAGAACCTCTGTTCCCGTTGCGCCTGATATTGTAACATTCTGCGTATATGCTGACGGTGCATCTGAATATGTTACATTACCGACAATTACGATGTTGGGATTTTCATCTAACTGTTCATATGCCAGAGAAAGCGTCGTCGGACTGCTTTCATTGCTTCCGTCACCGCTTCCGTTCTCGGAAACATAAATCTTTTTTTCGTTTATTTCCGTTTGCGATGCATTGGTAAAAAGCTCGTGTTCATCTGCCGAAAACATCGGGAGATCTATTGTAAAGCTACCGTCTTCACCAACTTCCTGCTGGTCAATCCATATTATGTCACTGCCCGAAATGTCGTCAATCGTTTTCCCCTTTTCTGTAACAAGAAGCGTTACAGCACGCACATCTGAATCGGTTTTTCCCGTTATTATTACAGACTGTGCCGAAACCGTAACGGTTGAAAACACAGTTAAAGCCAATATAAGAGAAATTATTTTTTTCATTTTTTTACCTCTTTTCTATTTCATTACCGGAACATATTCCTCTAATTCTGTTTTTCCGTGAACTTCAAAAGATCATATTTTTTACGCAATGCTTATCCATATGGTTAGCCGCACATATCTTATATTACTTTTCAACTTCCTTTATAAACTCATAAATAATCTCTCCAAGCTCTTCTGTTTTGGAATAATAACAATGTTCGCCGTGCATCAGTTTATAAAAGATCTTTTTCTCATCATATCCAAAATGCCTGAGAGTAGAAAGAAGCAGTTGAGTTTGTTCATATCTGTTTTCCATATCATTATCTGAAACAATAACTATCATAGGAGGATAATAATCCGCATCACCCACATAAAATAAGGGAGCAGTTTCATCGATTATCACCTTGCGGGAGTCAATTCCTCTTTCCTCCAATACATTGAAGTGAGCTGTTGGCTGCCCGGCATCGTGAATATACCCTTTAATCATGTTTTCAGGAATATCATAGGGACTCAGATATATTTTATTAAAACAGAGCATCATGGAAATATAACCTCCCGCACTACTTCCGCCTATATAAAGTCCTTCACAATATCCATATTCGCTAATATTATTATATACCCAAGCCACAGCTTCCGCTGCATCCCTGATAAATTCCGGATATACAGCTTGCGGATATAGTCTGTAATTCACAGAAACAAACGCAATCCCCTTTTTTGCTAAATATTCGCCTACTATATTTTTCGTAGACTTGTCCCCTTCTAACAGTCCTCCCCCGTGTATGTATATAACAACCTTGAAGCTTTCCCGTTCGGGAAGGTAAATATCAAGATATTGCTGAGGATGACCACTTTTACTATAACAAACATCGTTGATTACTCTCACATTTTTACTCCCTTTTTCTTAACGATTAGTTTAAATAATTTATATAACAGAACACAAGCTTTTCGGCTACCTCTATACTATCTTCCTACAAGCATAATTGTTTCAAAGGCATCTATATCAATTTCGTCTGACAGGTCAATTATACCAGCGAGTTCAAGATCCATCGACTCATTCAAACGATAAACTTCAAACTCTTTTTTGACGTCGGAGCCGATAGTTATGTTCTGTTTCTCGCCCGTGTTAGTGATAACAACTGCGTGATTATCCCCATCATTTGCTGCAACACAGCTTATGCCGGCGGGAATGTCTGTCACTCTCACCTGATTATTGAGCTTATATAACTCATTAAACGCCTTTAACACATAATACGCTTTAAATGGTTCTTTTTTAATAGGGTTAAACAGTCCATTGTATGAACCGTCCACAGCTCCGTTATAATACATCAGCATGTCACAGGTTGTGTCTTGCATCTTTAACATCATTTCTGAAATATATGCACTGTCTGCAAGAGTTCCGCGTCTTTCTATACCCGGATTCCATTCATTTAAGATGCTCTCTGTATGTGAATAGCCATATTTAGCAAGCTGTTCATTAACGTACTTTTCATACTCAACATTCTTTTCAGCATCAGAATACGAATGCCACGAGAAAAAGTCAAGTGGCAGATTGTTCTCTTTCACAAACTCCATGAACTTGTGAAAACACTCCACAAAATAATCAAGTCTGTCGGTTGAATGTGCCGATTCCACAAAACTGCCGGGGAAAAGCGAATAAAAACCGCAGGATGCATATCCACCGATTTTTATATTTGGAAATTTCTCTTTGAGGTAAGTTGATGCCACCTTGTAAAGCTCCATATATTCCTCAAATGTGCCCTTCCACATACAGTTATCTTCAATATCCGGATAGTTATCAGGCTCATTCCAGATCTCCCAATACTCTATACCTAAATGGAATCCATCTGCCCAGCCCTCGTTATAGTGAGCTATGATTTTCTCGCATATTCTCGCCCATTTCATATTATCCTTCGGCGGATAGATACGATATGCTTTTATATGCTGTGAATTCTCAATTGTAGTGCCAAGTCTGTAAAAAATCTTACAGTTCTGATTATCAATGCGGTTCAAAAGCCAATCAGTAAACGCAAAATCATACGATTCGGGGTCATTTTCATCCGCATCCCAATTTCTGAAAATATTCTCAATATCCACAAATCGGTTTGCACCGTACATTCCTCCGGTATCGTGAAGTCTTGAATACGGAATTCCAGCCTCACCAACATAATGATGCATACCCTCACTCGTTCCCAAAAGCGGGAAATTGTTTATTGCGTGCATCGGTTTTATTGCACCGATATACTCATTAAATTTTATATTCATTACTGTCTCTCCTTAAACTGTAACACTACCTGTGAGTCTTATATCCTGCGACGATGCACCGACATAAATCTTATACTCACCCGGCTCAACCGTCCATTTGCTGTTTGCAACATCGTAAATGGCAATATCCGAAAGAGGGATTGCTACAGAAACTTTTTGAGTTTCTCCCGCCTTAACCTCTACCTTTGTAAAGCCCTTAAGCTCCTTTTTCGGACGTTCGTAGAAGCTCTTTTCTTTACCTGTATAAATCTGTGCCGTTTCCTTACCCGAAACTGTGCCTGTGTTTGTGATTTCAAAAGACACCTCAAGGTTATCGCCGTTCACGTTCGCCGAAAGGTTATCATATTCAAACTTTGTATATGAAAGGCCGTGACCGAACGGATACCATATCTCGTCTGTATGGTTATCATAATAACGGTAACCGACATTATGTTTTTCGCTGTAAACAATCGTATCGCCAAGTCCGATATGCTCCATATCAGTTCTTAATCTTCTCGGGAACGTTTCTGCAAGTTTACCGCTCGGGTTAACTTTACCGAAAAGTACATCCGCAATAGCCTTTCCGCCTGCCTCACCTGAAAGCCACATCTGTACGATTGCACCTGCATCTGCATCCCATCTGTACGGAACATACGCTGTACCTGTCTGCATAATAACAGCCATATTCTTACATTTAGCGGCATAGAAACGCAAAATTTCATCAATATAATTCTCAAAATGCAGTGAATAGCGGTCAAGTCCCTCAGTTTCAGCATTTATAGTACTGATAAAGCACAATACAATATCATCGTCAGTACATTCTGCAAGGTACTTTCTTGCGCTGATGGTTGTTGCGCCGAGGTTTGCGTGGTCTACCTCTTCATAGGCAGGGTCGTATATAACCTCAAAATCATCGCCTGCAAGCTTTTTGATTTCTTCAAGCGGTGAATCTATCATTTCGTCCTTGGTGAATACTATTGAACTTCCTCCGCCCATAATCTGCGGTTTATCCGCCCAGCCGCCAAGTACGAATATTTTTTTGTACTTGTCCTTTTTAATAGGCAGAATATCGTTTTCATTTTTCAGTAGAGTTATAGCCTCTGCCGCAACCTCATATGCGTCATTATGCTGTCTGTCACGGTCAAATTCATCCTGACACTTCGGCGCGTTTTTGAGTGCAAAAACAAACTCAAGGAACTTTTCAAGTCGGTTGTCAATTTCAGCCTCAGTGATACGTCCGTCCTCTATACCCTGTTTCAACTGTTCTGATATATTTTTGTTTGTCGGCATCTGAAGGTTAAGTCCCGACTTAAACGCCGCAACAGCATCTGTTACAGCTGTCCAGTCCGAAATTATTGCACCGTCATAATCCCAGTCCTTACGCAAAACATCACTGAGCATCTGGTTCTGCGTACATTTTGTTCCGAATGCTCTGTTATATGCTGTCATAATACTTGCCGGCTTACCTTTTTTTACCGAGATTTCAAACGGTTTGAGATAAATCTCACGCAAGGTTCTTTCGTCTGTTTCAACGCTTATTATGGTTCTTTTTGTTTCCTGGTTATTAAGAGCATAGTGTTTAAGACATGTACCAACACCCTGCTCCTCGCAACCCTTTATGTACTCTGCACCCAATTCACCTGCAAGCACGGGATCTTCTGAAAAATACTCAAAGTTTCTTCCGCAAAGCGGTGAACGCTTTATGTTTACGCCGGGGCCAAGTATAACATCAACACCCTGTGCAAGACAGTCTCTTGCTATACCTGCACCCGTTTTATATGCAAGGTCACGGTTCCATGTAGCAGAAAGTGCCGATGCTGTCGGAAACGCTGTACTTCCGCCCTTGATATGTTCGGGTGTACCACCAAGCGGTCTTACCCCGTGAGGTCCGTCAGCCATTACAACTTTCGGTATGCCAAGCTCCGGATTCTCTACGGTATCGAGCATGTCATAATATGTGAGCATCTCAGCTTTTTCCTCAAATGTCATTTTGTTGATGATTTCTTTTATCATTTTTTGTTTCTCCTTTTTGTTAATATTTTTGTACAAGTGCACTATCTCCGAGTGCACTCGCATAAAAACACTAACTAACTAATTTTATATTTGCACCTCATCCGTCGGCTTCGCCAACACCTTCCCCTCAAGGGGAAGGCTTTTCGAAGTGCGATTGTTTGCTCCCCTTACACAGGGGAGGCTTTTTTTGTTGAGTTTATACTTTAAGTTTTAGTTTATACTTTTCAGCTTAGTTTAAGCCTTTTTCAGCAAACATAAGCGGATTTACGCCGTCCCATACGAAAACATTTACTGTTTCGCCGTCAGCGAGTGTGATATCCTCGATATCTACTGTGCCTGATGCCATATCAGCTGTTACAGCCTTTACGAATCTTTCACCGTTCATAACTGCTACATAAACCTTACCTGAAACAAAGCCATTGTAAGTTTCAAATGTAACATTTGTTATAACTCCGCTTTCGTCCTTGCCGACACCTGTAAGAATAATCTTATATGCAGGTGCTTCTGTTACTTCCCATGCAAGCATCGGATAACCGCCGTTTACCTTGTCAAAGTCAGCAACAAATGCTGAACCGAGAAGTGCTGATGAATGAAGCTCTGTTGCTGTCTTTAATACAGCGCTTTCGTCATCATCTGCACCTGTTCCTGTTCTGAAACAGTTTGCTATCTGAGCATCTGTACCTTTTCTTGCAAAAAATGCAACGTGACCTGATGTGTTGATATTCTTGAATTTGATATTTGCAGAATAACAGTTTGTTGCTGTAGATGTTCCCTTCAGATAACCCACAAAACCGCCTGCACAGCCTGAGAAAGAAGCATCTCCTGTCTCGCTCATTGTAATATTCTGTGTATAGCAGTTTGTAAATGTTGTATCCATTGCCTCAGCTACAAGACCTCCTGCGTTCTGCGGATTACCCTTGCTCTTTATAACTGAAAGCGATGAATCTTTTGCATAACAGTTAGTAATCACAGAATCTTCTACCAATGCACCAAGCGTAGCAACATCAGCAAGAGTATCTCCTGACATAACCGCAGTTACATTTTCAAGACCAAGATTTTTAACTGTCGCATTCTTCAGATGTCCAAACAAAGCAACATAGCGTCTTTTTTCTGTATCAGATGTGAAGTTCTTTATCACATAGTTTTTACCGTCAAAAATTCCTGAGAAATATCTGGCATCTCTAGCCGAGTCAGATGTTGCATTGGCAATCGGAACTGTAAATACATCACCGCAGTCTATATCGTTTTCAAGCTCAAAGTAAACACCTGCGAAATGAGCCTCGGCATTTGCTGCCACAGCGAGTTTTTGAAGGTCGCTTGCATCTGCAATAATAAACGGGTCTGCCTCTGTACCCAAGCCATCCCACGGAGCTGTAAACGTTGCTGAAATTGCAACATCAGCAGCCGGCATTGTGAATGTGTAGGGAGCATCAAGTGTCTCGCCGTCCTTTGTAACTACAGCTGTAAAGCCCTCGTTTGCCGGAGTAACTGTCAGAGTAACCTCTGCACCCGGAAGATAGCTTGTCGGGTCTACTGTAACTGTACCGCCGTTACCTGCTGTGATGTTAACGCTGTACTTTGTTTCCTCAACGAATGTTGCTGTAACTGTAACAGCCTCTGCCGGCATTGTGAATGAATAAACACCGTCAACCGCTGTAATTTCTGTGTCGTTATACTTAACGTCACCTATCATGTAACCTGCAGCAGGAGTTACTGTAACTGTTACAGTTGCGCCCGCAAGTGCTTCAGTCTTATCAACAGTAACGCTACCGTTTTCTGCAGTTGCTGCAGTTACACTATATACAGCAGGATCTGTCTCCCACTTAAGTCTCGGTGCACCGCCGTTTAAGCTGTAGGTATCTGCCTTGTATTCTGAACCTAATTTATCAACAGTAAGTTCTGAAATACTGCTTATCGGTGTTGCACTGTCGTAGCCACTTTCATTATTGGGAATATCC